>NZ_CP020469.1:1801382-2401843 GCF_003031405.1 Halomonas sp. 'Soap Lake #6'
GGGTAGCGTCCGCGCATTTCCTTACGCACCTCTGGGTAGCCGTTTAGCCAAAAACTACGCAGGTCTTGGGTAATCTGAAGAGGTCTTCTAGCTGGCGATAAAAGGTGGACCATAACCGGCGCCCGCCCATCGACAATAGTAGGTGTGTCCTGCCAACCAAATGCTTCTTGTAGTTTTAGCGCTAGCACTGGCGACCGCCCCTCTAAACAGGGTGCATAATCAACAGCGGCTTGATTACCACTGGGTACCGCCAGTGAAGGTGGTGTTAGCCGTTCAAAAGCCTTCTGCTCATCCCAGCTCAATGTGGCTAACAAGTAGCTATGGAACGGCATTTTCTCCAGTTGAATTAAGCGCGTTACCCCCACAACATAGGGAGCTAACCAAGTATCAAGCGTTTCTACGAGCTCCCGCGCAGACCAATCCGGCCACTTGCCTGGAAAAATATCGTTAAGCAACGCCATACGCCCCTGCAACTGCCGGATTTTATCGCTGAACAAAGACTCAGGGCGTTGCTTAAAGGCGTTGAGTAGCGCCTGCTTAACGGCATCAGCAGGAAGCGACGTCAATGGGCGTGCGGCTAATACCAGCTCACCGTGGCGTTGAACGGTTTCTCCTATAAGCTTCCCCTGGGTATCTGACCAAGTAATCAGCTCCTCCCACTGCTGGATTGCTGGGTAAAGCTCTACCAGTACTGCCAACGTAATAGGCTCTGCCAAGTAAATAGACGCCTCGCTGGAAGCACCCTCAACGCTAACTGCAACAAGGTAAGAGACATTCATCAACGGATGACTAATTGGCAACGTAGCAGTTTTACCATTAGCAAGTTTGAAGCGGCCGGGGGTAATAAGCTGCCCAACACGGTCGGGATACGCCAGCGCCAGCAGTGCTCCCAGTGGCTCATAGGACATATCCGGAGAAAGCTCCGTACCCGCTATGCTGGCCAAACGCCTCGCTTCCCTACGCCAATGGGGATACTGAGCAGGCTGCCTAACACGCTGTGCCAAGGCGTCACGTAGTGGGCCGCTGACACGCTCTCTACTTTCCAGCAAGGCAGCGAGAGCGCAGGCTAGCGCCACCGCATTGAGTGACTCAGCCCTGGCTAGCATCACCGCTAATCGAGGCTCAAGTGGCCAAGGCACACTTTTCTTACCGAGAGGCGTTAGTAAACCTTGTGAGTCAAGGATGCCTAGTTGATGCAGTAACGCCTGGCCACTTTGCCAGGCGCCTTTAGGTGGAGGAGAAACCCATGACAGCTCATTTGGGGAGCGAGCTCCCCATAGGGCAAGTTCAAGCGCTAGCTTGGACAAATCGGCCTGCGCTATTTCAGGTTCGCCATGAGCCACTAATGGTTGCTCTTGCGGCCATAACCTATAACAGGTACCTGGCTGTTGGCGTCCTGCTCGTCCGCGGCGCTGATCGGCACTGGCGCGATTAACCCGATGAGTAGTTAACTGAGTAAGCCCAGTCCGCGGCTGAAAGCACGGCACGCGCTCCAAACCAGCATCAATCACCACATTGACACCATCAACCGTGACGCTTGATTCGGCAATGGCCGTTGACACAATCACACGCTGGCGTACTGTATGAGGCGCTAATGCTGCCTGCTGAGCTTCAATAGGCATACTGCCGTGTAATGCTCGCACTTCGATATCCAGAGTACTGCGGTCCAACACTGACACTAACCGAGAAATTTCTGCCACTCCTGGGAGAATAATTAGTACATCATCGGTATCCACCCTCGCTAATGCCTCGCACAGAACTCGATAGGTAGCCACTTCTAATGATTCGCCACCACTTGCGGGCCGATACAACGTTTCAACAGGGTACTCACGCCCAGTACTCTCAATGACTGGGACATCATCTCCTAGAATGTTTTTCACAGCAGCGACATCCATCGTGGCGGACATCACGATAAGCCGCAAATCATCCCTAACACTCTGCTGAATATCCAGCGACAGTGCCAGCCCTAAGTCTGCTTCAATACTACGCTCATGGAACTCATCGAAAATAATACCCGCGACACCTTCCAATAACGGGTCATCCTGCAGCATCCGGGTCAGCACACCTTGAGTCACTACCTCCAGTCGTGTTTCAGGGCTTACTTTGCTGTCTCCCCGCATACGGTAACCCACTGTTTTGCCGACCGGCTCATTAAGCTGTTTGGCCATATAGCCTGCTGCTAAGCGTGCAGCCACCCGGCGAGGTTCTAGCAGTAGTAGCTTGTGGCCTTTTGCCCAAGCACTATTAAGTAAATCAAGCGGCACACGCGTCGTTTTACCGGCCCCCGGCTGGGCTATTAAAATGAGTCGGTGGTGGATGCCCAATGCCTCTTGTATCGGGGCAAGGTGTTGCTCGATAGGAAGCGTAGACATCATTAGTTTAGAGGTGCGCCACCAAGCAGGTGCGGCTGAGAAATGCCGCACCCTTTTAAGATGACGTGTTCAAGAAATTGGCAAATGGACTCGAAATCTGCTTCGCTCAATGCCTGTGTTCCCAAAATTCCACTTACTTGAGCACTATATTCAGTGTAGTGCTGGGTAGACGACCAGATCAGAAAGATAAGCCACCGTGGATCAACGTCATCCATTTTTCCCTGGGCTGACCATTGGCGGATAATCGCTGCACGGGAGGTAACCCACTCCTTTAGTTCACCGGATAGGTAGTCATTTAAGAAAGGTGCACCAGCCAAAATTTCGGCTGCGAATAATTTTGAGCCTTCAGGGTAACGTTGCCCAAGCACCATTTTGGTGCGAATAAAATCGCTAAGCACCTGCCCAGGATCGCTCTCCGGCGTAATATCTTCGAGCACCGCATTCCAGCGGCTCATCATCCGATTAAGCAGACGTACGTACAGCGCCTGTTTATTCCCCATGTAATAGAGAATGTTTGCCTTGGGAAGGCCTGCTCGGTCAGCAATTGCTTGCAGACTGGCACCACGATAACCATGTTGTGAAAACACCTGTTCAGCCGCGCTCAGTATGCTTTGTTCAATACGATCTCTGCTGGCATTTTCATGATTAGCGGTATCAGCCATCATTGAGTAAGCTCCTTTAATAAGCAACGCTCATTGCGTGTTTTGGGTACTTCCGTGATTAGTATGTCGCCGCCTCGGCGAAGTAACGCTACAAAAAGGGGCGCATTAGCATTAATCGCACTATCAAAGTGCAGCAAACAAAGTCTTGCAAGGCGCGTCATTTTGTTCCAAGCTCAAACACACTTGACCGATCGGTCAGAACAATCATAACGGAGTTTGGCATGGCTACGATTGAGTTTCTGCTCAATGGCACCCCCAAGCAGTGCAATGTCCCCCCTGATACCAGCATTCTAACGCTGTTACGCGATCTTTTGGGGACCACTGGCACGAAAGAGGGTTGCGCATCCGGGGACTGCGGCGCTTGCACAGTGGCAATTAACAATCCAAGTGATCCTCAGGGCAATTTTTTAAGCGTTAACGCCTGCATCACACCTGCCCATCAGTTGCATGGCCAACATCTGGTTACGGTTGAAGGGCTAGCCACTGAAGGCAAGCTACACCCTGCCCAGCAGGCGATGATTGAGTGTCACGGTAGCCAGTGCGGTTTCTGTACACCGGGTATCGTCATGTCGCTTTTTACGCTGCATACCGCTCAACAGCAACGTTCAGCTCCCCTAACGCCAGTCAGGCTTGAGGCTGCTCTCGGTGGAAACCTTTGCCGCTGCACAGGCTATCGTCCAATCCGCGATGCTGCATTAAGCATGCAGAATATCCAATGGGAGCCACCACAGTGGTTTGATGCCACGCTAACCAACTGCGCTCCTCTTGCCTCAGCCCCTCTTGCCATACCAGAATCGACCACCAGTGATGCGCCGCTATTTGCCCAACCGACGACGCTTGTCGAGCTGACCAATATACGAAGCCGCTACCCTAACGCTCGACTGGTCGCAGGAGCAACAGATTTATGGCTGGAAAGTACCCAGCGCCTTACCGCTTTAAATCAGTTGATTGACGTCTCCCGGGTAACTGAACTGGGCCAGATCGAGGCTGCGTCCTTCCAAGGACAACCTGGCTGGTGGATTGGGGCGGGAGTCACTTATTCGCAGCTTGAGCCCTTGTTCGACAGCCACTTCCCTGCTTTTGCACATTTGCTTCATCGGCTGGGCTCTCAACAAGTACGCAATAGAGGAACTCTTGGCGGCAACATTGCTAACGCGTCACCAATTGGCGATACACCACCGGTGTTACTTGCTCTCAATGCTTGGCTAGAATTAGCTAGCTATACCGGCGTACGCCAGATTCCCTTAAGTGCGTT
The DNA here is from genome assembly GCF_003031405.1 of Halomonas sp. 'Soap Lake #6'. Taxonomy (NCBI): domain Bacteria; kingdom Pseudomonadati; phylum Pseudomonadota; class Gammaproteobacteria; order Oceanospirillales; family Halomonadaceae; genus Halomonas; species Halomonas sp. 'Soap Lake #6'. The sequence goes on from NZ_CP020469.1 coordinate 1,805,672, forward strand.
TTTTATCGACTACAAAAAAACTGACCTTGCTAACGACGAGGTTATCAGCAGGATATTCATTCCACAATTATCGGATACGGTCTCGCTACGGGTTTGGAAGCTTTCCAAACGGCGTGAGGATGATATTTCGGCTGTACTGGGTGCCTTCTGTTACCGGCTGGAAGATGGTGTTATGCGAGATGTCCGCATTGCCTTTGGCGGTATGGCCGCGACGCCTAAGCGAGCCTCTCGCACCGAAGTCGCCTTAGAAGGCCACCCCCCTTCAAGAGCTAGTTTTCAAGCAGCTCAGCAAGCGTTAGCCAACGAGTTCTCTCCCATGAGTGATGTGCGTGGTAGCCAGCACTATCGTCAGCAGGCTGCCCTGAACCTGCTCGAACGCCTCTATTTAACGCTTTCGGTTCCGAATCAGGAGGTAATGCTCCATGCGTACGCTCACTAAACTTGATAGCGATAGCAGCCGTGCCCGCCGCGAACTACATGACCATATTCAAGGCGCGAGCCCGCTGGCCCGGCATACCGTTGATAGCCATGGGCAATGTCACGCCGGTGTCTCAAGCTTTCATGAAAGCGCTGAAAAACATGTTACCGGCAAAGCCGCTTACATTGACGACATAAAAGCACCCGTAGATGCGTTGCATGTCGCACTGGGGCTTTCGCCTGTTGCTCACGGGGTGCTAACAAAACTTGAGCTTGATGCGGTAAAAAAAGCGCCTGGCGTTATCGATGTGATTACTTTTCACGACGTGCCAGGACATACAGACATTGGCCCGGTATTCCCCGGTGACCCTATTTTCGTTGATCAGGAAATTAGCTACGCAGGCCAATGTATCTTCGCCGTGGCCGCCACATCGTTACAGGCTGCTCGTCGAGCCGTTACACTTGCCAAGCTGCATATTAATGAACAACCAGCAAACCTAGATCCTGTCGCTGCTGCAGAGCGTAAAGAAGTAGTCCGCCCCACTCATGTGCAGCAACGCGGTGACTGGCAGGAAGCACTGCGCACAGCAGAGCAAATAATTGAAGGTGAGCTATTCATCGGCGGGCAAGAGCACTTCTACCTCGAGGGGCAAGCATGCATCGTATTGCCAACAGAAGACGAGGGGGTCATGGTGCATACCTCCAATCAACACCCCAGCGAAACTCAAAAACTTGTTGCCGAAGTACTCGGCATCCCGTTCCACGCAGTCACCGTTGAAGTACGACGTATGGGTGGTGGATTTGGAGGCAAGGAAACCCAAGCGTCCCCCTGGGCCTGTATTGCTGCACTAATTGCCCGCCGAACAGGTAGAGCGACACGACTACGTCTACCGCGCAGCGAGGATATGCGCGCCACCGGCAAGCGCCATCCTTTTCATAACCGCTACCAGCTGGCTATTGATACTAAAGGTGTTATCCAAGGCGGTGATATTACAGTTATTGGCGACTGTGGATATTCACCCGATCTTTCCGACGCTATTGTTGATCGCGCAATGTTTCACGCGGACAATGCGTACTCATTGGGTAGTGCACGTGTGACTGGCCATCGCGCCAAAACCCACACAGCATCAAATACTGCTTTCCGCGGCTTTGGTGGCCCCCAGGGGATGATGATCATCGAAGCCGCGATGGATGACATTGCCCGCCAGATTGGTGAAGATCCACTGACGGTGCGTAAACGTAATTTCTACCGCGATGGGCGCGAAGTCACCCATTACGGCCAGCAAGTTGACCAACGACAGTTGCTCCATACACTGGTTGAAAAGCTAGAAAGCGACAGTGATTACTGGGCACGACGTAAAGCCGTCACTCAATATAACGCCAACAGCCCCATTATTAAAAAAGGGCTAGCGCTCACCCCAGTTAAATTTGGTATTTCATTTACCGCCAAGCACCTCAATCAAGCGGGCGCTCTGCTCCATGTGTATACCGATGGCAGCATCATGATCAATCATGGCGGAACGGAAATGGGCCAGGGGTTACATACCAAAGTTTGCCAAGTAGTTGCACGGGAGCTGGGGTTGGACTTAAACAGCGTACGTATTAGCGCAACCCGAACAGACAAGATTCCCAACACCTCCCCTACTGCCGCCTCTAGCGGTGCTGACCTAAATGGCATGGCCGCACGAGATGCTGCGAGCAAACTGCGTGAACGACTCTTTGACTTTGCAGCCCAACACTTTGCACAAGGCCTAGATCGTGAAGGCATGCGCTTGGAAGAGGGTATGCTGGTAGCAGGTATTGGAGAAAGTGAGCAAAGGATTCCCTGGGGCGAGTTAGTACAAACGGCATACCTCAACCGTATATCCTTGTCAGAAAAAGGCTTCTATGCCACGCCACTTATTCACTACGATCGCTCAATCGGCCAAGGTCGCCCTTTTTACTACTATGCGTTTGGTGCAGCAGTTGCAGAAGTTAGTGTTGATACCTTAAGTGGCGAATACCAAGTCGACCAAGTCGATATACTGCATGATGTTGGCGATTCTCTTAACCCCGCGATTGATATTGGCCAAGTAGAAGGCGGCTTCATCCAGGGAATGGGCTGGTTAACCAGCGAAGAGCTCAGATGGAACGATAATGGCGTACTGATCAGCGATGGACCTGCCACTTATAAAATCCCTACGTTTGGCGACCTTCCCCCGATCTTTAACGTCGCACTATTGGAAGGTCACCCCAACTCAATGGCAAGTCTCTACCACTCAAAAGCAGTGGGCGAACCGCCTTTTATGCTAGGCATTTGCGTATGGTCAGCGTTGCGTGATGCGCTGGCAAGCTTAACTAACTATCAAACATCGCCCCATCTCGACACCCCGGCCACACCCGAGCGCGTCATGCTAGCGGCCAATGCACTAAGAGAGAAAGCACTGTGAGTGATACCCAAGCCCCCGAAACCTGGCATGCAGCACTGCATCGCCTACAGCGTGCTGGTACCCCTCATGTTCTAGCCACCCAGGTGACGAGCGCTGGCTCAACGCCTCGTGAGCCTGGGGCACGAATGGTAATTACCAACGATGCCACCTTCGATACATTGGGCGGAGGCACTTTTGAGTGGCAAACCATTGCCGCAGCACGCGTACAGTTAAAAGAACAGCGCTACGGTTTCAGTTTAGAGGCCTTTTCTTTGGGTGGGCGGAGTGGACAGTGCTGCGGCGGCTTCGTAAACATCCTATTGGAAGCCTTTCCAGGCGCTTCCACTCATGTAGCTGTTTTTGGTGCCGGCCACGTGGGGCAGGAAATTGTGAAGCTAAGTGTCCCACTACCTTGGCGACTGCATTGGTATGATAGCCGCCGCAATGTTTTTAACGAACATGATCGCCAGCAGCCAAGGCTTAGCTGTCATGAGCTGCATAGTGCAAAAGAAAGCATCTCTGAATTGCCACCCAATACCCATGCACTGGTTTTAACCCATAATCATGATGAAGATTATGCGCTTATCACAGCGCTTATCGAGCGCGATGACCTGGCCTCTATTGGCTTAATTGGTTCTGACAGCAAATGGGCTAGCTTTCAAGGACGCCTCAAACGGGATGGTTATTCCACAGAACAAATTGAGCGAGTGCGAAGCCCCATCGGCCGCATTCATGCAACGAAGCTTAGCAATAAAACCCCCTACGCTATTGCGCTAACAGTGGTGACAGAACTGCTATGGCTAACTGATACGCCCTCACCTTCCGATACACGTGGACTTGAACCCCAGGCGTTGCGAACGCTATTTGACGATTCTCCGACTACCATGAGCTAATATGACTTCCTCTACTGATACACTTATTCGTGCTGAATTGGTTAGCTTTTCACGCGACCCTGGTGATGGCGACATGCCTCAGCCTGGCAGCTTAGAGCACTATGGCGATGGTTTACTTTGGCTAAAAGGCCAGCATATTCATGCAGTAGGCCATTTCTCAGAGCTATCGCTATCATTACCTGAAGGCATTCCCGTATATGATTATCGCGACAAGCTCATCATGCCGGGATTTATTGACACCCACGTACACTATGTACAGTTAGATATCATGGCCTCTTATGGGCGCCAATTGCTGGATTGGTTAAATGACTACACCTTTCCTGAAGAGTGCCGCTTTGCCAATTATGCTCATGCGGAAGCCCTATCGAACGCCTTTCTAGATGAGATGCTGCGAGCTGGAACGACCACTGCCCAAGTATTTGGGTCTAGCCATCCAGGGTCCGTTGATGCATTTTTTAGTGCATGTAAGAGTAGACAGTTACGCATGTTGGTGGGCAAAGTATTAATGGATCGCAATGCCCCTGATGAGTTACTGGATGGTGCAACAGGCATCGCCGATACCGAACGCCTAATAGCGGATTGGCATGGAAAGCAGCGACTCGGTTACAGTGTCACCCCTCGTTTTGCACCGACCTCAACCAAAATACAAATGGACGCAGCTGGCGCCTTGCTGCGCAACGAGCCGACTCTATGGCTGCAAACTCACTTAGCGGAAAACAGTGGTGAACTAGATTGGGTAGCAGAACTATTTCCAGGCAGCCGGGATTATTTATCTGTCTATGAAGACGCAGGCTTGGTTGGCCCCCGCAGTACCTTTGCACACGGTATTCATTTAAATAACGACATGCGCAAACGGCTAGCGGAGCGTGGTGCTAATATTGCGTTTTGTCCTAGCTCCAATCTATTTCTCGGCAGCGGTTTATTCGACCGAGCAGCCGCCAAGCAGGCCGGCATGGCATTTACATTTGCCAGCGATATCGGTGCAGGCACCGATTTATCGGGCTTTGGCACTCTCAAGGCTGCCTATCAGGTAGGGCAACTAGGTGGACAACCACTCACCGCCTGGCAAGGCTTTTATGGCTTAACCATGGGGAACGCAAAAGCACTTTCCCTGGATAACCATATCGGCCAATTAGCACCTAGTCTTGAAGCAGACTTTGTGGTGATTGACCCACAGGCGACATCGCTACTCTCCCGACGCATCAGCCACTGCACCACCCTTGGAGAGCGGTTGTTTGCACTGATGATGCTAGCAGATGACCGTGCCATCTATGAAACCTGGGCTGGTGGGCAATGCCAACACCGGAGGGATAGCTCGCAGTGAGAAGCCATTAGGCATAAAAAATCCCCCAAGGCATCAGCCCTGGGGGATTTTTATTAAAACAGACTTAACGCGGACTGGCGCCCAACAAAAAACCCCAGTTCCATTTGGAACTGGGGTTTTTCTTAATAAGTGCCTGACGATGACCTACTCTCGCATGGGGAGACCCCACACTACCATCGGCGCTAAGCGGTTTCACTTCTGAGTTCGGCATGGGTTCAGGTGGTTCACGCGTGCTATGGTCGTCAGGCGTAACGGGTGATGTATATCATGCTGTACGTGTAATCAGTGTCTTGTCTGCGTCTCTCACTACGCCCTCTCAGGGCACAGCGCGCGTATCCGGGGTTCTTACGAACCTGTCGTTATCATTGCGACCAGACCCCTTGGGTGTTATAGGGTCAAGCCTCACGGGCAATTAGTACACGTTAGCTCAACGCCTTGCAGCGCTTCCACACCGTGCCTATCAACCAGCTGGTCTTGCTGGGCCCTTTAGGAGGCTCTAGGCCTCAGGGATGTCTCATCTTGAAGGGGGCTTCCCGCTTAGATGCTTTCAGCGGTTATCCTGTCCGACCATAGCTACCCGGCAATGCCACTGGCGTGACAACCGGAACACCAGAGGGTCGTCCACTCCGGTCCTCTCGTACTAGGAGCAGCTCTTCTCAAACATCCAACGCCCACGGCAGATAGGGACCGAACTGTCTCACGACGTTCTAAACCCAGCTCGCGTACCACTTTAAATGGCGAACAGCCATACCCTTGGGACCGACTTCAGCCCCAGGATGTGATGAGCCGACATCGAGGTGCCAAACACCGCCGTCGATGTGAACTCTTGGGCGGTATCAGCCTGTTATCCCCGGAGTACCTTTTATCCGTTGAGCGATGGCCCTTCCATACAGAACCACCGGATCACTAGAACCTGCTTTCGCACCTGCTCGACGTGTCTGTCTCGCAGTCAAGCACCCTTATGCTCTTGCACTCACTGCACGATGTCCGACCGTGCTGAGGGTACCTTCGTGCTCCTCCGTTACTCTTTGGGAGGAGACCGCCCCAGTCAAACTACCCACCACACACTGTCCTCGATCCGGATAACGGACCTGAGTGAGAACGCCAATGATGCCAGGCTGGTATTTCAAGGTTGGCTCCCCTCGAACTGGCGTCCGAGATTCAAAGCCTCCCAGCTATCCTACACAGGCAACATCAGCGTCCAGTGTGAAGCTATAGTAAAGGTTCACGGGGTCTTTCCGTCTAGCCGCGGGTACACCGCATCTTCACGGCGATTTCAATTTCACTGAGTCTCGGGTGGAGACAGCGTGGCCATCATTACGCCATTCGTGCAGGTCGGAACTTACCCGACAAGGAATTTCGCTACCTTAGGACCGTTATAGTTACGGCCGCCGTTTACCGGGGCTTCGATCAAGAGCTTCGGACGAATCCTAACACCATCACTTAACCTTCCGGCACCGGGCAGGCGTCACACCCTATACGTCCTCTTACGAGTTAGCAGAGTGCTGTGTTTTTACTAAACAGTTGCAGCCACCTGGTATCTTCGACCGGTTCGGGCTAGGAGAGCAAGTCTCTTCACCCTACGCCGGCGTGCCTTCTCCCGAAGTTACGGCACCATTTTGCCTAGTTCCTTCACCCGAGTTCTCTCAAGCGCCTTGGGATTCTCACCCTGACCACCTGTGTCGGTTTGGGGTACGGTCGCACATGATCTGAAGCTTAGAGGCTTTTCCTGGAAGCGTGGCATCAGTGACTTCCTGACCGTGGTCAGTTCATCTCGTGTCTCGGCTTTAAGATCTCGGATTTGCCTAAGATCTCGGCCTACTCACTTTCACCAGGACAACCAACGCCTGGCCCACCTAGCCTTCTCCGTCCCCCCATCGCAATCATGTCCGGTACGGGAATATTGACCCGTTTCCCATCGACTACGCCTTTCGGCCTCGCCTTAGGGGCCGACTCACTCTGCTCCGATTAGCGTAGAACAGAAACCCTTGGTCTTCCGGCGAGGGAGTTTTTCACTCCCTTTATCGTTACTCATGTCAGCATTCGCACTCGTGATACCTCCAGCAGACTTCTCAATCCACCTTCATTGGCTTACACGACGCTCCTCTACCGCTCATTCCTAAGAATGAACCCGTAGCTTCGGTACCTGGTTTAGCCCCGTTACATCTTCCGCGCAGGCCGACTCGACTAGTGAGCTATTACGCTTTCTTTAAAGGATGGCTGCTTCTAAGCCAACCTCCTAGCTGTCTGAGCCTTCCCACATCGTTTCCCACTTAACCAGGATTTGGGGACCTTAGCTGACGGTCTGGGTTGTTTCCCTTTTCACGACGGACGTTAGCACCCGCCGTGTGTCTCCCACGCTGCACTCACCGGTATTCGGAGTTTGCCTCGGGTTGGTAAGTCGGGATGACCCCCTAGCCGAAACAGTGCTCTACCCCCGGTGGTGATACGTGAGGCGCTACCTAAATAGCTTTCGAGGAGAACCAGCTATCTCCGAGCTTGATTAGCCTTTCACTCCGATCCACAAGTCATCCAAATCTTTTTCAACAGATCCTGGTTCGGGCCTCCAGTTGATGTTACTCAACCTTCACCCTGCTCATGGATAGATCGCTCGGTTTCGGGTCTATATCCAGCGACTGTGTCGCCCAGTTAAGACTCGGTTTCCCTACGGCTCCCCTATACGGTTAACCTCGCCACTGAATATAAGTCGCTGACCCATTATACAAAAGGTACGCAGTCACAGAACAAGTCTGCTCCTACTGCTTGTACGCACACGGTTTCAGGATCTATTTCACTCCCCTCTCCGGGGTTCTTTTCGCCTTTCCCTCACGGTACTGGTTCACTATCGGTCAGCCAGGAGTATTTAGCCTTGGAGGATGGTCCCCCCGTCTTCAGTCAAGGTTTCTCGTGCCCCGACCTACTCGATTTCACGTGATCAGATTTTCGGCTACGGGGCTATCACCCGCTATGGCGGCACTTCCCAATGCCTTCGCCTAATCAGTCACACGCTTAAGGGCTGGTCCCCGTTCGCTCGCCGCTACTAGGGGAATCTCGGTTGATTTCTTTTCCTCAGGGTACTTAGATGTTTCAGTTCCCCTGGTTCGCCTCCTACCCCTATATATTCAGGGCAGGATACTGACCTTATGGTCAGTGGGTTTCCCCATTCAGAAATGCCCGGGTCACAGGTTGTTTGCCACCTCGCCGAGCCTTATCGCAGGCTACCACGTCTTTCATCGCCTCTGGCTGCCTAGGCATCCACCGTGTGCGCTTCATTGCTTGACCCTATAACCCGAAGGAGTCTGGTATCTCGCAATGTTAACGATTGCCGGATACGCTTGAGACGTATCACAAAACAATTTACGTACAAACGTTTTAAAAAAACGTTTGTGTCAGCATGATATACATTGTTAAAGAGCGGCTGTTCGATGAACAGTGATAAGGCGGCGTCATAACACACAACGACTTATCAATAGTCACGAAACATTCACAAACGGTATTTAAGATAAAAATAGTACGTAATGGTGGAGCCAAGCGGGATCGAACCGCTGACCTCCTGCGTGCAAGGCAGGCGCTCTCCCAGCTGAGCTATGGCCCCATCTAGTGACACTCACCTCTGGCCAATTTTATTTAGCGCAAGGCATTTTATGGCGACGCATAGCCTGCTATGCGAGTCATAAAATAACGCAGCGATAGAATAAAATTTGGTGGGTCTGGGCAGACTTGAACTGCCGACCTCACCCTTATCAGGGGTGCGCTCTAACCAACTGAGCTACAGACCCAAGAGGGGATCGTGCTTTTACCGTTTGCTCTATATCTGATCAGGTAATTCATTGTGAGCGCTTACCGCGAGGGATGATGCATCGTTTAAGGAGGTGATCCAGCCGCAGGTTCCCCTACGGCTACCTTGTTACGACTTCACCCCAGTCATGAACCACACCGTGGTGATCGCCCTCTTGCGTTAGGCTAACCACTTCTGGTGCAGTCCACTCCCATGGTGTGACGGGCGGTGTGTACAAGGCCCGGGAACGTATTCACCGTGACATTCTGATTCACGATTACTAGCGATTCCGACTTCACGGAGTCGAGTTGCAGACTCCGATCCGGACTGAGACCGGCTTTTCGGGATTAGCTGACTCTCGCGAGCTCGCAACCCTTTGTACCGGCCATTGTAGCACGTGTGTAGCCCTACTCGTAAGGGCCATGATGACTTGACGTCGTCCCCACCTTCCTCCGGTTTGTCACCGGCAGTCTCCTTAGAGTTCCCGCCATTACGCGCTGGCAAATAAGGACAAGGGTTGCGCTCGTTACGGGACTTAACCCAACATTTCACAACACGAGCTGACGACAGCCATGCAGCACCTGTCTTACAGTTCCCGAAGGCACACCAGAATCTCTTCCGGCTTCTGTAGATGTCAAGAGTAGGTAAGGTTCTTCGCGTTGCATCGAATTAAACCACATGCTCCACCGCTTGTGCGGGCCCCCGTCAATTCATTTGAGTTTTAACCTTGCGGCCGTACTCCCCAGGCGGTCGACTTATCGCGTTAACTTCGCCACAAAGTGCGCTAGGCACCCAACGGCTGGTCGACATCGTTTACGGCGTGGACTACCAGGGTATCTAATCCTGTTTGCTACCCACGCTTTCGCACCTCAGTGTCAGTGTCAGTCCAGAAGGCCGCCTTCGCCACTGGTATTCCTCCCGATCTCTACGCATTTCACCGCTACACCGGGAATTCTACCTTCCTCTCCTGCACTCTAGCTTGACAGTTCCGGATGCCGTTCCCAGGTTGAGCCCGGGGCTTTCACAACCGGCTTATCAAGCCACCTACGCGCGCTTTACGCCCAGTAATTCCGATTAACGCTCGCACCCTCCGTATTACCGCGGCTGCTGGCACGGAGTTAGCCGGTGCTTCTTCTGCGAGTGATGTCTTTCCTAATGGGTATTAACCACTAGGCGTTCTTCCTCGCTGAAAGTGCTTTACAACCCGAAGGCCTTCTTCACACACGCGGCATGGCTGGATCAGGCTTCCGCCCATTGTCCAATATTCCCCACTGCTGCCTCCCGTAGGAGTTCGGGCCGTGTCTCAGTCCCGATGTGGCTGATCATCCTCTCAGACCAGCTACGGATCGTTGCCTTGGTGAGCCATTACCTCACCAACTAGCTAATCCGACATAGGCTCATCCAATAGCAGGAGCCGAAGCCCCCTTTCTCCCGTAGGACGTATGCGGTATTAGCCTGGGTTTCCCCAGGTTATCCCCCACTACCGGGCAGATTCCTATGCATTACTCACCCGTCCGCCGCTCGTCAGCATCTAGCAAGCTAGATCTGTTACCGCTCGACTTGCATGTGTTAGGCCTGCCGCCAGCGTTCAATCTGAGCCATGATCAAACTCTTCAGTTTAAAATCATTGTGATACTTACTCGTTACTTAAGGACTAGCCGAAAGTAACAAAAGCGCATCAAACTTGGCTCAAGGTTCAAACGAATTCATTTCAATTTACATTGTCATGACCGCTTGCCTTGATATTTGGTGATTTATCACCCTCATCGGCAAGCGCCCACATGAATTACCTGATCAAATTGTTAAAGAGCTTATCGAAGGTCGTTGCCGTTCGATGTGGGCGTATCATACCTGTATTTTTTATTTGGTCAAGCACGTAAATTAAGTTTTTGCAGGATCACGAAAGTCGGTAGGCATTTCTCTACCTGAAAAAAACCTTGCTCAACAGTCTGCTTCAGCACAAGCACACAGGATCAAACATAAAGCCCCCTTGGCTGGATAGCGAATCAATAGAGGAAAGAATCCTGAATCTCGCCAGAGATTGATCCAGCGCAAGCCGACCGATTTCCTGTTCATTACACTGGGCTGAGGCTTAAGAATTCAAGCACCTAGCGTAATTGGTATGAAATTGAAAAATCGCAAGGCTGGCCAGTGCTACTCATGCAAGGGGATCAAAACATGAAAATGATGAGAAAAATCCTGCCAAGCATTATCGCTAGCGCAGTTTTTACGGCGGTGGGCACCGCTGGAGCCGAAGATGGCTTTGAAGACTATCGCAATCGCTTTGAGCCACTGCCCTACCTCCCCCCTATTCCCGCCAGCAACTCGCTTACGGAAGAAAAAGTTGAGCTGGGTAACATGCTATTTTTTGAACCAAGGATCTCATCAAGCGGTGTCATCAGTTGCGCCACCTGCCACAACCCAGCATTGGGCTGGGCAGACCGCATCCCACGTGCAGTAGGCCACGAGGGCCAAGTAGGCGAGCGTAATACACCAACGGTTCTTAACAGCGGTTTTTTTGGGGCGCAGTTCTGGGATGGTCGTGAGCCAGACCTTGAAGGGCAAGCTCTTGGCCCCATCGAAGCCGAGGTTGAAATGGCCATGGCTCTCGAGATGGCATTAGATCGTCTGACAGAATTCGAGCTCTACCAAGAGAAATTTGCTGACGCCTATCCAGACGATGAAGACCCCATCAATGCAGAGAACCTAGCTAAAGCCCTAGCCACATTCCAGCGGACTTTGAATACTCCTAACTCTCCGTTCGATCGCTATTTACGCGGAGACATAAGTGCCATTAGCGATCAAGCGAAAGATGGGATGGTCGCTTTTGTAGATAACGGCTGTATCGCTTGCCACAGCGGTCCAGCCTTAACAGATAGCCGCTTCCACGCAATCCAGGTGCCAGGCTCCACAGATCTTGGCCGCTATTTGGTAACGGGAGAAGAATCCGATAAATACCGCTTTAAAACACCAACGCTCAGAAACGTAGCGGTAACCTATCCCTATATGAATAATGGTGCGACTGAATCGCTAGAAGAGGCAGTCGCTATCATGGGGCAAGAAATGCTTGGTCGTGAGTTCGATGAAGTCGCTATAGATAACATTACTGCGTTTCTTCATACCCTAACCGGTAAAATGCCCGACTTTGAGGTTCCAGCCCTACCCTAATGCTTGTGCAAAGCTGATACCGTCGGCCTAGGCCGACGGTATTTATTCACTGAAATTTCAGTGCTTCAAGGCATCGCTATGCCCACTCTAAACACGGCAAGCTTCTAAACGCAGTAAAAGTTCTGCACGACGCTTTTCGTTAGTAAAGGCCTCTTCAATGGCATTGCGGTTTAAAGTGCAGAACAGGTCCGCATCCCAACCAAATGCGTCTGCGCATGCCATATGATTAGTCAGCAAACCTCCGCCGAAATAAGCAGGATCATCAGAACTAATGGTCACTTTTAGCCCCTCCGCCAACAAATTAGGTAGGGGGTGGTCACGTAGCTGCTCAACTACTTTCAAACTTACATTTGAGAGAGGGCAAACAGTCAATACTATTTGCTGCTCACGGAGGCGCTGCACAACATCACTACTCTCTAAACAACGCACACCATGATCTATGCGCTGAACATCTAACACATCAAGAGCTTCGGCTATATAGTCAGCTGGCCCCTCTTCCCCAGCATGAGCAACACGCACCAAGCCTAGCTCTTTTGCTCGTGCAAAGAGCGCCTGAAACTTTCTAGGTGGGTTATTGCGCTCTGCGCTGTCTAGCCCAATAGCATCCAAGTACTTCAAATACGGTGCCGCCTGCTCAAGCACCTGAAGAGCCTCGTCCGCAGGGCGGTCGCGCAAAAAAGCCATGATCATGCCCACGGATAAATCAAGCGATGCTTCAGCTTCTTGCTTAGCGCGAAGCAGGCCTGCCATCACAACGCTTAAAGGAACATCTCGTTGAAGGTGCGCTTGCGGATCAAAATGCATGTCGATGTGCACTACCCCCTCCGCCCGTGCGCGCTTGAAGTAATCCATCGCCAAGTCGTAGAAATCCTGCTCAGTGCGTAGGACATTCATACCGAGATAATAGAGATTCAGGAATCCTTGCAGGTCATCAAACTGGTAAGCGGCTTTGGCTTCACCGATCGTCGCATAAGGAAGCTCAATATTGTTTCGCTTAGCAAGCTGAAACATCAGCTCAGGCTCAAGAGAGCCTTCAATATGTAGATGGAGCTCAACTTTTGGCAATTTACGTAAAAAATCATGCATAGCGGGCTCCTTTATAGCTCACTGCGGTAGCGGGTTATGCATTCCAGTATCAGTAATTAGCCGGCCTTCATCAAGCTGCCAATAAAACTCAACACCAGGTAAAAGCGAGACATCATCTACTTGATGAACAAAGTAAATCACTGTTTTATTGCCAAGCCATTGATCTAATGCATGGGCAATATGCTGTGCTGTTTGCGCATCAACACCCGCAAACGGCTCATCCAACAACACCATATGTGGACTGCGCAAAAATAAGCGCGCCAAAGCAACCCGCCTTGCTTGTCCACCGGAAAGCTGTTGCCCCTTCTCCCCCACCGGAGTATCCAGCTTTTGCGGTTGCCGCTGAGCCCAGTCGCTAAGTGCAACCTGAGCTAGCGCACTCCATAGCTGCTCATCGTTCGCATCGGGGTTAGCAATACGTAAGTTTTCTGCTAGAGAACCATCGAACAAATCCACCTGTTGCGACAGCATGGCGAAGTTCGCTGCGCGGCTATCGGCCAATACCTCAAACGGGGCACAACCGGATATGCTAATTTCACCGCTAGTAGGGGAAATACGCCCCATCAGTAGTTGCGCCAGCGTCGATTTACCCGCTCCAGAAACCCCAGTAATAACTGCTCGTTTCGTGGAAGGAAGGGTCAATGAAATCGCATTGATGGCAGGCTCAAGCATGTCCGGATAGCGAAATGAAACGTTGCTGAGGCTAACAGAGTGCCCACAAAGAGAGGTAGGAAAGGCAATTTTTCCAATGTTTGCGGGGCTCGATGAGAGGGTATTGAGCCGTTTGACAGCAGCGTGGCTAGCCCCTAATTTTATAAAGGCTGCCGGAAGCACACTAAAGGCTTCATTTACACCTAATAAAATTAACACTGCCATCACTAGGACTGGCCCACTTACATGTGACTCTAGCATGGCTACACTGCCCACCCACAGTACGCTTATCACTAGCATGCTTGTGACCAAAGAAACCGTCGCATTACCAAGCGCAGTTTTAAACATTAAACGTCGCTGATTCACCGCGGCATGCACTTCCTGGCAGAAAATCTTCTGCTGATGCCAAGCACTGGTCTGATAACTCATTAGCTCTGCGGAGGCCTGCACTTGATCGAGTACTAAGTGGCGCAATTCCCTTTGATCGCTAGTCTGCTGATAGCTATTAGCGAACCCGAGCTTGGCAGAGCCTAACGTGATCATTAGCCACAGCACCCCAAGCGTAACCAGAACAATGATGGCTACTCCTGGCATCCAAATAGCTATAAAAGCTGGCACAGCCAGAACGCATAGCAAAGCGACTACCGGAGGCATTAGTAGACGCAGGTAGAGATTATCCAGTGTATCAATATCTGCGGTGAGGCGGCTCAACCAGTCACTGGCCCGGCTACGGCGCAAGCTAGTATCATCTAGATGCGTTAAGTAGCCAAAAACACGAAAGCGCAAGTCCGCCAATAGCGTTAATACCGTATTGTGGTTATATAGGCGCTCAACATAACGCGCAACCGTTCGCAACAATGCAAAAAAACGAATACCACCACCTGGCACGTAAATATCTAGAGAAGACGGCAAGCCTGCGGCTAACGCGATACCTGCAAGCGCGCAGGCAGTAATAAACCACCCCGATAAACCCAATAGCGATAATCCCGCTATGAGCGTTACCCATATGAGGATCGCCCCTAATAGAAAACGCTGTCGACGGCGTAGTAAAAGCATTAGCCAAGGCTTGAAATCTTGGTAGGCTTGCTTCACGGGGCCACCTCTTTGAGTTTGCCCATTTCACATATAAAGTGCCTATTGGCAACAGCAACGATTGCAGGGTGATGCGTCGCAACCACGAGCGTGCGTCCCTCTTTAGCCCACGACAATAACGCCTGGATAACTACCTGTTCAGTTGATGCATCCAAGCTCGCTGTTGGCTCATCTAACAATATTAACGATGCTGAACTCAGGTAAATGCGTGCAAGGGCAAGGCGCTGGGCCTGCCCTCCTGATAGCCCAACACCCCGCTCACCAATGGCACTCTCAAGCCCGGCAGGCAATGCTGCTAATAGCTGCCCCAGCCCAGCCTGCTGCAATGCATGAATCATGGATTCAGCATCTGCAGTTGGGCTAGCTAACCGCAGATTATCTGCCAAACTGCCCTGAATAATGCAGGGATTTTGATCAAGCCACGCCACTTTTGAAGCTTCTCGACGATAGGCACCACTAAGGGGAGCCATAAAGCCTGCCAACACTGCCAAGAGCGATGACTTACCACTGCCCGACTCCCCCGTAACAGCAACAACGTCACCATCAAAAATCGAAACGTTTACTGCCTGAAGCGCCAGCCCTCGGCCTGAATAACCTATGCTTGCGTTTGCAAGCTCACACACTGCACCTGGCTCCAGTGGCTTTGCCAAGTGGTCAGGCACCAAGCTCGGTTCGTTATAAATAACAACCACGCTTTCAGCAGCACCTAGTGCTGCCGCACGATCATGATAGTGCTGGGAAAGCGTACGTAAAGGCTGGAAAAACTCAGGCGCCAACAAGAGGACGGCCAGGCCACTAAATAGCGTAAGCGACGGTGATGGACCGTAATCGATATAGCCCAGCAGGCCAAAACCTACATACATAGCAACAACGGCGATCGCTACTGACGCAAAAAACTCAAGCACTGCGGAGGATAAAAATGCCAACCGTAAGGTACGCATACTTAAGCGGCGATACTCATCAGTGGCATACCACACCGTTCGCTGCGCAGATTGAGTATGGCCAAAAAGTTGCAGCGTCGTCATGCCGCGTACGCGATCTATGAAGTGTGCGGATAAACGAGAGACGGCTTTGAACTGGTCTTGATTCAAACGCTCGGCCCCCATGCCCACTAAAGCCATAAAGAGAGGGATAAGCGGTGCTGACAGAAACAAAAAAATGGCGACTAAGTAGTCCAGCCACCCCACTACACAGACAATAATTAGCGGTAAGGCCACCACAATGCGCAGTTGAGGGTAGAAACGAGCAAAGTAGCCATCCAGCGCATCGACATGCTCAACCACTTGGGTAGCCAGCGCGCCACTTTGTTGCTGCGTTAACCAGACAGGGCCAAGCTCAGCAATTTTAGATAGGAGTTCGGCCCTCGCAAACAAACGAATCCGTAGGCTAGCCTCAGCACTCAACACCTCCTGCGCTGATTGAAAAACTGCGCGAAGCCCTACTGCAGCAGCTAGTGCTAAAAATAGTGGCACAAACTCTGCTGGCGAACGGTCATGAACCACTAACTGCTCGATCAGCCAAGCTAGCCCCACCACTAGGACAACCGTTTGAACTCCCGCCAAAACGCCACACACTGCCGCACCGGTTAGCCTTTTTTGCTCGCGCTTTGCAAGCGAAGAGAGCCAACGGCGCGGCGTTATGGGTATCACCTCATTTTGATGACAAGCAGGCATACGCTCAGTGATACCCGTCACCAACCCGCACCTTGCCGCGGAATACCCAGTACGTCCAGGCGGTATAAGTGAGAATGATAGGAATGACGAATAACACGCCAATCAATAAGAAAAGCTGTGACTCCGGCGCAGATGCGGCATCCCAAAGTGTGTAGTTAGGGGGCACAATCACAGGCCACTTACTAACAATCAAACCCAGGTAGGTGAAAACATAGATACCGATGGTAGCTAGGAACGGTACGCCCTCACGCCGCGTTTTCACCGAGCGATAGACAATAAAAGCACAGGCAAGCGCCAGGAATGGGAAGATCCATATAAGCTGAATATTACCAAACCAACGCTCCCACACCAGCGGGTTCACAAACGGCGTCCATATACTAATAATCCCAAAAACGAGCAGCACAAGCGCCAGTAACATGGGAGTAATCTTATAAGCCCAATCTTGAATATGCCCCTCGGACTTCAGAATCAGCCAAGTCGCCCCAAGCAAAGCATAACCCGCCATTAGGCCAAGACCAGTTAATATAGAAAATGGTGTCAGCCAGTCGAATGGACCGCCCACATAGGCGAAATTTTCAACGGGGAAGCCCTGAATATAGGCTCCTACTACCGCCCCTTGGGCAAAGGCAGCAATCGCAGATCCCCAGCAAAATGCTCGGTTCCACCAGCGACGGTTACGGCGCGACTTAAAACGAAACTCAAAGGCAACACCGCGGAAAATCAACCCCGCCAACATTAGAAAAACGCCAATATAAAGTGCTGGCAGAAACACCGAGTAGACCAGCGGGAAGGCGCCCAACAAACCTGCCCCCCCAAGCACTAGCCAGGTCTCATTACCATCCCAGACAGGCGCCACAGAATTCATCATGACGTCGCGAGCATCTTCATCAGGAGCAAATGGGTACAGTATCCCAAGCCCCAGATCAAACCCATCCATCAGTACGTACATCATGATGCCAAAGCCGATGATGAACGCCCATATTAGCGTTAAATCAAACATTTCCATGTTTAGCTCCTGACTGGATCAACGTCATCATCAAAAGGGGTATGCGTTGCAGAAAGCGGACGCATGGGACGGTGGAAGTTATCACCCACTGTTTCACGCTCTTCTTCTGGCAACATACCATTGCGTACGACACGCGTGAGGTAGTAAACGCCTGCATAAAACACTACCCCGTAAACCAATATGTAACCAATTAAGGTAAATAACGCCATGGAGCCGGTTAGTGAGGGTGTTAAGCCCTCCGCATGGGTCATCATGCCGTATACCAACCAGGGCGCACGGCCAGTTTCAGTGACGATCCAGCCTGCCAAGACCGCGACAAACGGCATGGCAATCATACCTACCAGCGATTTTAGAAATAATGGCTGCTGATAGATGCGCCCTTTGCGACGTAAAATCAGACCTGTCAACGAAACCGCAATCATCAATAAGCCAATTCCAACCATTACCCTAAAGGCCCAAAAAACAATCAATACGGGTGGCTGCTCTTCCGGCGGTGCTTCACTAATTCCCGGTATCTCACCATCGGGCGAGTGGGTCAAAATAATGCTCGCTAAGTTAGGGATGCCGAACGCAAAGTGATTGGTTTGCGCTTCTTGATCGGGTATCGCAAATAACAGTAGCGGCACATTAGTCGATGTTTCCCAGTGCCCTTCCATTGCGGCGACCTTTGTAGGCTGGTGCTCCAATGTGTTCAGACCATGAAAGTCACCGATAACGGCTTGAATCGGCGCCAAGAACAACAGTAACCAAAGGCACATTGACAGTGCACGTCGATTCGCTTCTGGGTCTCGATCACGGAGCAAGAACCATGCACTCACTCCCGCCACAACAAAGCCGCCCGTCAGAAAGGAAGCTACAGCCATGTGCAGGAAGCGATAAGGGAAAGAGGGATTAAAAATCGCTTCGGTCCACGAAATAATATGGAAGCGATTATCGATTAACTCTACCCCTGCTGGCGTGTGCATCCAACTGTTCGCCGAAAGGATCCAGAATGAAGAGATAAATGTACCGATGGCCACCATGATGGCAGCAAATAGATGCACTCCCTGGGGTACTTTTCCACGACCAAATAGAAGCACGCCAAGAAAAGCGGCCTCTAAAAAGAAAGCGGTGACCACCTCATAACTAAGGACGGGCCCAAGAAAATTTGATGCTGCTTGGGAGAAATTGCTCCAGTTAGTTCCAAATTGGAAAGACATCACGATGCCTGATACCACGCCCATACCAAAGACAACGGCAAACACCTTTGTCCAGAATAGAGCGAGACGATCCCAGGCAGGGTTCTCGGTCTTATAAAACAGGCCATGAAGTAGCGCTATATAGGACGCTAAGCCGATCGTAAAGACAGGGAAAATCGCATGAAACGATACAACGAATGCAAACTGCAATCGCGATAACAACAGGGGATCAAGTTCCATTTCACTCTCCTAAGACATGAATCGGTTTCCCATCTATGGGTTAACACAAGCTTAGTTGAGCCTTTAGGGGCGCGACATTTTAGTTATAAGCACTAAGCCTATTTTTTGATTGCTCATGAACCGTTGCAATCAACTTAAATTGGACAGCCATCATATAACATCAGCTGACCGTCCAAGATGTGTCGCATTGACGCATATCTTCAGTGAGTTAGGAGAGCAGTGAATTAAGAATAGTGAATTAAGAGAGTAGTACCAAACTCACCAGATAACCTGTGTACGCTATAAATAACGAGAACAACACCCCGCCCTCAACACGGTTAATACGACGTGGGCGCCCTCGCCAAGAGAAGGCGAATAGCACCATTAGAAGTGTCATAACGGTCATAACACTCCAGTCCCGCACCAATACTTCGCGCCCCACTTCAATAGGATGAATAACCCCTGCCAACCCAACAACTGCCAAGCTATTGAACAAGTTGGATCCCACTACATTCCCCAGCACCATGTCATGCTCTTTACGGCGTAGAGCACTGATAGAGGAAGCCAGCTCAGGCAAGGAAGTGCCTATAGCCACCACCGTCAGCCCAATAATGAGATCACTGACACCAAAGCCAACCGCAATCTCAACGGCTCCCCATACCAATAAGCGTGAGCTAGCAATTAGCAGCACCAGGCCAACCAGGGTCCACATTATCGCCTTGCCGCGGGAAAGGGCTTTACTCTCTAACGTTTCAGCAACCTCACCCGTCAATGGATCGCCCTGCTGAGCACGGGAACGAACGATACTCACACCAATAAAAAGCACCAGTCCGCAAAGCAACAAAATGGACTCCCAGCGAGAGATCCAACCATCAAACAGCATGTAGCCAGTTAGCAGCATGATAACTACCAAGAGCGGCATCTCTTTGCGAATGACATCTGAATGAACAGCCAATGGCGCTATCAGCGCTACAAAGCCCAGTACGAGGCCTATATTCGCAATGTTCGAGCCGTAAGCATTCCCCACCGCCAGCCCAGGGTTTCCCTGCATAGCGGCTAGCACTGACACAGTCATTTCGGGTGCCGATGTCCCAAAACCAATCACAAGCATGCCAATAAGCAGCGGCGAAAGCCCCAACCAATGTGAAGTGGCTGCCGCGCCGTCGATGAATTTTTCCGCGCTCCAAATTAAAAGAGCTAGCCCTACCAGCACCGCTATGCAGGCGAGTAACATTTCAGTTCCTTAATGACATGATGTTAGGCACTATCGCGGCTGCATCCTTGTCCAAGCTAGTGTATACGTCAAGTACAGTTTTCTATCTACTTGACAGTCAAGCGTATCCACCGTATTGGTTTTACTACTCAACGTACTGAGAACTTGCTGTTGCCCCATTTCTCATTAAAAAATCGCCCATCGGTGTCAGTTAACACACCGCTGGTTGACCGCACACCACCTGAGCTACGCGCTCAACGGAGACGGCTGCGCGCTTGCCATGAATGCGATTGGGTATCAGCACTACCCCCTCTTAACTCCGGGGAAAAAGCATCTTGCCCACGCTGCTCTCATACGCTGGTAAAACGCCACCGCTACCCCGCTCAACGCAGCATGGCATTAGCCATTTCAGCGCTTATTGCGTTACTGGTGGCGGTCTCGTTTCCCTTCGTTAGTTTCAGCATAGGGGGAGTGGGAAACCGAATTGAGCTTTCACAGACAGCGACTACCTTAATAGCTTTTCATCAGCCCGTTGTCGCGATTGCAGTTATCATGACGATCATTGTGCTGCCTGCAGTTTATCTTATTGGAGTCATTTGGCTTCAGTACGGACTTTTAAGCGGCAGGCATATGTCATTTAGCCGTGACATTGCGCGATCACTGGCCCACTTAACTCCTTGGATGATGGCTGATGTATTCATTATTGGTGCGCTTGTCAGCCTCATAAAAATAGCTGGTATGGCACAAATCGAGCTAGGCATTTCATTTTGGTCGTTTTGTATTTTTGCAGTGCTACTACTTATGACGACTCAGTCTCTGGATGCAGACTGGATGTGGTTCTCTTTGGAAGGCGAACCCCTCGCTCCAGAAGGAACGAAGACAGGCACAACCGGCTTTAGCCAAGGGGTAACGGGATGCCCTACCTGCGGTTTAGTGAACCGGCTGTCACATAGCGGCGAAAAAAATCGCTGCGTCCGTTGTCATGAGAAGCTACATCAGCGATTACCACACAGTTTACAGCGTACTTGGGCACTGCTATTTGCAGCCGCTGTCATGTATATCCCTGCTAACGTATATCCTATTATGACCACCACTAGCCTGGGACATGCCATGCCTTCTACCATCATCGGCGGTGTGGTGCACTTATTGCAGATGGGCTCCTGGCCAGTAGCCCTGGTTATCTTTGTTGCTAGCGTTATCGTACCCGTGGGCAAGCTTATGGCCTTGACGTGGCTATGTCTTGTTATCAAGCGTAGCAATGAACTAAATGCCCAAAGCAGAACAAAGCTTTACAGAATCACAGAATTTATTGGTCGCTGGTCAATGGTCGATGTCTTTGTTGTTGCCATACTGGTAGCACTGATACGGGCAGGCTCTCTGATGTCGATTACCCCGGGGCCAGCCGCACTCGCTTTTGGCTCAGTGGTTGTGCTCACTATGTTTGCTGCCATGACGTTTGACCCACGCTTGATTTGGGACGCCCCGCCTCCACGCTCTACTCGCCGTGAAACGGCCGCCAAGGAACCTGTTGATGGCTAATGATGTGACTCACAAAAACAGCTCGACGCCCCCTGAAGAGAACGACCTACACAGAGCTAAGACATCACCACAAACAAGGCTTTCCCCTATTTGGATTGTACCTATTGTGGCTGTCATCATTGGAATGTGGTTGGTCTATGACACCTACTCAAGTCGTGGCACCCTCGTTACCCTGAATATGGACAGCGCCGAGGGAATTGAGGCTGGAAGCACACTGATCCGTAGCCGCAGCGTAGAAATAGGACGCGTGCAGAGCGTGCGCCTTTCGGACGATCTCTCGCACGCAGTAATGACTGCGCGTATACAACCTGAAGCCGAGGCCATGCTACGTGATGATAGTCGTTTCTGGGTGGTCAAACCCCGCATTGGTCGGGAAGGTATTAGTGGCCTTGGCACCGTACTTTCAGGCGCTTATATACAGCTTGAACCGGGTAGATCTGAAGAACCACGCCGTGAGTTTCAGGTTAGTGATGTCCCACCTGTAGCGCCCTCTGGGCAGGCCGGGTTACAAATTAGTTTAGTGAGTCAATTGGGTAATTCGCTACGCGTAGGAGATCCTGTCTCCTATCAAGGCTATACCGTTGGTCGTGTTGAAGATGCGCGCTTTGAGCCCAAGTCCCGCACCATGCATCATCAGGTTTTTATAGAAGAGCCTTATGCGCAGCTTGTTACTGACAGTACCCGTTTTTGGACATCTAGCGGTGTTGATTTACGCTTGGATGCTGACGGTTTTCGCGTCAATATCGGGTCACTTGAAGCATTACTGGGCGGTGGCGTAACTTTTGGTGTACCCGAGGATCTACCAATGGGTCAACCAGCAGAAGCCAACACCAGCTTTGATTTATATGCAGATGAGGACAGCGCTCGCGAAGGCACTTTTAACCGCTATTTGGAGTATGTGTTGCTGGTTGATGATACGGTCCGAGGCCTTTCAAGAGGGGCTCCTGTCGAATTCCGAGGCGTCCGCTTGGGCACCGTTGCCGCAGTACCTTGGAATTTCACCGCACCACAGCCAGGCTCCCGCGCCCAGTTTGCCATACCGGTACTAATTCGAATTGAGCCACAGCGCTTAGGTATTGAAAATGCGGACATTGATTTAGAAGAGTGGGAGGAACGTTTTACTCGCATGTTTAATCTAGGGCTACGGGCATCTCTAAAAAATGGCAGCCTGCTCACAGGCGCCCTATTTGTCGACCTTAATTTCCAGCGTGATTTGGCGGGTGAATATTTGGCTGAATCTTTCTCTGAGCGTACCGTCTTCCCAACCGTGGCGGGCGGCTTCGCCCAAATCCAAGCTCAATTGACTAACTTACTGGATAAGCTTAATGCGCTTGAGGTTGAGCCACTGCTGGCTGGCCTTGACCGTAGCTTACAAGCCTCCGAGAGCGCACTAAATGAAATCCGCAACGCTAGCGCTTCTATCAATCAGTTACTAAACGATCCCGAGACCCAGGCAATGGGAGGCAATTTAAACGCCACGTTGGATGAACTACGTAGCACGCTACAAGGGGTTTCGCCGTCATCCCCCGCTTACCAAGAATTAACCACCGCTATAGAGCGCCTTGACCGCTTAATGCGCGACTTACAACCGCTCACGCGTACGTTGAACGAAAACCCCAGGGCATTACTATTTGATAACCTGGATACTCAAGATCCAATCCCTCGTGCTCCACGTTAACAAGGACTGATAATGCGTACTACGGCGCTCAAGGTTTTACCACTGCTCAGTTTAAGCATGCTGCTCGCTGCTTGTGCGAGTAGCGTGACTCCACCAGCACGCTACCTACTCCCTAGCAGCCCAACGCTAAGCGCGCCAGCACATCCTCAGGGCACACTCCAGGTGCGTTCACCACGCTTAGCGCACTACTTGGATGTTGACGGAATAGTCATGCAGTTAAACGACATCACGCTCAATGAGGCACGAGAACACCAGTGGGCAGAAAGCATTGGCCGCCAGCTGGAACGCTCGCTGCGCTCTCATCTTGCTCAAGAGCTAACGACTATCCAGATAGTACGAGATGATGGTAGTGCGGCCAATGCGATAACGTTACTTTTGGAAATCGATCAATTCCAAGGTAGATACGATGGTATGGCTGTTGCCAGCGGACAGTGGCAGTTGAGAGGCGCGAATAATGAGCTTCTGACCCTAAAGAGCTTTTCGGCTGAAAGCGCTCTCGATGAAGATGGCTACCCGGCACTGGTTCGCGCACTGGGTGATAGCTGGAGCAGTGTTGGAAAGCAAATTGCACAGCAAATTCGCCAAGGCAACTATTTCGACTAAGCTAAGCACAAATACCGCGCTCCAGGTGCGCTATAAAGCAGCCGCATGACTGACTTAATTTACTCAGTTAACTTACTTTTATGTAGGTGCCCGTAATTAAGTGTACTAGCTACGTCAGAGACTAAGACAAGGATGCGATATGAACGGTGACAACACGCTTGGCAGTGAGGAGCTACTCAAACACCTATCTAGCTTAACGCAGTCGCTTGAAAAGGTGCTTGATGGAAACGCAGCTCTCGAACCACTTGAGTGTGCGCTGTCTAGCCATGATGCCCTAACTGAAAAACTAGCCTCACTGGGCATGTCCCCTGCTGTCGCTGAGGTGCTGGAACGCATTGAGCACTTTATTATCGAACAAGCCCTCGCCTTATACGAAATGGCTCAATCAGCCCAACAGCAAGGCCATATTATCGATTGCTTTGCCCGTCACTTGTTAGCAGTTGAAGGCATTGGCCCTGCCACGGCAAAGCAACTATTTGAAGCTAATATAGCATTTCCCGAGCAGCTATTTGAGCTTTCCCCTGAGGAAATAGCTGACCTGCCACTTCCTCCAGCCAGTCTCGCACGGGTAACAGCCCTCTATGAGGAGCATGCAGCTAATCAATAACCTCTCTAGGCGCTGCCAGCTCATAACCATGGTACACTGGTGAAGGTGTATCACGGTTATTTTTAGCGCCACCCCGTCACCTCCGAGCAAGGCCTACTTTTTCTATCTAGGTCTTTATTGGCAAATAAATGACCGCCGCTGCTGCGAACTTTATCTGGCATATTTCACAGCCGCGACGGTGGATCATCCTCGTTTTTATGAACATTACGCCCAGTAACCGCCCCGTGTATCAGGGCTGCTTGCTAGGCGATTGCGGAGAACGCATGAGCTTTTCTGAACTTGGTCTGCACGACGATTTACTACGCGCCGTTACTGCGCAAGGCTATACCCAGCCAACGCCTATTCAAATAAAGGCCATCCCCGTCGTATTAGAGGGACGTGACCTGCTCGCCAGTGCACAAACTGGTACTGGTAAAACAGCTGGCTTTACGCTGCCTATGCTGCAGCGCCTTGCCAATGGCAAGCGCCCAGCCAGACGCCAAGTAAGGGCATTGGTATTAACGCCAACGCGAGAACTTGCTGCCCAGGTAGGTGAAAGCGTTTCTGCTTACGGCCAACATCTCGCACTACGCTCACACATTATTTTTGGCGGCGTAGGCCAACAGCCCCAAGTGGATGCCCTCAAAGCAGGCCTTGATGTTTTGGTGGCCACCCCTGGTCGGCTGCTTGACCTTCATCAGCAAGGCCACGTCGACTTATCGGCAGTAGAAATTCTAGTTCTTGATGAAGCTGATCGCATGCTTGATATGGGCTTTATCCATGACATTAAGCGCCTGCTTCGCCTGGTCCCTAAACAGCGTCAAAATTTGCTATTCTCAGCGACATTCTCCAATGAAATTCAAGCACTAGCCCAACAGCTGCTGGACAACCCAGCGCTGATTGAAGTCGCGCCTCGTAATACAACTGCTGAAAAAATTGAACAGGCCATTTATCGAGTTGATCGCGATAAGAAGCGTGAGCTATTAGCCCACTTGATTCAACAGCATGGCTGGTTCCAAGTGCTCGTTTTCACGCGCACTAAACATGGCGCAAATCGTTTGGCAGAGCAGCTTTCTAAGCAAGACATTCCTGCCATGGCAATCCACGGTAACAAAAGCCAGGGTGCCAGAACACGAGCACTTGGTGCATTCAAGAGCGGTGATCTACAAGTCCTAGTGGCTACCGATATCGCAGCACGGGGCCTAGATATCAATGAACTACCCCACGTAGTTAACTTCGACCTGCCTAATGTCGCCGAAGATTACGTGCACCGCATCGGCCGCACAGGGCGGGCTGGCAGTAATGGTGAAGCAGTATCTTTGGTCTGTGTAGACGAACATGGCTTGCTCAGCAATATCGAGCGGTTAATTAAACAAACCCTACCAAAGCGCATTGAGCCAGGCTTCGAACCTGACCCCAATGCCAAGCCCGAGCCCATTGAAAATGGTCGCCGCGGCCAGCGGCAACCTCGCGCTAATCGCAAGCCAGAAGGACAAGCCGCTAACGCAGGCGGCGAACGCCGTCGCCGCGCCCGTCGCTAGCCCGTTGCCAAGGAATATGCAAAGGTTATCATCTTGCATATTCCAGCATTACAGCTGAACTGATTCATGGAGTTATTATGGCGTCAACACAACTTATCAAAGACTATCGTCAATGGCTTGCTTTTCAGCGACAGGAGCAGCTTAGCCGCGAACATCAAGGCATTTCACAGCGTTTAGAGGATGCTCGAGCATCAGCAGTACAAGTACTCCAGGCATATCGCAGCATGGCGGAAAAAGCATCTATAGAAGGTGCCTGTTACCGTACGCTTTTTCTACGTGAGCGCGACAGCAATGACGCACTCCCCTGCGAAGGCTGGCTGTTTGTTCGCCGCGTATTAAGCGAGGCTAATAGCACGCGCATACGAGTTACTTTGCTTGAAACATTTACCCTCGAAGAGGGCATTATCGCTTTAGGTGACAAACCTGCGCGCAAGCTAACCCTGGAAATCTACGATAAATTAGACATCAATAAGGGGATGCGTACTCAGGTACGGGTAGACTGCCTGGACACTCCGCAGGACTACCACTTTATTACGATGTTAGATGCAGTGCGCGGTGATCTACGCCCTTACCTAAAATAAGTATCCTCTATGATTTCACGTCGTGCGCTAACGTTCATCTTACTGATGTTCGTAGTGGGGCTTAATTTACGTCCTGCCATGTCGTCAGTTGCTCCGCTGTTAACTCGCTTGCAGGAAACAGCGGGGCTAACGCCTGCAGCTGCGGGTATGCTAACGACACTGCCAGTACTGTTTTTAGGCCTATCAGCACCTCTTGCACCACTGCTAGCCCAACGTATTGGCAGCGAACGCGCACTAAGTGCCGCACTGATATTGTTAGCTAGCGGGCTAATACTACGTGGCTTGCCAGTGCCTGGCGGTCTGTTTATTGGCTCTGCGATGGCTGGTGCTGCTATTGGTGTTGGCGGTACGCTTTTGCCTGCTCTGGTTAAACGAGAGCTACCTGAAAGCGCAGATCTTCTGACTGGGCTATACACCATGGCGCTATGCTTTGGTGGCGCTCTAGGTGCCGGACTTAGCGTGCCCCTTATGCATTGGCTAGGTAGTTGGCAACTGAGTTTAATGAGCTGGTCGCTGCTGGCTTTTGCCGCATTACTGTTATGGATCGCAAAAGCACCCAGCTCCCAACACCTTCAACTAGCTACTTCGTCACAAGCAAAGCTATTGCATTTATTGCGTAAACCACTCACTTGGCACGTAATGCTATTTATGGGCATTCAGTCCTCTATGGCATATATCGTGTTTGGCTGGCTGCCGACACTGTTAGTTGATCGTGGCTATAATGAAGCAGCCGCTGGTTGGACAATGGCAGTTTCCATTATGTGCCAGCTAGGCTCCGCTCTAGGTGCTCCTTGGCTGGCACGGCTAGGCAAAGACCAGCGTCCCGCACTACTGTTAGTACTATTTAGTACCGCACTAGGACTCTGGATGCTGCTTATTGCACCAATGGCCTGGAAATGGCCCGGCGCCGTGCTACTAGGCCTAGGACAAGGGGGCAGCTTTAGCTTGGCTCTTAGCTTACTAGTATTAAGAACCGCTAATTCACGACTAGCCGGTCAGCTTTCCGGCTTGGTTCAAGGAGGAGGCTACACCCTCGCAGCCTTAGGGCCATTTGGTGTAGGTATTATGCTACAGGCAGGAGCTAAGACAGCTGATATTGCCTGGTTGCTTATTTTATTAATTTTAATCTGCTGCGGGTTTGCTCTGCTAGCTGGCCGTCAACAAAAATTAGACGACCAATCAGGCGAACTACTGGTCAATCGCTGCTAATCCAGTCCCGCCCAGTACCTGGGCGCAGCATGCGCACATACTAGGATACAGTTTTGAGCTCGATACTCCCTTCGGCAAGTACAGCCCCTGCCCAAGAACGTCTATTGGTTATTTACACAGGCGGCACTATCGGCATGCTCCAACAGGCTAACGGTCTCACACCAGGCGGTAATTTTAGTGACCGCTTACAACAAGCACTGAGCAAACTCTCCTTGGCTCAGCAGCAGGCTATACCTGCCTATGATGTGATGAGCTATGCCTCCTTAATCGACTCAAGTGCCACCACCCCACGGAACTGGCAACAACTAGCAAAAGATATTGCCAACAACCTGGCAGCATACTGTGGTTTTGTGGTCATTCATGGAACCGACACGCTTAGCTGGACCGCCGCTAGCCTTGCCTATCAACTTCAAGGGCTAGACCGCCCTGTGGTTTTAACCGGCGCTATGCACCCCCTGGAAGCCCCCAATAGCGATGCGCTAGCTAACTTATACGGCGCATTTCGTTTTGCCGCCCAACCAGCACTTCAAGAAGTCGCTATCTATTTTGCAAACCGGTTGTTTCGTGGCGTGCGCACTATTAAGCAGCACAGTGAAGCTGACAATGCATTTAGCTCACCCAACTATCCACTCATTGGCGAACGAGTGGGAGACGACTTTGTGTACTACCCCAGCAGAGGGCTTGCTCGTCAGCAACGTGGTGCACCACGCTTTGAATTAGCCGACTACCAACCGGTAGCACAGGGCGAAGTATCAAGGATTGTACTCTGGCCCGGCATAAGCGCTTGGCAACTGCACGCTCTGATTGCAGAACCCCGTATAAAAGGTTCGCTGTTACAGCTATGGGGAGCAGGTAATTTACCCAGTAACCCTGAGCTACTTTCGGTGATAGCTAGTGCTTGCGGAGAGGGCAAGCTGATAGCAGCTATTAGCCAGTGCCCCCAAGGCGGTATCCATTTAGGCGCTTATGCGGCGGGCCATGGCCTAGCCGATGCCGGAGTACTTCCAGGCGATGATATGACGCCTGAAGCCGCTTACACCAAGCTAGTGCACCTTTTGGCACAACCACTACCTCTTGAGGACCAGCGGCGTCAGTTTCTAACGCCACTGGTGGGAGAACGCTAATACGTTATGGCAATAGGCACTGGCATACCTGTTCATTCACGCTATGTTTAAGGGTAGGCTAACCGAAGGGAAGGAAAGAATAATATGGAACAACCTGTACATCACTTTAGCGAGCTTTTTGAGCAGCTGGGGCTACGTTCTGACGCAGAGTCCATCGAACGCTTCATACAGCTCCACTCCCCTCTGCCTAAAGATATGCCACTAGCGGATGCGCCTTGCTGGAATGAGGGCCAATCCGACTTCCTTCGTGAAGCAATTGAAGAGGACGCAGACTGGGCAGAGGTAGTAGACCACCTAGATGTATCAATGCATAAAACGGCATAGCTCGCCGCCATTGAGTACTTCTGTTTGACTACTTCTGTTAATACCTACTTGTTATGGTTAATACCTGCGCGCCGCCTCTACGCGGCGCCTATACCACCCGCCTAATAACAGTAGCAACGTCAGCGCTAAAAGCGGCAGTATTACCTCGAACTGCAAAGCATTCTCTTCTTCAATCGCCTCTAACGCACCGTAAATCGCGCTACTATACACCGCCCACTTCACAGATAAGCCTATGGCAGCTGCAATTAAATAGCGGACCAACGAAATCCGTCGCAAACCTGCCGCGAAGTTAATGACAGAGTGTGGAAAGCCCGGCAGCACTCGCAGCGCACACTGAGTTAAGAGATCACTGCGTGCCTCAAGTGTCTCCATTACCTTGAGCGTTAACCCCTTTGGATTCCAGCGATCACCAGCATTGGCTGCTAATTGATAAGCCCCCCACGCCCCCACTACGCTGCTCAGTGTCAGCATTAGCGTAGCGATCATCGGCGGGTAAAAGGGAGCTATCAGCCAAAGGCCAATGCTCCCCGGTAAACCAATAGCAAGGGTAACTGCCATAGTGACCATTACACCGATGACCACCACCGGATGATGCGACATTGTTGCCGCCCAATGTTTAACTGCCATTAAATCGGGTGAGTACCATAACCATACATAAGCAAGCATTGCTACTACCGCAAAACCGGCGGCCCAACGCCAGGAGTATTGAAGAAATTTATTCATGTAATCGGGCTTCAACTCGTTCAAGTATTTGTCGACTAACCTTACCTACTAAAGGCTTGGCAGCCTTGTTAACCGCTTTTTCCATTAAGCGATTACGAATTTCATAGCGTAACGTTAACTCCACCTCAGTACCCTCTGGTACTGCACGCAATTGGTAACGCCCCTGATTTTTTACACCTTCCAGTGACTCCCATGCCAAGGTGTGGGGAGGCTGTATTTCAGTCACTTTCACATCAAATGACCAATCCACTCCAACCGCCCGCACATGCCAGCGATAGCAATCATTACCCAAGATATCAATTGAGCGGATTAGATCAGAGTAATCCGCAAAATCCTCAACTCGGCGCAATAGCTCAAACACTCGTTCTGGTGGTGCTTTAACAATTTCACTATGTTCTATGGTGGCCATGAGTTCATCTCTTACGGCTAGGTATATAGCTTAACATGCCAAACCATACCGACATACACAACGAGGCTGCCTACCAACTACCCCCTGGTCAGACACTCTGACATTGCGTACACTGCCGCACTTCCGGACCGGACCCCGGATCAAAGTGATGCGCAAGCACCCAATAAATTCTCCGAACAATGAGTATTCATTATGTTGCTATCCCCTGCTTCTGACGTTAAAGCGTCTTCTACCGTTGTGATTTACTCCGGAGGTATGGACTCCTTCACCGTACTTCATCGTGCTATTAAAGAAGGACTGAATGTCCACGCTCTTTCGTTTGATTATGGACAACGCCACGCACGAGAGTTGGTCACGGCACGAGAAGTTTGCCGGCAACTCCAAGTTCCTCATCAAGTGGTCGATATACGCGCCATTCACGGCCTAATTGACAACTCGGCATTAACCAACAGTACCATTGCCATGCCAGAAGGCGATTACGCGGCAGATAACCTCCGCGCTACGGTAGTGCCTAATCGCAATATGATCCTGCTCTCGCTAGCGATTGCCAAAGCAGTCAATATCGGCGCTGAACGTGTGGATTATGGTGCCCATGGCGGCGATCACATTCTCTACCCTGATTGCCGCCCTGAGTTTGTTGACGCAATGAATCATGTGTCAGGCATTGCCAATTTTGAGCCCGTGCTCATTCATGCACCTTATCTAAAATCTACGAAAGCCGATATTTTACGTGACGGCCTAGCCATGGGGCTGGACTATCGACATACCTGGACCTGCTATGAAGGACGCACATTGGCTTGTGGCAAGTGCGGGAGTTGCTTGGAGCGCTTGGCTGCTTTTACTGCCAACCACGCTACAGACCCACTGGAGTATGAACACAGCACTGCCCAGGTAACAAGCTGATGTACCATATAAAAGAAGCATTCTATACACTCCAGGGTGAAGGAGCTCAAGCAGGTCGGGCAAGCGTTTTTTGCCGCTTCACCGGCTGCAACCTTTGGTCTGGCCGTGAGGTTGACCGCGCCAGTGCTCAATGCACTTTTTGCGATACCGATTTTATTGGTACCGACGGCATTAATGGCGGCCGCTTTACTACACCCAGCGCGCTGGCCGAACACCTCAATGCTCTTTGGCCTCAGCACGATACGCGCGCCACACCTTATGTTGTTTTCACGGGCGGCGAACCACTTTTACAGTTAGATACTCAGCTAATTACAGCGATGCATGACTATGGGTTTGAAGTTGCCGTAGAAACCAACGGTACTTTATCCCCGCCACCTGGCATCGACTGGCTCTGCGTAAGCCCTAAAGGCGCGAATACCCTAGCCATTACACAGGGGGACGAATTAAAACTAGTCTACCCCCAGCCTAAGGCGTTACCAGAAAAATTTGCGCCATTAGGCTTTAAACACTTCTTCTTACAGCCGATGGATCGTGGAAACCCACAGGTGAATGCTGAAACAGTCCATTTGACTACCGCTTACTGCATGGCAAACCCGCAGTGGCGCTTATCGCTCCAAACGCACAAAATTGCAGGATTTGATTAATGTCACTATTTGTAAACCATTTAACCCATATTGATGTGTCACTATGGTCTCCCGAGAAAGGGTTAGTGGGCTGCAGTTGGCAAGTAGATGCCCTCTTGGATGGAGAGCTGGGTGAAGATGGTATGCTGTTTGATTTTGGTGAGGTAAAACCCTGGATCAAACGCACCCTAGACAATGGCCTTGACCACACATTACTGGTACCAATTAATGCGCCAGGCATTAGCGTCAGTGATTGTGATGAGGGCCTATGCATTCGTACTAACACCCCTTATCCAATGGAAGTACGTGGCCCAGCAGAAGCATTTACCCTTTTGCCCTGGGAAATGATTACGATCGAAGATGTTGCCGACCTATTGAGCGACACATTAACTAAGCAGCGCCCTGTCAACGTTCATTATGTAAAGCTCAACTTAAATGATGAAGCGATTGAAGGCGCAGCTTATGGCTATAGTCATGGTTTGAAACGCCACCTTGGAAACTGCCAACGCATTGCCCATGGCCATCGCTCACGGCTTTACATCTGGCAATCAGGAGAGCGTCAACCGGCTCTTGAGCAGCAGTGGGCTGACTGGCTGGATAATCGTTATTTACTCGAAGAAGCGGATATCGCCCACCAGGATGAAGCGACCCTGACATGCCATTATGGCGCTGCCCAGGGTAGGTTTACGATTACTTTGCCTCTAGAGCGCTGCTGCGTATTGCCTAAACCAACCACTGTCGAAAATATTGCTGCATGGCTCGCCGACCAAGTTGCTGAACAGTGTGGAAAATCAACTTCGGTGCAGGCATTTGAAGGGATTAACAAGGGCGCCATGGCTGACGCATTAACATGAGCAGCAGGACACCTTCTCCGCAACCCGCGCAGTGTCGAGCTGGTTGCGGAGCATGTTGTATAGCACCATCGATAACGTCCCCAATTCCCGGCATGCCTAACGGCAAGCCGGCTGGGGTCAGGTGCGTCCAATTGAGCGACGACAATCTGTGCAAACTATTTGGTGAGCCTAGCCGCCCAGCCGTGTGTGAGAACTTCAATTTTGATGGTGAAATATGTGGCGAGCACCGAGCACAGGCGCTCGCCACAATTGCATGGCTTGAAAGCAGTACAGCTTAATCTGCTGCCAAGCAGCCGCTATAATTTCAGCAGCCGCTTTAGTTCTTCACGTTAGTTCTTAACATTAGTTCTCAACGCTCAATACGTGAGAGCGCCGATCTAATAGACTCACCCAACGTACTAACACAGGTGCATCGCTATGGCTGACATCACCTAACAAAGCCCTAAACGCTTCTTTGGCCTGTTGGTCGCTAGGAGCAATGCGCGTTAACCAAAACTCCAATGCAGCCAGCTCTTGATGGCGGTTACCATGCTCACGCGACTGGTGGATCGCCATTTCTGCAAGCGCTCTCACTTCATTGGCAGGATGCCCCAGTAAATCGCGCACTTTAGCTAGTTGGGTGGCTATTTCAGGTAAAAACAGCGTCGTCCGCTCTCGCGCAATAACCAAACACTGATCGAGATAATCTTCTGCCGCTGCTAACTCCCCTAGCGCGATGCATGCATCGGAGTACCACAGCACAGGTCTCTGAAAACGATCACGGCCATTAAGCTCAGCCATTTGATCCAAACTATCACGCAGCTGCGCCAACCCACCTTGATCGCCTGATAATGCCCGCTGCCAACCCAATACACCTTGGGCGGAAATTTGCCAAAGCTGTAAATCTGGCGTCTCCGTCATAGCAGCCGCACGCTCAGCATGTCGAGCAGCAAGATGCACATGGCCAAGTTGACGGTATAACGCAGCAGCAAACAACAACGCCATAGCAAGGGTACCTGGGTGGCCTATTTTTTCTGCTAACCGTATCGCCGCAGAAACATGGCGTTCGGCACGCTGGTAATCTCCCCGCAAGCACAGCGTCCAGCCCTGGAAACATGCCGCAGTTACCTGCGGGTGGTCAGAGAACGGCAGCCACTCAATCATCATTTGAGCGTTAAGCGGATCAATCTCATCAAGGTGGTCATGTGCCTGCTGAATACGTCCCGCCCAGTACTCGCAATGGGCTCTGGCGTAGTCGGCCAGCCTACGATAGCGGGGGTCTTCCAAACGTTCAGCAATATCGGCCAAGGTAGATGCTAATGCGAACGCATCCGCGTGCGCATAACGCTGGCTACGGCCTACCCATAATCCCCACTTAACCAAGAAAATTTGCTCTAGATCTTCTGGGTCGCCAACAGGGTCACTACACGATTGCCGCAATAACTCCCTGGCACGCACAAAGCTTTCATGGGCCGTGGGAGAACCATGTCCTTCAAGGGCAAAGGCAGCTTGACCCCGTACGGTTAACAGGCTTACCTCACGTTCAGCCTGATGTTCAACATGGCGTAAGCTAGCCAGTCCAAAGTCAGCCATGCGCAGTGCGGTACGGTTGGCGCTAACCTTTAACGCCTCACGAGCGGCAAGTTCAAAGTAACGGGCGCCCCGAGCATAATGGCCGCTGCGTCGTAGGTGTGTAGCAAAATCTCCGGGGTGACGACTAATCCAAACAGGGAAACGATTTTCGATTAAGGTGACGACCTGCTGATGTAGTTTAACCCTGACATCCCGAGGGCAGGAAAGATAAGCCGCTTCCTGCAGCAATTGATGGCTAAACTGGTACTCGTGCTCACCACTTTCTTTATCTACCGGCTCGATAATTTCCAGCAACCGCATATGCTCAACCGCTTGTGTCAGCCGAACTTTTTCCCAGCCGCTGCATTCGAGCAAGAAGTCTAGCCTGAAGCGCTTGCCTAACACCGCTGCCACATGGGCAATTTCACGGTCGCTTTCCAACTGATCAATACGACTAGCCAGCAGCCCCAGCAAGCCCTTTGGCAGTTCATCAAACTGCACACTACGCCCTTCCCGCCGATCCATATCCAAGCGACGGCAAATTTCCTGCATATACAGCGGAACACCATCACACCGCTCGATAATCTGATTGCGTAAACGTGGGCTTAAGTGAATTCTATAGCGCCTTGAAAGCTGAGAAAGCAAGCGCGACGACTGCAATGCATCAAGCCTGCTAAGGCTGATTTGCTGATCCCAATGCAGCTTGACAGGCAGTGGCTCGCGCCCATGATGGCTGGCTACTAGCATGAAAGCGGTATTAATGGGCAAGCGTGCCTGAAGCCCTGCCAACACTTTAAACGAGGGCTCGTCCAGCCACTGCAAATCATCGACCATCAGCACTAACGTTTTAGAGCCTGACTGCTGATCAATTAAGCGGTGTAGTAGGCGCACCACTAGCTCAACGGCTTCCCCGTTTTGCGTTAATTGAGTAATTTCCTGTACATCTCGAACACCCAGCGCTTCTTCAAGCAGCTGCTGGCGCTGCTCGTCCAGGGGCTCCATGGACAAACGAGTCTGCAACTGTTGGATGGCCTCAGCGCTAGGCGCTGCTTCCAAGAACCACGCCACCAGCGTTCGGGCAACACCATAAGGCTCTAACACCGAAAGACGCGTGGTAGGTTGCCAGCAAATAGCCGCATCGCGGCTAAGTTCTAGCTGGCGAAAACCCACCATTAATGCGGATTTCCCCATGCCAGAGGCGCCTCGGACCAGAACGCTCTGGCGCAGCCCGATTCCTGCACGCGCTAAAGCGTCGCGCAGCGTACGTAGCGATGTTTCACGTCCAACCAAACTTGGCGGCAAAGCATCTCTACCACCCTCATTCTGCCCTAATACTAGCGCACGCAAACGAACACGACCGTCGCTCGCGACCAGTCGTGCTACCAAACGGGGCTGCAAATCCAGCGCGGGAGGCATATGCTGGCTCGACTCTTGGGAGATCACCAACTCACTGCCTTCAGCCGCGCTCATTAGCTCCAGCGACACCTGGGTGACTTGCCCGAGAGGGTCCGCCAGCTGTCGCTCAGGCAAGTAAACTACTCGCCCGCTATGCAGCCCAGCAGCGAGTTCAAATTTGGGTGGTTCACCTTCACCGGTCCAGTGCCGCGTAGACTCTTGCGGCAACGCCAAACGGCAGTGCTCATAAAGAGCAACCAGCTCCGCCAGTTGATGCGCAGGGCCGTGGGTACCAAAGCACGCCAGCCCCAACCCTCCCGTTGCCCCTGGCAACCAAAAACCACCTAAGTGGTGGCATTGCTGCTCTAACCAACGTAACAACTCTAGCTGTAATGCTAAGCAGTTACGCGTTGCGGCACGCTCTTGCCAGTCACCTTGTAACCGCAGCCTTATGGCCATAACAGAGAGTTGGCGAAGCTCAATTTCATCTTCACGTAGAGGCTTGCTGTCCGCAGCTAACGCTCGGGAAAAAGCCCCTTGAGGGCTAAGTGCACGTGGGTCATGGTGCCCATCAGACCAATAGGTCGCCAGCTGTAAAAAACTGGGCTCAGGCTGCTGACCAGAAAGTGCCAGCAATTGTAGGTAGCTATTATATTGCTCATGTGCCGCTGCCATCTGGTTCTTTTCAGCCAGTTGGCGAACAAGGCGCTCGTGGAAAGGACCATAGCCTGAGAAACGGCTCACCAGTCCTTCCAACATTTGGTCAGGCACATCCGAGTGAGCATCCAATACCTGCTCAGCGAAGCGTATAACCCGTTGACGCCATTCATTACGAACCTGCACTAGCCAGCGCTGGAACTCGCTACAGTTCGCTAACTGCAGCTCTTCAATCAAGTCTCCTTGATAGCAACCCATTACGGCGTCAAGGGTGGCTAAATCACGCGATCCTTCAAGTAGCTGCTGTAGCTCGTGTAAATCAACACGCCAATGAGGAGGAAGCTGGAAAGCAATGGTTTGGCGAGATACGTTTAATACGTGTTCGGCATTATCCCCCATTGACTGGCGCAAGCAGTGCAGTGCGTGGCGCAAGTTAGTTCTGCCAGATGATAGCCCTTGGTCTGGCCAAAGCAGCTCTGCAAGCGCGGCACGATTCACCGGCTGGCGGTGCAACAACAAATAAACCAAGAGAGCTTTAACTTTGTCGTAACTGAAATGAGTTAATACATCTTCGCCTTGGGATAGCGAGAAATGGCCAAAAAGAGTCAGTTGGTCTGTCGGTTGAGCATCGCGCATGATACACATCCTGCCTAGACTAGCGGTGGCCTTGAGTAGGCACGCCACTATGAAAACGAAAAGCCGTATCTGGCGAAGTAATCAGCTCCGCTTCACGCGCTACGAAAAAGGCGATTCGTTCATCTAGCGAATCGGCTGTCTGCTGCCGTGCAAGCAATAAATAGTCTTCAAAATGGCGTCCTTCTGATTTCACCAGTGTGCGATAAAACCGAGCCAGCTCTTCATCTAAATAAGGTATCAAGCGTGCGAATCGCTCACAGCTACGCGCTTCGATTAACGCGCCTATAATTAGCAGATCAATCAACCTCTCAGGGTCGCTACTACGCATATGTTTACGCAAACCTTCTGCATAGCGAGAAGCGGTGAGATGCTCATAGGCGACGCCCCGCTTTTCCATCAATACCACGACTTGTTCAAAATGCAGCAGCTCCTCACGAGCCAGTTGCGACATTTTGCTCAGTAAAAGAGGTTGATCCACATAACGGTACAGCAAACTCATCGCCGTGGAAGCCGCCTTCTTCTCGCATTGAGCATGATCAACAAGAAGTATTTCAGGGTTAGCTAGTGCCCATTGCAACCATGAATCTGGCGTTGAGCAGGCAAGAAAATCATGAAGACTTTCCGGTAGTAAATCATCTGCTTGTAGCGAATGACCTACCGGTTGCAGTGCCGTTAATTGTATTGACATAACACCATTACCAAGCATTTATCTCACTATTGTACAATATTTAAACGCCAAAGGCGTTTGCTCCCATGAAAAAACCGCGCCAGACCATGCTACAGCTAGCCACTGAGTTCCAGAAACAGAGGCTTAACCCAAGTAAATTCATAATCGACCACATTTACATAGGCTGCAACTAATGTAACAGCCGGGCATATAGCATTACGTACCAGATACCTCGAAGCTCCACACTTCGATGTTACCCAGCCTGCTAGCCGGATATTGAGAACAAGCAATTTTAGAACGATCCAGCAACGATATGGTAACGCGACATAACCATAATCACACTTACTCTCACCATATTTACACCTTGTCGGTAAAAAACTTTCCGTTTTCTGACCAAAAAGTGCGATTCAGGAAACTAAATATCAGCCCATCAGCATAAAGTACAACGCGCCTAACAGCTTGCCATCTTAACATTGTCGACAGTTTCCCGTAGAATCCCAACCATCCACCAGACGCTGTTTGTCAAGCGTATGTCACGTGAACGGGCGCATACTCAATACCGTGTGGGTATGTGTTCGACACCACTAAGAAGATGAGAGGGCCCCAACGTGCTTGAAGCTTACCGCCAACATGCCGAGGAACGCGCTGCTGAGGGCGTCCCGCCCAAGCCCCTGAACGCTGAGCAAGTCGCCTCCTTAATTGAATTGCTAAAAAATCCGCCAGCGGGTGAAGAAGAAGTCATTCTTGACCTGATCACTAATCGTGTACCGCCGGGCGTTGATGAAGCAGCTTACGT
Organism: Halomonas sp. 'Soap Lake #6'; assembly: GCF_003031405.1. NCBI lineage: Bacteria > Pseudomonadati > Pseudomonadota > Gammaproteobacteria > Oceanospirillales > Halomonadaceae > Halomonas > Halomonas sp. 'Soap Lake #6'. The sequence goes on from NZ_CP020469.1 coordinate 1,844,177, forward strand.
CAAAGCAGGCTTCCTAACCGCGATTGCCAAAGGAGAAGCCTCCTCTCCGCTAATCGATAAAGTACATGCCGTTAAACTGCTCGGCACCATGCAAGGCGGTTATAACATCGTCTCGATGGTAGAGCTGTTAGATAACGAAGAGCTTGCCCGCGAAGCTGGCGAGCAGCTAAAGCATACTCTGCTAATGTTTGACGCTTTTCATGATGTTGAAGAGCGTGCCAAAAACGGCAACGCCGTCGCTAAAGACGTCATCCAGTCCTGGGCTGACGCGGAGTGGTTCCTGTCCAAACCAGCCTTGGATGAGAAAATCACCCTGACGGTTTTCAAGGTCCCAGGTGAAACTAACACCGACGACCTATCCCCAGCACCAGATGCTTGGTCACGCCCTGATATTCCGTTACACGCCAACGCTATGCTTAAAAACGAGCGCGAAGGTATTGTACCGGAAGTACAAGGCAGCACTGGGCCGCTCAAGCAGATTGAAGAAGTGAAAGCCCAGGGTTTCCCGGTTGCCTACGTAGGCGATGTGGTAGGTACCGGCTCTTCACGTAAGTCTGCCACTAACTCTGTGCTCTGGTTCTTCGGCGACGATATTCCCTATGTGCCGAACAAGCGCGCAGGTGGCTTCTGCTTTGGCAGCAAAATTGCCCCGATCTTCTTTAACACCATGGAAGATTCAGGCGCGCTGCCGATTGAAATGGACGTAGCCAACTTGGCGATGGGCGACGTTATCGACGTCTACCCCTATGAAGGCAAAGTGTGCAAACACGGCACCGACGAAGTGCTCTCCACATTCGAGCTGAAAACTCAACTGATTTTGGATGAAGTACGTGCTGGCGGCCGTATCCCACTGATCATCGGCCGCGGCTTGACTGGCAAAGCGCGCGAGTCTTTGGGCCTAGAACAGTCTGACGTTTTCCGCCTACCAGACCAGCCAAAAGACACTGGCAAGGGCTTCACCCTCGCTCAGAAAATGGTCGGTAAAGCCTGTGGCCTAGAAGGTGTTCGCCCAGGCATGTATTGCGAACCCAAAATGACCACGGTTGGCTCTCAAGATACCACCGGCCCCATGACCCGTGATGAGCTTAAAGACTTAGCGTGCCTTGGCTTCCAAGCCGATCTGGTCATGCAGTCTTTCTGCCACACCGCTGCTTATCCGAAGCCGGTTGACGTCGACACGCACCACACGCTACCAGACTTCATTATGAACCGTGGTGGCGTATCACTGCGCCCAGGCGACGGCATTATCCACAGCTGGCTTAACCGCATGCTGCTGCCCGACACCGTAGGCACGGGTGGTGACTCCCACACCCGTTTCCCGCTGGGCATCTCATTCCCCGCTGGTTCCGGCCTGGTTGCGTTCGCTGCGGCGACAGGCGTTATGCCATTAGACATGCCCGAGTCTGTACTCGTGCGCTTTAAAGGCACCCGCCAGCCGGGCGTTACGCTGCGCGATCTTGTTCACGCCATTCCGCTTTACGCTATTAAGAAAGGCCTTCTGACTGTCGAGAAGTCTGGCAAGAAAAATGCTTTCTCTGGTCGTGTACTTGAAATTGAAGGTCTAGAAGAGCTAACCGTTGAGCAAGCATTCGAGCTTTCTGATGCTTCTGCTGAACGCAGTGCTGCTGGTTGTACCATTACGTTGTCTGAAGAGAGCGTAACTGAGTATCTGAAATCCAACATCACACTGCTGAAGTGGATGATGGCAAACGGCTACGGCGACGAGCGTACCATTAGCCGCCGTATTGAGGGTATGGAAGCATGGCTTGCCAACCCGAGCCTAATGCGCGCCGACAAAGATGCAGAATACGCCGAGGTTATTGAAATCGACCTCAGCGAGATTAAAGAGCCTGTTCTTTGCGCTCCGAACGACCCAGACGATGCGCGCTTACTGTCTGAGGTTGCGGGCGAAAAGATCGATGAAGTATTTATCGGCTCATGCATGACCAACATCGGCCACTTCCGCGCTGCTGGCAAGCTGCTTGAGAAACAGCCTGCTGGCAGCCTGAAGACTCGCCTATGGCTGGCGCCGCCAACCAAAATGGATCAGCACCAGCTGACCGAAGAGGGCTACTACGGTATCTACGGCCGTGCTGGTGCCCGTATGGAAATGCCGGGATGCTCACTGTGTATGGGTAACCAGGCACGCGTTGCGGCAAAAAGCACCGTTGTGTCTACGTCTACACGTAACTTCCCGAACCGTTTAGGTGATGGTGCCAATGTTTACCTCGCCTCGGCGGAGTTGGCAGCGGTAGCCGCTGTAGAAGGCCGCCTGCCAAGCGTCGAAGAGTACCAGCGCTACATGAGTGAATTTGACGCTATGGCAGGAGAGATATATCGTTACATGAACTTCCATGAAATCGAGGAGTATCAAAAAATCGCCTCGAACGTGATTCCGGTTGCTCAAGAAGCGTAACACCTTGCTGCATCCACCCCATCGCCGATGCTCGCACCATCACAGAAAAGGTGAAAACCACCTCTTTCTGAGTCGATGACCGAACGCCCCGCCCTGCTTACAGGGCGGGGCGTTTTTATTCAGTAGACTGATACCTAAGGAGCTTGTCATGACAACGACCCATGTGATTGCTACTCCGGATTTATGCGATAGCCATCCAGACGTAACAGTTCTAGAGCCTATATTTGCCAATTTCGGTGGCATAGATAGCTTCTATGGGCCCATTCGCACGGTAAAATGCTTTGAAGATAACTCCATGGTTAAGCAGGCTGTTGCTGAACCAGGCAATGGAGCCGTGCTCGTCGTAGATGCTGGCGGGTCTAACCGCTGCGCCATGCTTGGCGACATGCTGGCCGAGCAAGCAGCCAAAAATGGTTGGGCGGGTGTAGTGATGTTTGGCTGTGTGAGAGATGTTGATATTTTAGTGACGCTGTCTCTAGGCGTACAGGCACTTGGCAGCCATCCACGGCGTAGCGAAAAACATGGCGAGGGACAGCGGGACATTCCAGTGACCTTTGCTGGTGCTACCCTACGCCCGGGCCAGTGGCTCTATGCCGATAATAACGGCATCATCATTGCGGATAAGGCGCTCGAGTTGCCCGAATAGCGCTTCTTGCCAGGCGTGGCAGATAGTGCCACCCTGGTGATTCACTCTGACATTTTTGTGACCATGCAGCCGTTAAATCAATTAGGTTACGCGTTATTAAAAACCCTTCGCGATCACCTGCGACCACTGATTGCGTACCACCTACTCTTCACGATACTCGCTACTGCTCTATTAGTCCCCCTTATTGCCTGGACAGCACGGGCCGTACTAGCCCAACTTAATCGCGTGGTGGTTACCAATGATGCACTGATCAGCCTCCTATTTAGCCCGCTAGGCTTATTAGCGATGCTGGTGGGGCTTGGCTTTACCTTCTTACTGATCTATTGGCAGCAAGCAGGCATGCTAATGGTTGCTGTCAAACCAAAAGACAATCATTACCAGTTAGCCTTTGAGTCGTTGTGGCTAAGCACCCAACGCTTGCCTGCACTTGCAGGCCTAGTCATTTTGCAGGTAGGTGTACACCTGTTATTGCTGGCCCCCTTTATGGCAGGCCTTGCTTGGCTATATAGCATCTGGCTAAGTGGGTTAGACCCCTATTATCTACAGCGCGTTCGCCCCCCGGTTTTTTGGTACTTCCTTGCTTGTGCAATACCCCTTGTCATTACCTGGGCTAGCCTTGCAGCATGGCTCTACTTACGCTGGCTGCTGGCTCTCCCACTGGTCACCTTAGAGGGCTACAGTCCCTATCATGCCCTAAAACGCAGCGTAGTCTTGACCCGAGGCTGGCACCGCTCTATTGGCATTGCAGTACTAGCACTACTTGCCGTTATTATCAGCTTGCCATTTATTACTACTTGGCTGTTTGATCTTATTGTTACCCCCCTTCTCTGGTGGCTTCCTGAGCATAACGCTGTTCTGATTCCCGCCATGCTTGTCTATTTGACAAGCTACATACTAATTACATTAACCATTACATTTTTAGGCATAGCAACCAACGCACTGCTTTCCGCTTGCCTATACCTACAGCTTGCTTATCGAGAAGAGCGCCCCTCTCCCCGCCCACAGCAAGCACATCCAGGGCGCTGGGCCTGGGCAGTAGAAATAAGCGTACTACTGATCGCGGCACTGCAAGCTTGGTGGATCCTTAATAGCTTTGAGATACGCGACAATGTTGCGGTTATCGCCCACCGAGGAAGCTCAATGGTAGCCCCAGAAAACACTCTGGCGGCCATAGACCAAGCTTTGAGCGATAAAGCAGACTACGTGGAGATAGATGTGCGCTTGAGCGCCGATAACCAAGTGATGCTTTATCATGATCGTACTTTGGCTCGGTTAACCGGAGACCCTCGTGAATTCGGTGATTTAACCAGAGAGGAACTGAGCCATTTTGATGTTGGCAGTTGGTTTGGTGATGCCTTTCAAAATGAAGCAATTGCAGGCTTAGACGAAGCGCTGGCATTAGTACGCGGACGTGCGGGGTTAATGATAGACATGAAGCCCTTACCCGGTGAAGAGCTGGCACTGGCCCGCGCAGTTTTAGAGACACTCGACGCTGAGTCTGACATTCGTTATCGCTGCTGGGCAACACAGGAGAGCGCGCTGACAGCCGTTGCTAGCTGTGGATTTCCCAATGCCTTAATGGAGACACGCGTAGCCACCATGTCGCTAGATACGGTTAGTTATATAAAACAACAGGCACCTCAATTACGCGTCACCTTATTAGCGCAATTGATATTACCTGGCACCCTGGACCGGCGCAGCTTTGATGCGCTAGGCCTCAGGCATAATCGCATCAATCGACAAGAAATTCGCCTCGCGGCTCTTTATGGCTACGAAATTCATGCGTGGACAGTTAACGACCGCGCTCGTATGTCGACACTGATAGACCTGGGCGTCGACGCCATTATTACCGATTATCCCGATCGCCTGCGTGAATTGATAGAAGACCGCCGTGCTTTAAGCGACGGCAGCCTAATGCTGGTAAAGCTACGTAACTGGCTTCGTGAATAGCTACTTGCCATTTATTCATCACTGCTTGGCAAGCAGGTATTCAATAAGCGGCGGGCACTTAGCCGCCGCTTATGCCGTCAGTCACCCATTACTACACCTTCACGACGAGGGTCTGCTCCACCAAACAGAGAGCCATCCTCTAAGCGCATAATTGCCTGCAAACCACTCGTGAGATCCCGCTCATTAACGGTATGGCCACGCTTACGCAGGGCTTCTATTGTGGCCTCTGAGAAGCGACCTTCCTCTACCGAGACATCCCCGCCCAAGGTAATCGCATGGGGTAAATTAAGAGCAGTTTGAGCGCTTAGCCCCCAATCACGCATGGCCACAAGCGTACGAGCCGTATAGTGAATAATTGCCGCGCCACCGGGCGAGCCTAAACTAGCGACTAGTTCACCACTGTCTTGGTCGAAAACCAGTGTAGGGGACATACTTGAGCGTGGACGCTTACCAGGCTCAACACGGTTAGCGACAGGCTCTCCATCAATTTCTGGAACAAACGAGAAATCGGTTAGCTCATTATTCAATAAGTAACCGCCGGGCAACCCTGTGCCACCATCAGCCAGTATGCGTGAACCAAACGCTTGCTCAATGGTTGTCGTCATGGCAACGGCATTGCCCTCAGCATCTACAATACTGATGTGGCTAGTACCATACTCAGGTTGCTCTGGCTGGCTTGCAAAGCTAACCGTTTGCTCACCAGGGTTGCCAGGCTCAGCACCATCGCCCATGCTTTCCTCGCCGATTAGCGCACTACGATTTGCGAGGTACTCGGGCGCCAGCATTAATGACCAATCCCCTCCTGGCGCTTCGACAAATGCCGGGTCAGCAATATAGCGACCACGGTCGGCAAAGGCTAAACGCGACGACTCCAAGAACTGATGCAACCAACCACTACTAGCAGCACCGTTATCTAGCGGTGCCTCTAACAGAGGCTGTTGATCCAGCATGCCTAAAATTTGCATAACAGTAATATGGCCCGACGAAGGCGGTGGGAAACCGCAGACGTCCCACTGCTGCCAGGGAGTGCACAAAGGCTCACGCTCAAGCGCCTCATAACCGCTTAAATCGTCAAGAGTCATTTCACCGGGTCGAACAGCGTGAGTTTGCACCCTGTGAACCAAGTCTTCAGCGATATCGCCCTCATGCAGAGCTACGCTACCTTCACGCGCAATACGTCGAAAAATAGTAGCAAGCGCCGGATTTTTCAGGGTTTCTCCGACAGCAATCGGCTCTCCGCTGGCGTCATAATAAAATGCGCTCGCCAAGGGGTCATGGCGCAGCGCTTCGTCGTTAGCCAAGCTGGTATGTAGTCGCTGGCTAACCGCGAAACCCTCTTCGGCAAGTACGATAGCCGGCTCAAAAAGCACCTCCCAAGAGAGTTGGCCATGTTCTGCATGAGCTTTTTCAAGCATTTTCAGGGTGCCGGGGACCCCCACTGAAAGCCCACTTGCCACCGCATCCATAAAAGCCAGCGGCTCGCCATCCTCCAGAAACAGCTCCCCAGTAGCTGCAGCAGGAGCCGTTTCACGTCCATCATAGGCCTGGACGTTCGAACCATCGTAGTGCATCAAGAAAGCACCACCGCCAATACCACTAGACTGAGGCTCCACCAAAGTGAGCACCATTTGCACGGCAACCGCTGCGTCGATGGCATTGCCACCGGCTTTTAATACTTGATACCCAGCATCTGTTGCCAACGGATTTGCTGCTGCCACTGCAAAAGAAGAGGCCGCCCAGCCGGGTTTCTCTTCATAACCTGAGCCTACCTCAGGGGTTATGGCCGGCGCCTCATAGCTAAACCCCCAGCTATATAGAGGTACCAACAGTAAGCTCGCAAACGTAAGTGTTGCTTTTTTTGAAACCACTTTTTTTGAAACCATGATTGCACTCCCGTAAGAATTCCTGATAGCCGCCCCACCCAGCATTTTAGCGGCTTAGCGCCGATGGGCCTAAACACAGCTTTAATTTAGAAGGTCCTGCAAGTAATCTAAAATCCGTAGCCTATAAAACGCATCCGCCCGGCACAATGGCCGGGCGGAAATTAACGCGTAAGCTAATTGGTTCTAGGCGATAGTTTCACCTGCCAACATAAACCATGTTTCCAGCACGGCATCAGGGTTCAGTGACACTGAGTCGATCCCTTGTTCCATTAACCACTTTGCCAAGTCAGGGTGATCGGAAGGACCCTGGCCACAAATCCCAACATATTTCCCCTGGGCTTTACACGCCTGGATTGCCATGGCGAGAAGCTTTTTCACCGCAGGATTCCGCTCATCGAATAAGTGCGCCACGATTCCCGAGTCACGATCCAAACCCAGCGTAAGCTGCGTCAGGTCGTTAGAACCAATAGAGAATCCATCGAAGTACTCAAGGAACTCATCAGCCAGCAGTGCGTTGGCAGGCAGTTCACACATCATGATCACTTTGAGACCATCGGGGTTTTCGGAGCCGCCCCGCTTCAAACCATTGGCAGCAAGTAAGCCAACCACTTCACGCGCTTCATCCGGGGTGCGCACAAAGGGCACCATGATTTCAACATTATCGAAACCCATCTCTTCACGCACCCGCTTGAGCGCTCGGCACTCCAGCTCAAAGCAGGGACGGAAAGCCTCAGAAATATAACGTGAAGCACCGCGGAAACCGAGCATGGGGTTCTCTTCACCAGGCTCATATAGCTTGCCACCGATGAGGTTTTCGTACTCGTTCGATTTAAAATCGGACAGACGCACAATCACCCGCTGGGGATGGAAGGCCGCCGCCAGCGTCGAAATACCTTCTACCAGCTTATCAACATAAAAACTGACAGGATCCGCATAACCTGCCGTGCGCAGGTCAATGACTTGCTGAAGATCAGCAGGCAGTGTGTCGTATTCCAGTAGCGCTTTAGGATGCACGCCAATCATACGGTTAATAATAAACTCGAGCCGAGCTAGGCCTACGCCTGCATGGGGTAAGCTGGCAAAACCAAAGGCGCGGTCTGGGTTACCGACATTCATCATAATTTTGAAGGGGATTTCTGGCATGGCATCAACACTTGATACCTTACAATCAAATGCCAGTAGTCCTTCATAAACGTGACCAGTATCACCTTCGGCGCAAGATACCGTAACGTCAAGACCTTCTTTAAGCTGCGTGGTGGCATCACCACACCCAACAACGGCAGGAATACCCAACTCGCGAGCAATAATAGCCGCGTGGCAGGTACGACCGCCACGATTGGTCACAATGGCAGAGGCGCGTTTCATGATCGGCTCCCAATCGGGATCGGTCATATCGGTCACTAGCACATCACCCTCTTGAATTTTATCCATCTCATCAGGGCTCAGTACAATTTTTACAGCACCGCGCCCAATGCGCTGGCCAATTGCTCGGCCGGTGATCAGAGTGCGCCCCTTCTCACGTAGATGGAACCGCTCAAGCTTGCCTCCCTCTTGTTGAGACACCACAGTTTCAGGACGCGCCTGAACGATGTAGAGCCTGCCGTCGTCGCCATCGAGCGCCCACTCAATATCCATAGGGCGCTGATAATGCTGCTCGATAGTCATCGCTTGATGGGCTAAATCCATCACTTGCTGATCATTGATACAGAACCGGCCACGATCTTGCAGTGGCACATCAATCGTTTCTACCGATTTACCCGCACTTGCATCCTGACCGTAAACCATTTTGATCAGCTTGGAACCAAGCGTGCGGCGCAACACTGCTGGGCGCCCAGCAGCTAGCGTGGGCTTATGAACGTAAAACTCATCTGGGTTAACTGCCCCTTGCACAACCGTTTCACCCAGCCCCCAGGATGCTGTAACAAATACCGCATCACGGTAGCCAGACTCGGTATCCAAGGTAAACATAACGCCAGAAGCGCCTGTTTCAGAACGTACCATTTTCTGCACACCCGCCGACAGAGCGACGTTCTCGTGGGCATAGCCCCGGTGTACACGGTAAGAGATAGCCCGATCGTTGAACAGCGAGGCAAACACTTCATGTACCGCATGCTTGATGTTGTCGAAACCCTCAATGTTAAGGAAGGTTTCTTGCTGGCCAGCAAAGGAAGCATCGGGCAAGTCTTCAGCAGTGGCGGAACTACGCACCGCGACTTTCAAGTTGGGATGCTGGCTTTGCAGCTGCTCGTAAGCGCCACGAAGTGCCTCTTCAAATACTGGTGGCAAAGGCGTATCAATAATCCACTGGCGAATCATGCTACCCGCCTTGGCTAGCGCCTTAACATCATCAACATCCAGGCGTGCCAGAGTAGCGTTAATACGGTCATTCAGCCCTTCATGGGAAAGAAATTCACGGTAGGCATGCGCGGTTGTGGCGAAACCACCCGGCACAGTCACACCAACACCCGATAAATTGGAGATCATTTCCCCAAGCGAGGCGTTTTTACCACCCACGCGTTCGACGTCTGCCATACCCAGCTGATCGAACCACAGAATGTACTCTTCCACGCTACCCCCTCGCTTTTAGACTTCTTCGCGGCCTACCCGGCCGACACTGAATGACCGTGCCACCCTAGCACCGTGGCAGGGTATTCGCCATTGGTCTAACAGCGAAGGGGGTGGAGGATTTTTACAACAAAGGCGCTTTCAAGGCATTTTCTGTAGTTGAAAATAGCTGAAAATGGTTAAAACTGGTTGATGCCAGCAGAAATAACACAGCTAACACCACACAAATAGCAGCAATTATTAGCTAAGCGTTGTGCTACATAGCAGCTCCGCCCACAATAACCACTTTCATTCTTTGGCGGATTTCGACATGAAGCGGACAGCTTTTTTTATCTCTGACGGTACTGGTATCACCGCTGAGAGCCTCGGGCGTAGCTTATTGGCGCAGTTTAGCGACATTGAAATTAACATGCTGACCAAGCCTTACATCGACACGCTGGAAAAAGCCCAGGCATTGGCAGAGATAATTGAGTCCACCGCTGTGCGTGACGGACAACGTCCAATCATCATCGACACTATCGTAGATCAGCAAATTCGCGATGTAATTCGCAAAGCCACTGGCTTCAAAGTGGATATTTTTTCGACATTCCTAGAGCCATTAGAGCAGGAGCTAGAAACCCACTCTTCCTATAGTGTGGGTAGAACACACTCCATTGGAAGCGACGCCGTATATATGGACCGCATCCATTCGGTACACTTTGCGCTAGACAATGACGACGGCGCCCGCACCCATCAGTATGATAAAGCGGATATTATTTTAGTAGGCGTATCACGTTGCGGTAAAACCCCCACATCGCTCTATCTCGCCCTTCAGTTCGGCATCCGGGCAGCTAACTACCCGTTAACTGAAGATGACCTTGACGAAGATGGCAGCCTAAAACTGCCCAAAGTGTTGTCGCTCCACCGCCACAAGCTGTTTGGATTAACTATTGATGCACGCAGGCTCGCCGCTATTCGCAACGAGCGCCGCCCAAATAGCCGCTACAGCTCAATAGACCAGTGTTTGCAGGAGGTTGAGCAGGCAGAGTCGCTCTACCGCTCGCTGAGCATTCCATTTATTGACACCACCCGCTTCTCAGTTGAAGAGATTTCCACGCGGATGATTGCAGAGACGGGCCTTGCGAGGCGTTTTTCACCCCGCTAGGCCTTCAGCAAACTTATTGCCTGATGGTTTACATGCCCTTGGGGGCAAAGATCCCAGGGGCGTTGCGCCAGTAGCCTTTGTAGTCCATGCCAAAACCAAATACATAACGGTCGGCAACTTCCAGACTACAATAGTCGGCTTTCAGCCCCGGCACTGCCTTTCTGTCGTGCTGTTTGTCGACCAACACAGCAGTAGTCACACTGGCAGCCTGGGCTTCGTCGCAGTAAGCAAGAATAGCCGCAAGCGTGGCACCTTCGTCGAGAATATCGTCAACAATTACCACATGGCGGCCCGCCATGGGAATTTCCGGCGAAACACGCCAGAACAACTCTCCACCACGCAGCTCATTCCGGTAGCGTGTGGCGTGCAAGTAATCTACTTCAAGAGGAAAACCAAGCCGTGTCAGCAAGTGCCCGGTTGTAATCAAACCACCATTCATCACACAGTAAAAAACCGGCAATTTATCGCCCAAATCCTTAGTGATCGCTTCAGCCATGCGGTCTAACGCACGCTCTACCTGTTCCTGGGAAATCAGGCAGTCCGCGTTGTCCATCAATTCGCGCATTGAGTCTAGCGACTCCAGCGCTTCTTTATCCAACTTGGACATTTTGTAACCCCAAAAAATAACGTAAATAATAGCTAAGCGAAATGTTATGACGCCGCGTGTTTAGCTTGCTAATGCTTCTAATTTGGCATGAGTCCGGCGCCAACGCCCCAATGCTGACAAGGCATCCAGGTCTGGCCGGGCACGGCCATAGCGCAATTTGGCAGGTCGCTTACTTTGCAAACCATAGCAGGCCTCAATAACCTCACAGGCCGCTGCTCTATCGTTACATACCAACAGCATATCGCAGCCAGCATTTAAAGCGGCTTTAGCTCGCGCCTGAGGATCACCCGCCTCGTGGGCACCAACCATGCTTAGATCGTCTGAAAAAATACACCCCTTGAACCCTAATGACTCCCTTAGCATGCCAAGCCAGTTAGGTGAAAACCCTGCGGGGCGAGCATCGAAGGCACTATAAATAACATGGGCTGGCATCACGCCATCCAACTGGCTTGCAAGCTGGGTAAACGGCACCAGGTCGTGCTGTTTAATTTGCTCAAACGGGCGATCATCAACGGGAAGCGCCACGTGGGAATCTGCCGCGACGCCGCCATGCCCTGGGAAATGCTTCCCTACGGCAGCCATACCAGCTTCATGCAAACCTTGGATAAACCCATGGCCTAACAAAGCAACGTGCGAAGGATCACTACTGAAACTACGGTCGCCAATAACACTCGAAACGCCGCTTTCCACGTCTAACACCGGGGCAAAACTAATATCCAGCCCACAGGCGGCCATCTCCATCCCCAGCAACCAGCCAGCATCTTTTGCTAGCGACATCCCTACTTCTTGGTCCTGGGAAAACGTATCGCCGATACGTGCCATTGCAGGCATACGTGTCACGCCTTGCTTAATTCGTTGAACACGCCCGCCTTCTTGATCGATAGCTATAAGCAAATCACCACGTACGCTGCGTATAGAGCTACACAGACCACGAGTCTGATACGCATCTTCTATATTACGCGCAAACAAGATGACACCGCCAACTGCGGGCTCCATAAGAAGTTGCTGTTCAGCTTTACTTAATTGGGGGCCTTCAAGGTCAAGCATGACCGGGCCAAGGGGTTGAGTCATATAATGGATCCAACTTAGGGGGCGACAATTTTAGTCGATCACTAGGGCGTGTCAAAATTATCGCAAGAAGGAACGTAAGCATTTCCCCCATGCAGCCACACCGGCGTGCCAGGTAAAGCGAACTGAAAAACCGTTAACAAGTCATCATTGCGCAAACGGATGCAGCCATGGGAGGCAGGTACGCCCATTGGTTGATCAGGTGGAGTGCCATGCAAATAAATATAACGGCGCTGAGTATCCACGTTTCCACCTCGGTTCTTACCGGTTTCTAAACCGCATAGCCACAGAATCCGAGTAAGAATCCAGTCTCTATCAGGAAAAGCAGCAGCAAGCTGCGTGGAGAACACTTCACCGGTCCACCTACGTCCCCTGAACACAGCATTATCCGGCAATCCACCACCTACCGCTGCCCGTATATAGTGCCAGCCTTGAGGCGTTTGACCACTGCCTTCTAGCTGCCCCACGCCCGCCTCACCGGTTGAAACCGCACACTCGTGCTGTAACCCACGTCCCTGCCAGCAGCGTAACAACTGCTTCTGTGTGTCTATTTCAAGCCAATGGTCATGCTCAGGTGGCAGCTTAGCTAATGTGGGCGTTCTCATAGTGTCCTTCTTCTAACACCGGAGGTAGCGGAGCGTGCATAGCCGCCACCACTACCGGGCGTAAACGTCTAACGAGGTCTCTCACGGTCACTTGCTCGTGGTAATCCTTAGCAGCAATATCGCGTAATGCATCAAGACCCGACAGCGTAAAGATTACCGTACCTAGCATAAAGTGTAGTCGCCAAAAACGCTCAGCATCCGGTAAGTGAGGCGTTGCTTGGCGCACTAGCTCTGTAAATCGAGTAAACACATCACCATATTGCTCCTGAATATAGCGCCGCAAATGCCCTTGAGCCTGGCTGTACGCCAAGCCTAGCAAACGCATAAACACCTTTAAGCTGTTTCGCTCTGCTGGCACAGCTAGCACTGTCGCTGCCATGGTTTCCAGCAACACTTCTAAAGGAATAACACCTTCAGTATAGCGTGCTTCAAGCTCATCAAGCGCGGTATGAAAGCGCTGTGAAAAGGGATCGAGATAACGGGCAAAAACCGCCTGAATAAGGGCTTTTTTAGAGCCAAAGTGATAATTGACCGCTGCTAGATTGACCCGCGCCTTACTGGTGATATTGCGCAGCGAGGTTTCGGCAAAACCGCGTTCTGCAAATAGCACTTCTGCGGTATCTAGAATACGCGTTACCGTGTCAGACTGCGCCATAGCGCCCTCCAGGAAACAGGTGTTTAAAACATCGCAAAATACTATGCCATAACCCTTCTAGTCTCAATCCTTTATGTGGTCACCATGGGTTGCTGCCAGTAATTAAATTCTTAAATAATTCAAACACACACCCAGTCACACACGCACCATCGAGGGCTCATTATCAGGCTAATCTTTAGCCATGTACTGGACAGAGGAACATACTGTATACTTAAACACATACTGATTAGCCGACATGTAGTTACTGTCATTTCATATTTTGGAGCTTGGTATGTCGCGTCCACTAACAGCACGCCAGCAGCACGTTTTTGATTTTATCGTTAAAACAATGGGTGAATTTGGCTACCCACCTACTCGAGCGGAAATCGCTAAAGCACTCGGATTCCGCTCTCCCAATGCTGCCGAGGAGCATCTGCGCGCATTAGAGCGCAAAGGTGCTATTCGTATTATTCGCAATACATCGCGCGGTATTCGCCTGCCCAATCAAGAAGCCCAAGAGGTGAATGACACTACCGCGCCACAGCCCATCTCCTCGACTGAAGTTCTGCCTAACGGCTTACCAGTGATTGGAGAGGTTGCTGCTGGCAGCCCAATCCTGGCGGCTGAACACATTGACCGCTACTGCCCACTACCAGCGGAATACTTTACGCCAAAAGCAGACTATCTACTCCGTGTGCGAGGCCTCTCAATGAAAGACGTCGGCATACTGGAAGGGGATTTACTTGCGGTACACCGTACTGATCGAGTGCGCGACGGACAAATAGTCGTCGCTCGTCTAGAAGATGAAGTTACTGTTAAGCGCTTCAAGCGCCAAGGACATCTAGTCACCTTAGTCGCTGAAAATGCTGACTTTGCACCAATTGAAATTGACCTGCGCACTCAACAGCTGGACATCGAAGGTGTCGGCGTAGGTGTTATACGCGGCGGGAACGGTCAGGCATTAGGCTAGGCACATATGTGCGCACCCATAAAACTCGGCCTAGCACTCTATTGAGAGTCGATATAGCGGTGGTCATTGAACGTGGCCACCCAATTGGGGTGGTATACCAGTAAAATACTTAACAGCATACCCGTTAGAAAGGCTTCAGAAGGCATCAAAAGCGGCAGAAAGCGCGCATACTCCTGAGCCAGGTAAACAGCCTCTGGGTCGGTTCCTGCAGCTACGATCAAGAGCACTGTGACTAACCCACTCCCCAAAGTGGCCAGCGCGGCACCAAAAAAGCCACAGACAAACATAAATACCATTAAATTATCAGGCAACCGCCGATCCACAAGGCGCCAGACCAAGCCTATAATAAACGCGGGCACAATGCCGGTAACTATGACATTGGCGCCCCACATTACCCAGTCGTTCCGCCCTATCAGCACCATAGCAATATTAACCATAACGTTGCTTAGCAGTGCCAACGGCACTTTAAACACCAGTGCCATCAAAACAGTAAACACAAGGTGCAGGGTTAGCCAATCAACCGCCTGGGCACGTAGCTGCCACATTAGCATGACCGCTAATGTGGCAGCCAACCATCGATGCTGAAGCGCAATGTCATCAATCAGCACTCGCCAAGGACGCAACCACACCACCCACCCCAATACACCAAGTGATATTAGCCAAGTAAGCAGCAGCGCCCAAGGTGTAAGAACGCTTTGCGCGAATGACATGGCAGCCCCTAACAGTGATTAGCTGAATACAACCGTTTTGTTGCCGTGTATTAAAACACGATCCTCAAGATGCCAACGCAACCCACGCGCAAGCACCGCTTTCTCAACGTCGCGGCCAAAACGCACTAAATCAGTAGGCGTATGACAGTGACTTACACGATGGATATCCTGCTCGATGATGGGTCCAGCATCCAGTTCCTCGGTAACGTAGTGACAAGTCGCCCCGATCAGCTTTACACCACGCTCATAAGCCTGATGATACGGCTTTGCTCCAGCAAAAGAGGGTAAGAAGCTGTGGTGTATATTAATCACCCGCCCCACATAGCGTTCACACAGAGCAGGCGGCAAGATTTGCATATAGCGGGCCAGCACTACGCAATCGGCTCTAGCGCCATCAATCTGCGCCTGCACCTTATCAAAGGAGGCTTGTTTATTCGCTGCATCAACAGGAATGTGGTGATATGGGATGCCATACCATTCAGTCAGTGAGCGCATATCTTCATGATTGGAAATGACACCTACGATATCACAGTCCAGTTCACCGGCTTGCCAGCGATACAGTAGATCCACCAGGCAGTGGGACTCTCGCGAGACCATCAGTACAACACGTCGACGCTTTTGCGTATCGACTAACGACCACTGCATATTAAACGCCTCTGCAACAGGCTCAAAGGCAGTGCGCAGTGCTTCTGCAGACATTCTCAATGAATCCGCCAAAATCTCGTAGCGCATAAAAAAACGACCGGTTTCCAGGTCGGAATGCTGGCTGGCTTCAGTAATTGAGCCACCCTGTTGAGCGATAAAACTGGATACACGCGCCACAATACCCACTTGGTCTGGGCAGGAAACAACTAATCGATAGTAATGAGACATTAGATGGTTACTCTTAAATATGCTTAACAAAGTTACTTAATCGCTGCTCTTGACGTGTTAAATGGGCACGTTCACTTTCCACTGATTTATACAAAGAGCCACACAACAGACCCACTAGTCTACCGGAAGCTCCTACGCTAAGCACCGGGATGAGTTGCCTCGGTGATTGTTAGCCGCCCCTGCCTTCCCGTATAGTTAAGATCTTACTTTTTAGGCTCTTCGTGACTAATGCATCCAACACGCGTTCAACTTCGTCCCCGTCGCCGTCCACCACTACGCCTACTACCGTTAGGCGGGTGCGGTGAGATTGGAATGAATCTGACGCTGTACGGATACGACGATCAATGGATCGCCGTTGATTGCGGCATGATGATTCGACAAGATTTACCTAATGCTCCGCTACAGGTGCCTAACACGGAAACACTGGAAACACTCAATATCAGGCCCCAAGCGCTCTTTATTACTCACGGTCATGAGGACCATATCGGTGCCGTTGCATGGCTATGGCCTAAGTGGAACTGCCCGATTTATGCAACCCCTCTCGCCGCGGGCCTACTGCGTTTAAAATTTGCAGAGCAACAGCTTAGCAGCGCTGCAATTCATATTATTGAGCCCGGTGATGCGTTGCAGCAGGGGCCATTTACACTGCGCTACTTGCTACTTACTCATTCCATTCCTGAAAGCTGCGCCATTATGATGATGGCAGGCGACTATCGCATTCTTCATAGCGGTGACTGGAAGCTAGACCCCGAGCCGCTCATTGGCCCCCCCATGAATGCGGCAAACTTCCGGGCTCTGGCGCCGATCGACTTGCTTGTGGGTGACTCGACCAACGCCCCTATGCCTGGCCACTCCGGTAGCGAAGGCGATGTGGCCAGAGCACTGGCCAAAACCTTAGAAAAATGCACCGGCCGCGTTGTGGTCTCCTGCTTTGCCAGTAATTTGGCTCGCGTTCTGGCTATCGGCTTGGCAGCACAGCAGTGTGGCCGCCGTGTAAGCCTCATGGGGCGCTCGATGGAACGCATGGTAAGTGTAGCTAAAGGCCTGGGCTACTTAGATAACTTTCCACCGCTGGTGCCACCCCATGATCTTGGCTATTTACCGCCTGAAGAGGTGGTCGTCATTGCCACGGGTAGCCAAGGAGAACCTCGCGCCGCCTTGCAGCGTTTAGCCCAAGGGCGCCACCCATATATGGATTTAGCGCCTGGCGATAGCGTGATCTTCTCTGCTAAAGCCATACCTGGAAATGAACGGCCTATCGAGCAACTAAAAAAACGCCTATCTCAGCTTGGTGTTGCTCTTTTTGATGAGATGAATCACCCAGAGCTGCATGCAACGGGCCACCCCGCTCAAGACGAGCTAAAGAAATTCTATCAGTGGGTCAGGCCAAAATCGCTACTCCCCGTTCATGGGGAAGCACGACATCAGGAAGCGCACCAAGCGCTCGCTGCATCATTAGGCATTAATGCCCCTATTGCGCCAATTAACGGCGATATGATTGTTTTCGACAATCAAGGCCTACGCCGCGAGCAGCGCTACCCTCAACCACCCTGCATTGTTAATCAAAATAGCATTGTCCCTCATCCTGGACTCACTGAGGCAGTTTCCAATGCACGGCGAGGCAGCCTGTTCCTGGCCCTCCCTGTTACCGCTAGCGAAACAGGCTGGTGGCGTATTGGACGCTTAATGCTTGATGCCAGCAGCACAAGCCCTATAGATGAAGAGAGCTTTAGTGAGTGGCTTGATATGCAGTTGGAGGAAATTGAAGCAGACACGCTGGCAGATTTGCGTATGGCATTACAGCCTCGGCTTATCCAATGGCTAGCCGACCACTGCCGGCATATGCCAGATGTGCATTTACAGATAATGGCCGCGGAAATGCCGTCTGCCGAAGAGCTAGAAAATAAGCCTTAAAATGTATAAACACTTAAAGTGTTGCAGATGAACTCCAACGTGCCGCGTCTTGCTGATCGGTATCGCGCTCTTTCACCCAGTAAACGCCTTCGTTGGAGTGCTCTTTTTTCCAAAACGGCGCCTGGGTTTTTAGATAATCCATAATGAAATCACAGGCATTAAATGCATCCCGGCGGTGAGCGCTTGCCACTAACACCCTAACAATGGGGTCACCTGGGGTTAAATACCCTACCCGATGAATAATCCGCACTGCCTGAAGGGACCAGCGCTGCGCTGCTTGCTCACCAATTTCGCCTAGCGTTCGCTCCGTCATCCCAGGATAGTGCTCCAGCGTTAGCCCTGTTACGTCGGGTGTTTCGTTAAAATCTCTTACTAGGCCTGTAAAACTAACGATTGCGCCAATATCCGTGCGCTGCTGGAGCGTATTCTCGTAGCCGTAATCCATGGCGAACGGTTCAGATTGTACTTCTACTGCGATGTCCAAGGATGCCTTCATAGGGCTATCCCCCTGTAACCGGTGGAAAGAAAGCGACTTCATCTTCATCGGTAATTCGCGATGTATCGTTTGCCATTACCTGGTTAATCGCACACAGCGTGCGCTGGTCAGAAAGCACGCTAAAGCGCGTATCCCGTTGAGCAAGCGCTGCTTTCAGCCCCGCTACATCTCGACTCGATAACTGATCAAGATTAATGGCTACATCACTCTGTCCTACTCGCTCACGCAGCTCAGCTAAAAACTTTACCCGCACACAAGGGGAAACACACCGCTCACCTATACTTACTTCTCCAGCGGAGCCCTCGCCGGTCACAATCGGGGAAGAAGACGCACGTCTGTAGTCGCCTCGTACACCACCTCGTTTGCTCTCTAACTGTACGGCTTCAATGCACATCTCTTTATCAACGGCTTTGCACATATCGTAAAGCGTCAAACAAGCCACCGAGACAGCCGTCAACGCCTCCATTTCAACGCCAGTACGGCCATTTAGGCGGCACATAGCTGAAACACTTACCCAGCTGTTAGCGTGATCCACCTCAAAATCAATCGACACTTTAGAAAGTGCTAGCGCATGGCAGAGCGGAATCAGCTCATGAGTTCGTTTCGCCGCTTGAATGCCGGCGATTCGTGCCGTTGCCAGCACATCTCCTTTCGGCAGCGCACCATCACTCAATAGCTTAAGAGTTTCAGGCTGCATAACGATACGACCAGAGGCAACTGCTTCTCGCCGCGTCTCCCGCTTATCACCAACATCCACCATATTGGCTTCACCAAGAGTATTGAGGTGGGTTAACTGCATAACATTACCTTTTGTTAAAAGCCGCTGTACATGGGATGAGCCTTCACCCAGTTAATCACCCACTGAGTAATCGATTCGACATTATTGAGGTCCAGACGCTCTATAGATGTGTCTAACACCCCAGGTGGTGATCCGCTAATTGCCACAGCCTGAACCCACTCACCATTTACAATGGATGGATCGCCAATACCTTCCCGATAGAGCGCAAGCTTGGGAATCGGCCAAGCTTTAAATCCTTCAACGACAACCAGATCAGGCTGATGAGTAGCCATTAAAGCCAACAAATCATTTAAGCTAGGCTCTGCTTGCCCAGGAGTCTCTTGCATCAATGCAAAACGTTGCCGGGAAGCAATTAACATTGGTGCCGCCCCGGCGTGGCGAAGTTTATAGCTATCTTTACCAGGCTGATCTACATCAAAACTATGGTGGGCATGCTTAATTACTCCCACCTTTAACCCAGCTTCTTGCAGGCCTGGTAGCACCTGGGCCAACAGCGTGGTTTTACCCGTACCGCTCCACGCTGCAATGCCTAATACAGGGAACGGGCTATCGATTGAAGTTATCACTGATGCTCCCGTCGTCACATTAAAGCTCCCTAGAAAGATCTACTCGCCCTCTTTTTCTGCGGGCAGTAGCCAATTTAACGTGATACCAACCAGAGCCGCTAAACTGACGCCCTGAAGGGTAAACTGGCCACCACCAAACTGCATGCCGCCAATACCAAACACCAAGATCAGAGACACCACCACCAAGTTCCGGGCAGCGGTAAGTGATTGCCCAGCACGCACTAGTGTATTCATACCCACTACGGCGATAGAACCAAACAGTAGCGTCATAATGCCCCCCATAACAGGGCCCGGTATGGTTTGGAGAAAAGCACCTAACTTACCGACAAAGGCGAGGATAATAGCAATAATGGCCGCTACCACCATGTATTGGGGATTAAAGGCCCTTGTCAGCGTTACCGCACCAGTTACCTCAGAATAGGTAGTGTTAGGGGGCCCGCCAAATAAGGCTGCCGTTGTCGTGGCAAGACCATCCCCTAGCAACGTACGATGCAAACCTGGTTTCTCAAGGTAATTTTTTCGGGTTACCGAGCCAATTGCCACCATATCACCAATATGCTCTACCGCAGGCGCTATAGCGACAGGAATCATAAAGAGAATGGCGGCCCAATGAAAACTAGGTGCAGTAAAGCTAGGTAAGGCTAGCCAAGACGCGTTATCTACCGGAGTAAAATCCACTACACCCATTATCAATGCCAAGATATAGCCTGTGGCAATACCTCCCATAATAGGCACTAGGCGCAAAATCCCCCGCCCAAACACCGCCAGCACCAAAGTCACCAGCAAGCTGGCCATTGATAAGAAAATAGCCTGCCCATAACCGATATTATCACTTGTTTCACCGGTAGCCATACTGACTGCGACAGGAGCCAAAGCTAAGCCGATTACCATAATCACAGGCCCAACCACGACAGGTGGCAGCAAACGGTGAAGCCACCCGGTCCCTTTCACGCGAACAGCCTGCGAAATCGCCACATAAACAAGACCCGCCGCCATTAGCCCCCCCATAGTGGCGGAAACGCCAAAGCTCGCAATTGAGCCCTGAATGGGCGCAATAAACGCAAAGGATGACGCCAAAAAAACGGGGACGGTCTGTTTCGTCACTCCATGAAAAACAAGTGTACCTACTCCAGCAGTAAACAGTGCAACACTTGGATCCAAGCCAGTTAGCAGAGGCACTAGCACCAGAGCACCGAAGGCAACAAACAGCATCTGCGCTCCGGTCAATATGGTTTTAGGCCACGACTCATTGTTACTCATTTTAAGGCTCCCATCGTTTCATTATGTGTAGTAACGGGCCAAAAAAATGCCCCCAACGCAAAGCGTAAGGGGCAGTGTTGAACGGTGTGCTTAGCGGGTACCGAAGATCTTATCGCCAGCATCTCCCAAACCAGGCACGATGTAGCCATTTTCATCGAGCCGCTCATCCACCGATGCGGTATAGATCTCAATATCAGGATAAGCATCCTGCACTCGCTTAATACCTTCAGGCGCGGCGACAAGTACAATCACTTTCATATGTTCACAGCCACGCTCACGCAACATATCCAAGGTGGCAACCATTGAACCACCGGTGGCTAACATGGGGTCAATAACAATTGCCATACGCTCTTCGATGTCGTTAGCGAATTTGGCAAAGTAAGGAACCGGCTGCAGCGTCTCTTCATCCCGATAAAGACCCACTACACTCACCCGCGCACTGGGGATCAGGTCGGTCACCCCTTCCAACATCCCCAACCCTGCTCGCAGAATAGGTACAACGGTAACTTTTTTACCCTTAAGGCGACGGGTGGCGATAGGTTCGCCGTTCCAGCCATGAATCTCGTGATCCTCAAGCTCAAGACCTTTCGTTGCTTCATAGGTCAGTAGCTTAGCCACTTCACCAGCTAGTTCACGAAAGCTCTTGGTGCTTAGATCAGCTGCGCGCATCAGTCCCAGCTTATGTTGAACAAGCGGATGGTTAATGGCATAGACACTCATGGGACTTCCTCACTGCAGGGGATTCAGGATGACGACCTTAGTCGCATCGACAAGCTTACAAAATTGCGCGCAATTCTACCCGCAACTGACCATTAGGTTAAGGGGTTTCCGGCAATTGCCACTCAATTGGCAAACGCCCCCTGTTAACCAAAAACTGATTGGCACGGGAAAAATGCTGATTACCAAAGAACCCACGATGCGCCGAAAGCGGTGAAGGGTGAGGTGACTCAAGAACCAAATGACGCTCTTGGTTAATTAGCGCTTTTTTCTGCCGCGCATGACTACCCCATAGCATAAACACGCAAGGGCCGGCATGTAGGTTGACGGTTTCAATAGCTCGGTCAGTAAAGTGCTCCCACCCTTTGCCGCGATGCGACGCCGCATTCCCCTGCTCAACGGTTAATGCAGTGTTTAGCAACAAAACGCCCTGCTTCGCCCAGGGCTCTAAAAAACCATGCCGCACAGGGACAAAGCCAACATCACTGGCCAATTCTTTATAGATATTGACCAGTGACGGCGGCACCTGAACCCCTGGCTGCACTGAAAAACACAGCCCATGGGCTTGGTTCGGCCCATGGTAGGGGTCCTGCCCCAATATAACGATCTTGACCTCGTTTAATGGTGTCAGCTCAAAAGCGCGAAACCAGTTAGACGAGTGCGGGTAAATGACTTTTTTTGCCGCTTTTTCCTCGGCTAAAAAAAGCTTCAAAGCTTTCATGTAGTCAGCTTGAAACTCTTGCCCAAGCCATTGACTCCAGTCGTTAGGTAATGGGTTAGCCATATAACTTCTTCATTTCTTCATTTGATCAACAAGCGGCTCAACATAGGCAACGCCCATGTCCCAAGGGAACTGGATCCAGCACTGTTGAGCTACTTCTGTTAAGTATTGGTCGACCAAAGGACGA
This sequence comes from Halomonas sp. 'Soap Lake #6', assembly GCF_003031405.1. Classification (NCBI taxonomy): domain Bacteria; kingdom Pseudomonadati; phylum Pseudomonadota; class Gammaproteobacteria; order Oceanospirillales; family Halomonadaceae; genus Halomonas; species Halomonas sp. 'Soap Lake #6'. The sequence goes on from NZ_CP020469.1 coordinate 1,866,908, forward strand.
CCCTCAGGTTTAGCGTAGATGGTTACAAAATGCGCTTTGGGCAGCATCTCACGCACAGCACGGGCGGTTTTGCCAGTATCAACAAGATCATCCACTAACAGCCAACCATCGCCATCATGGTCAACGCCCTTCATGATATCCACTCCACCTTGATCCATATGGTCATAGCTTTTAATGCAGATGGTATCAATCAAGCGCACATTGAGTTCGCGTGCGATTAAAGCAGCAGGGATAAGACCACCTCGGGTGATGGCCACGATTCCTTTAAAATCACGCTCAATCAACTGATGGCACAGCTGTCGCACGTCTCGGTGCAGTTGATCCCAGGAAACAGTAAAGTGTTGGTGATAGCGTTCGCTGCTCATAGGAGGCGTTACTCGTCTTCGTTAAATGAACATACCGCGAATACACTAAAACCAGCATCGCGAATTTTCTGAGAACCGCCCAGCTCGGGTAAATCGATAATCGTTGCAGTCTCAACCATGTGTCCACCGCAACGCTGAATCAGGTTAGCAGCCGCCAACATAGTGCCACCGGTAGCAATTAGGTCATCCATCAGCAAGATACGATCACCGTCTTGGAAAGCATCAGCGTGCAGCTCCACTTCCGAATGACCATACTCTAGCTTGTAGGTTTCGCTGATAGTTTTGAAAGGCAGCTTACCTTTCTTACGCACTGGTACAAAGCTGCAGCCCAGTTCATAGGCTAGTGGAGCCCCAATAATAAACCCTCGGGCATCAATGGCCGCGATGGCATCTAAGTTCATCTCCTGGTAGCGGTGCACGAAGCTGTCGATCAGCTTGCGAAATGCAGCGCTATTTTGCAGCAGCGGGGTGATGTCACGAAAATTTACCCCCTGCTCTGGCCAGTCGGGAACCGTGCGAATAACGGACTTAATGTAATCGCCGTAGATGCTCATCGCGTCTCTCATTGATTAGTAAAAAACAGGGGATTAACCCAAGAATAGGAATTTCGCTGCAAACAGCAGCGCTAAAACAGCCACCGCTGGATTCAAATCTTTGAAACGACCCGATAGCGTCTTAATCGCCACAAAGCTGATAAAACCAAGCGCTATGCCTTCGGCAATAGAAAAAGTTAGCGGCATTGCTAAAGCTGCAATGAGTACTGGCGCCGCGTCAGTGGGGTCTTCCCAGTTAGCATGAGCCAGACTACCTGCCATCAACACGGCAACATAAAGCAACGCACCCGCTGTAGCGTAAGCTGGAATAGAGCCGGCCAGTGGTGCGAAAAACAGACTGATGAGGAACAGTACACCCACCACAACCGCTGTTAAGCCGGTGCGACCGCCAGACGCAATACCCGCCGTTGATTCAATGTAACTAGTGGTTGTTGAGGTACCCAGCGCAGCCCCCGCCATCGAAGCGGTACTATCCGCCATCATGGCACGACCGAGGCGCGGCAGTTTACCGTCTGCATCGAGCAATTTACCACGGTGGGCGACCCCTACTAGAGTGCCCGACGTATCAAAAAGATCGACAAACAAGAAGGCGAAAATGACGCTGAGCATCGCCACATCCAGGGCGCCCATCAGATCCATTGCCATAAAGGTTGGCGCGATGGAGGGAGGCATCGACATGATACCGCCATACTGGTTATGTCCGAACACCATCGCCAGTACAGTGACACCCAGAATGCCAATCATCACAGCACCGGTCACTTTAAGATAAGCCAGTGCGGTGATCACAAAGAAGCCTAACAGTGCATAGAGCGGTGCAGGTTGCGAAAGGTCTCCCAATGCCACATAGGTGGCCGGGTGCGCTACGACAATACCAGCGTTCTTTAAGGCAATCATGGCTAGGAACAAACCGATACCTGCCGCAATCCCTAAGCGCAGTGAGAGCGGAATCGAGTTAATAATCCACTCACGAACCTTAAAAATACTTAGCAGAAAAAATGCAAAACCTGAGAAGAACACAGCCCCCAATGCCGCCTCCCAGGTATACCCCATACCCAGTACAACGCCGTAGGTAAAAAAGGCGTTAAGGCCCATTCCAGGCGCTTGAGCAATGGGATAATTAGCCCAAAGCCCCATTATGAAACAGCCAAGCGCAGCAGCAAGGCAGGTGGCTACGAAGACAGCGCCATAATCCATCCCCGCTTCTGAAAGAATACTGGGGTTAACAAAAATGATGTACGCCATGGTGAGAAACGTAGTGATACCAGCGATCACTTCGGTCTTCACATTCGTCTTCTGCTCCGAGAGCTTGAAGTAGTTATCCAGAAGTTTCATGTAGTTTTTGTCCTTCGCGCTAACGCTGAATGCGTCCCTTGATGCGAGAAAAGCCGCACATACTACCGAAAGGTACTACACGATGCGAGCACCTAACATGCGGCTGGCTAAAGCGAGGAGATTACTCGCCACGTAATGGCTAGCAAACTTCAAGCCACAAACTAACCGATCGGTCAAATGGCCGACAAATTAATACCTATTGACGGCTTGCCAACACACGCTCCACAGTTTCTACAATTACTTGGGTTTGCGGATCAATTTCAATATTGACCAGATCACCAAGCAACCGCTCTCTTAACATGGTACGAGACAGTGTCTCAGGAATTAAATTAACGCTGAACTCAAGCCCAGTCCCGTTTGTCTCTGGCCGTACATCACCAACGGTCAAGCTAATCCCATCTACTCCGATGTACCCTTTCTCAAACACAAAGCGGCTAACCTTTTCAGGTAACGAAAACCATAAGCGTCGATTGTTGGGCGCTTCTTCAATAGCCACTACTTTCGCCATACAGATGATATGGCCTGACATAGAGTGCCCCCCAATCTCATCACCAAACCGTGCGGCACGCTCTATATTGACGCACTGCCCCGGTAATATTGCACCAAGATTAGTCAACCTTAGCGTTTCGCGCATTAGATCAAAGCTAACGTTCTCACCATCGATTGCTGTCACTGTTAAACAAACACCGTTATGTGCAACCGATGCGCCAATCGCCAACCCCTCACGAAGCTCGTCAGAGAGCGCCACCACATGGGTGCGGAACTGCTCAAGCTCGCGCACTTCGACCACTGCTGCAGTACCCTGCACAATGCCAGTAAACATATCGCCACTCCTTATTGAGACGCTAATAATTAGGAAGCCTCTGATTAACGTTATGAGCGCAGGCCAGACAAGGCAAAAATCAACGAAAAAGCGCAGTTTACAGGTTGTAAATGAGCATTTTGATCGGACTCGCGCACGAGGCGATTTTTAACGCAGTATGGTCAAGCGCAATAGTTAATCAGAGGTTTCTTAGGTTCATTTACGCATGAAAATTCGCGTAAGCTTACTACTAATACGCCCGTTTTGTGCAGGCACCGGCTTCAACAACATGCTTATGACCCGCCGCGTAAAATGCTTTTTTGCTGCCAACCAACGCTCGGCTGACTAAAAACAGAGCACAACACTGAAAAAAGAGCCAAAAATAGATTAAATTTCCATTTAAAGCCCTACAAACATGAAATCGAATGGTTCTGATTGACAAAAGCACTCCCCATCTTTAGACTTTCGCCGCAAATGTAATGACGCCGATTTGTACCCAGATTGCGGGCGTCCACCAAGCCTTTGGCGTGGTGAAGTGCAGCTAAAAGGGTGTGTCCAGCGTTGATGGCCACCCGAAAGGGTGGCCTTTTTTTTATTCCTCACCCTGCTCCTGCCTCCTCGCACTCTTCCATCTTCGGCCTACAATCGAAGGCAGACGCTATGATTGAGCTTAGCAACGTCAGTAAAACCTATGGCAGCGGTAAAAGCGCCGTTTTTGCTTTAAAAGAAGTTAATTTAACAATACCTAAAGGCACCATTCACGGTGTCATTGGCCTATCCGGCGCAGGAAAGTCGACGCTAATTCGCTGCGTCAATCTTCTAGAGCGCCCGACAAGCGGCAGCGTTACGGTGGACGGTCAGGAAATGACCCTATTGAAACGCTCTGAATTAAATCAGGCACGCCATCGTATTGGCATGATTTTTCAGCACTTTAATTTGCTGACTACACGCACAGTGTTTGACAACGTTGCGCTGCCGCTGGAACTCATGGGGCAGAAACGCGGCGCTATCAAAGAGCGCATTTTACCGCTACTAGAGATGGTTGGCTTAGCAGATAAAGCACAACAGTACCCGGCCCAGCTTTCTGGAGGGCAAAAACAACGTGTTGCTATTGCTCGCGCCTTAGCTAGCAAGCCCAACGTATTGTTGTGTGATGAAGCCACTTCCGCCCTCGACCCACAAACGACGGGCTCCATTCTCGAACTGCTAAGAAGTATTAATCAGCAGTTGGGTATTACCATTTTGCTGATTACCCATGAAATGGAAGTAGTGAAGTCTATTTGCCACCGGGTTAGCTTAATCTCAGATGGCAAATTAGTTGAAGATGCCGAAGTGGGCGACTTCTTCACTGCGCCCACCACTCAGCTAGGCCGAGAGTTTCTTAATGATTTCTTGCAGCTCAGCCCACCAAAAGAGCTAATAGAGCGCCTAAGCGACACACCAGGCGAGCATACCCACCCAGTGGTACGGCTAACCTTCTCAGGAGATGCAGTGTCTACACCGCTCATCTCGCGCCTTGCCCGTGAGTGCAGTGTTGATGTGAGCATCTTGCAAGCTAAAGTCGAATCTATCCAAGACCGCACACTAGGCCTAATGATTGCTGAGCTGTTAGGCACCCCCGCTCAAACCCAGAAAGCCATGGCTTATTTGGAAGCACACCAATTACAGGTAGAGGTACTCGGTCATGTCCAGCGCAATGTTTAACCTTATTTTACAGGCCACGCTGGATACGCTCTATATGGTGGCCATCTCAGGAGTAATCTCAACGCTGATCGGTTTACCGCTCGGGGTCATGCTATACGCTACACGCCCACGGCAAATCTTAGCCATGCCGGTACTCAACCAAGTGCTAGGTATTATCACCAACATTGGGCGCTCCATCCCCTTTATCATACTAATGGTAGCGATCATTCCTTTCACCCGCATGCTAGTGGGCACTTCTATTGGCATCAATGCTGCTTCGGTGCCGCTAACCATTGCAGCGATTCCTTTTGTTGCGCGATTAATAGAAGGGGCGCTTAACGAGATATCTCCTGGACTGATAGAGTCGGCGCAATCCATGGGAGCAACTCCTTGGCAAATTATTTGCAAGGTGCTCATCCCCGAAGCAAGAGGCGGTATTATCACGGGTTTAACGATCACCCTTGTGACCCTCGTTAGCTATTCAGCCATGGCAGGTGCCGTTGGCGGCGGCGGCCTCGGCGACCTTGGTATTCGCTATGGCTATAATCGCTTCAACCCCACCATCATGCTTATTACCGTCATCATTCTGGTCGTGATGGTGCAAGGTTTCCAAAGTCTAGGTGATTACTTGGTGCGCAAAAGCGATCGCAAATAATCATGCATAGCCACCACTCAAATATAACCAAAACGCATTAGACATTCGTTTTTTATTACCTCATTATTGACTCAACTTTGCACAACGCTTTCGGAGAAATGCTATGAAAAAAGTGATTATCGGCAGCCTCACAGCACTTGCCTTAGCTATTAATGTTGCCAACGCTGAGACACGCACTATCAAAATGGGCACCGTCGCAGGCCCAGAAACAGAAGTAATGGAAGTAGCGGCTCGAATTGCTAAAGAAGAGTTCGGCCTGAACGTCGAGATTATTGAGTTCACCGATTATGTCACCCCCAATGCTGCCTTAGCCGACGGCAGCCTCGATGCCAACGCTTATCAGCACGAGCCATACTTGCAGGCCATGGTCAATGATCGTGGTTACGATCTCGCCATTGCAGGCTACACGTTCGTTTACCCCATTGGCGCTTATTCCGAGAAGTACGACAATATCGACGACCTGCCGAATGGCGCGCAAATCGCATTGCCCAATGATCCATCTAACGAAGGGCGTGCGCTAATTCTTATGCACAACAAGGGGCTAATCACGCTTAACGACCCTAGCAACCTGGAAGCAACACCCATTGATATTGCAGAGAACCCGCGCAATTTCCGCTTCCGCGAAATTGAAGCAGCACAACTGCCCCGCGTTTTGCCTGATGTCGACCTTGCCTTCATCAATAACACCTTTGCCCAGCCAGCCGGCCTTCACTTGGATGACGCACTAATTAAAGAAGGCCCGGAGTCCCCCTACGTTAACTTGATTGCCGTACGTGGAGGCGATGAGGATCGCGAAGAAATCCGTCAACTAGTGGATGCTTACCAGCGCGATGAAGTTATCGAGAAAGCCGAAGAACTGTTTAAAGGCGCCGCAGTTCCTGGCTGGATTGAGTAATCGCAATACGGCACTTGCACTTAACTAACATCAGGCCAGCCTTAGGGCTGGCCTGATGTGTTTTATACTTAGGAACTAAAATGGCTAACGTGGACTACTCACTGCTCAACCGCCAACTAGAATCGCTGCTGGATACTCGCGACTGGCTCACCAATAGCGCCCAAACCTGCGCGTTCATTTATCACGCCATTGATAAACTCAATTGGGTAGGCTTCTACCTTCAGCGCCAGCCCGACATACTTAGTCTCGGCCCTTTTCAGGGCAAACCAGCGTGTCACCCTATTCCCTTTAGCAAAGGAGTATGCGGTGCTGCCGCACGCCAGCAAGCTACCCAGCGCATTGATGATGTACACGCTATCACCGACCATATTGCTTGCGATGCTGCATCGCTCTCCGAATTGGTTATTCCGATTGTGGTAGGCAACACACTGTGGGGAGTTCTCGATCTAGACAGCCCTCAATACGCACGCTTCAGCCAAGAAGACCAAGCCGGCATTGAAGCCTTAGTCGCCACATTTATTCGCCACACTGACCTCCCCCACGCCCTCCAGAGCAGCTAGTGCAAGCTATTTTTGTACAGACTTTTTTGTACAAGCTTTTTTGCATACAAAAAAACGCCCCATGCAGTGCATGGGGCGTTTTAGCATATTCTTGGTAGGACCAGGCGGATTTGAACCGCCGACCTCCACGATGTCAACGTGGCGCTCTAACCAACTGAGCTATGGTCCTAAAATATTTTTACATGCAGTTTCACACGCAAACTCTCATATGAAACTGTTAAACACAGCCAAATGGTTACACATAATTGGCCTAATGGTTACACATAATTGGTAGGACCAGGCGGATTTGAACCGCCGACCTCCACGATGTCAACGTGGCGCTCTAACCAACTGAGCTATGGTCCTGCTGTGCAACGGATGCGTATTCTACGGCTTTGTGGCTGAATTGCAAGCAATTTCCACTCCTAACAACGTCGCCTCTCTACGAGTAACGCCACACCATGCCTTAAAAAGAAAATACTGCGGTTTGAGCCATTTAACTCTGAGCACTTGACGAGCCATGGTCCCTGTCTACCAAGGCCCTTCCCCCAGCATATGGACACCAAATACCCCAAGCCAGCGAGGAAGAGCACTCTGTAACCAATGAGGCTATCAAACAAGGCTATCAAGCAAGGCAAACAAGAAAAGCTGCTTAACTAGCTTTGCACTGTCAGCGCTTCAAGTAGCTACTGTGGCACACCACCCTTGGTAAGTACGGCTGGGTCAAGCAAGCGCTCAAGTGTCGCTCGATCTAGCTCCGTCTCCTCTTCAGCCACATCAATCACTGGCCTGCCAGCCTGATAAGCTTTCTTAGCAATAGCCGCAGCAGCGTTATAGCCAATAACACTATTAAGGGCAGTGACCAAAATAGGGTTACGCGCCAATGGCCCCAACAGATTTTCCTCACGCACCTTAAAGGTTGCAATCGCACGGTCGGCAAGCAAAATAGCCGTATTACTCATTAAAGTAATCGATGTAAGTAGATTTGATGCCACTAGCGGTAGCATAACATTGAGCTGAAAGTTACCACTTTGGCCCGCCACCGTAATGGCTGCATCAAGCCCTATTACCTGGGCCGCAGCCTGAGCCGCCGATTCAGGAATAACCGGGTTTACTTTTCCAGGCATAATAGAGCTACCCGGCTGCAGCGCTTCCAGCTCAATTTCACCCAGTCCAGCCAGTGGCCCCGAGTTCATCCAGCGTAAGTCATTAGCAATTTTCATAATGACGCAAGCTAACCCTTTAAGTTGACCCGATAACTCCACGGCAGCATCTTGCGAAGCCAGGCTGGCAAAAAAACTATCATTGGGTACAAAGGTTAAACCCGTTTGCTGACTAAGCTCGTTTGCCATTTTCTCGGCAAACCCTTCAGGGGCATTAATCCCCGTGCCAACGGCCGTACCCCCTTGCGCTAGCCGACATAGCCGCCCCATCGCACTGTCAAATCGCTCAATGGCTTGATTTACCTGACTGGACCATGCACCCAACTCCTGATCCATACGCAGCGGCATAGCATCCATCAAATGAGTGCGACCAGTTTTTACTACATGGGCTAGCTCTTTCGCCCGCTGATCGATCGCAGCACGCAACCTAAGTAAGGCTGGGCGTAGCGAACCATCTAATGCAATAGCAGCAGCAAGATGAATCGCCGTGGGTATGACATCATTACTCGACTGCCCCATATTGACATGATCATTAGGGGTTACCTCGACACCTTCACGGCTAGCTAAGGTAGCCAGCACCTCATTCACATTCATGTTAGTGGAAGTGCCAGAGCCGGTTTGATAAATATCCACAGGAAAATGTTCATCGTGCTGGCCATCAATTACTGCCTGCGCAGCTTTTTCTATCGCGCCTGCTCGCTTTTCATCTAACAGGCCCAACTGATGATTAACCCTCGCGGCAGCTAGCTTTATACGCGCAACTGCATGAATAAAAGCAGCAGGCAAGGGCGTTCCAGAGACTGGGAAATTATTTATCGCGCGCTGGGTCTGGGCACCATAAAGAGCGTTGGCCGGAACCTCTAACTCCCCCATACTGTCATGCTCTTTACGCATATTCATTAGCACTCTCCTTTTGGGCAAATAGCAAATTGATAGCCAAACACTCGCCTACGCTGTTCGTCGCTCTAAACTGCCGTAGCTTTAACCTAGTCGACCCTCTCGGTTAGGTAAACACGAAATTGAGAAAAAACTAATACAATATTCACTTAAGTCGGTATGCAATTAGTACCATACTCAATTAGTACCATATTCAATTAGTACGGTGCTCACCCAATGTAAGATGAGTCAAATGTTGCACTGCACAAAACCACCTGTTATGCTGCAACGCATGATCATCAACATCAGCTGCGGTGAACGCTTTGCATGAAACCGCTGCTGAACCAGCAACACCAGTTGGCACTGCCTAAAGCACACCAGCATTAGCATGACCAATTAGTGAGCAACGGCACAGGAGTGTTTATTATGCGTACTTTCAACACCAATGAAATGAACCAGCAGTTTGATAACTTTTTTATGGCACCTGTTCGTGCCTATGCAGCACTAAGTATTGATTATTCAGAAAAGCTGCTGAATGCACAATTAGATGCTAACAAAGCCTATGTTGATACAGGCATTGCTCAAATACGTCAGCTGTTAAGCGTAAAAGATGCTGATGGTCTTCGCAGTTATATGGAAGGTCAGCAGAAAGTTGCTAAAGACTTGGCTGAGCGCGTTAAAGGCGACGCGGATAAAGTCGTTTCTCTGCAGCAAGACTTTTTACAAAAAAGCCAAAAGCTTACCGAAGAGAATGTAAAACAGGCCCAAGCAGCTGCCAGCAAAATGAGCAAAACTGCTTAAATTAAGCACCCTGCTTTAGGCAAAGACTCTGCATTAGCGATCTAGATAATGCTTGAGAAAAAACACCCCTGCCAGCTTGCTGGCGGGGGTGTTTACCAATTAAGCGCTGATTTTACAAAAGGGATAGTCAGCTTACGCTTTGCGGAGAGAGAAGCTTGATCTAGCGTTTCCAGCGCACGGCATAGCTCGTTCAACTCTCTGGGGCCACGATGCAATATATAACGGCCCACATCATCGGGTAATTGCATGCCTCGCACTTTAGCCCTCAGCTTTAAAGCGCCTAAGCGCTCAGCATCGTCTAGTGGGTGAAGATGGAAAGTCACCCCCCAGGTTAGACGGGACGCTAAATCGGGTAACACCACATCTAATTGCCTGGGCGGAGAGCTGGAGGCGATAACCAATGCTTTACCTGCATCCCGAAGCCGATTAAATGCATGGAATAGCGCCTCCTCCCATCGTTTGCGCCCCACGACATACTCCAAGTCATCAATAGCCACAATATCCAGCCGCTCAATCTCTTCAAGCATTAAAGGCGGGAAATGGCCAAGATCAGCTAGCGGCAAATAAAGCGCCCGCTTATCAGCATCTGAAGCAGCGTTACAAGCTGCTTGCAAAAGATGGCTACGGCCGCTGCCTGGCGCGCCCCACAAGTATAAAAAGGGTTCAGCATCAGGCTCCAACTGACGAGTAAAATACTCAACCAGCGACGCATTAGCGCTCGACACATAGTAATTATTAAACGTTGCATCATCTCGCAACCCCACGCCGAGCGGTAGTTGCGCTGGCATTCGGCTCATGAAGACTCCCTATCATCGTAAGGACCAAGCCCATCATGGCCAATTGGGCGTACTAATGATCGCTCTTCTGAAGTACCTTGCTCTAATGGGCCTTGTCCTAAGCCCGGCGTTGCAGTGCACTGCTCTGCATCGTAAAGCACACTCTCTTTATAGCGTTCCTTAACTTCTTTGAGTAGCACCATGATCACAGATGCTGCAGGAAGGGCTAATAATACGCCAGTAAAGCCAAAAAGATTACCGCCCGCCAATACAGCGAAAATAACCGCTACGGGATGTAGACCGATTTTGTCACCCAACAGCTTGGGCTGAAGCACAACACTTTCCACAATTTGTCCAAAACTGAATACCGCCACCACACCTAACAGTGGTAACCACGAATCAAATTGAAACAGAGCGACAATGAGGGCAACCCCTAACCCGACAATAAACCCCATGAACGGCACGATACTAACGAGGCCCGACACAACACCGATAAGCAAACCGAAATTAAGTCCCATTAGGGTTAAGCCTAGCGCATAAATAATGCCTAAACACAGCATGACCATCAATTGGCCACGTAAAAAAGCTGACAAAACTTCATCACACCGTTTAGCCAAACGAACAACATCATCCAGCCACTGACGAGGAATCAGGTCAGCAATGCTGGCCAATAGGCGGTTCCAGTCCAGCAGCAGATAGAAAGCTACCACGGGTATCAAGGCAACGTAGGTAATCCAAGTGGCAAACGCCATACCTGAGCGGCCAATTTGACCTAACGCTTGAGCCAAGTAGCCACCCGCATCACGCCAATGCTCAGCAAGTGTCTCCTGGGCGTTATCAAGTTCAGCACGCAGGTCGTAACCCGTCCACTCCTGTACTTGAGGGGCCAATATGTTTTCAACCCAATCAAAAACGCCAGGTGCCGCTTCACCTAATTGTTTTATTTGTTGGACTATTAGCGGAATTAAAATCAGCATGCTAACCGCCAGTACCAGCAAGATGATTAAGAATACGCTAGAAACCGCCAGCGGCCGATTCATACCCCAGCGCTGGAATCTGTTGGCTATTGGATCACCCAAATAGGCAATAATCATTCCGGCGATAAATGGCATCAGCATCGCATCCAGCAAATACACTAGCCCTACTAGCACCGCCAATAGTAAAACGCCCCACCACGAATTTCGCATTCTGAATTTCTCCCTCCTGGATAGATGGTTAGCGACCTAGCGTACCGCTTGGTTTGCGATCTTACCCAATGAATAGTAACAAAAGTAACGCTTCTCGCACCTGATAACACGACACATCGATGCGACTTACGCCGCTGAGTGATACAATCTGCCTCGTTATTGCCCCAGCACTGGCCAATTCGCCAGCACTACCGCACTGCTATAGGCTTCACAGGACCTGTCATGACCGAGACATCCCCTTCTCAGGCTACCCCATCACTCAGCTATAAAGACGCAGGTGTCGATATTGATGCCGGTAACGCGCTGGTTGACCGCATTAAACACGTTGCTAAACGCACCACACGCCCTGAAGTAATGGGTGGGCTTGGCGGCTTTGGCGCGCTATGTGAGCTGCCTGCTGGCTATAAGCAACCGGTACTCGTGTCTGGCACCGATGGCGTGGGTACTAAGCTGCGCCTTGCCATGGACCTTGGCAAACATGACACCATCGGCATCGATTTGGTGGCAATGTGTGTCAATGATTTGATTGTTGCTGGCGCCGAACCACTGCTTTTCCTTGACTACTATGCCACGGGTAAGCTGGACATAGATATCGCTGCTGATGTAGTTACAGGCATCGGAGCCGGTTGTGAGCTGGCTGGCTGCGCATTGGTAGGTGGCGAAACAGCCGAAATGCCCGGCATGTACGAAGGCAACGATTACGATCTAGCAGGCTTTTGCGTAGGCGTCGTCGAAAAGGCCGAAATCCTAGATGGCAGCAAAGTTGCCGAAGGCAATGTCTTATTAGGACTTGCTTCCTCTGGCCCGCACTCTAATGGATACTCGCTGATCCGCAAAATTTTAGACGTGAGTAATGCCTCGCTAGACGAAACGGTTGGCGGCCAAGCTTTGGGCGATGCTCTAATGGCTCCCACTCGTATCTATGTAAAATCGCTTTTATCGATGATGCGTGGCACCGACATTTCAGTACATGCACTGTCGCACATTACTGGCGGCGGTTTACTAGAAAATATTCCTCGGGTACTGCCTGATACCTTGGCGGCAGACATTGACCTAACCACTTGGCAGCGCCCAGAAGTATTTAACTGGCTGCAGGCTAAAGGCAACGTCAACGAGACCGAAATGCACCGAGTACTTAACTGCGGTATTGGCATGGTAGTTGTAGTGTCGGCAGAACAGGCAGACAGCGCCATGGCTCACCTTACAGAGCAAGGCGAAACCGTCTATCAAATCGGCACGATCATTAAGCGCCAGGACGAAGCCGTCGTACTTAAGAATATGCGTAGCGATGAGCACGGTCTGGAGAATCGCCCCGCATGAGCAGTACCGATTACAACAGCGACACGTTAAACGATATGACGCCCGAGCCGATAGGCGCACGGCGTGTCGTGGTATTGATTTCTGGAAGCGGCAGCAACCTGCAAGCATTGATAGATGCGCAACAGCACGATCGCTTGGGTGGTGAAGTTGTTGCCGTCATTTCAAATGAGCCAAATGCCTATGGCCTAAAGCGCGCCCACGAGGCAGGCATTGAAGCGGTTGTATTACCACACCGGGAGTACGAGAGCCGAGATGCTTACGATGGCGCCCTCATCAAGGTGATTGAACGCCATGAGCCGGACGTCATTGTGCTTGCTGGCTTTATGCGTATATTAACGCCGCGCTTTGTACAGCGCTTCTTGGGCAAAATGCTTAATATCCACCCATCGCTGCTGCCAGCTTATCAAGGGCTTAATACCCATGCGCGGGCACTGGCCGATGGAGCTTCACATCATGGTTGTAGCGTACACTTTGTGACTGAAGAGCTGGACGGTGGTCCGGTGGTATTACAGGCAGAACTAAACGTTGCAGGCGATGACACGGTCGAGACACTAAAAGATAAGGTACACGCTCGCGAGCACCTTATCTTCCCTATCGCCGTGCAGTGGTTTTTGCAAGGCCGCCTGAAGTACAGCACAGAAGGAGCAACGATGGACGGCCACCTGCTGCCGTCCTATGGTATGCGCCTCTCCCATGCTGATGCTGCAGAAGAGCTCGATGAAGACGTAGCGCCTGACTAAACCGCTTTTAGCCCTATACTTTTAGTCCTATAACCTTTAGTCCTAAAAACGCCTTACTGCGCCGAGTAGAATCGGAGCAGTAAGGCGCTTATGGTTCAGGGGTAGCCGTTAGGTGCGCGGTAATGTAACGCCTCGCTGCCCCATGTACTTGCCGCCACGGTCTTTATAAGAGGTCTCGCATACCTCGTCGGACTCCAAAAAGAGCATTTGCGCCACGCCTTCATGGGCATATATCTTGGCAGGCAAGTTGGTAGTGTTAGAAAACTCCAGCGTCACATGCCCTTCCCACTCAGGCTCCAAAGGCGTCACATTAACGATAATGCCACAGCGAGCGTAAGTGGATTTACCTAGGCAGATAGTTAGCACATTACGTGGAATACGGAAGTACTCTACCGTACGTGCTAGCGCAAACGAGTTAGGCGGAATAATACATACATCACCTTTCACATCCACAAAGCTTTTAGCATCAAAGGCTTTAGGATCAACAATTGCCGAGTGAATATTGGTGAATACCTTAAATTCGTCGGCACAGCGCACATCATAGCCGTAACTGGAGGTACCGTACGAGATCACCCGTTGCTCGTTAACGTAACGGACCTGCTCCGCTTCAAATGGCTCAATCATGGCATCACTTTGTGCCATACGACGAATCCACATATCAGATTTAATACTCATTTGTTACTTCATCACTCGCTAAAAGAAATAGTGGGGCCGCTGCTTTTGTTACCGCTCACAGCATGAGCTACCTGTTTGGCAATCTCAGCAAAGGTTTGGCTAACTGAGCTATCTGGCTCTGCAATGACACTAGGGTGGCCAGAGTCCGTCAGCTCACGAATGGAGAGAGTAAGAGGCAGACGCCCTAGTACACTTGTTTGATACTCTTCCGCGATGCGCTCACCACCGCCCGTGCCAAAAATAGCAGCCTCATGACCACACTTTTCACAGTGGTAAAGGCTCATATTTTCAACTACTCCAAGCACTGGCACATTAACTTTACGGAACATCTCAATGCCCTTGCGCGCATCTAACAGGGCAATATCCTGGGGTGTAGTGACGATAACCGCGCCTGCAACTGGTACTTTTTGTGCCAGTGTTAGCTGGATATCGCCGGTACCCGGAGGCATATCTATCAGTAAGAAATCAAGATTATCCCACTGAGTTTGGGTTAGCATTTGCTGGAATGCCCCCACTACCATTGGACCACGCCATACCATGGCCTCTCGGGTATTGACCATAAACGCCATGGACATTGCCTGAAGTCCATGAGCCTCCAGCGGTAGAAACTTATTGTCCTGAGTTGCCTGAGGCCGTACGCCCTCTTTAACCCCCAACATTTGAGCTTGGCTAGGGCCATAAATATCAGCATCCAACACGCCGACACGGTAGCCTTGTGCTGAAAGGGCCAACGCCAAGTTAACGGTTACCGTCGACTTACCAACGCCCCCCTTACCCGACGCCACTGCTACAATATGCTTAACCCCATCCATTATGGCACTCCCATCGGTCACAACGTAAATTGCATAAGGTGAATGATACTCTTCGGGACCCTATTCATAAACTAACAACCAAAAAAGCGGATGCAGGTGTTACCTGCATCCGCCTAGTCAGAGCACCGAACTCAGCTTAAACGCCTATTACTGAGCTTCTTGCTCCTCAGCTTCGTCATTCGCAGCGCTGCCCACTTCACCTAGCCGCGTGTCGAGCGAAGATAGTTCTTCACGCCACTCGTCAAGCTGGGCATCTAAGCGAGCTAGCTTCTCTTCGCGGGCCTCAATGTCACTTTCAACGTTAGCAACTTCTTCACGCCCAATATCTAACGCAACCATCAGGTCATCCATTTCAGAGCGCACCTGGGTTAAGCTTTGCTCTTCTTCTTCACGCAGCGCAATCAGCGCATCAACTTCTTCTTGTAGCGCATCGCGCTCATTAGCAGCAGATTCATGCTGGCCTCGGAGCTCTTCCAGCTCGCTTTGCGTCGTTTCGATTTCCTCTTCAAGGCTGGTTAGCTGCTCATTAGCCTCGCTCACCTTGGATTCCAGCTCAGCAAGTTCAGTTTCAGCAGCATTCATCTCTTCAACTGCTGCCTGGCGCTCTTCCTCAGCTACCTGACGAGCTCCTTCTGCCTCCTGACGGGCATCTTCAGCACTTTGGCGTGCATCTTGAATTTGCTGAAGCGCGGCTTCTGCCTCATCGCGGTCGTTGACCATTTGATCGCGCTCTTCATGCAACGTCTCTAAATCAGCCTTCGCGCTTTCGAGCTGCTCATTCAGACCGTCTACTTCTTCTTGAAGTGCATCGCGCTCGGCCTCTAGCTCCTCTAGGCGAGTACCAACGTCACTAACGTCCCGCTCGGCAGCCTCAAGGCTGGTTTGCGCGTCAGCTTGCTGCTGCTCAAGTTCTGCTAATTCCTCATGCATGGCCGCCAAGTCAGCTTCAACCTGCTCAACGTCTGCTAAGCGCTGGCTTAGCTGGCTATTCTCTTGCTCTACGCCAGCAAGACGGCTTTCAAGCGTTTCAACCCGGTCTTTATGGGTGCCAGCATTAGATTGTGCCATGATTGCCCAAATAACCGCGATAGCGGCAATGCCCGCTATCCCTCTGACGCGGTTATCTTGAAATAGTGTTTTCATGCCCGGTTTGTTAGCCGGTGATTGCTGATCCGAGTGGTTTGCTTCTGGCATACTGCGTCCCTCTCTTTTATAAGCTACCAATTCCAGCAGCGTTAATAGGCATTTAAAGCGAATTCGCTCTTGAAGAACATTCCTTACTAGCATACACAGCTAACAGCATCTAGCCAGTGTATGCGCTAATTGATTGGCCTAATTAGGTGATACTGCTCATATAAATGTCACTTCTGAGGATCTTGGAGCGCTTGCCTGCCTCCTTGACGTGCACTCAGTCAGTTTCAAAACATATCTGTCGGCCTCAAAACCTAATAGCCTTACACCGAGCACGGAAAAGCATTAAGGCATAAGAATCAGGTTTTTTTATAAAAAATAACTATTAAAAACCAGCACACTGTCGGCAATCGCTTACATCCCTCCTCCTCATTTAAAGCTAACCTCTGGGGTTAACTTAAATTGCTCTTTGTCCTGGAGATGTACGCATGTCCGTGAATGACGCAATCCCCGCACCTCAAAGTGCTGATCATCTAGTTCCCCATATACCTGGGGTTGTTTTTCAATTTTACCGATCCCACTGCGGGGAAATGCGATTCAACTATCTTGAAGGTGGTGGCGCTGCGTTGAAATACATTGATCGTCAGCAACTAGCGCAAGATGCCAGCCAGCTAATTAGGCAGCTAACAAACATCGACTACCCTAAGATCATGTCCGCAATAGAGCGCTCAGCCCGCTGGATGATGCCACTGTCCACCCGGTTTAGGCTGCCATTTCCGAAGGATAAGCCCCACTGGATTGCAGTTAGTGCCAAGCCTGAGCCGGCAGTCGGTGGCGTATGTTGGAATGGCCTTATGATGGACATTACCGACCAAGTTGCAGAAGAGTCAAGGTTACGTAAGCTGTGCGATACCGACCCACTTACCGGCCTACCCAACCGTCGAAAACTAATGGCGCACTTAACTCACTTGTCTTCACTGAGCGCACGCCACGGCACGCCTCTTTCGATCATGATGCTGGATATCGACCACTTTAAGCAGCTCAATGACCGCTGGGGTCATTTAGAGGGTGACAATGTCCTCAAGCTACTATCGACAAAGACCCAAGCCCTGCTTCGCAGTGAAGATATGGTGGCCCGCATGGGTGGAGAGGAGTTTATGGTCGTGTTGCCGCTAACACCGCTGCAGCAATGCCATAAACTCGCCGACCGCCTGCGCGATTCCGTTGCGTGTTACGATTTCGGGGTGGGAGCCGGACAAGTAACACTGAGCATTGGTGTTGCTGAGTACCGCTGTGGTGAGCCACTAACCAACTTAATAGAACGCGCAGATAAAGCGCTTTACAGCGCAAAAGATATTGGCCGCGACTGCGTCTGCCTTCTACCTTAAAAGCCATACAAACCACACACGCCCAAGAAAAACTCTCCCTCAGTTGAAGCAGAAGATAACAACAAAAGGAATCATATAATGAGCAGCTTAGCGCAAGCGACCTGCGAACCCTGTGCCTCAGGTACTCCCCCACTCGATAGCAAGGCATGCAAAACCTATCAAGCAGCGCTTCCAGAGTGGCAGATTATTGATCACGATGGCATCATGAAGCTGACGAGACGATTTACGTTTCGTAACTTTGCTGATGCGCTGACGTTCACCCAGCGTGTTGGTGAATTAGCAGAGCAGGCAGGGCACCATCCAAGCATTGTCATCGAGTGGGGCAAAGCCACTGTGACGTGGTGGAGCCATGATATTAAAGGCCTGCATCTTAATGATTTCATTCTTGCCGCCAGAACCGACGAGGTAGCCGAATAAATGTTTGAGCATATTGAGCGAGTCCCAGGAGATGCCATTCTCGGGCTGATCGAAGCTTTCAAAAAAGACACCAATCCCCAGAAAGTAGATCTTGGAGTTGGTGTATACCGCGATTCAGCTGGCAATACGCCAGTGATGCGCGCCGTTAAGGAAGCTGAAGCTCGCCTGCTCAAGAATGAAACCACCAAGACCTACATTGGGTCTCATGGTGCTCCCGCCTATGGTGAAGCCGTTCTACCCATAGTCTTTGGTGCAGGCTCACCCGTACTTAAAGCCAACCGTGCCAGCGCCACTCAGTCCCCCGGCGGCACAGGTGCACTGCGCTTAGCCGCTGACTTTATAGCCAGCCAGTTACCAGGTAAAGGCATTTGGGTAAGCGATCCTACTTGGCCAAACCACCATGGCATTTTCACCTCAGCGGGTATTGAGCTACATAAATACCCTTATGTTGATGCTGATAACCGCCTTGATTTCACCGGCATGCTGGCGGCACTTAAAAAAATCCCTGAAGGCGATGTTGTCGTACTACACGCCTGCTGCCACAACCCTACGGGCTTTGACCTTTCTGCAGAACAGTGGCAAGAAGTGCTAACCGTACTTCGTGAGCGCAAGCTTCTTCCGCTGATTGATTTTGCCTACCAAGGTTTCGGTCAAGGCCTGGATGAGGATGCTTACGGCGTTCGTCTACTGGCTGAAAATCTCGATGAAGCCATTATTACCAGCTCTTGCTCTAAAAACTTCGGTATTTACTGTGAGCGTACCGGCTGCCTGATCATGGTCGCTAAAGATGCTGAGCAAATGGAAAACATTCGCTCACAAGTGGCTATTGTTGCTCGTGAAAACTACTCCAACCCGCCAGCTCATGGCGGAGCGATTGTCAGCGAGATTCTTCATGATGCAGAGCTTTCTGCTATGTGGCGTGAAGAGCTAACTGAAATGCGCGACCGCATAAACTCACTGCGTCGTGATTTTGTTGAGGCGCTAAAACCTTATGGTCTCGACCAAAAGTACGCCTGCGTAGCTGAGCAGCAAGGCATGTTCTCCTATACGGGCTTAACCCCAGAACAGGTTGACCGCCTACGCGATGAGTTTGGCATTTACATGGTGCGCTCTGGGCGTGCCAACGTTGCAGGTTTCTCCCAAGAGAATTTGGCCTACCTTGCTAAAGCCATCGCCGCCGTTAACGAATAAGCAATACGGTACTAAGGCTTTCTAAACCCCTGGTCTCCTTCGGAGACCAGGGGTTTTCTTTTGATTTTGTTAATAAACCCTGTAAACGTAACAAGCCTCATTGTGTACAATTGCGCGCTTGCCGCCAGAGCCTGGGGCGCCCGCGCGGCGTCTGACACAACGCAACGCTTGACCGAATAGTCAAACATTCGGCAAACTCAGCGTAGCCTTGTATACAACACACCATAACTAAGAGGCCTCACATGGCAGCTGTCGGCACTCACTACCCATGGTACAAAAAAGAAGATACCGATGCGTTCTTCGCACTGTTTCAAAACAATATTGCCAACTTTGTCATCATTGCGATTACGATGCTAGGCATGGGGTTCCCCAGCTCTATCGTTTATGGTCAAGTGCTGCCGGGCGCTGCTGTTGCAGTAATGGCAGGCAATTTTTATTACGCCTGGAGCGCCTCACGGCTTGCCCGAAAAGAGAACCGTAGTGATGTCACAGCACTCTCCTACGGCATCTCAACACCGGTTATGTTTGTCTTTTTGTTTGGTGTACTACTCCCTGCCAAGCAGTTAACCGGTGATGCCGAACTAGCCTGGAAAGTAGCGGTTGCTGCCTGCTTTATCAGCGGGGCTATTGAAGCCTTAATTAGCATTATTGGCCGCTGGGTTCAGCATCATCTACCACGCGCGGCAATGCTGGGCGCTGTTGCCGGGGTAGCATTGACCTTCATTGCAGGTGAGATGCTATTTAAAACGCTTGAAATGCCGATAATTGGCCTGCTGGTATTGGGTATCATCATCGTTGGCTTGGTCGCTCGGGTTAGCATGCCCTTCAAGTTACCCACCTCGTTATTTGCTATCGTGGTAGGCACTGCCATGGCTTATCTGATTGGCGATGCTGGCAGCGAGCGCTTCAGCGATGCGTTTACCCACCTTGGCTTTTACCCTTTACTGCCGAATCTCGCCTGGTTTGAAGGACTTGGCCTACTGTTTACCGGCATGCTGGCTGTGCTCACTGTTGTACTGCCCATTACGCTCTACAACGCCATTGAAACCATGAACAACGTTGAAGCAATGGAAGCCGCAGGTGATAAATACGACGTTCGAGAGTGCCAAGCGGTTGATGGAGCAGGCACTATGATCGGCGCCCTGTTCGGTGGAGTTTTTCCTACCACGGTGTATATTGCAACCGTGGGGGCTAAGTGGATGGGGGCTGGCCGGGGGTACAGTATATTAAATGGTGCAGTTTATGCATTGGCCACCATGTTCGGCCTGATTGCAGCACTAGCTGCCATTATCCCTGTGTCAGTAGTAGCCCCCATTTTGGTGTTTGTCGGCATGTCGATGATTGCTACTGCCTTTCAAGCCAACGACACCCGTTACTACCCTGCCATCGCCTTGGCTATGCTTCCCTACTTTGCCAACTATGTGATGACCCGCTTTAATCGCGGTGCTGGCGAGGTGGTCAGCGATATATCAAGTGCTATTGTGGTAATGGGTCAGGGTGCCATGTTCATGGCGATTTTCTTGGGTGCAATGACCGTCTCCGCCATCGACCACCAGTTCCGCCGTGCGGCAGCCTTTGCTCTGATTGCCGCCGGATTCTCATTTGTCGGCCTTATGCATGCTCCTCAATTAGCCTTTAATGCTGCGCCTGAATTTGTCATGGGGTATTTAGCAATGGCACTTTTATTTACCTACTTCTCCTTCCAGGAAGCCCCCCGACAACGTCAGCGTTAGGAAACATATCCCGCCTGCCTATGCGGGCGGGATAAGATACGCCGCAGCAGCAACCAAGCCATTAAACCCGCCGCCAGATTACCTACTGCTGCACCGGCGGCCAAACCCATCCAACCATATAAGTAAGCGCCTAACCATAGGCAAGGCAAGTAACAGATAAAAAGCCGGGCGCTTGATAACAACATGGCACGCAGTGGCCAACCAAGCGCATTACCTGCCGACACGACTAACATGCATACGCCTAAGGCAGCGTAGCTTGGCAGTAAAAAGCGGATGATCAGAGCTAATTCGCCTTGCACTTCAGGATTGCCCGCCAAGGCCATGGCTACCCAGGGTGCGCCTAATGCCAATAGCACACCCAAACTGAGCTGCCAAATCACTGCCACTTTTAATGCTAAGCGCATCAACTGCTGAATTTGCGCCCAGTCACCTGCACCATAACAGCGCCCAAGCCACGGAGGCAGCGACATGGTCATGGCTAATATCACCATCAAAGAGAGTGTCTCTAGGCGGCTAGCAAGCCCCCAGGCAGCCACATATGTATCCCCCAGCCCTGCAACAGCGGTAATGGCAAGCATTGCTGCTAACGGTGGCATTAACTGGCTTACCATGGCAGGGGCAGCAATACCTATAAAAGGTCGCCAGGAGCGTTGGCACTCTGGCCAAATATCTTCCCTGGTTACCCACTGGCAGCGCGATAGTGTGCCACTTGTCAGTACGAGGCCCACTGAAAAGGCAATCGCCGTCGCCCAAGCTGCTCCAGGTAACCCAAAACCGTTCCAGGGACCGACACCAAATATGAGTAGCGGATCAAGCACGAGGTTAATTAAGCTACTCAATACCATCATTTTGCCTGGGGTTCGTGTGTCGCCATAGGCACGAAACACGCTATAGATAAAATAGAGCAGCGCCCCCAGCCATGCTGAAAATAGTTGCGGCCCCCAGTAACTTCGAATATATCCCAACGCCGCTTCATCTGCGCCCAGTAGCCTAAATACGGGTACCTGGATCAACCACAGCACCACGGCCAAGCTGCCAATCACACCGCCACCAGCAATGAGCACCAAGCTGGTTAGACGCTTAGCGCGAGCATCCTCCCCCCCGCCAAGCGCACGGGAAATAAGAGCGGCAATAGCAATTCCCATCCCCACCTGAATACCGATGATTAAAAAGGATAGTGGGAAGGTAAACGACTGCGCGGCTAGCGGCGATGTACCCAAACGGGCAATAAAAGCACTATCTACAAGCTGAAAACCCAATAGCGCCAATACACCGATAGCCATTGGCCAAGTTTGCCGCCATAGGGTTATAGCCAACTCGCGTTGCTGCATAAAAGCTGCCAAACACATGCTCCCTGATAAATAAAACGGTAAAATAAGAACTACTAGAGCATCACATACAAAAGCGCCACTACCCCGGCTGGGGTAGTGGCGCTTTTCGTGAAGCTAAACTTACTGACGAATACCTTCAAATGTCACATAAAGCTCCAGCTCGTGCATTGACTCAGGGAAATCACTCATATCAATGCCGAAATCGCTGAGCGTCAGCATAGTGCTACCTTCAAAGCCAGCACGATAGTTACCCCAGGGGTCATCACCTTCGCCCATTAAGGTAACCGGCATTTCGATCTCTTGGGTTTCGCCATGTAGCGTCAGGTCACCCGTTACCACACCTTCGTTCTCACCGGTTGACTCAAAGCCAGTCGATGTAAAGGTTGCGGTGGGATACTCACTAGCATTCAAGAAGTCACTGCTCAGGAAGTGGCGATCACGCTCAGCATGATTGGTGTTAAGACTGCTCACCTGCACTTCCATTTCTACAGAAGAGGCGTCTACGTCATCTGCATCGTAAGAGAACTGACCATCAAACTCTTCAAACGTACCAAGAATATAGGAGAAGCCCAAATGGTTGATTTTGAACTGCACAAAAGCGTGCTGGCCTTCAGTATCAATCTGGTAGTCAGCGGCCTGCGCTTGACTTAATGGTACCAAAGCAGCGGCAGCGATGGCTGTTGCGAATGCAGTTTTCTTTAACATATTAGATGTCTCCTCTCTTTCCTTAAGAATCACTATGGTGAGCACCTCTCACCCTAGCAGCGTACAAATCGATTCGTTATTCGTGTAGTTAACTGTTTGGCTATGCTCACTTCTGTCTATGCTCACTTCTGACGATGCTCACTTCTGACCATGGGTCGGGTTCACCATACGAACCAGGGTTGAGTGTCGATCAAACCAGTGGTGCTTGACTGCGGCCAGTGCATGGCCTGCAGCTAACAACATTAATGCCAGTGCACTGTACCAGTGAATATCGCCCGCCAAACTGGCTTGATTGGGCAGCCCGTATAGTACCGCCGGCATTTCAAACCAACCGAATACACTAATCCCCCTACCATTAGCGGTGGAAATTAAGTAGCCGCTTACCATAACAACCAACAATAAAACGTAAAGTGCAATATGCCCCATATGGGCTGCCACTTTCTCTATACGGCTACCCTCAGCCCTGGGAGTAGGCTGCACTAAACGCCAAAAGATACGCAGAGCAGTCGCCAGCAATAGCAAAATTCCAATTGAGCGATGAATCCATGGTCCTTGGTTGTACCAAGGGTCATAGTACCCCAGCCCCGTCATCCACCACCCTAGAATAAACAGCCCGATGATGGTGATCGCACTAAGCCAATGAAACAGAATACTTATGACACCCCAACCATGCTGCGTGTTCCGCCACATCCCATTATTCTCCGTAGCTACCATCTAATTTGATATATCTGGCTTGAAATATCTGGCTTGAAATAGTTAGTGGTTAACTCTGCTTAACGAATGGATAACAAAAGCATAACGGTTCTTGCTGAAAAAGACTGCTGAAAAAAGCAGAACACTTCATTCGTAAAAACCGTTGATAGCCCTGTGTCAGGGTAGCAAAGCTAATAAAAAACCGGCCACTAGCGGCCGGTTCACTACATTAAATAGCTACTCTATATGACTATGTCAAACAGCTAGCCAAGCAACTATGCCAGGCAAAACCACACTAAATAATGCGAGTTAGCGGGCAGCGAGCGCATCCAAACCACGGGCAAGGTCTCGCTGGATATCCGCCTGACTTTCCAAACCAACCGCAACGCGTATTAACCCAGGTGTAATGCCCGCTGCTTCTTTCTGGTCATCAGAAAGACGGCCATGGGTAGTCGTAGCTGGATGGGTAATAGTAGTTTTGACATCACCAAGATTACCTGTAATAGAAAGCATGCGCGTGGCATCAATCACCTGCCAAGCCCCAGACTGTCCGCCTCTCACGTCAAAACCCAAGACCGCGCCAAAGCCCCGCTGCTGCTGTTTAGCAAGCGCATGTTGTGGATGCGCTTCCAAACCACTGTAGTAGACCTTATTCACAGCTGGGTGCTGGTCTAGCCAACGTGCCAGCGTCATCGCATTCTCGCAGTGTGCGTTCATACGCAGTGAGAGGGTTTCTAGCCCTTTGGTAAAAATCCACGCGTTAAAAGGGCTCAAGCATGGGCCGCAAGTACGCACCACACCAAACACCTCTTCCAGCACATCGTGCCTCCCTACCACCGCACCACCAATCGCTCGCCCCTGGCCATCCAGGTATTTAGTAGCAGAGTGAATTACCAAGTCAGCACCCAACGCAATCGGTTGCTGCAAGGCGGGGGTTAAAAAGCAGTTATCAATGGCTAGCAGTGCCCCACTACGCTTAGCAAGTGCTGCAAGTGCTGGAATATCGGCCACTTCCGACAGCGGGTTGGAAGGTGTCTCTGCGAATAGCAGCTTGGTTGCAGGGCTGACCGCGGCTTCCCAAGCCGCGATATTCGACAACTCGACGTAGCGAGTGGTAATACCAAACTTACCCAGGTATTTATCAAACAAACTAACGGTCGAGCCAAACAGCGAGCGAGAAGCAACAACTTCATCCCCTGCCGATAACAGCGCAAGCGCTGTTGAGAGGATGGCCGACATTCCAGAGCTGGTCGCTACACAACGTTCGCCACCTTCAAGCGCCGCCAAACGACGCTCAAACGTATGCACCGTGGGATTGGTGAAACGTGAATAGACGTTGCCCGGCTCCTGTCCACCAAACTTACGCGCAGCCTCTGCTGCGCTTTCATAGACAAAACTAGAGGTAGGGAAAATCGGTTCCGAATGCTCTTGTTCGAAAGTACGCTGGTGGCCCGCGCGAATCGCTAACGTCTCTATAGACCACTCATCCTGCTGGCTATCATCGTGCATGGCTTTGCCCCTTGTGTAAGGCATCAATGTGCATGGCTAGTCGTCAAAATCATCATCTTGGTTATGCATATCCACCAAGGCATGATCGCCTGCACTTTGGTCCTTTGCCGCATCATTACGGCTAGCCTCCAAAACGGCTAGATAGGCATCATCGATATCACCGGTTATGTAATTACCATCAAATACTGAGCAGTCAAACGCTTCCATTTCAGGATTAACTTCCCGGCAGGCGTCTTTCAGATCTTCCAGATCTTGATAGAAGATTCGATCAGCGCCAATCAGTTGCCCAACCTCCTCTTCCGTGCGGCCATGGGCGATCAGTTCTGAGGCAACCGGCATATCAATGCCATATACATTGGGATAGCGTACCGGCGGGGCTGCTGAGGCAAAGTAAACTTTTCGCGCACCAGCATCGCGAGCCATTTGAATAATTTGCTTACAAGTAGTGCCGCGCACAATGGAGTCATCCACCAGCAGGACATTTTTACCCCTGAACTCCACATCGATGGCATTTAGCTTTTGGCGTACCGATTTTTTACGCTGGGTTTGGCCCGGCATAATAAAGGTTCGGCCAATATAGCGGTTCTTCATAAACCCTTCACGATAGGTCACCCCAAGGTGCTGAGCCATTTCCAGCGCCGAGGTACGGGAGGTATCGGGAATAGGAATAACCACATCGATATCATGATCCGGCCACTCATTGAGAATGCGATCACCCAGCTTGCGGCCCATTTGCATGCGCGTGCCATACACATAGGCGCCATCCAAAAGCGAATCCGGGCGTGCTAGGTAAACGTGCTCAAAAATGCACGAGTGTAACTGCGGACGGTCTGCACAAACTTGAGTGTGCACCTGCCCTTGCATATCAACAAAAATAGCCTCGCCAGGCGCCAAATCGCGCTCTAGCTCAAAACCACCTACATCCAGCGCCACAGATTCAGAGGCAATCATTACCTCTTGGCCGTCGGCATCTTGACGTGTGCCAAACACTACTGGGCGAATGCCATAGGGGTCACGAAATGCCACCATGCCAAAGCCATTGATAATCGCGACCGCCGCGTAGCCGCCTTTGCAGCGCCGATGCACTCTACGAACCGCATCAAAAATATCTTCTGCTTCTAAATGCAGGCCCTGCTTGCCCAACTCATGGGCAAATACGTTAAGCAGCACTTCGGAGTCGGAGCTAGTGTTGATATGACGCAAATCGGTGGAGAAAAGCTCCTGCTTCAGCTGCTCAGAATTGGTCAGGTTACCGTTGTGCGCTAGCGCTATGCCATAAGGAGAGTTGACATAAAACGGCTGCGACTCAGCTTCACTGGAAGAGCCTGCCGTAGGATAACGTACGTGCCCAATGCCCAGGTTGCCTTTAAGACGAGCCATATGCCGAGTATGAAACACGTCTCTAACCAGCCCGTTACTCTTGCGCAGTAAGAAGCGTCCCTCGCTCCAGGTCATCATGCCGGCAGCGTCCTGGCCCCGATGCTGAAGTACGGTCAGGGCATCGTAGATTCCCTGATTTACCGCCTGCTTGGCCAGAAGGCCCACAATACCGCACATTCCAGTTACCTCGCTTTAATGCCATGACTTACCGGGGTAAGCCCGTACGTTCATCAACTTACAGAAACCCACAACATAGAACGATGCGGGTAGCTTACAAAAGAGGTTATAAAGCACTTCTCAAAATGGTAATGATTCAACCTTAAGCGCTACTCATTTTCTGGAGTAATGTGTACGCCTGGATCAAGGGGAGCTTGCTTGGCGCGCAGGTCAGGCAAAGAAATATCACGCAGTGATTCCGGGGCTTGAGGGAGCTCTCTCTCCCACTGATCCAACTGACTTACCGCCCAGTCTCTTAGCTCAATAAATGTAGGGCGTAACGCTGCTTGCTGCCAAGCTTGAAGCTCGCCAAGTGGCGTCAACGTAATAAGTACAGTAGCTACCAGAAGAATGACTGTTCCACGGGCCACACCAAAAGCCGCACCTGCAACGCGATTTAACAGCCCCATACCGACCCACTCTACGGCAGCATGTACCAAGCGGATAACGATACCGCACAACAAGATGACGGCAAAAATCACCAAAATAAACGCTAAGACCAAGCGTGCATCAAAGCTCTCAATAAAACCGCTCATCAACTCGGCTACTGGCTCGGCGAGCACCCGAGCCACCATTAGCGCCACAACCCAAGCAGCCAGGCCTAGCGCCTCTCTAACAAAGCCACGCACAAAGCCTGCCAGCATTGAAAGTGCCAAGACAGCCAAAAAAATCGCATCTATCCAGGTAAGTGCCATATAAATTAATCTCTTACCCTGACTAATAAACCTTGAACATTGGCACGCTGCTTAATCAACGCCATGGCCGCCTCGCCATCTTCGGAGGTGGCGTAGGGGCCAACATAGACGGTGGTGAGATTATTTTCGCGCTCACGCTTGTAGGTGCTAAACCCCTCTGCTCCCAGTTGCTCGCCTAGGCGCTGCGCATTCGCAGCATCTCCGAAGCTCCCCACTTGTATCGCCCACTCGCCTCGCTGCGTAGTAGCAGGGCCAGCCGAACTGGAGCCCGACGAACTTGCTGAAGAAGAGCTAGATGAAGTATTGCTGCTTGAAGATGCATTGCCACCGGAATTGGCAGCCACCAATGCAGCAATTGGGTCATTAGCGGGCGGAGACACAGGAGCCGTGTCTGGCTGCCGGGGCGCAGCATCAATTGGCGTGCTAATAACAGTGTCACTCCCAGATGACTCAGAAGTTGGCAATGCATTAATAGTTGATGGCATCTCTGGTGCGGGAACATCCTGTCGCGCAACTTGAACGGGCTGCTCAATAACAAAAGTAGGCTGCGGGCGCTCTTCCCGTGGAGCGGGATCACTCATCAGCCACGGCACAAAGATCGCCAGTAGCGCGAGTAAAATGACAATACCGCTGATGCGTTCCGTTTTACCGTATTTCATATCCGTCTCCATCAGGCTTAGCGGGCATTACGGTTAGGCTTGTCGAGCTTGCGGCAGCGGGTTTGCTAAAAGCGCAGCCACGGTGAAAAATGATCCGGTGGCCAACACACGGTCATCCAGCGTTAAGCTCTCGGCAATTGCGCTTACTCCCTCTTCGGGTGAAGCCGCACAGTAGCGCACACTTCCGCCCCGCGAGGTAATCCGCTCGGCTAATTCAGCCGCTGGCCGTCCACGCTCCCCTTCAAGAGTGACGCACACCCAATCAGTAATACGTGGAAGGAGAGCGTCTATCACACCGTCCGCATCTTTATCATTGAGCATACCAATCAAGGCCCACTGCCGCCCACCAGGCGGAGGCACAGGTAACCGACGGGCCACGTATTCAGCAGCATGAGGGTTATGCCCCACATCCAAGCACCATTGACCAACCCACTGCATACGCCCTGGAAGCCTTACCGACCCCAGCGCATCGCAACATGCTTTTGTGGTTAACAGCACGCCGCCAAGTGACAAGGCCTGCAGCGCTGTGGCGGCATTATCAATCGGCAGCCCTGGATCGGGAAGCCCATTAAGTGAAATTGTTTCGCCATCAGCGTTTAGACCATACCAACACCAAGAAGTGTTGGCTGTGTCGTTACTTTCTCTGACACCGCCTATTGGTCCATGTTCTGCAACGTCATGCTTTACAGTACCACTCTCGCTTAGATCCCTCCCTATAAAGTCACTGTCAGCATTTCTAACGGTGCGCTGATCAGAACCGACAAGTAAACTATGGGAAAACGCTACTCCTAAGCTATAAACAGGAGCGGAGATGGCAGTGGCAGAATCGGCAACACTTGCTGGTAGTGACAGGCTGCCCAACACCGCAGGCTTTAATGGGCGAAAAATACCCGCTTTCTCACGCCCAATTTGATCAATATCTGTGCCGAGAAAATTCGCGTGGTCCTGGGCAATAGTCGTTACCACACCAACGTCAGCATCAATAATATTAATCGCATCCAAGCGCCCACCCAGGCCTACTTCAAGTAGTGCCAAATCAAGCTTGGCCTTAGCCAAACACCATAGCGCACATAGCGTCCCTGCTTCGAAATAGGTCAGACTAATGGCGGGCTTTTGTAGCCTTGCAGCTTCTACTTCAGCAAAGCCCTCCACTAGCTGTTGGTCTTCGGCTTCCCGTCCATTGATAGTGACACGCTCGTTGTAACGCAAAAGGTGGGGAGACGTGTAAGTACCTGTTCGCAGGCCATGGGAGCGGGCTAGAGCATCCATCATGGCAAGGGTAGACCCCTTGCCATTGGTGCCCGCAACAGTAATCACCCGCGTTGCAATGGGGCGAGTTAGCAACCCCATTCGCGTAGCTACCTGCGATACCCTCTCAAGCCCCATATCAATCCCTACTGGGTGCAGGGTTTCAAGATAATGTAGCCAATCCGCCAAGGACCTCGGTGTTAAAGACTTAGATGTTAAGGACTTAGATGTTAAGGACTTAGGCATTACGTGTCGCGTCGTCACTCTTAACCGTGTCACTCTTAGCAGTAGTAGGTTCGTCGTGAACCTCAGTAGTGGCAGCGGCCTCATTAACATCCGCAAGCCGCTCATCATCCACTAGAGGCTCAGCAGTTGCAGCGTCTTCCAGGGAGTCATCATCAACAGGCATAGCGCTATGATGGGTAAGTTTTCTTAGCACACTGCCCACACGGGTACGCATATCATGACGATGGACAATCATATCCACCGTACCATGCTCCAACAAAAACTCGCTGCGTTGGAAACCTTCCGGTAGCGTCTCACGCACAGTTTGCTCAATAACCCGCGGCCCAGCAAAACCAATCAACGCATTAGGCTCGGCAATATTGAGATCCCCCAGCATCGCAAGCGACGCAGAAACACCGCCAAACACAGGATCAGTTAGTACGGAGATGTAAGGTATGCCTGACTGTTTGAGCTTTTCAAGCGCTGCTGATGTTTTGGCCATTTGCATTAGCGAGAACAGCGCTTCTTGCATCCGCGCCCCACCAGAGGCAGCAAAACAGATCAGCGGAATACGCTCTTCAAGTGCGATGGTGGCGGCACGGACGAACTTTTCGCCAACTACCGCCCCCATAGATCCACCCATAAACGTAAATTCGAAGGCCACCGCCACTACCGGCAAGCCATCTAATTCACCGCGCATGGCTACCAGCGCATCTTTCTCGCCAGTATCTTTCTGCGCTGCGGTTAGACGGTCTTTGTACTTTTTAGAGTCGCGGAATTTGAGGCGGTCATTAGGCTCAATCTCAGCCGCCACCTCTTCGCGTCCCTGTTTATCCAAAAACCAGTCCAGGCGCTTACGGGCCGTTAAGCGTAAGTGGTGGTCACACTTCGGACACACACTATGGTGCTTCTCTAACTCAGGAAGATAGAGAACGGCTTCACACTTGGGACATTTACGCCAGAGGCCGTCGGGCACGCTAGCGCGACGGTCTTTACGCTGGATACGCCCCATCGAGGGCACGATTTTATCTAACCAGCTCATATTAAAAAGGTTTCCATATACGTCAATGCCTGGCTAGGCCAAGCCTGATGAGTGTCGTCTGCCAATTCAGTGTAGACGATGAGGAGACAAACTTTAGGCATCCATTGCTGTACGCATTTCAGCCAACACGCTTTTCAGCTGGCCAGCAATGGTTTCAGGTGCATCAAGACTGTCAGCGATACGATTAACAAGCGCACTGCCAACGATAACACCATCAGCCACTTTCGCTACTTCTGCGGCTGTAACCCCGTCGCGAATACCAAAGCCAACACATAGCGGCAAGTCGGTCATTCCACGTAGCGGCGCTAGATGGTTAGCCACATCTTCAGCATTTAGCGTAGCCGCACCTGTTACACCTTTCAGCGAAACATAATACAGGTAGCCCTCACCGTGGGCACATATTGTAGCGGCACGAGCACGTGAAGTGGTAGGCGCAACCAAGAAAATCGCCGCTAAATCACGCGCTTTTAATAGTGGCCCCAACTCTTCAGCCTCTTCTGGCGGCATATCCACCACCAGCACACCATCTACACCGACGCTTGCTGCTTTATCTGCGAACACCTCGTAACCAAGCCGCTCAATGGGATTTAAATAGCCCATTAACACCACTGGGGTGGTGGTATCCGCTTGACGAAACTCGGCCACCATATCCAGCAGGTCAACAAGCCGCGTGCCTTTTTGCAGTGCACGCTCGCAGGCTTTTTGAATAACCGGACCGTCAGCCATCGGGTCTGAAAATGGCACACCAAGCTCAAGAATATCAGCCCCAGCTTCTACCAAGGCATGCATAAAGCCAACGGTATAGTGAGGCGCAGGATCACCGGCGGTAATGTAGGGAATTAGGGCCTTGCGACCCTGCTGCTTTAATTCTGAAAAACGCTGGTCAATACGATTCATGCTCACCCTTAAAACTCGATGCCGTCGATGTTCGCCACAGTCATAATGTCTTTATCACCACGACCGGAGAGGTTGACCACGATATGCTGGTCGGTGCGCATGGTTGGCGCTAACACCTTTGCATGCGCCAGCGCGTGAGCCGATTCAAGCGCTGGCATAATGCCTTCCATATGGGTCAATTCGCGAAAGGCTTCCAGCACTTCTTTATCGTTTGCAGCCACGTAGTTAACACGGCCAACATCTTTCCACAGAGCGTGTTCAGGGCCAACACCTGGGTAATCAAGGCCAGCTGAAATCGAGTGCGTATCCGAAACCTGGCCTGCCTCATCGGACATGAGGTACGTACGATTGCCATGTAACACGCCACGAGGGGCATTGGACGATAGCGGTGCAGCATGACGCCCTGTTTCCAGCCCATCGCCACCGGCTTCAACGCCGTACATAGCAACCGCGTCATCTTCAACAAATGGATAAAAGAGGCCCAACGCGTTAGAGCCACCACCGACACAAGCTACCAGCGCATCAGGTAGGCGGCCAATTTGCTCTAGCGACTGGCGCCTCGCCTCGCGACCCACCACTGCGTTGAAATCACGCACCAACTGCGGATAAGGATGCGGGCCAGCCACCGTACCGATGATATAAAAGGTGTTATCGACGTTTGTGACCCAATCACGCAGTGCTTCGTTCATCGCGTCTTTTAATGTGCGTGTACCCGACTCAACCGGAATAACCCGCGCACCGAGTAGATGCATGCGATAAACATTGAGCTTTTGACGCTGAACGTCTGCAGCTCCCATGTAAACATCACACTCAAGGCCTAAACGGGCAGCAACGGTGGCCGTGGCAACACCATGTTGACCTGCGCCAGTCTCAGCAATCACCCTTGGCTTACCGGTTTTTTTCGCCAGCAGCGCCTGACCGATAGTGTTATTGACCTTATGAGCGCCTGTGTGGTTTAAATCTTCGCGCTTAAGCCAGATTTGCGCACCCCCCAGCGACTTCGACCAGCGCTCGGCATGATATAGCGGAGATGGACGGCCCACATAGTGGGCAAGATCACGGTCAAACTCTGCCTGGAAGGCCGGGTCATCACGGAGACTTAGATACGTCTGCTCCAACTCTTCCAGGGCAAAGCTCAGGGTTTCTGACACAAACCGGCCACCATAGGGGCCAAAATGACCACGAGCATCCGGCATGCGGGTCAGGTCGCTGAACTTCGTTTCAGTGGCTGAGACAGTCACAGGCATACCTCACAAGATCGCCAGAACAGGCAAACAATGAATGAACTTACACAAGAACATAGCCGTTTTTGCGGCGTGCCCTCGCGGTGAACTATTGGGCGCTGGCTAACGCCACTTGTTTAACAAAGGACGCCATTAAATCGGCATCTTTAACGCCATGAGATGCCTCAATACCGCCCGATACATCAACAGCATAAGGCATAACTTGGTTAACTGCTGCAGCAACATTTGCTGCCGTTAACCCACCGGCGAGGATAACAGGTTTTGCCAGGGTTGCGGGGATTCTAGACCAGTCAAAGGTCTCCCCTGTTCCGCCCGGCGAGCCTGGCCGATAGGCATCGAGAAGCAGTGCCTTGGCATCAGAATATTCTGCCGCGGCCTGATGAAGGTCGATATCGTCACGCATACGCAGGGCTTTGATCCAAGGCCGGTCAAACTGCTGGCAAAACGAAGCCGGCTCATCGCCATGGAATTGGATAAGGTCCAAATAAGGTAAGCACTGCTCAATCAACTCAGCAGGCTGATTCACAAATAACCCGACCCTGGCCACAAAAGCAGGTACATTTGCTGCCAACTCTTGAAGCGTATCCGGCGTGATGCTGCGGGCGCTTTTAGGCCACATAACAAAGCCTAGCGCATCGACACCCAGTGCAACAGCTTGTGCAATATCTTCATGGCGGGTAAAACCGCAGAACTTGATCCGCGTGCGTGCGTAGCTAACACTCACGAAGAGGCCTCCTGTGTGGGTGTGGCACGTTTTTTGAAGGTCAGGTTCCGCCGGGCTGCTATTCGAGGGCTATCTGGCAACGTGCGTTCACCCGTCCATTCACCGGTAAATGCCAACATGTTCGGCCCTATCGGTTCCTGAGGCAATGCAAAACGCTCATCGTAAATCGAGTCAACAAAATGCAGTCCACAGGCAGGTGCAGTCACATCCCCTTGACGGCGATTCTTCAATGCCAGCAAGCGCTCAATGTGCCCTTCATCTTGGGCACCACGCCCAACACTAACCAAAGCACCGGCAATATTGCGAATCATGTGATGTAAAAACGCATTGCCCTGAATATCAATCACCACCAGCGGGCCATAGCGCTTTACTTCAACAAAATGCATTTGACGCCATGGGGTTTTGGACTGGCAGCCCGCCGCTCGGAAGCTCGAAAAATCATGCTCCCCGACCAGAGCTTGCGCTGCTCGATGCATCGCGTCGGCGTCTAGCGGGTCTCGGCACCAAGTGACATTGCTGCGCTCCAACACAGGGCGACTAATTTGGTTAAGCAGGATATAGCGATAGCGGCGCGCCAGCGCTCCCAGACGCGAGTGAAAATCATCAGAGACCGGTTTCACCCAACGAATAGCAACATCTCTTGGCAAATTGGTATTGGCACCAAAAATCCAGGCTTTTTCCGTACGCTGTGCAGGTGGGTCAAAGTGGATCACCTGACGGGTAGCATGCACACCAGAATCTGTTCGCCCACTGGCATGGATAGTCACCGGGGCATTGGCCACCTTCGCCAACGCCTCTTCAACCGCCTGCTGAATGGAGGCTGAATGTTTTAGCCGCTGAAATCCGCAAAAGCGAGTGCCATCGTACTCAATGCCCATCGCCAAACGGCCAGCCAGCGGTTGTGTCTCGTCAAAGTGGTAGAACAGCGTCATTAAGCCATGTCATCTAGAGAAGATAAGGGTTAGCTATTATCCCGGCGTGGCGGCTCGAATGCTACCTCTTCAACCTCCCACTCCTCTACTGGTACTGAATCTGCTGGTATTGAGTCTCCTGGTACTAAATCTGCTGGTACTGAGCGCGAGGGTTGTATCGAGGGGGAAGTGAATGGCACATCCTCTAGCTGGGGAGCTGCAGACCATGCTTCTGCATCCGCAGCCGCTGCCTCAAACGGAGTTTTTTCTGCCTCATTAATATCCGCGCCACCTGCAGGAGTTGCGGTGTACTGAGTGGGCGGCACCACGGCTTGCAGCGGTACAGCTTCCCACTTGCGCTCACGACGTTTACGGCCCCACACCAACGCCCCCAACAGTAACGCTAGCACAACGCTGGCAATGGGCCATTGATAAGCAGCCACCCGCTCCGAAATACCGTTGGGGTTGTCAGAAGCACTAAGAACTGGCTCAACCATAGCGTCCCGGGCAGCGGAAGCACGGGCTACTGCGGTTTGCACTTCCCGCTGTGACACGTTGAGCGCTTCGGTAAGTGCAGCCATCTCTTGGCGTAGCTCGGTAAGCTCGGTACGAAGCTGCTCGCGCTCTTCAAGCACCGGCTGAAACATGGCTTGGCTTTCTTGTAGCTGCTCTACTAAATCACTTAACGTCAGCCCCGCCAATTGCTCCTCTTGTGAAGAATATGTCAAAAGCCCGGGTTGCTGCTGTCCTTCTGGCACCTCTACCGTAGCTTGGGAGACGGCAACACTGACTGCATCTTCCCCCGCCACTCCTGTAATGCCTACGCCTCCAATAACTTGTTCAGTACCGGGCGATACAGGGGGATCTGAGAAAGTAGCTGCGGGGGCGGCTGAGAGAGCACTCGAAGAAGTAGTTGAGGGAGTAGCTGCGGGAGTAGTTGAGGGAGCCGCCTCAGGTTCAGCAGTTGGCAGGCTAGTGGAGCCTATTGTGCTATCGGCTACGCCTGGCTGACGCATCGCCCGAAACGCTTGTCGCGCATCACTGGGCGAGCGGGCCATTATTGCTTCATGGCTGGGCATCGCTAACGTTTGCCCGGCGCGCATACTATCGATATCACCCAAAGGGAATACTTCAGGGTTAGCATCCACAAGCGCAACTATCATCTGCGGCACACTCGCATCAACAGGCTTTGCTCGCTCGGCGACACCCCAAAGCGAATCACCACTAGCCACGTAGAGAGTGCTATTAGCACCTGAAGCGCCACCACTTGCACTACGTTCCCTACTATCTGGTGCGGAGGAGTGGTTACTGGGCTCAGCAGCGTTAATAAGCGGTTGCCCAACATCCGGGGTACTACTACGCATACCGGGCAGATCAAACAGCAGCGTAAGCGCTTGGCTAGTTTCGCCCTCAGGAGAAGACACGGTTAGTAGAACATCTAGCCACAGTTCATCGACAACCTGTGAGGAACTCAGCACCAGTTGATAACTGCCCGATTGCTCACGCAGCTCTGTGCGAAGTGAAGCTGCTAACGGAGTCCACTCCAACCCCTGTGCTGTAAAAGCAGTTTCATTAGCTACCGTGATATGCAAATCATCTAACGCATACTGGTCAGCATCCAGCAAAGGCACCGTTGCGCTAAGCGGTGCATTTAGCGGCGTATTAACTGACACCGGGCCTAAGCCGACAGCCAGTGCCAAGGTGCTAACAGCACTGAGCGACACCCCTAACAAACCTACTAACTTTTGTTTCATTTAGGCCCCTACTGCCGTCGATCCCCTCTGGATCGAAACCTCCTAGAGATACTCTCCACTATATCTAGGTATTCTTCATTAATCATACCTAATTTAAAATAATTACAATGATGTCACACAGCTTTCTTATGGCACTGGCGCTTAAATAAATCGTAAATAGCGACCAAAAAAATGGGAAGCTGCGAACAGCTTCCCACGTTTTGACTAACGTTTTAGGCGCGAGCTAAGCGCTCTGCTTACTGCTCACGCAGGATTTTTAGCATACGCTTAAGTGGCTCTGCGGCACCCCAAAGTAGCTGGTCACCCACACTGAATGCAGATAAGTACTCGCCCCCCATATTCAGCTTACGCAGACGCCCTACCGGAATTTGCAGCGTGCCAGTAGCGGCAGCAGGCGTTAGACCCGCAACGGTGGCGTCTTTGTCGTTGGGGATCAACTTAACCCACTCGTTATGCTTGGCAATACGCTCTTCAATTTCATCAAGCGGCACATCCTGCTTTAGCTTGATGGTAAATGCCTGACTGTGAGAGCGCATTGCACCAATGCGTACGCACAGGCCGTCGATGGGGATAGGGTTGTTTTGAAGGCCCAAAATTTTGTTGGTCTCAACACTACCTTTCCACTCTTCGCGGCTTTGGCCACTTTCGAGCTTGCTATCAATCCACGGCAGCAGGCTACCCGCTAGCGGCGCGGCAAAGTTATCGGTGGGGAAATCGCTGCTACGCATCGCAGCGGTAACTTTGCGATCAATATCGAGAATCGCGCTAGACGTATCTTTCAGCTCTTCGCCAACGCTATCGCGTAGTTGACCCATTTGGTTCAACAACTCACGCATATGTTTAGCGCCGGAACCTGAAGCCGCTTGGTAGGTCATGGAAGTCATCCACTCGACCATGTTGGCCTCGAACAGACCGCCCAGCCCCATCAGCATCAGGCTAACGGTACAGTTACCGCCCACAAATGTTTTCGCGCCTTTCGCCAACTGCGCGTCGATCACATGACGGTTAACCGGATCCAGAATAATGGTCGCTTCATCTTCCATGCGCAGGGTACTGGCAGCATCAATCCAGTAGCCTTGCCAGCCCGCTGCACGCAGGTCTTTATAAACCGGCTTGGTGTAATCACCACCTTGACAGGTAATCACTACGTCGAGCGCCTTAAGCGCTTCGATATCGAATGCATCTTTCAGCGGAGGTACGTCCACGCCGATGTCGGGACCCGGTTGGCCAACTTGAGAAGTGGTGAAGAAAATCGGCTCAATACCGTTAAAATCACCATCTTCCTGCATGCGCTGCATGAGCACAGAGCCAACCATACCACGCCATCCCACGAAACCGACTTTCAACATGTGAAGTCCTCCAACTAAGAATGAGACCAATATTATACACAAATATTAGACACAACGTCGGCCACCCAAGGGGTGGCCGACCAGTATTGCTATAACAGGTACAGCAGGCTTACTTAACGCATGACTGCTTGGCAAATGCCGCTAGTACCGCATCGCCCATTTCCACGGTGGAAACAAGGCGCATGCCTTCGGATGCGATATCTGCAGTGCGCAGCCCATCATCCAACACGTTGCCAACAGCCGCTTCGATTCGCTCAGCCATCGCCGCTTCATTAAGCGAGTAACGCAGCATCATCGCCACAGAAAGCATCATGGCCAGCGGGTTGGCAATGTTCTGCCCCGCGATATCTGGCGCGCTGCCGTGACAAGGTTCGTACATGCCCTGCCCGCTCTCGTTTAGCGATGCAGAAGGCAACATACCGATAGAGCCTGTGAGCATGGCGGCAGCATCGGAAAGAATATCGCCAAACATATTGCCCGTCACCATCACATCAAACTGCTTCGGTGCACGCACCAACTGCATGGCAGCGTTATCCACGTACATGTGGGAAAGCTCGACATCAGGATATTCCGGCGCTAGGCGATCCATAACTTCGCGCCATAGAATGGTCACTTCCAGTACGTTAGCTTTATCTACCGAGCAGAGCTTCTTGCCGCGTTTTTGAGCCATCTCAAAAGCCACGCGGCCAATGCGCTCAATCTCACTTTCGGAATAGATGTAGGTATTAAAGCCAACTCTCTCGCCGTTACGCACTTCGATGCCACGTGGCTGACCGAAGTAGATACCTCCCGTAAGCTCACGAACAATCATAATGTCCAACCCAGCGACCAGCTCAGGCTTTAGGCTAGAGGCGCTAGCCAACTGCGGGTAGAGCATGGCTGGACGAAGATTGCCGAACAAACCCAAATTCTTACGTAGCCCCAACAGACCTTTTTCAGGGCGTTTGGAGAGGTCTTCCAGCTTATCCCACTTAGGGCCACCCACCGCGCCTAACAAAATGGCGCTGGCTGCTTTGGCTTTATCCAGTGTTTCCGCTGGAAGCGGCTCACCATGCACATCGTAGGCGGAGCCACCCACAAGGCCTTCTTCAACCTCGATGTCCAAACCAGCTTCTTGGCAGGCTGTCAGTAACCGCGCCGCCTGGGCCGCAATTTCCGGGCCGATGCCATCACCCGGCAGCAGTAATACCTTATGAGTCATACAACTTCCTTAGCATTAATAATGTTGACAGTGGCTTACGCAGGTTGACGGAACAGCCAAGGACGCTGTTGGCGATGGGTCTCTTCGAAGGAGCGAATAGCCTCTTCGTCCTGCAACGTAATACCAATATCATCCAGACCATTCAGCAGGCAGTGCTTGCGGAATTCATCCACTTCAAACTCAAGAATCTCACCGCTGGGGGTAGTCACCCGCTGGTGCTCTAAGTCCACATCAAGCTGATAGCCTTCATTAGCGTCGGCTTCGGCAAATAAGCGGTCTACTTCTTCTTCCGCCAAGGTGATCAGCAAAATTCCGTTTTTAAACGCATTATTGTAGAAGATATCGGCAAAGCTAGGCGCAATCACCACCTTAAAGCCAAAATCTTCCAGCGCCCAAGGGGCATGCTCACGAGAACTGCCACAACCGAAGTTGCGACGCGCCAGCAACACTTCAGCACCCTGATAGCGCGGCTGATTCAATACAAAATCAGGGTTTAACGGGCGCTGCGAGCAGTCTTGCCCCGGCTGCCCCTCATCTAAATAACGCAGCTCGTCAAACAGGTTGACACCAAAGCCAGTGCGCTTGATTGACTTTAAAAATTGCTTCGGAATAATCAGGTCGGTGTCGACGTTAGCACGATCCAGTGGCGCTACCACACCTTCAAAACGTTCAAATTTTTTCATGGCTTAGGCCTCCTGGGCATGGCTGGCATCGTTAGCGGGCAAGGTACGCACATCAACAAAGTGACCGGCAATCGCGGCTGCCGCTGCCATTGCAGGGCTAACCAAGTGGGTACGACCGCCATAGCCTTGACGACCTTCAAAATTACGGTTTGAAGTAGATGCACAGTGCTCACCAGCACCCAGTTTATCGGCGTTCATGGCCAAACACATTGAGCACCCCGGCTCACGCCACTCAAAACCCGCTTCCGTAAATATCTTATCCAAACCTTCTGCTTCAGCTTGACGCTTCACTAAGCCAGAGCCCGGCACTACCATGGCCAGCTTGATGGAATCAGCCACTTTCTTGCCCTTGGCTACTTTGGCAGCTTCGCGCAAATCTTCGATACGCGAGTTGGTGCAAGAACCGATAAACACTTTATCCAGCTTGATATCAGTAATTTTCTGGTTTGCCTGCAAGCCCATATACTCAAGCGCTCGGGCGTGGCTGCGCTGCACGGTTTCATCCAATGCAGCTTGGGGGTCCGGCACCTGGCCAGAAATACCGGTGACCATTTCAGGGCTAGTACCCCAACTTACCTGCGGCTCAATCTCTTCGGCATTCAAGACAACCACTTTATCGAACTGAGCATCCGCATCCGATACCAGGTTACGCCAATCAGCCACGGCGGCTTCCCACTGCTCTGCAGTCGGTGCAAAGGGGCGCTCGGCAAGATAATTAATTGTCGTGTCATCCACCGCGATAAGGCCCACTCGGGCACCGGCTTCAATCGCCATGTTGCACACTGTCATGCGGCCTTCCATAGACAGCGACTCAATAGCGCTGCCCGCAAATTCAATCGCATAGCCAGTGCCACCAGCAGTACCGATGTTACCGATAATCGCCAACACGACATCTTTAGCGGTAACGCCCAAGCCAAGTTCACCCTCGACGCGCACCTGCATGTTCTTCATTTTTTGTGCCAACAGGCACTGGGTAGCCAGCACGTGCTCAACCTCAGAGGTACCGATCCCGTGAGCCAAAGCCCCAAAAGCGCCGTGGGTAGCGGTGTGGGAGTCGCCACATACGACAGTCATGCCCGGCAGTGTTGCGCCTTGCTCTGGGCCAACCACATGCACAATACCCTGACGCGGGTCATTGATTTTGAACTCTTCGATACCAAACGCCAGACAGTTGTCATCCAACGTTTGCACCTGGATTAACGACACTGGGTCTTTAATACCGCTGTTACCTTCAGCACGCTCTTTAATCGTCGTAGGTACGTTGTGATCAGGAGTTGCCAAATTGGCATCCAAACGCCAGGGCTTGCGGTTAGCTAAACGCAGGCCTTCAAACGCCTGGGGAGAAGTCACTTCATGGAGCAATTGGCGATCGATGTAAATAAGCGCGGTGCCGTCGTCACGCTGTTTCACCAAATGCTGGTTCCAGAGTTTGTCGTAAAGGGTTTGACCTGACATATGGCTCTCCTGGGCTGTGCCCTGCTAGTTCGGTATAGCAGCCTCTGCGTGCTGCTTAAAATGCTATGAGGCGAGTGTTACGCGACTCGCACATAAAAGCAATTCATGTTATTCATACTTTAGATTCCAAACAGGAATACTTGCTTTAAAAATACCTAGAGAGACATACCTATGCTCAGGGATACATAAGTGGATACCCAAAGCCTGCAAGCATTTCTGGCTGTTGCCGAAACTCAAAGTTTCTCTCGCGCTGCTGAGCAGCTGTACCTGACCCAGCCAGCAGTAAGCAAACGTATTGCAACCCTAGAGGGACTGCTAGGCACGCGGTTATTTGACCGCATCGGGCGACGCATAGCGCTGACAGAAGCAGGTAATGTGCTGCTGCCCAAAGCCAAGCGTATTCTATTTGCCGTGGAAGACAGCCGCCGTGCCCTGGCCAACCTTTCTGGCCAAGTGGGCGGCAAACTCACCCTTGCCACTAGCCACCATATTGGCTTGCACCGTCTGCCACCACTGTTAAAGCAGTACACCCAGCGCCACCCAGAGGTAACACTGGACCTACACTTTTTAGATTCCGAGCTAGCCTATCAAGGTGTGGTAGACGGCACGTTAGAAATTGCCATAGTGACATTAGCCCCCCATCCCCATGAGCAATTACAAGTGGTAGAGCTATGGCGTGACCGGCTCTGTTTTGCCTGCGCTACCGATCACCCTCTTGCCAACCGGGCAATGGCAGCCAACAGTATGCTGTCGTTGGCCGATCTGTGCGAATACAACTGCGTGATGCCAGGAGCAAAGACCTTTACAGGCTCACTCATAGCGCAGCGCTTTAGCGAGGCTGGCCTACAACTGCCCGTTAGCATGGCGACCAACTATTTAGAAACATTAAAAATGATGTGCAGCGTAGGATTAGGGTGGAGCCTGCTACCCGAGAAGATGATTGACAGTGAGCTGGTAGAACTCAGGGTAAACACCATGCCAATTTACCGCCCGCTGGGATACTTGGTGCATACCAATAGGACGCTTTCTAACGCAGCCAAGAGAATGATTGAGCAATTAGAGGCAAAAGGTGAAGATTAAACAGGTTTAACTGCACTAACGTTAGGTCAAATCTTCGCTCAGAACGAACTTCTCTCAGATATATACATCTTGGTGGGGCAAGGTTTCTGCTGCCTAAATGGCCCTATTTATGCTGGGTAATTTCATCATATCCGCGCCCTAAAAACTGAACAAAGCAGAACCCGTGACCAAATGGGTCTGCCATCAGCGCGAGCTTTCCCCAGTCATTAATAGTGATTGGTTTTTCGAGCTGTGCTCCTGCCGAGATGGCGTTTTGAACACGTGCTTCAATGTCATCAACAACAAAATCCAAATGAACGGGAGTCCAATGGCGTGTATAGCTTCGCTGCTGCTGCGTTGTGTGTGAAGCGGGCGTACCGGAAGCCTTAGCAAGCAGATAAATCGGCGCTGAACTGCCTAACATCTCCACGCCGAAATCACCAAAGCGACGACCAACCTTCAGCGTGAACACCGTGCTGTAGAAACGAATCGCTTTCTCAAGATCGTCCACATCAATGTTGATCAATAAATCCATCTGCTTTACACCGAATGCTCAAGGTTCACAGCTGGAGAGCTCCCTACCAACGCCTCTACTATTCAACATACTGGGCGAATACTTCTTCACCAGTGAGTTGTTTGGTTTTTTCTGCCAATGAGTAGTACTCAGGCTTTTGATCAATAAATATTTGTTCTGTCACTTTCCAATCGTCAGTACTATCGAGAAGACCAACGGGAAGCGCATAGTGCCTATTTTGCTTTAAACGATAAAACAGGTGCGTGCCGCACTGTTGACAAAAACCACGCTCGGCCCACTCTGATGAGCTGAAAATTGAGATATGCTCTGCGCCTTGAAAAGCGACATCATCAGCACATTCAACCGCAAACATAGGCCCGCCACCCCACTTTCTACACATTGAGCAGTGACAAACACCAACATGATTGCCTTTAGTGGTAACGGTGACACTGACCGTGCCACAGAGACAAGTTCCCTGACATTGTGTGATAGATGCCATGTTTTGCTCCTTCGGCCTTATGGCGTTTAACAAGCAGCCCTTACTTGCCAGAAAATAGCTTATAACTTCCTCAACATCATCCCTCACTATAGCCCAATATTAGCTTCTCAATGATAATGTGCATCGAGACCCGCGCATGCGCGCGAATCTTGTGGCGTCGTAGCAGCAACAATAACTTACTTCCTCGGTGATTAACGCTGCCAAACGTGGCTGTAGAAAAACCCATTCCAGGCTAATCCGCCAGCCATCATCTTCTTGTCTTTTTCCTCTCTGACAGCCCTGTTGGGCCTTCGATACAAAGTCCACCAACGAGAACTCTTCTAAAGAACGTAGCGCTTTTGGCTACTTTCCACTGGTTCAGTACTCAAGCTGCGCTGTCAAAGTAACGAATGATATTGCGCCCTTCTTTCTTTGCCTGATACATAGCCAAGTCGGCCCATTTAAGGACATCTTCCTGACCGGCCTGATGACCAATAAATAGCGCCACGCCAATGCTGGCAGTGCAAGGGTGTTCAACCGTCGCCACTACACCGCCCTCCATCGTGCGAGTTAAAATATACGGTTCTGCTAGCGTAGCGCGGATCTTCTCAGCAACGATGCCTGAACGCTCAATAGATGACCCATAATCCTGACCCAGCTCACCGAGCATGACGACAAATTCATCGCCACCTACTCGCGCCACAGTATCCCCCCCTCGCACGCACTGGGTTAGCCGGCTTCCTACTTCGACCAGTAGCAAATCGCCTGCATCGTGACCATGCATATCGTTGAGTGGTTTAAAGTTGTCCAAATCCAGAAACATCACCGCGCCATAGCATCCGCTACGTGCGCTGGC
Source organism: Halomonas sp. 'Soap Lake #6' (assembly GCF_003031405.1). Lineage (NCBI taxonomy): Bacteria > Pseudomonadati > Pseudomonadota > Gammaproteobacteria > Oceanospirillales > Halomonadaceae > Halomonas > Halomonas sp. 'Soap Lake #6'. The sequence goes on from NZ_CP020469.1 coordinate 1,910,771, forward strand.
ATCCATCGCCTGTTTCAGGCGATCAGTCAGCAAACTGCGGTTGGCAAGTTGCGTTAAGGTGTCATAAAACGCAAGTTGGCGAATTTGCTTTTCGCTCTCACGCAGGTTGCGGGTTATCTTCTCGTTCTCCAGCCTGGCAGCTTCCAGTTCCATGGTGCGGCGACGCACCTGCTCTTCCAGCGTGATGGTGGCATGGAGTAGGTTGAAATCAGAGCTACGCAAGCTGTCGATGCGTTCAGCACGATTCATCAGGGCTTGAATGATCTTGTTCAAGCGCACGATCTCGGCCTGCAAGGCTGGCACTCTCGCCTCCACGTTTTTCGATAGGCGTTCAGACATCAGTGCCAGTCCGAGCCGAGCCAATGGCCACCCCAGTTAACGTCTGGTTAACGTGGATACCATGAAACTGTTCGCCATAACTATTGAAACCAATAGTATTGTTGTCCTTAAATATTTCTGCGATACGCCCTTGCAGCCCGTTTTGCACAACTTCCAGCTTACGCAAGATGCAATCACACCCAATGACTAGCTGGGGATGACCAACTTCCGCATGGATTTTATCAAACGTCTGTTCCAGATTACTTACCAATCCGGCGCCATGTGCCACCCGGAGCACCAATCCTTCCTCTATAGCAGAATATAGTGTCAGACTACCATCGGAGTTGACCTGCTGAATGGAGCGAACGTAATTCGTGCCCGCTATCATCACAACAACAGGCGAGGCAGCAAAGCGCATAGGATTGAGCTCATCCACACGGACCCCTAACATCCGCGCATACTCCTCAGCGGCGGGCAGCCCGTTGATCTCCTTAACTATGCGTTCTGATAAATCAGCCTCCGTGACCACCATTCGTTCTTCAGTAGGAATAAAGTGCTGAGTTTTAAATGTCATGAAGGGAAAAGCTGTATTAACCAGCACCAGCACGGCGCTATCAGCATGGAACTTACCGTTGCTAAACACATAGGTTCGGACGAATTTCTGGTCATCGCCCGCCGATCCGCCAAACAGTGGGATCTTGCCAAGAGCATACTGCAACGCATGTGCCGCCGGCTCTTCGCGACTAGACATGCCATCTATCATTAATAGTGCAAAGCGGTTTTCCAGACAGACCTTTGGATCATTGCTTTCAAGGCGCTGTAATAACGTCTGGACAAAACTCTGCGCTCTGGAAATTTCGAACTGGCTTAGATCTTCCAATAGCCCGCTGACAACCAAGTTACTGTCAGCAGGGAAGCTCGCTCCTGTAAGAGTGTGCTGAAGATAGCCTGCTGGCCCAATTTCTCCTGCGGTTGTGCAACCCACCACCTGAACCCCGGAAAATCGCTGATTCATTTCCGCAGCAAGAACATCAAGATCGTATTCACTAGAGCAGAAAAAAATCACCACCGCCATATCCTGCTGAACCACAGCGGCATGAAACTCCGCCACGGCTTGGCGAGCTTCTGTGGCAGATGAATGCGCGGTGCGTATTATTTGGCTGCTCATACCCTCCACCTCTATTTTTGTTCTTCATAGCCACTGCGCAACTGCAGTAAAAAGATAGCCTTATGGGGTAGTCATGATAGCGCAAAACATGAAACACAGGATCAAAACACCGGTAGAGCAGAGCCTGAGCCACCTATCACGAGGGCCCACTGATTTTCTGATTACCCAGATGGTTATACTTTTTGAGCAAGGTAGTTTTAATCTTAACGCCTGAGGTATGGCTTATCTCTCTGACAGCGCAAGCTGCGCTTATGATCACCAAAGCAGCCGAGGTGGTGCTACTAGCACCAGAGCATAACGATAGTCTGTGAGCAGGTATTTCCCCCTTATCTCAACACCAGCTCTACCCGACGGTTCAGCTCACGCCCTTCCTCGCTGGCATTACTAGCAACGGGTGCCATAAAGCTGGCTCCTTTTGCGACCATGCGCTTGGCCGCTATACCATAGTCACTGGCCAATGCTTGACGAACAGCGGCGGCGCGGTGCATAGACAATTCTGCGTTGTAGTCGAAACTGCCTTGATTATCCGTATGTCCCACCACCAGCACTTCGAGCCCAGGGTTCATTTCTAGTAGCTGAGCCATCTGAGCCAGAGCATCCACAGATTCGGGCCGGATCTCAGCACTGTCGTACTCGAAGAAAATGCCCTCGACAATCGCCTTACCCTCGGCTGTCAGCGACGCCTGCAGCTCATCCGCACTACGCACGCCAGTTTGCACCTGGCCGGTCTGCATCGGCTCCCCTTCGACTACTACCTGATGAATAACAGGCTGCTCTAGGTCCATAACGTACAAAAAGACATGGGCACTACCCTCTTCGTTCTCACGCTCGACCAGCAGAGCACGGGCATCACCGCGCAAAATCACGGGTGGCTCCAAAGCATTGCGCAACTCTCGACGATAACTATGCGGGATCACCACATTGCGTACGTACATGCTCATTTGACTGCCGCAGTCTGTTCGACCAACGCATTCGAACAGCACATCAAAACCATCCGCGGTAAGCGCTTGCTGATAATTTCTCAATATTTCCAATGTGCTTCTGTTCTCAGGCGCCTGATAGGTAATCCACGTCACTCTGCCTTCAAGTGGAACTTCAACTGTTTGAAGAAGCTCTACATTCCAACCATCTCGATTATGGTAGGCCTCTCTTGGCATGGGGCCGGCAGGCAATGTCACCGCATCATACTCACGCTCCAGGTAGCCATGCATTGTGGCACCACTGTAACGGCTGACTAGCGGATTATCACTGCCAGGCTCATTAGCTATGGCCGATGCAGCGATCAATAAAAGCCCACCTACCAGCCCAAAGGTAGGATAGATTTTCATGAGCTCCCCTATTTTTTCTGAAGTTATATGAAGTTATATGAAGTTATAAGAGCGGTGCCTTCTAAACTGGTCCATCCAACTAAACAGACCCATCCAAAAACTTATGGAAAGCGCGTGTTAACTCGCTTGCACCATTGTTGTCATACCACTTCCCATGAGCCAATATCACCTTCTCAGGATTCCATGAAATCATTTCCTTCACCAATTGTGATAGATGCTCCCGGCGTCGCCGAAAGCTAGCCGCCATATCACGAGGCATTCCACCATTTGGCGCACAAACCCCGCCAAGCTTGAGTAAAGGCCTTGTCCACAGAGGCATTTTCTGCGTCTCAAAGTTCTCGATGAGATCGGTCAGAATCAGCGTTCTTGCCGCCCTATGAAAAAACACCACCTCTTTGTGAGGGCCCGAATCGGCGAGACGTTGATCCATTTCACTTGCCCACTGAACGGCTGGTTCATTGCTTAATTTCTCATCAAAGCTCAGCTTGACTCCCCTACTTGCGGCTCGCTCAACAACACCAGGGCTAACAAATGTTATCGCATCGGGGAAACGCTTTTGCCAAATCGAGACCCAGGCATAATGTATCCAGTTTGGCGCAACCAAGTAACGGACTGGGCCAATAGCGGATATAGCCTCATCAAGTTGATTGTTGATATCTATGGGCGAGTGCACCCAAACATCGCCACTGGATAGACGAACAATGGTCATTCTGGTGGGAAAAGGAATGCCATAAAATTTAATCCACGCCCCATCTACAATCCAAATGTTTGGTGCAACCGCTTTCAGCTCATACAACGGTTCATAGCCAGTAGGATGGTCAGCCACTCCTGTATCCTCCAACCTCGTAAACGAGAGACATTACTTACAAGTAATAACGCCACATACGCTTGCGCCCCAGCGGCCGAAGGAAGAAAACCACGAGCGAGGCGTATTGTTAAGTATTGATTTCAGTGGTGACCTCTGTTTTTACCGAGTTAGCTATAAAGCATTGCTCATGGGACAAATGATGCATTTTTTCAAGATCACCTCTTGAAGGTATTCGGTCACCCGCAAACACAACTTTTGGCCGGAGAGTTACCTTAGTCATAGATATTTTCCCCGATTGATCTTTCTCCATAATACCTACTGCATCATCAGTATAGCTTTCAACCACGTACCTTTTTTTGGCTGCAATGGATAGAAAGAAAAGCATATGGCAACTGGATAATGAGGCAATAAACGCTTCTTCAGGATCAACATTTTGCTCAACAGAATATGGCAGAGGAACAATATGGGGCGATGAAGATGCAGGCACACAAGCACCACCATCAAATTCCCATACATGACCTCGGCTATACTTATTATCAACATAGGCTTCATCTTTACCGCGAGCCCACTTCACTACAGCATAATACTCTGACATTTCCTCTCCTTTAGGCTGGATTTTGCTCAACGGGCATTAGCCCCTAGTCAACTCAACCGCGATGCACTTATGTATAGCCCCCTTCTACTGAGAGGGCGAGTATGGGAACAAGGGCAATACGCGTCATGAGAGTTGCTGGGTAGTAAGTTTTGGGTAGGGTCATTGACTATCCCTAGCCTTGCTAATAAAACCCTCGATCAGCGCTTTTTCGCGTTCAGTATCCCGTTCGTAAATGAATAGATGATCGAATACGGCTCCACACTGAGGACCTGCTTTGATGCTTTCGTCATTGAGCACTTTTAGAACAGGGCCGAGGAAGCCAATAACGTCGAAAGGGAGCTCTCCATCTGTGGACACGACGCGAAATGGGCCGAAGCAATCCCTAACCGAAGCTTCGGACTTCAAACGCTCGACTGCTTCCTCCTCGACAATAGCTGACACACCGGCTTGATCACGAATCAAACAACTATAGCGGCCAACACTCGTAACAAACGCACTAGCAGCATCCCGAGCGGATGCATCACCAAGATCCAGCATCCAGTACCGCTCAGGCCAGACCTTTAACTTCATATTTGCCCATACCGCGATAGGATCAATAGACATCCACGTATCCTAAAATAGTTATATGGCTACCAACATAATCACCGCCATAAGTTATCGAGTGAAAGGAGGCCTGGCAGCCACAGGAGGAGAACTTAATGGCCTCATTAGCCAGCCTCAGCGGCTACTCCGACACTTCTTTTAAGTTCTCTAATGGCACCCATCCTGATTCTGAACTGGCAGATTTTTCACACCATGCCCAACCATTCAAACTCTTTGTGCCAACCAGTAACTCCTCCTCCAGCACATTGAGCTCTCTTGCCGTATAGTCATCAAGTGCTCGCCCGCTAGAGCCATCAAAGCGCTCGATCACTTGACCAGGCACCCAGCCCGGCTCTTGTCCCGGCGTACTGCAAAAGAACCAGTTATCCCAGCTTTCAGCCCCTTCATACTCTTCACCAAGCGTAAGGAGATCACCTTTTTGGAAAGTAATTGGATTAGGGAACTCACTTTCATGGGGGCTTATAACGCGATATTTCTTAGTACTCATGGCAACAAAACTCTGGTCAATATCGAGACCTGAAGGCCCGTAAAGGTAATTGGTAGCGTGCAGTAACGTGGCTCTACCCATTTCACAGTGAACACTTCAAGAATGTCATGCACTGCAGTAAGGTAAGTTAGCTCAAGATTGCCAATTAAGAACCATCACTGCAAATTAGCGAAAAGAGGGTTGATAATGTTTTGCAAACCCAGACAACGAATAAGACGCTGGCAGTTGCTATTGATTTTAGTGGTAGCCTTCGGGTCAGCAATGGCTGTTAAAGCGCAAGCCTCTGAACAACACTATCGCGCCTTCTTTGAAAACAGCGTACTTCCCCTCTCTGAGCCAGCACATCTAGCTCCCCTGTATGACGCCATTGGCGAACGCCGCTTCGTGTTGCTGGGTGAGTCGACCCATGGAACCCACGAGTATTATCACTGGCGCGCCGAGATCTCCCGCGAGCTAATTACTAATCACGACTTTTCATTTATTGCCGTAGAAGGCGATTGGCATGCCATTTATCAGCTAAATGACTTCGTGAAACTGCGCGACTCTATTGAAGACAATGCCTCGGGAGATGCCCGCACACTGCTGCGTAACCATACTATCCGTTGGCCCCGCTGGATGTGGATCAATGAGGATTTTACGGACTTTCTGGACTGGCTGCGCGCCCACAATGCCGAACTCCCAATGGCGCAGCGGGTAGGCGTTTTTGGCATTGATATGCAAGACCCGCAAGACTCAATGGAGCACGTGCTAGCCTGGTTCCAGCAAAATGATCCCAGTAACTACCCGCAGGTGGCGGATACCTATCACCGCATACTCGACTTTCCAGAAGAGTTCCGTGGCTACGCCCAGCACTTGGTATACGGCGGAGAGCGCCTCAATAACCAGATGGCACTCGCTGCCCAGCTATTGCACGATCAGTTAGGCAGTAATCCAGCGGATGCCGATAAGGCAACCTGGGTGGCTCGCGAAAATGCATTAGTCGCCAAACGCGCAGAAGCGCAATTTCACGGCGCCACACAGCAAGGGCCAGAATCCTGGAACGCCCGCGCCCGCTTTATGCATGAGGCACTGCTACGCTTAGCCAAACGCCATGGCGAAGAAAGCAGATGGATTGTATGGGCGCACAATACCCACGTGGGAGATTCAGCAGCCACTAGCATGAGTAATCGTGGCGAGGTCAATATCGGGCATTTACTACGTATCAGTGAGGGCGAAGATGATGTCTTTATACTCGGTTTTGGCACCTACCAAGGCTCCGTCATCGCCAGCTCATCGTGGGGCGAAGGGCACCAGGAAATGACTGTCGTACCCGCTCACCCAGAAAGTTATGAAGGCCTACTGCACCAGAGCGGGATTCAGCAGGGCCTATTTCTGTTTGACGACACTGCACGCCAGGGTGACTTGCTTACGCCGCGCCACCAACGTGCCATCGGCGTGATCTATAGCCCACCGAACGAAGCCTATGTGCCAACAATACTGACTCGCCGCTACGACGGCTTCATTTACTTTGACGAGACCCAAGCACTAACGCCTTTAGCACCGCTTACGGGCACCCAGTAACCGAAAGCCGCGAACAGCCGCGCCTTGCTACACACTTACTGCTCAATACGGATGGGTGTACCGTTAGGTACAGCGCGCCAAATCTCTTCCATAGCTATATTGGTTACCGCGATGCAGCCATCCGTCCAATCCCAGCGTTGGAGCAAACTACCTAACCAGCCAAGCCCGTTCCTTTGACCGTGAATCATAATCATACCTCCTGGTGACACCCCTCTCGCCTCAGCTTGCATCCGGTCATCCTCATTCGGATAGGAAACATGAAGGGACAGATGAAACGCGCTGTTAGGATTCCTCCAATCGAGCAAGTAGTCACCCTCCGGGGTCCTTTGATCCCCCTCCTCCTGTTTATGCCCAACGGGACTGCCCCCAAGTGCTATAGGATATGACTGATAGCGCTCCCCCTCCCTGATGAGATACAACATTCGCTCTCCTTTGATTACCAGCACTGATTCTGCCGTTGGTAACTCCTTTGCAAGCATCGCTGGCAAGTAGGCATCTGCGAAGTAAGCGCCACTCCCAAGAAACGAAAAAATCAGTAGCAATGCTAAAATTTTCTGTCGCACTTTACTGCCTTAAATGTTTGACAAGGCTGTCGAAAAATCCAACTTCGAGCTGCTTCGGGGAGAATTCCAGTTTTGGCTTTGCCACTGACTAACCTTGCGATGGCTCACTAACAAGCTTTGAGTAACTGGAACGCTCAATATCCAGGACTTCGACAGTTAATGAGCAGCCTTGCAGCCCCAGCTTTTGAAGTTGCGCTAATACTGATTTTGAAAGCATTTGTTTCTGGGCCAGTGTTCTACCTGACAAAATCCTTAACACTACATGCACAAAGTCAGACTTTACCTGACCTGTCTGATAGCTTTGATACGCGATTGCTCTTACCTTTATATCACTGCCATCAGCCTCAAATAGCTTTGATGTCATGGCACCTGCAAATACCAATGGTAAGAGCAAGTCACCGTCCAATGATGCCGAATGTTCAACGATGCAATGTGGCACAAACTACTCCAAAAATATAACGCCGCTAACACATGTGGTTTTGTGGCAGTGACGAAGCCGCAGCGAAAAAGCCACCGCTGTAAGTCAGGGCAAAGATTTAGAAAGTCGGAACGAAAAGCTCCTATAGCCCAGCTCTCTATAAAAATCTATAGCGTCAGAATTAAACGCCATTACCTCTAGCTTGATATCCTCAGCACCTTTCTCTTTTGCATAAGTCTCAGCAGCAGACATTAGCTCTCGGCCAAGGCCACTACCACGATAGCTTTCGGCCACAACTATTGTGGCTACGAGCCCACGGGGCCGAGAAGTGAGAAATGGATATGGTGTCGATGTTGATACTGATACAGCCACTGCACCTGTTAATACATCATTATCCTCTGTCACAAAAACCGCAGAGCCGTCCATGCTCATGAAGCCTAACCAATATGGCTCATCACGATTACTTCCATCTGGCTTAGAGAAGTCATGTGGCATCTGTGAATGGTGAATTTCATTAATCTCGTTAGAAAGCTGGCAAATGGCTTTCAAATCAGCTTCCCTAGCCTCACGGACAGTCAAATTGACGTTCTCCTGTTATTCCTAATGATGAGTTCAGTGCAGTTACCGGCTTCCCCCTGAAGCCATTGCCGCGCCATTTCAATGCCATCTGAGCTGACCACAAGCCCCAAGTGCGCTACACCTTCAACCGTAGTGATCTGTGCATGCGGCACAAGCGGACGAACAGTGGATTCGAAGCGGTCGGCGAACAGCGCCTCGTCCTCAGCCCCAGTGACAATGAGGACAGGCACTTTGATAGAGCCAAGCTCTCGACGGAAGTCAGAAGGACCAAACCCCGTCATGAGTCGATATGAATATGCGAGCGTCTCTGACCCATCACGATACTTGGGTGGCAAATTGAATCGAAGCACACGCATGCCGCCAAAGCGTGTGATACCTACTTCATGCAGAATTGATAATACAATAATCTTAGCGACACTTGCTTGAGCCCACCCACCAGAATTATCCCGAACGGTAGGAGCATTGTTTCCAAAGTAGGGTGCAAGCAGCAGATAAGCTGAGGCAAGGTGCCCGTGCCTCCCACCAGCAAAGCGTATCGCCAGTCCCCCTCCAGATGAATGGCCTCCGACCACAATCCTAGTAGCGCCGGTCGCCTCTATGTGGGCGACAAGATCTGCAAGGTCATCTTCAAGTTACTCAATGTAGTCGATGTCGCCGCGACGCGCCGGAGCAGGGCCATGCCCGCGGATATCAGGCGTATATACTGTCGCAGCGCCTGACTCCGCTAACTCATAGGCAAATGTCGCCAAATATTTGCTGTCTGTCCCTGAGCCGTGCACAAGAACAAGTGCGGTGCGAGACCCACTCGGATAGTGCCGATACGCCAAAAGCGCTCCGTCCCGCGCTTCAAACCGCTGAAGGGCTGGTAGTGGCCGTGATAGGTGCGGCTCCGATAACAGCGCCTCAAAGTCCAAGCCTTTAGTACTTGCTCCAGAAGACATCGCAGATAATGCTTCAATTTTCATATTGGCTATTTAATGTTGATCAGTACGTGCGGCTTTGGAATGGAGACGAAGCCGCAGCAGAAAAGGCATCGCATAAATAACTTTGGTATAGGCTTTCACTTCTAGACTCACCACTATATTTATTGCGCTACAAGTAAGCGATGAAACCTTTATAACATCCGGAGCACTATGGAACAAAATTCAGATAGTAAACCTACCCATTATTTTTGTCAGAAAATAACAGATAGTCCACTTTTTCTACAAATCCACTCCACCCCTCATATAAAAAAGCTTCAAAACCCAGCTCTTGCAAGACCGTAACATTAGACTCTTTATCATCACTCATTACAATTTCATGAGGCATAAGATCCAACTCACTTGCAAGATAGTTAAAAACTTTCGAATGTGGCTTAGCAAGGCCAATTTTGCAGGAGACCACAATTTTATCAAAGCGCTGATCCAAATTGAATTTTTTGGTCAAGCCGTCTATGCGATCACTAAAATTATTACTACAGGCTGCCACCTTAACACCTAACAATCTTAATTTTTCTATATATTTCTGCGTTTCTTCGCGGACTTCATACCCCGAAAGCATCATTTCGATAAGCTCTTCCCGTGTTGCCTCTACATTCCACCGCTGAGTTGCGAAACTCCAAAACTCATGACTAGTGATTTCACCCAGTTTGAGTTTTTTCATCTCTTCGCTATTAAAATATACATCTTCAACTTGGCGCGGGGTTAGCCCATAGACATGTATCAAAGAAGCTACGAAGTTTTCGGTACCTCTTTCAAAGTAAACGCCATCTAAATCAAATACAACTGCTTTCACTTTAGCATTAACACTCATATACAGCTTCCCTTATCACTGATGGAATTGATACTATAGCGGTCGCATATTGTGTGTCCTCGCCATTATTATTTTTATTTCTTAATACTCGCTGAGTAGTAGTTCAATTTGTATAAAAATGCTAATTATTGTGGGCTAGAAAGCCTCATGCACAAGCAATCAGAAAATCGTTAACAGATCTCTCAGCGCTACCGGAAAAGAGGCCTAGTAACCGAGCATGGTTGTGCAAGCCTCTCTTAAGAACACACCTAAGCTAAAATGTGATAGCCATTCGCATCATATCTTTGTGCTGAATCCCATTTTCAAAAATGGGCTCTTCATAGTTTTCCAGGAAAAAGTCTATCTCCAAGCTGAATGGTCTAAATCCCGCTTTTTGATAGTACGCAAGCTGGTATCCGAAAGTTCCTGTTCCTAACTCAAGACGGTAAGCCCCTAAATCTTTTGCCGATATCACTGCATGGCTCAGCAGTTCTGAACCATACCCTCTCCGCTGAAACTCCGGCGCTACTGCTATGCTCATAAGCTCATATATGCCCAAGGACAACTCTTTTAAGACATAAGCGCCTATCTCTTCCCCACCTAACGTCGCCACATAGCACTTTGAATATTCAAGATAACTACGGACCCTCTCAACTGATGGGTCAGCTTCAAGAAGGATTTTTATCGGGACCTTCGAACCTGAGACTTCTTCTATTTTCATGGAGGTAACTTTAACTCTATGTAACGCTCGCCACAAATGCGAGCGGCTTATTGCGAGCCGAGCTGCGAAGCAGTGTTTTCGATAGCACTTCGTGGTTCATTTCAACTAATTGTAGCAACGCGTTATGCCCAGCCCTATACTTTAGTTAAAATACACAAAAAATCTTCTCAAAAACTATTGTGTATTTGAACGCACCGCTTCGAAGCTAATAATTAAATCACTATTAATTGGCTCTTTTCCATATTCATACCCACCTGAAGCAATCACATCCGTAAAACCAACCTTTCTCAATGCAAGTATCAATTCATTGACTCCCCACCATCGAAGTGAAAACAGATCCATCTCCGACTCTATAAGCTTACCCCTCTTCCAATACTCATAACGCAGATAAGATAAAGAAGTTTGCTTCACATAATCTACCTCTGACTGTCCACTAGTTAATGTGAGCAATTCATGTTCCGAAACCCTCCAGCTGCGTACTGAGTTAGATGGCTCTATCAAATCTTTCATGTTATCAATATCTAGAATAAGCCTTCCTTCTGGAAGGAGATGATCATAGAATCGGCGCAACGCGGTCATTGCAGAACTAAGGTCAGTAATAAGCTGAAATGATCCTGCGGGTATAATTATAACCTCGAACCTTTTTTCATAACTAAAGGAGTTAAATTTTTGACAAGTAATCTTAGGCAAAAAGTTACGTGATAAGCATTCACTTTTACAGTACCCAAGCATGTCTTCTGACGCATCAAAGCCTTCAATATTAAAGCCTGCTTCAAGAAGCGGAATAAACACTCGGCCATTGCCAACCCCTGGCTCCAGCACAGGCCCAGAGCACCCATTAAGACGACTAAGATAATATTCTAGATCGCCAAAAGACTTCCCTATTGGTTTATCCAAATGGTAAACCCACGAAGCTAACTTACCGTAAATATTTTCCACTTCTGAAAAACCTCAATTCTTAAACTCACCTTCACTATATAATACTTATTAGCTTCTTTCTCCAGACAAATAATCTTTTGCGATTTCACCCACAAAGCGACGACCAGGGTTGGAACCATGGATCCAGTCATCGGGAGCAAATAAATCAAACAGCCCTACCTTGATCAGTGTCGGTACTGCGAGTTCAAGCTCTTTTTCTACTTGGCCACGCTCGCCTGAGTTGTAAAGGTTAATGTTATGCAGCATAGCTGCGACAGTGCCCGTCTGAACCTTACTACCATCCTTTAGTTGCACAGAGGGAAGCATCTGTCCCTCTGAAACAATTTTTTTATTGACCGCAGCCAGCTGGTCTGAATTTTTAATACTGTTGCTCATTGCGATTACTCCTTTTTTCAAAATGCCAACACCGTTGTTCTGAAACCAAAGCAGATTGGTACGTCATTTACGCAAGCCAGCACCGGTAAAACTTACTTTGGCCGCCCGATAACAGCTTGCTAGGCTCATGGTCATAAGAGCACATAAAGCCTTTCATTAGTCACGAGGCCGACTGAGCAGATAATTCAGGTGTGAGCGAACCTCTGGCCATTCGCCTCTGTGTAACCTATACATCACGGTGTCACGATTGAAGTTATCGGTGCGCCAACCGAGCTCATTACAACCTAGTGTGTCGAAAGTTCCCGACATCTGATAGCGAGCGCGAATTCCGCGCCTTGTTAAGTTGTCTATAACACCATATGCAGTAGCGGATACGCTTTTCCCTAACCATCGGCTGGTGAGTATCCCATTACTGCTTTTAGCGCACCTTAAAGCAACAACGTCAAATACTTTGTAGATCTCCTTCCGCTCAAAAGGCATAGCTATGCATTTACCGCGATTACAGTTGTATTGAACCCTTCAGCATTTGTGGGAGCAACAAAGTACTTTGTAATCAGTTCAAACATCTCTTCCGTATCAGTTGCGGCTCTTTCGGGTTGTTCTGTTCGCCTCTTTGCGATCTGCTCTATGCAAATCTCATCTGGCTGGTCAATGTAGATTAGCTCATGGCGCGCCTGGATCTCTGAAAAAATACTTTTAAACCACTCTCGTTGCGGAATCGTATTTGCCGGAAAATCCATTACCACGTCAGTTCCCGTAGCCAAGATCGATTGCACCAGTTTCTTCATTTGAGGTTTAAGCCGACCTGAATACTTAATGTAATCTTCCAAGGACTCAATACTATTTGGATAGATCGACGCAAGCCACTCATCTTCTGAAAGTAGTACGGCATTTCGCTGCTGGGCAATTTCACGCGATTTTGTAGTTTTCCCAGCTCCCATTTTCCCACAGAAAAAGGTCAATACTCCTTTGCTCATTTCCTACCTCTTATTGCATCACGCAAAGCACAGGGGCGAAGAGCCACACTAGAGGGTAGGCATCCCAACAGAAAACGCTGTAAACGGAGCGTACTGTTAGGCATTTTGACTACCTAATTTTGACCATTGTTGAAAAGAACCAACAGCAAACAGGCCACCAATGAACAAACAAATACCGGAGCTGATGAGCCAAAATGTCAGGCTATTTTCTGGGAACATGGGCATTAAGCCAACGAATGAAACACCTCGAAATATAAATATGCCTGTAATAACTACCAAAACCAACCTTGTGAGCGGTAAACGCTGAATGACGCCAGCTCCAGAAATTCCATAGAGAGCCCAAATTAAAAGTATTAAGACAATGACAGAAGTGACTATCGCAGGATACCAAAGGCCTTGTTCTGCCATCTGAGCCATCTCTTCACCAGCGCCAAAGAAACGATACCAATCTGCGCCGAATACTATGCAGCCAACATGAGCAAGTGCAGCGGCAACGCAGCACAGTGCTGCAGTGATAAGGTACTTATTACTATCAGAATTCACTCTTCCTCCTTGAGTTCCTAACGCCTTGGTTCAGCGGTAAATTACAAGCACAGCGAGTGATTTATCCGCGGGCAGCAAATGTCATTCGAATGAATCCATAAGCATGACGGTTCCATCTTTTCTTTGATAATTATTGATCATTGGCACCAGCCTTTTGAAATGCTCTGTATTACAGTGGGTACGCAACGCTTCCCGATCAGGCCACTCCTCTATGAATATAAAATGCCCAGGGTCTTTTTGGTCGATAAAAAGATCGTAAGACACGCAAAGCGGCTCTTTTTTGGTTTTCTCAACTAACTCTCTATATAGAGGCATGACTTCTTGAATATGGGCCGGATCAATGAAGTCTTCAGCAATAACTTTCAGCATGGGCGAGATGTTCCTGTGCTTAGCCTAACGACTCGGTATACAGGGCTCTCAAACATTGGTCTCTCCTTCAGGGCTTTATTCCATTCACCAAGTGTACAATTAATAGTTAGATTTCAATGATTTTGTAGTGCGTGGTAAGCGAAGCGCAACCGCATTAGTGGCTCGCAAAAACGCAAGGGCTGAAGCGCCTCATCGATAAAACATTAAACTTTCCCCACCGCATTTATCGGCATGCCCGCTGCAATGCTTTGTGAAGTGCTTGCAAACTATCAGGGCCAGCATCCAGCCGAACACAGCTATCTGGCTCATGCTCCCAGGTAGCCGATGAAGACACATGAAGGTGAACGGCTATGTGCGATGCAGTTTCTCCATTAAGTAAACCAGCTGGAACCCATATCAACCCGGTGTCTCTCAGGCTATTAGGTACCGGACTACCACAGACCGAACAAAAGTCACTCCGATAGCCCGTTGGCTTTTGAAAAGAGCAGATTTTGGCTTGACCAGAAACCCAGTGAAAGCTCTCCTCATTTACAAAAGTAGCAGCATTGGCAGTAGATCCAGTGGATTTACGGCATAGAGAGCAATGGCACTGATAAAAATTCGGCAGTTCCCCCTCAATTTCGAATTTCACCTCACCGCAGAGACACTCCCCCTTCATCGAACCCTCCTTAAATATCTCTCTATAAAATTTGGTACCAACCCGTGAAGCGGCGGAAAAGGCATCTGTGTGACGCACATGGTTATTCCCTAATGTTCATCGCCAGCATACACCCACATCGGTTCGGTTTTGCCAGCGCGCTGAAAACCTAGCGACTTATAGAACTCGATGGCCTTGCCGTCGGCAGTTAGCATTTGCTGATGAAAAGCACCATACACTCGCTGCATTGCCTCCATCATTTTTCGGCCGATACCTTTGCCTTGATAATGCGGATGCACAAGTAAGTGGGGGTAATACACCACCAAGCTACCATCTGATATCGCATTACCCAGGCCGACAAGCTCACCATTTATTCGTGCCGTTACCAAAGTGTGTGAGTTACACAAGGCTGACATTAGCTGCTTGGGCTTATCTGCTGAAGACCACTCATTCGCACAATAAAGGGCAAGGACTTCCGCCTCATCAATGTGCCCGTTGAGTTCAACTTTCACATCCATTTTCAGCTTCCTGGTTTAGGTGTAACGGAATAAGCGGAGCAGCAGCAATCACGACAGAGGGTTCCAAGAGATTCTCCTTTTCTACAGAAGCTAACGCCCGCCATAAACGGCGCGAGGCACGAGCATCCAACGGCCGAAGGGGGCGAATTTAATGGCTTGGTTAGGCATCTTTATCCTGACGCACACCGTAAGTGCAAAGCGCGGACTGAATTTGAGACTCTTCAGTTGTCTCTGAAGGGTAAAGCCGGTAGCTAGGTGCAACTATCGGCTCTACGGCAATAGCTCTTACAACGAACACACTGTGTATCGGGTAGCGATCACCAGCCATCGCAAGAAGTGGGTCAACCCAGCGAGAATACTCCGGTACTGACGGCTTAAGTTCAGTTGCCGTGCCAATAATCTTGAAGCCCTTTTGGACAAAAACATCAACAAAACTCAGGCATACCTTCTGATTTACCCTGATATTCTTCGCTGACTTAGGTGAGGCAATGTTTGCAACCACTATGTTCTGACTATCTGCAACAGCAAAAACTTCCTTTGGCGACACATTCGGCTGTCCGTTTTCATCACTTGTAGCCAACCAACAGAGCACGCTTCGCTCTACAGATTCACGAACTTCAGTAGTTATTAGGTCTGACACTGTATTCTCCTCATATGCATAACGCGAGTATTAAGCCGTGCCGTGCCGCGGCATCGGCTTGAATGAATTGTTAGGCATCCTCATATGGAAGGTCATCTGGATCAACGCCGATGTAGTCTGGCTCTGGCATGACATAAGGCGCAAAGCCATGATTTCTGTGCGACCGAGTAGCAGCGCTTTGGCTACGCGATGCATTCCATCCATTACTCGGCCATCCGGGGAAAGGATGATTGGGTAGGCCAAGTCTGTAGCCTCAACCAGCCGCATATGATCCACCAAATCACGGCAAGTAGGAGGCGGATCGTCTGCGTTGTACCAGTACGACTCATCTACTTCTTGGATGTCAGAAAGCTGGACTGCCAAAGGCTGCCTTGTTTGAGCCAAGTCGATCAAGCGATGAACGTCCCAGGCGAGCAATCCATCCTTACTTTCACGAAAGTGATACTGCTTACGCATGAGTGATTCCTAATAAAGCTGCCATTGGCCCTGTACTTTCTTCTTGCACCGAAGACTGAAGCGGTTCAGTCTTTTCATCGTATCAATGTTGCCAAAGACAGGTTCCACGACAGACATGCAATGACTGTAAATTTCTTTTGCCTTGGGCTATCGACTCGGTGCTTCATCCAGGTGATGTAATTGGGTCATCGTTTGTTCTCGATAATAAAAGACACTTGTCGCCCGGTACCCTTGCGATGATCTGCCGAGGAAGGGCTCTGCATGTATTGCTATTTCTTTGGGCAATGCCACAAACGTTGGGGAAAGGTCAACGTCCCAGCGAGCGGAGCGAGTGATTGAAGAAGGAGGTGGAGGAAGTCCAGCGTTCGCTGAAAGCAGTTGTTATGCAGCATTAGATCGATCTGCATTACTGTGCGGTGTATCCACCGTCTATGGAATGGACGCTTCCGGTCATAAATGCCGCTCGTTCACTCACCAGATACGCTACCAAATCCGCGATCTCTTCTCGGGTGGCGAGGCGCTTCATTGGATGCACACTTGCCATCCAGTCCGTAACCTCTTTGCCGGAATCCATTATTCGTGGAGTTGCAACGTAGCCCGGTGCAACTGCGCATACTCGGATATTCGACTCTGCCAACTCTAAGGCTGCTGAGCGAGTCAAACCAATTACTCCATGCTTCGCCGCAGTGTATGCAGCCATGCCCGCTAGACCAACCACCCCATTGGCAGAGGACATATTCACGATCGCACCCGAGCCATTGGCAAGCATTGCAGGTATCTCATACTTCATGGAGTAGAAAATACCGTTCAGATCAGTATCAATGACCTCGCGCCATATCTCTGCTTCTACATCTTGAACCGACACCCCGGCTGGACCAGTTACGCCAGCGTTGTTCACAGCTATATCGAGCTTTCCAAACCGTTCGATGGCTCTTTCCACCGCGGCTTCCATAGCTTTTGGAACACGCACGTCTGCCTCAAGAGCCAACGTCCGTGTACCTTTCGGGTCTATTCTTCTACACACAGATTCCACTGGCTCAAGGCGACGACTGACCAGCACGACCGAGGCCCCATCAGCATATAGGCGCTCAGCTATTGCCTCCCCGTTTCCGGCACCCGCCCCCGTTACAAGAGCGACTTTGCCTTCAAACTCCATATTTATCCTCCGAAATAGACGCTAAATGCATAACGCCGCCAACACGCGCGGTTTTGCAGTCAAGGCAAAGCCGCAACGAAAAAGTTGTCGCTGTGCTTGGCCTTGTTAGGGCTCTTGACGTATACTTGTACGGAACTTCCGTACATCAAGGGGACCGCTATGGACACAATCAGTGTAAACAAATTCAGAGACAATCTGAAAAGCGTAGTAGAGCAAGTGGTTAGCAGGCATGAGCCGCTCAAGGTAACACGACGAGCCGGAGAGGCCTTCGTTGTGATGAGCGCCGACGACTGGGAGCAAGAACAGGAAACTCTTCACGTTCTCCAAAGCAAAAGTCTCATGCAGCAGATTGCTGACTCTCTTGAAACCCACACCCGTGGAGAAGGCTATCAACCAACTGGCGAGCAGATGGATGAGATCACTGGTATTTGAGGGCAACACCTGGGAGGCGTATGAGGCTATGCGCGAAAAGGACAAGCGATTACACAAAGCCTTGTGCAAATTACTCAAGGAAATGCTGCGATCGGACGATCCTTCTTCCGGCCTGGGAAAGCCTGAACCACTAAAGCACAACCTCTCTGGCCTATGGTCTAAGCGGATATCACAAAAAGATCGTTTGATATATCGGTTCGACGAAAAGTCCATTTATATCTTCGCAATGGGTGGTCACTACGATCAGCCCTAACGAGGCTGTAGAAAAACCCGTTTTAGAGTCATCTCCACCGCCTGCTGCTCTAATTTTTGTCACCCTACCAGTCATCTGGCTGGATGATATTTACGCCGGTTGCCGCTTGTCCAGTAATCAGGTATCCGACAAGCTTGTCCCAGAAGGTAGAAACACCCCTGGTTTTGACAGCGGGTCTCTGAATAACGACGCGTCATCGAGAGTTCACTTCCGTTCGTCTATCTAATCCACACCTGCCCGAGATCATCTCCCGCGGCTTTTGACCCCAACGCTCACTACCCTGGCTCTTTACCAACGCAGCTTGGGGTGGTTTAAAGCCTACTCCTGAAAGTCGACTTCGAAGGGCCCTCCTTCATCTTTACATGCAGCTTCTACACAAAGAGCTGCCAGAATCGACAGCCCTTTGTGTGCCTGCGGCACACATTCTACAGGCTCAACGCCCCAGTGAGCCGAAGGCGAACGAGTTGACCTACTTGTGATGCATGGCACTGGCTAACGCGATTCCAGAGGCAATAAACCCTGCTCCAAGCACTTTGCTAAGGTAATTGTGTGGCGACTCCATGTACTTCCTCTGTGTTGTATGAATAGCATAGGCGTACCCAAATATGCACAGGAAAGACAAGAGCATAAAGGTGGATACCAGGATGCTGAACTGAATAAGTATTGGCTCTTCATGCGCAATGAACTGCGGAAAAAGAGCCGTGGTGAATGCAATTGCTTTGGGGTTGCTTAGTGCAACAGCCAAGCCACTAGCGTACAGCTTCCGGTGACTAGCTTTTTTGTACTCTGATGGTTCGGTGCCTTTGACTGATGGAAATCCGTTCCGCCAAAGCTTGAAACCCAGATAGATGAGATAGATTGCCCCTGCAAACTTAACGATAGAGAAGAGCAACGCTGACCCGAGAATGATTGCGCTAAGCCCTGCTACGGACAGCACCGACATGATGAAGAGGCCGGTGATGTTTCCAAGTATCGTGAAAACAGAACTCTTCAGCCCGTAGGTAAGACTATGTGAGGTTGCAAGCAAGATAGCAGGGCCAGGAGTAATGGTTGCGATGAATGCTATCGACAGAAATAGAAGTATGTTTTGAATTTCCATTATTGCTACCAGATCCTTCGTTTGAGTTAAGCCGCGCCGCGAAGCGGTGTCGGCTTGAACGAATTGTTAGCCGCCACATGCGCGAGAACTACGCATTCAATATTCAGATAGGACATCAGCTCACGGGCCGATATAAACGAATGGTCGGACTGCCATTCTCATTTTCAGTTAGCTCAATCTTCACGTCATTGAACCTGTTGTGGAGGGAGCAAAGGGAATTTAGCTCATCTTGGCTGTAGTTATGGTCTGCAAAGTGGCCCAGGTCTGGCGCTGAGACTCCGTGAAGCAGAACATTTAGAGGCCAGCTTGGATCTATGCCACACCGGATGAACCTGTGGTTCAGATCCTTTATCTTTCTTCCAACTTTGTTCTGCTCAGTGAACTTTGAAAGGTCAACGTGAAAGGAGGTGATGCCAAAATCTTCAGCTCTTGAGTGAAGCGGCATGAAATCTTGGTCAGAAGAAACAATACACAGAGAATCAGCATCTTTTCTGTAGAGAGCGTCCATCGCTCTCACCGTAATTCGGGTGTCGACCTCTTTCTCGTCAAAGTTTCTCAGGCCGCTATCCCCAACATAGAAATTGAAAAACCCTTCATGCGTGCGGGCATGGAGGGCGGATTGTTTGAGATGTGACACAAAGTCATCGTAGGCTTTGTAATCTCGTCTGAAGGCACCTCTTGGAGTGAGAATTCCAGACTCTGCTTTCTTTAGTTGCTCTCTTGCCTCTTGACTGCCTGACCTAGCAGCTTTGAAGAGATACCCTTCAATCTCCTTCAGTGGTGCCGGCGCATAGAACATTTCAAAGCTCATTGAAATGTCCAAGTAGGTGGCATCCATCGCCACCTTTGGCTCATTACCCAAGTATGCTTTTCCGTCAACGTAGTTGATCTTTATTGAATCGAATAGCTCTTTCAGGTCGCAGCTTGGCCCGGCATGAGCAGCTACCACGCGCGATGCAACTTCTTGGCCGACACGTTCGATCTGAAGATGAGCAAAACTACCAAGAAGCACGCCATCGTCCATTGGTACGTTATTCTCGGAGAGCCAACTCTGCAGCCCGAGATACACGCCTTGTACGTCCACAAGAATCAACGTTCTATGGGGCTTGATCTTGGAGTTTGAGACGCTCATGGCATGACGGACGACTTTCGACTTATCGCTGAAGAGCATTTCCCAGTCTTTTACGGCCTTATTCTGCTGATCTAGGTATGCGGATAGATCCGGCTTTCGTTCTAGTGTCACCACGATTTCTCCGATCTCCAACGGTGGCGCCTAACGCCGCCAACACGCGTGGTGTTGTAGTGAAGGCGAAGCCGCAGCCGTGATTAGCCTTGATACTCATTGAGCCTTCTCCCCCAGCTCAGCCCGTTTGGCTAAGCTGAAAAGGCGACCAAACCTAACAGGAGAAGACTCAATGAACTTTTACAATAGCACTCATCGTCACTACTGTGGCATCGATCTTCATGCCAGAAGCCTATACGTCTGCATCCTTAATCAACAGGGGGAAACCCTATTACATTAAGAGATTCCCGCTAGGCCAGAGCTCTTACTTCGATTAGTCGAACCCTATCTGGATGATTTGGTGATCGGCGTCGAATGCATGCACTGCTGGTACTGGATCGCTGATTTCTGTGAAAACCAGGACATTGCTTTCATTCTCGGTCATACCCTTTATATGACAAATTCTTCTGGAAAGAATTTGGACAGCTTCAACTGGCCCGAAGGGAAAAGTATAGGACGTACTTTTCAACGCCATGCATGGCGGTAAAACCAAGAATGACCGCATGGATTTTTACAAAATTACCGCGCTTATTCGCGGTGGCAACTTTCCCCTCGCTTATGTCTACCCTCGCAGCATGCGAGCAACACGGAATTTACTCCGTCGTCGCACTGAGCTCGTTCGTCACGGCGCTGATCTCAAAGCCCATGTTGTCAACAATTGGGCAGAACCTTTGATGACCCGCTCGTTCAGCGCAATATCGATTTAGATATAGCTGTTTTAGAGTGCTACCACCGAGAACTAAGCCAGGTGGAATGGCTATTGGAAAAGCAGGCTAAAAAGCATCAGCCAACCTACTACCACTTATTAACCACCATTCCCGGCGTGGGCCGTATTTTAGCGCTCACTATTCTGTATGAAGTCGGTGATATTCGGCGTTTTGAATCTGTCCAGAAGTTTGCCTCCTATTCCCGACTGATCAAGTGCAAAGCCGAATCGGCTGGTAAGACCTATGGCACCCAGGGCAACAAGATTGGTAATGCCCATCTGAAGTGGGCTTTTTCTGAGGCTGCGGTGCTTTATCTGCGCGGCAATCCAGATGCACAAAAGCTGTTGCAACGCTTCCAGAAACGTATGAGTAAAGCCAAAGCTTTATCGGCTCTGGCCCACAAGCTAGGGCGTGCGGTCTATTTCATGCTAAAAAACAAAAAAGCATTTGATGAACAACGCTTTTTAACGAGTTAGTCACGCAGCAGGATGATGATCAACGTCTAACTGAATCATCATGGAGTGTGCTGAAACTGGGTGTCTGCTGACGGATCTTGATATCTGAAACCCGACTTTTCTACACCCAATCCGAACCCGTCGCTTTGATTATCCATCCTGCTGGCGTGCATCAACCCCCTGAGCGGGTGGGCTTACACCGGCGCTGAACCTGAAACTAACTGGGACTATAAAGTAACCCGCTGTTTGAATAGGACAGATGCTGGTTAACCGATGAATGTCTAGTGCCCCAGACCAACCTGCAAGGAGCAACCCGGTTTGGCAGTGGTAAACCACCACGTTAGAGAGCCTCAATAGGCGACCGAAGGAAGTACCCTTGCGGTATTTTTGCTGTAAGCCACCAACAGCCAACGATGACAGATGAAGTAGGATCACTGGCTCAGGGACTTGATATTGACCGCTTAAGCGGCCAATAAAAAATGCTGCGGCCTATTGACAGGCAGAAGGCTCATAGGTGTTAATTTTAGTTTCGGGCTGCGCCGTAGCTCAGACTGACAACCCGCCAAGCAGCACCATCCCACTCCCAGGTTTCCGAAAACGCCACTACCGCCCCTTGGGATTGGCCAGAAATATACCCCTGGCCAGTTACTTTGGTGCTGCTACTAGAATTCTGAATGGTTAACTCAGTATCGTGTTTTTGCCCGCCTTGGGTAAACCAACTCCCGTTACGCTTGGCCGACGAGATAGCGTCGATCTGGGATTTCTTGGATTGGACACCACGCTCGGTAGTGACGGTGAAACTGTCTGTCTGGACCCGAGCAAGGTGCTCAACGTCACCTGAGAAAAAAGCCGAGTACCAGTTTTCTCGTACTTGTTTCAGATCTTCTTGATGCATGGACTGATCCCTGTCTTTAGAAATTAACATTTGGTTAAGGGGCGGGCTTTTTAGCCCGTCCCAGTGAGCGAAGCGAACGATTTTAACCACTTGTTAGCAATTTACACGCCGATGACTTTTATTAGCACCGCACCTATTACTGCTGTTATTACGGGTGCCAAATACAACTGATGAAGCTGTGAAAATATACTGCTTGATGGTATTTCAGTTGTGCGCTCAATTTCTTCTCGGCTTCGTGCGCCAGCCCCTTTAATGGATTCCTCTATTAGTTGGTTCTCAATTTTTTCGTTGATTTCTGCTAGTCGAGACGCAAGCTTTGCACCGGACGCATAAAAAGCAAAGCCGACAAATATTAGTAGGTAAATAACCATGAAATAGAGGTTGTGCGGCTCTGAGAGAACCATATGGTTGGGAGTCGGCGATTTTTCCCAGAAGAAGCTAAGATATTGCGTATTTTGATATATCCAATTTATCAGCTCTTTGAATGGGCGGGCGATCATGCTGCCTAGCTGCGTCCCATCATCTAGACGGAAATACACCATTTTCAGAAAAGAAATTCCAGTAGAAATCATTGGCGGAACGATGATTGCTGCTCCAAACAGACGTTTCCGAATTGATTTATTTCTTGCGTCCTTGAAGTTCAAGCTTGTACTCCTAATAAATTGCTAACGCTCGGCTTTGCGGCGTACCGGAACGCAGCGTAGGTGCGTCCGACAACAGCCTCTGGTTATGTTCTAAACCATGCCATTAACCGAGAAATCAAACCAAGGTGCTCTGATTCGACCTCTGGCTCTTTTTTGAATTCAGCGGGAGTAACTCTTACACCGTGAACAACCTCCTCTTGCTCATTCAGATGTAGAAATAGACGACCGATGACTGTGCGATTATTTCCAGTTGAAATGTAATATTCGTCGCCGATTTGGTAGAAAGACCAATGCTCTTTTTCTTCGTCACTAAAATAGTAATCAGGATTTCTCTCTAAAGACTGAATATTTACAACAGCTCTCTTGAGCCCCTGAAATGCGACATCCCTATTGTTTATAAAGTCACCTTCAGAAGTTCCAGGAATTGGTTTCAACTCACCCCACGTCTTGTCACAGTAATCGGGGTGGGTTGTTCCAACAACTTTGGAAAGATCCACACTGCCCACTTGCGGCTCTCCCACATCGATATTGCGCTTGTCTAGATAAGACAGCGTATTATCGGAAAATGGGACTGTTTCGAGATCCATTTCCTCAAGTAAGGTGTTCCACGACACTTATAAAATCTCCCTTAAAACATAACGAGGCTGTAGAAAAACCCGATTTCGAGCCGTTTCCACTGCCTGTTGTCCTTATTCATTTACCCATCCGGTCATCTGGCTGAGTCATCTTACTATCGGCATTTAGCCACTTGGGCGCCCTGCTAAAGCTTGTTGAAGACGGCCTTTTGCTCTTAAAAAGCAACTTACCTCGCTCTAAGCCCTTCATGACGCGGCCAAATGACCATAATTCGCTAACTTCTCAATATTGTGCACCAAGCAGTAAAGCTGCCACTGACCTTGCACCTTTCTCTTACCCCGAAGGCTGAAGCGGTTCAGTCTTTTCGTCGTGCCAATGTTGCCGAAGACGGGCTCCACGACTGACATACGATGGCTGTAAATTTCTTTGCCCTTCGGGCTATCAACACGATGCTTCATCCAGTCCGTATAATTGGGTAAGCGTTTGTTCTCGATAATAAAAGACACTTGTCGCCCTGCGCCGTTGCGATGGTCGGCCGAGCTAGGGTTCTGCATGCATCGGTATTTCTTTGGGCAGTGCCGACATTGCAGCAAACGCCCTTCAAAGTGTACCCGGACCTTGCCATTGTCTGTTTCTCGTTGCCCGCGATAAGACAGCTTTTCACCGGTGGGGCAGATACACGTTAGGTTTACAGGATCAAATTGGAACGCGCTGGCGGGCGTCGTCTCCCGCCAGCCTTTGTCCGGCAGGTTCTGGTGGCGCTTGCCGTATTTGTCTTTCTGGTCGGCGAACTTCGGATCTCGGCTGCGGAACTGGTTATCGGGGATGTAGCCGTTGATCTGCTGTTCGTACAGGTACTTCATATTAACTTCATTGGCAAAGCCAGTATCGGCGGTCACCACGATGCCTTTCCGGTAGATATTCTCAGCAATGCCCAGCCTTTTAAAGCGCGCTTCCACCTTCTCCAGAACTGGCTTTAGGGTGTGATGTTCCTGGCCTTCGCCGAAGGCCTGAGCGTCAATGACGATCTGGTGCTTTTTATCCACTGTGGCTACGCCATTATAGCCCTGGATCGTGCCCTTACTTGTCGTCATTTTGGCACTTTCGTTATCGGTCAGATTGCTCTTCACTTCCTTGATTCGCTTTCCCCGGCCCATCCTTGGGCTGTGCGTCTTTAGGAAACGATCCACTTTGTTCATGGCGGCATCTAGCGAGAAAATCGTCTTGGCCCGTCGGATATCCCTATCCAGATCGGCTTCCGCCTCGGCCTCATCACGCGCGTAGTGTTCCAGCAGGTGATGCCGAATCAGGCCTCTCAGTTTCTCACGTTTCTCATCCAATTCTTTGAACGTACCAGACCACTCTTTGGAGGCATCGGAGGACATCTTGCAGCCATCAATGGCAAAGAGTTCGTTGCCCAGTAGGCCTTGTTCGTGGCACACCAGCAGCACTTGTTCGAATAGCGCTTCAATCTCATCGGTATGGCGGCTGACGAAACTGGCCAGTGTGGTGAAGTGAGGCACGGTATCGCAGGAAAGGGCTTTGAAAATAATATTGGTCTCGCAGCTCCACTGCATTTCACGGCTGGAGGTGATGCCTTTTGAGTAAGCAAACAGGATGATCTTCAACAAGATAGCAGGATCATAGGCCAGCCGACCGGCCGCATCGTTACGGTACTTGGGATGGAAAACGGATAAGTCGAGCTTGTGCTCGATCAGGTAATGCACAGCGTGTTCAAAGGTGCCTGGCTGGAGCTGATCTTGGTAGTTGATCACCACCATGGCGCTCTGATCGTAGTTATAAGGCTTGAAGCGCGGCATGCTGACCACTCCTCGTCTATTTCCTCGATCCTATCAAAACTTAGGTGTCAGAGGGGTTTTTATACAGGCTCAACGCCGCTAAGCAGCGGCATATTTTGCGTTTTGAGCGCAGCGAAGCAAAATATGTCGGCTGGCTTAGATGGTTAGCGCATACTACAGAGATTGCACACTCCGTAACAGCTCAACACCCTTAAATGTAGTATTCCATTTTCCCTCATGCTTTACGATGACCCCAAGTTCTTCAAGGTAAAAATGATTGAAGCTATTTCTTACCGGAGTTAAGGTCGCGTTATCTTTTTTGAAATGAGCTATAAATCTGCTAAATCCATCTTTATCTTGATTAAAAGCAATATCGTTAAGCAAGAGAATATCTCCGCTCGCCAGCTTTGATAAAGTTCTAACAATCTCAGGATGGATATTCCCGGTTTGAACTTCGCTGGCCATTAAATTAGTCCAAACTTCACTCTGCAATTGATCAACATGTGCATCTATATTATCAAGAGCCTCATAAAAAATAACAGGCTTCATAGATTTGGATTGACTCAATCTTCCGTTATTTGATGCTTTTTCAGCAGTTTTTCTGATGGCTTCAGCGGCCAATATTTTTTGAGCATCATTCAATAAATCAAATTTAGTTTCTATTAGCAGGCCAAGGCCTTTCGTAGCAGCAGTTATAGGATATACAATATCTCTAAAAGTATTACATGCCACTTTTGTAATATCATTAATACTCTCTTTTGGTAAAGCCTTAACAATTTCAACTAAATCCATATTTGACCTCGCTTTAGCGCTAACGCCGCTCAGCACGCGCGGCTAAGGAATGGAGGCGAAGCCGCAATGCAGTAGCCGTCGCCGTGACTGACCTGGTTAGGCCAAATCTAACCCAAAGTACTCCGTCATCCACTCTTTTTCAGCCTCCGATGGATTGTACATATAACCCCGATCAACAGTTTGCCAATATCTTGGCTCCTGTAGCAACTCGTTAAAAGCCAGTTCAGTTGTCACATACAGCAGCCATGCTGCAATTCGGAGAGAACTTAGATTGAGCTCCAGAGCCTCGTTGCCCTTTGAGTACTCCCGAACTGGGTTTATTGTTTTGTGGAAACGCCCAATGTGTACAAAATTTTCACTAAAATGCCCATAAAGCTGACCAAATGGTGGTAACGCTTTCTTTGCCGCAGCAATGGTCTTTGTAGAGGGTAGTTTATGCTCTTCATAGGCCGCTAGGTCCCCCGGTTTTTGGAGCAAATGAAGTGATGTTGATAACGCTTCCAGCAGAGATCGAAGAATGATGCCGGGTTGGAGCACATATCCCATCCGAAGGACTGCAACAGCCGCGGCAAAGGAATTTGACCCATTGATTAGAAGCATCGCACACGCTTCACGAACTTCATCATTGTTCTGCTTGGCTATAGCGAGCCCAGAGTACAGCAGACCTGCCGTTCGGCTGACTAGAGAGCTGAGCTGGGATAACTCACCCTCACATAAGCTATCAAATGATGTTTCAATCTTAGGACCATCACGCCGCAACTGGTTAAGAAGCATATCCTCTGTGAACACAACGACCCGCTTGTTCTCTTTGTCGATATGAAGTGAACTAATGTCCACAACATTCTTCGTTTTCGAAGCGGATTCACCCTTCCGATTCGATTTCCGCTTTCGTGTCTTTGAACTAGGAGGGCTCATAGTGTTTCCAAGTGCCTAACGACAGCCATAACCGGTGACAAAACCGGTGCGAAGCAGAGGTTTTGGCATCCGGTGCATGGCCTGGTTAGAGCTGCTTCTCATAAAGCAACAACTGCTTACCTTCAAGATCACGCTCACCGTACCGTCTATAACTGAGCTTCTCATAGATATGACGCCCCCGTGTATTATGCGCGAAAACGTCTAGCCATATTCGAGTTCGTCGGAGCTGACTACCGCAGTAATCTTCCATCGCCGGAATGGCACTCTGACCGACCCCACGCCCCTTTGATTTGACTACGATTCGCCTAAATTCGACACTGAGGCCATCTGAGTCAATGGCCAACATGAAAAAGCCAGCCAATTCCCGATCATTCACTATTCGAAGATATACGATGTCGGGGTCGGCAAATCGCTCCTGATGGACCTCTGGCTCATAGGGCACAATGAATTCACGTGTACCAACCTCTCGCTCCATACTAGCGAACCGCGGGATGTCCCCTTTCTCAGCTCTTTCCACCCACACCGTCATGGGATTGCCTCCGGCTCTAAAACGCCCAATTAAGGTGTGAAGCACGCTACCACGACTCTCAATTTGAGCGTCGTAATCACTAAAATAGACCCAAACCAAAAATGCCACGCGTGCTGAATCACTCTTAAATTGTTTGTTAGATTTAAACACCTAATTCATACTTCTGACCTTTATATGTAGATTCCAAAAGATCAACAACCCTTTTCCACTCATCACCTTGTTTTAAGGCCAGATGCTTCAATACACATGAAAAGTTGTATTCATCCATAATTGACTTAAAATCGATAAACTGTTCTGCCAAAATCACACCATCAATAAATGAATACCAATCGTTTGTTGAATTACTAGTCATTACAGCTTTAAAAACTGGAGGTTCAAGTAAAAATCTATGCTGGGATAGTTTATTCAACATTTTCCAACGATCTTGTCTCGATTCATTAGCCTTCCATGCCATATCAAAGGCACTTAATATTGTTTTCTTATCCCTTTTATTATTCTTCGCTGAAATAACAAAAAAACCTTCCCAACAAACCTCGCTCTCACCTCTAGCCATCGCTTTTTCGATCGTATCAATATCAAGGTTACTAACTTTTTCACCACCGGATATAAACAATCTTTTTTGATGAACAAGTCTCTTCATGTATTCTGAGGATTCTGAATAATGCTCCATAAG
Organism: Halomonas sp. 'Soap Lake #6'; assembly: GCF_003031405.1. Taxonomy (NCBI): domain Bacteria; kingdom Pseudomonadati; phylum Pseudomonadota; class Gammaproteobacteria; order Oceanospirillales; family Halomonadaceae; genus Halomonas; species Halomonas sp. 'Soap Lake #6'. The sequence goes on from NZ_CP020469.1 coordinate 1,939,350, forward strand.
ATTTTCATACAAATCATAGAACTCAGCTTTACAAATCGAGCGTATAAATTCGTGAATGTAGTAAATAGATAAAAATCTTTCATTAACCAGAGAGCTAATTATCTCATCTAGCTTTTTAGGGTTATTGTAAGCATTTAATGTTCTAGCAATGTAATAAGATGTTAAGTATTCAACAAACTTCATGTGTCGAAACCTTAACATTCTTGCATTCGCTGAATCTCTCACAATAATCTGCTCAGAAATTAAATTCTTAACTATTAAGTCAGAGACTTCTGAAAGTGATGAATAATCACTCTTAATTATTGAAATAACTTCATCATAGGAAACTTCATTCTTGCATTTCTTTGCAATTAACGCAGAAATGCTCGAGCATAATGCCATGAGTATATTAGGATAAAAACCAGAGGTAGGTCTTTTATGTATATCGTCTTTTTTTCTATCAAAGAATAATTTTAAAACAGTATTATCCATTATATCATTAATATAAACATCCCCTTCATATTCGTGTGCCTCAGAAAAAATTTGCAAATTGAATGGATGTGAAAGAATATCTAGATATTTTTTATTTAACTTTGTTTTTAAATCATATTTAAAACTATTAGAATATTTTTTAATTGCTAATTTAGTTTCTTCATAGTTAAAACACGAAAACCTCTTTTTCAAGTTGTGCTTTTCTAAGCCTTCAAAAGTTGACTCCCAATCCCTCCAAAAATCTTCTCTGATAGTAAAAACCAACATTATTGGAAAGCACAATAACCCCTTTATCTTTGCTTTATTGTTTAGCTCTTCAATACCTTTAATTAGTGCTCTTACCTCTTTACGCTTTTGCGCATTTGCTTGAGATTCATCTAACGAATCGATAACCAAGACTATAGGCTTATCAACATACATTAAACTTTCAAGCCCATTACTATCATCAATATCAGAAAGACGATCAATAAAACAATCAATATCATTTTGAAGAGCGGCCTTTACTGAACCAAAATATTTTTCATTATCTAACGACAAGTTTACTGATAACGTTGTTTTTCCAGCTCCAGAGAGATCTCTTACTAAAGTAATTTGTTTAGGCTTACTTCTATCTGATGAATAAACTTTTCCACCATGTGTATGGGACTTAACATTAGAATCTAATTTACTTGGTTTTAGTAGGTTAATGAATGAGACTAAGTTTTCATCTACTTTTCTTTCGACATAAATATTTTCATGATGAGAAATTTTGTGCCTACGTAAAAAAACTGAAGACTCTTTTGTACATATCTCATGTATCTTTGAGTTAATCTCATCACGACTAAACACCCAATTTTTAATTTTATTTAGATCATCTGGTTGGGATTTGAATTTTGATCTAGCTTGGAAAACAGAATATCTAATATAGTCACTGATACGTAGATTGCTTTTTAATAAATTATTCCATACTGCGCCAGCAATAACTATTGTCGTAAACCCTTCCTTGTTTAACATTTCTGCGCTACGAAACACTTCATCATTAACGTCATAAAGAGAGCAAAATAAACCTATACATTGCCCTTTTCTTTTTCTGACTTTTAGTTCAAAATCTTCCCAGTCATGTGATCCAGCGGTAATTACCTTATCTTTTGCTTTTACCTCAACTAAAAAATGCCAAGAATTCCACTCAAAAAAAGCATCCAGTTGTTCTGTTGCTGTTGATGCTGTAATTGGTGGTCTATATGACCAAGGTAAGATTTCCCTAAGTGATTGTTCAAACATATAACCACGCTTAGGTGCATCATTTACTTCTTTTAGTAGCAAAATATCTTTATATGACACAAGTTCTCCTTTAAATCTAACGCCCGGCTCACCGAGAAAATTTTTGATGGCGGCTTTTTGCACAAAAGGTGACAGCGGAAATTTGTCCGGTGCAGCCGTTTGTTAGATTCATTTAAAATATGCTGTATAGCGTCTCGACACCCAGCCTTGCTCAAGCGCTCTATCAATCTCCACTTCGACTAAAAGCCATGAACGATGAGACTTATCTATTACCTCGAGTAACGAACCAATTGGCAAAATCGTTATTATTTCAGATTTCATACTGGGGCCTTCTCTAAAATTAAGAGATTGTACTGTTGTGACACGAAACCCTTTTAACGAAGATTGCTCAAAATTATGATTAGGTGCGCGAGTAAATTGCCTGACCTCAGCAGGTGTAGATATCGACTCTAGCTCTTTTCTTGCTTCTATTGCGTTGGCCATCATGTAAGCAGATAAGCAGCTGAGTAAAATCGGCAAAAAATAATAGTGGTACAAATAGAGTAAGATACTCTTAGTTTTGTCAGATAGCGCATTAAAGTCTGTTTGTGAATATATCTCTGCGCTTATTTGAGCATCTATCTCTTTAAGAGATACATCTATTATGTCGGTGTTGCTCATTTCCGATGCGAAGGCCAAAAATGGGCTGTTATCTAGACTAGCCAAAGCTTTAAATGACGCCAAGTTACTAATCTGAGATATTTGTTTAAATGCTTCAGGTTGCTGCAAGGCAATTGATGCCAGCTGGCTTGTTTTTGAAAAACTTTGCAGCTGCTTCGCAGTTTCAGACTGCTGAAACGCTAGAGAGGATAGTCGAACTGATTCAGCTACAGCCTTAAAAGACCTCATAGCATCCGATTCTTGTATAGCTAATGTTGCCAGCCGGCTTGATTCTGTCAAATGCCTAATAGACTTCATGGCATCTGATTCGTAGAAGGCAAGCGAAGCGAGTCTGCTACTGTCGGCTGCAACTCGAGCGGACTTCATTAATTCTGATTGGTTAAAAGCCAAGGATGCCAGCCTTGTGGTCTCACTCAGCTTTCTTATTGTTCGCAGTGTTTCAGATTCCTGAAACACTGAAGCAGCAAGGCTAAATTGCTTTTCCACCTCCCTTATTGACTCCAGCCAAGGCGGATTGATGATATTTTCGATACTTTTATCCATGGTTCTATATGATCTTCCGTCTTAGCAGGAGCCTAGAAATCTAACGCTCGCAACACCGGCCAATTTGGAGCGAAGCGGAAGATTGGTCTGAGTGGTTGCGCTTGTTCAATGTTTTCGCTCCGAGAGACAACTTTCTTTTTGGTGGATGATGAATGCGCAAAGCAGGATGAGCCCCAAAGAAAACTCATGCACCGGAAGCTTTTCGTCAATTGCTTTCGTTGAATCAGGATTCTCAACAATATAGTCCAAGCACTCTTCCAATGTTTTGAAGATCGGTCGTTCGCCAATGTCTTTTGTCGCCATAAGGACAGTGACGAAACGCTTCATCAGATGCTCAAAGGCCCAGTTTCGAACCGCGATTGGTACACCATCTCCTACGTTATACATTTCTCTTATGCGGTCTTGCTGTGATTTTATGTCGAAACGGACGTTTGAGTGAGCCGCATCGTTTCTGATTTCCCTCAGCACATTAATGCAATCGTGTGTCTTCTTGTTTATGTACCCAACAGCCAAGGCCATGTCATTTTTTGAAGAAAATGTTCCTAGTGGTCCAGTATAGTCAAATAGCCTTTTTCTCTTCTTCTTCGAAACCTCTGAAGAGATTAGTTCATCGAACAATTTGTACAATACTGAATCAACAATGTCTGCTCCGATAATGACCGCGCCCCTGTCAGATTCCCCCACGAGTTCTGGAAATGAGTTATCTATCAACTCCACTACCTCAGGGTGCTCCATAAAATGAGGTTTTTCGTCGGTCATACTGCCTCAGGATGAGTGTTGGACATTGAACGCTCGCAATAAACGGCGCGAGGAACGAGCGTCCGGCGACCGTAGGGAGCGAATTTAATTGCTTTGTTATACGGTTCTATGGAACAGCGCCGCTCTCAACTTCTTTAACGCCATGAAGTTCACGCTATTGACGGCCACCAATACCAAGAACATGGCCCATGTGAGAGCAACTTGTGTACCTCCCGAAGACCTGAAGTTAATTGCCACAACAAGCAACATAGGTAGAAGTAGCAACTGTCCAAGAAGAACATACTGGTTTGCACTACTTCGGTACAACGCAATCCATGGCACCTCCCGGAATCCGTCTGGCAGGGTTCCCTGTGATCGTGATAGAGCCTCCTGAATATGGAGATAAATATAGAGACAAATTAGTGTAAGCAAAGGAAGGACTAGCTGAGTTAGCAAAGGTATGTTTATCTCAGCTCCGAAAACACTAAGCGTTGATGGATTGCGTTCTTTTTCCGCACGAATAATTTGATCAATCTTTTCAAAGGGGAGATTCGAATACGGCCCCGCAATGTGGACCAATTCACGAAATGACAGATCAAAAATCCTACGATCGCTTGCTGGAGTTCTCAGCAACTCAAGAAGATCTTTTGCTTGCACTTCAATTACACTAGATTCTGCGGGAACTATTATTCTTGCGCCAGAATAGGTTATCGAATCTAGTACAATCTCAGAAACTGAACACATAAATGCATATCGTTCATTTACGATCGTTACTACAGGTTCAAGATTGCAAATTTTGGCATCTGCATCAGATTGATGGCTGCTTGATATGGTAGGCAACAGCGACAGTTGATCAACCACCTCAACGCTTTCATAACTCGAAGTGTTGATCTGCTCAATTGAATTGTACCTCGTCACTTCAAAAGCGTATGCCTCAATTCTAGCCCTGCTCATGTCGGGTTCAAAAACCGGTAAGTAAATAGACTCCAGTGATCCATTATGGAGGGCCTCATAACTTTCTAACGTCAAAGGGTTTTGTACGGGGACATAGTACGACTGAATACCTTTGGTCTCAGTGAACTCCGGATGAACAATAGTTCTGTTGCCAATTCCAAAGTTAAATCCAGTGGGAGGGTCTGCTTGCAGTTGCTTACTGATGGCCGAGAAATCAGCGCTTCTTGAAGGAAACCGAAATTCCACCTTAAGATCAATTGGGTCTAACGTTGCTACTTTATCAATACGATTCGAGCCCAAGCTTGCAGATTCAAATATTACAAGTCTAAGCTCGTCGGAATCATACGTTGACGCCCTTTTTTCAATCTCATTGAGCTGTTGGAGCGCGGCATCGTAACTACCTTGGTTAGACTGAATGATTGCAAAGAATAGCAGAACAATGATCGAAGTGTAGGAGAAGAGAAGCGTCTTAATATTGGACAATAATTCTTTCATCTTAACTCTCCATACGTATAACGCCTAAATCAGGTGCGCCGTAGGTGTCACCTGGATTTTCTTGTTACACGTCGTATTCTCATTGTTTATGGTGCTTATAAAGACTCTCAGGAACGAAAAAAATATTCCTTTTAGCTCGAGTGCATGCAACGTAAAATTTATTCTTTGTTTGCGGAGCTAATTCATGCAATTTACATTTTTTATAATGCTGCAATGTTGTAGCATTTAGAACGATACATACATCTAAAAAGCAATCAAGCCCTTTAGTTGCCCCCCAGTTCTCTGTGAATCCATTGTATCGCTTACTATCCCTAAAGAATAATTTCACGATATTTTCATCGAAATAGATTTCTTCAGCTAAAGTCGTAGACTGTACAAACTGAATTATTGTTTCATCATCCCTATGGGATTCAATTTGTATTCCTGTATTTTGATAGACAAAACTACAAGTGGTTGGACTGCAACGATAGCTATGCGATAGTAAATCTGTATCTAATGTATATCCAGCTTGAGTCAGCTTTCTTGTATAAGTATCAATATTTTTATGGATGTTTGAATTGATGTTCCCATCTCGGCTGGTGTCGAAAGTGTGTTGGAAAAAATCACCAACTAAAAGTAAACTTTCGATTTTTGGGGAAAGTTTACATATAAAATTGAAATCGTGGCCGCCAAAATCCTGAACTTCATCAAAACATACTAAATCAAAATATTTTTCTACCCGTTCTGAAACCTCTTTCATCATGTTGCACTGATCAAGTAGCTTAGCAATTCTGTTGTGGTAGAGCCTGCCATGGCTATCTAAATAAAATTTAGGACTGCTTCTCTTTAACTTGAGCGTGAATGCAGGCGGAATATCCCAATTTATTCCTTTTGAGTTGATTTTATTGCCTAGCAATGGTTTAAAGCAAAATGAATAAATAAAATTGAAGTAGGTTTTTACTCTTACACCTAAGGGTATAAAGCCAACCTTGTCAATTATTCTTGACTTTATGTTTTTATAGTTATTTTCTGTATAGGTTACTATTAACGCACGAGAATCTTCACTAATATTATCGATTATATGACTGGTTTTTCCTGATCCAGCAACGGCTAAAACTACTCGTTTATCCATTCTATAGCTCGAGATAAGTAAGTTGGTGAGATTAGTTCGCCTGCTTTTTTATCTAGCAATTCAAAAGCACAATCCGCTTTGTTTTTTAGCATAAATTCTAAAGCAGTGAGAGTTCTTCTTCCTGGAAGGAAAAGCTCATCACAAATACCTTTGTTATCTTGGTAAAAACAAATCTCAAAAGTGCTTTTATCGTTATCTTTGTCATAAAATACGCTTATATTATCATTTAAATAATCACTGTAGTTTTGGGCACAATTATTTTCATAGTCACCATCATTATCCCTGACGACTGCAACACGAATATTCAAAAGTTTTGCTAAATCAAGATAGCGCTTAAAGCTTGTTCCGCCAACAGAAATTATATGAACGTCATCATCTTCTAAAGTTCTTGCTGTGACTGACTCATATAACGCACCAATTAGAATGTATTCTGCATCGCCTTCAACCAGAATAACTTTTGAAGACAATATAAATTCAAGAATGTTGTTATCTGGTGCCTTCATAAAAAATTTGGCAGTATCTTCAGGTAAAGCCTCAAGGGTTATAGGGCTTGCACTATTGCTATTGAGTAAGATTGTGTTCCTTAAGTCAAGTCTTGTGCTAATCAAACTGTTGTGAGTTGCAATAAATATTTGTTTTGCTTCTGAATTTGAAATCCTATTTATCAGTTTTTTCATATTTGTATGGCTCAAATGGTTTTCTGGCTCTTCAAGCAAAAGTGTATCTATGCTTTGTCCATCACCATTTCTAGTAAGTGCGAATTCTGTTTTTATGAAACACTGCCGTCCTTTTCCTCTATTCTCAAGAGCGATGTCATCTTCAGTGATTGTTAGATCTGCTTCAAGATTTGATTTACTCCCTGTTCTTACTGAGAACTGATATTTATCGATATCTTTATTTATTCTCTCCAAAGTTTCTTCAACAAATTTCTTCTTTTGAAGCCTATACTCATTTCTCAGTGTAATTCTCTGGTTTTGCTCTGCAAGAGATTCATAAACAGTTTTTATATATTCTCTTGTTGCATATTCACTATTAATCTGCGAGCTATCAATTGACAAATGCCTTAAAAATTTTCGATAACCTGAGTATGCTTCACCAGAAAATGTACTGAATTTCACACTGTAGTATTCGAATGGAAAGTTGCTTTCATCCTGAGCAAGCACATCACGAATCTCACCACCTAATTCTTCGATAGGTTCACAAACTAATTTAAGGCCATCTGAATCTGCGTTATCAGTATTATTTCTTCCATTCAAATCAGGATTATCTTGTTCATTGAGAAATATCTCTACATGGAGTATTGGTAAGTCACTTTCCTTTTTATCACCAGATAGAAATTCTTTGACTGCATCTGTATTGAAGATACTTTCTAATCCAATAGACTCAACTTTATTTTTACTACCGCCAAGCACTAATTCTATAGCAGTTAGAATTGTACTTTTACCTGCTTCGTTATCACCTATTAATATATTTTTTTCTTCATGGAAATTGATTTCACTATCTCTGAACTTTTTGAAGTTTTTTAGTTTTATCTTTTTAATTTGTTTCATCAAATACTACCTATGAATGCTAGAGATGTGATGAATGATGTATGTTTAGACGTGTAACAGTTTATTAGTGCGCATGCGCGTTTTCCTGGAAGGCCTACCTATCTAAAAGCATTCCAATCTATTGATAAAAAAGAAATATCACTACCTCCCGCCCTAAAGCCTGCTAGAAAAATGCGCATGCGCGTTATCATTTTAAGCCACCCTTACATATTGCACATAAACATACAAAGGAGCTCATCAACTGATTGTTATATATGATTATTTAAAAATAACCTTCCTTGAAATCGAGCACATCCCCACCCCGATGGGATAGAAAAATACGCATTGCAGAATGAAAAGGCCTAATTATGCTGTTTATAAATACAGCCAACAGAGGGTTCACCAAATGGCCAGCAGCCCTTTCCTGAATGAGGTTCGCACGTCCATCCGCGTGCGTGGGATGAGTATCCGAACCGAGAAAACGTACATTTACTGGATACGTTTTTTCATTCGATACAATAATTGCCGTCATCCTAGTGAGATGGGAGCAACTGAAGTCGTACGTTTCCTAGGCTACCTAGCCACTGAGCGCCATGTGGCAGTCAACACCCAGCGTATAGCGCTAAACGCGCTGGCGTATTTGTATAATCAATTCCTGAAACAGCCATTGGGAGATCTTGAATTCAATTATGCTTCTAAGCCACAGCGTTTACCTGAAGTGCTCATGGCGGCTGAAGTTGTCAGCATTCTCAAGGAGATGGTAGGAAGAGATAAACTGATTTTTTCACTTTTGTATGGCTCTGGGTTACGAATCTCTGAGTGCCTGCGCTTAAGGGTGAAAGATATCGATTTCTCTCGGGGATCAATAACAGTGAGAGACGGTAAAGGCTCAAAAGATAGAGTAACCATCTTTAGTTCGACTCTTTATGAAAGCACGAGAGACATAATCAGCGCTGCGCTAGCGCTGCAAGAACGAGACAATCAGGAAAGTGTTGGCCCTTCTATACCGGGTGTTTTGGCAAAAAAATACCCTTCTGCCTATCGGCAGCCTGCGTGGATGTATTTATTTCCGTCTAACAGCATCTCTCGCCATCCAGTCACTGGCGTGCTGTGTCGCCATCACTTGCATGATTCTGTGCCCAGAAAAGCGTTAAAGAAAGCCGTAGTTGCTGCGAAGCTAACTAATAAACGGGTCTCTTGCCATACATTTCGTCACAGCTTTGCTACCGAGCTGCTGAGAAATGGAAGAGATATTCGAACTGTTCAAGAGCTCCTTGGGCATTCTGATGTATCTACTACACAAATCTATACCCATGTGCTTGGCCAACATTTTGCAGGCTTAACAAGCCCTCTTGATGCGATTACCTAACTACTGAGCAGTTGATGTACTCCGAAGTAAACATAATACTGGCATCTCGCTAGCTAAGCACCATGAAAGCACGCTACCGCCCCGGTACAACTGGGCTGCGTTAAAACGCTCCGCTGGCGACCGTCTCTGTTTTGCTTGACTGATTCTACTGTAAGGAGAAGATGGTTTTTTGACATTACTCAGTTTTCTTTGACATAGCAAAGTGAAAAGCACGCTTTGTTGTGCTTCTATCGTTGTATGTACTAAACATCTCGCGGGTGCCTCATTTGCTCGTTCCTCGCAGATTCGTTACCACGCGCTACAAAATGTGGCTATGAGGTCATCGTGGCTGCTGATGAGTGCTACGCGGGCGCCTCATTTGCTCGTTCCCCACAGATTAGTTACCACGCGCTCAAAATGTGGCTATGAGGTCATCGTGGCTGCCTCGAGTGCCGTTGAGTGCTGCACGGGTTCTTAGCTGTTCGTTCCTCACAGGCTTGTTACCGCACACATATAAGATGTGCCTTTTCTTTTCGGTAAACGCCCTCCTCTACCTTGTTCCACTAGCCAATTATCAGAAATCCGATTAGCCTGCTAACTCAACCAGTAAGGGATTGAGATGCAAGAGACGACAACGCGGCAGCGGGTGGCTGGCGGGCTGGTGCTGCTGGGGCTTTTAGCGCAGATAGTCGGCTTTACCGGCGTGCTACCTACTACGCAGGCGGTGAGCTATTTGCTGTGGGCGGCGGTAGCGCTGCTGTGGCGTGGTATTCCAAAGCGCTCGCGCATTCAGGCGGGGGTGTTGTTTGCGCTCGGCGTGTTAATGCTGGTAGTGGCGCGGGTGGTATATGGCGCAGAGGTGAATTGGCCAGCCATGCTGCAGGGCAATGTGTTTGTGGCCACGATGCTAGTGGGCGTTAGCTTTATTTCCTTGATCGGTACCCAGGGCAACAAGCGGGCACCGGGTAAGCGGGTTACCGGTGCCGATGGCGTGTTGCGTACCTGGCTAGGGGTGCATTTTCTCGGCTCCATCTTGAATCTTTCGACGATATTGATGGTGGGCGACCGGCTGGCTCGGCGCGCGCCATTAACCGCGCCCCAGCTTTTAGCGCTTAATCGTGGTTTGAGTAGTGCCGCGCTTTGGTCTCCCTTCTTTGCTTCCATGGCGGTAGTTATTGCCTTGGCGCCAGAGGTGCAGTACGGCCAGGTCGCTCTGGTTGGGTTTCCACTGGCGATGCTCTCGGGGGTGTTAACCACGTTAGAACTAAGGCGTCGGTTTGATTTAACCGAGGTAGACGGTTTTTCGCTTTCACCGCGCAGCCTGCTAATGCCTACCAGTATGGCAGCGATGGTGATGCTGTTTCATTTCTGGCTCACGCCAGCGCTGACAATTGTTAGCATTATTACCTTTCTGATTCCCGGGGTGGCACTACTTAGCAACCTACGTGAAGGCCCACGCTACACTCTACGGCGTATTCGTCAGCATACCGTTACACGGCTGCCCAGCATGCGTGGGGAAATATCACTGTTTTTAGCCGCAGGATTATTAACACTGGGGCTTTCTACTCTGGTCGCGGCAGCGGCAGGAGACGAGTGGACGCTGTTTGCCCGCTTTGGCATGTGGCAGGCCATGGTCAGCTTTGCAGCCATTACCCTGAGTGCGCTCGTAGGATTGCACCCGATTATTGGTGTTTCCGTACTGGCGTCTATTTTAAACCTACAAGGCGGCGAGCAGACGCTGTTTGCCTTTGTGGCGGTTAGCGCCTGGGCGGTAGGTACGAGTGTGGGGCCACTGTCCGGTATCAACCTTTCACTGCAGGGGCGCTACGGGGTCAGTGGCTACCGGATGATGAAAGATAATTTACTATACGCAGCCATGATGAGCCTGCTCACGCTGGGAGCGATCGCAGGCCTAAGCGTGTGGGTCAATTAAATGTAGAGTGCGTTAGCAACTCAGGTTTCGACAATTTTACTGGGAAAGCGGTAAAAGTAACGATGACCACACTGGTGGCACGGCTCTAAGCGCGAAACGCTTTCCAGCATCACTTGAGCATCGCAGTGCACGCAGGCCATTAACCCAGGAGCGGCCATTTCGCCTTCGCAGTAGTCGGCGCGCGCGGCTTCTAAGTCGTCTTCAAAGCGCTCGCGGTCAACCACGCTGCGGTCTGCAATGGAAAGCAGTGACTCCATCACTCGCCGGGAGAGTCCGTCAATATCGATTCCCAACCAGCTTGCTACCTGTTTACCGGTATCGGCCATGTAGTAGCGCATATCTTTTAGGTCACGCTCTACCCAGGCACGCAGCAGCGCAAGCTCGTCTTTGGTGTACTCTTCAAGCTCCGCTTCGAAAGCGACGGCCTCATCTAAATCCTTTTGTAGATTTTCCCAGGTAAGTTCGTTGGCCCCGTCCTGCATGCGTTCTAGCAGGCGTTCATAGCCTTCGCGCAAACGGTGATCGTTATGTTGTTCCATGGTCCCTCTCCTTTTGTCGACCCAGGGTGCGGCCTATCATCGGCTAACCGTTCAAGGATACACCTGCATAGGATACAATCGACGCTACTTATCTGACAGTGGTCATCTATTATTCACTTTGCGCCCTTTTTGGGCGAATTACCCCAAGGCATTGAAAACACCGATGGACGCACATTACAGCCCCCGTGAGATCGAACGTGATGCCCAGCAGTACTGGGACAAACACCAGTGCTTTAAAGCAGTAGAAGACGCTAACCGCGAAAAGTTCTACTGCCTATCCATGTTCCCCTACCCCAGCGGCAAGCTGCACATGGGTCACGTGCGTAACTACACTATCGGCGACGTTGTGTCCCGTTTCCAGCGTATGCAGGGTAAAAATGTTATGCAGCCCATGGGTTGGGATGCATTCGGGATGCCTGCGGAAAATGCCGCTATTCAAAACCAGGTGCCGCCTGCCAAGTGGACCTATCAAAACATCAACTACATGCGTAACCAGTTGAAGGCGCTTGGTTTTGCCTACGACTGGAGCCGTGAGTTCGCTACCTGTGATACCAGCTACTACCGCTGGGAGCAGTGGTTCTTCACCAAGCTGGTGGAAAAAGGCTTGGTGTACAAAAAGATGTCCACGGTTAACTGGGATCCGGTTGACCAAACTGTATTGGCGAATGAGCAGGTTATCGATGGTTGCGGCTGGCGTTCTGGTGCGCCCGTTGAGCGTAAAGAGATCCCGCTGTGGTTCTTGAAAATTACCGATTACGCCGATGAGTTGCTGGCGGATCTTGAAAACGTCGAGTGGCCCGAGCAGGTCAAAACCATGCAGCGCAACTGGATTGGCAAATCCCGTGGCGTTGAGATGACCTTTGAGATTCAGGCAGCGGATGGCAGTGCCTGTGATCCACTGGCAGTGTATACCACGCGCCCTGATACGCTATTCGGCGTGACCTACGTCGCCGTCGCTGCTGGGCACCCGCTGGCCAAACAAGCCGCTGCGCAGAACAGCGAGCTGGCAGCGTTCTGTGAAGAGTGCGCCAAAGGCGGTACCTCAGAAGCCGAAATGGCCACTAAAGAGAAGCTGGGCATGCCCACTGGGCATAAAGCCATTCATCCGCTAACCGGCGATGAAGTACCGGTGTTTGTGGCCAACTTCGTCCTGATGGAGTTCGGTACCGGCGCGGTGATGGCGGTGCCTGCCCACGATCAGCGCGACTGGGAATTTGCGACGAAGTATGGCGTAGAGCTAAAGCCTGTCGTCGCCGACGAAAACGGCAATGCGCCGGATATTTCCGAAGGCGCTTTTGTAGAGCACGGCACGCTGATCAACTCAGGCGAATTTGATGGCCTGGAGTTCCAGGCAGCATTTGATGCTATTGCCGCCAAGCTGACCGAACTTGGCCGTGGCAACGTTAAAACCAATTACCGCTTGCGCGATTGGGGTATCGCCCGCCAGCGTTACTGGGGCGCGCCGATTCCGGTTAAGTACGGCCCTGAAGGCCAAACTGTTCCGCTCTCTGATGATGAGCTGCCGGTGGCACTGCCTATGGAAGTCACCGTAGACGCCTCAGGCTCGCCACTGAAGAAAATGCCCGAGTTCTCTGAGCTGGGCGATGGCTGGGTGCGTGAAACCGATACCTTTGACACCTTTATGGAGTCTTCCTGGTACTTCGCTCGCTTCTGCTGTGCCGATAACCACGAAGCCATGCTCGATGAGCGTGCCAACTACTGGTTGCCGGTTGATCTCTACATCGGCGGTATCGAACACGCTATCCTGCACCTGCTCTACGCTCGTTTCTTCCACAAACTGCTGCGCGATTTCGGCATGTTGGATTCCGACGAGCCGTTCCAGCAGTTGCTTACCCAGGGCATGGTGATTGCAGAAACCTTCTACCGCTTTAAAGATAATGGCGGCAAAGAGTGGTTTAACCCCGCCGATGTGGAAGTAAAACGCGACGAGAAAGGCCGCCCGCTTAGTGCCATTCTCATGAGCGACGGTCAGCCGGTTGAGATGGGTGGCATCGAGAAGATGTCCAAGTCGAAAAACAACGGCGTTGACCCACAGTCGATGATCGATAAATTCGGTGCCGACACTGTGCGCCTGTTTATGATGTTTGCCGCACCGCCAGAGCAGTCATTGGAGTGGTCAGATTCCGGCGTTGAGGGTGCACACCGTTTCCTGAAACGGATCTGGCGTCAGGTTACTGAGCATCTTGATGCAGGTACACCGGGTACGCTGGCTATCGATACACTAAATGATGAGCAAAAGGCGCTACGCCGTAAAACCCACGAAACCATCAAGAAAGCCAGTGATGATATCGGCCGCCGCACCACCTTTAATACCGCTATCGCCGCGGTAATGGAACTCTCTAACGCGGTTAGCAAGTTTGACGATACCACTGAGCTTGGCTTAGCCATTACTCGTGAAGCGTTGGAAGCGTGCGTGCTGCTATTGGCCCCCATTACTCCACACTTGTGCCACAGCCTGTGGCAGCAGTTAGGCCATGACCAGCCCGCCATTGAAGCCCAGTGGCCAAAGGTAGATGAAGCTGCCCTCACCCGGGACAGCATTGAACTAGTGGTACAGGTTAACGGCAAGCTGCGTGCCCGCCTGGAAGCCCCAGCCAACGCTGATAAAGCCGCCATCGAGACGCTGGCAATGGAAAATGAAAACGTCCAGCGCCATTTAGAGGGCAAAACGGTACGTAAAGTGATCGTGGTGCCCGGCAAGCTGGTTAACATTGTGGTGAGCGGATGAAGCCAAACCAGTACGTTACACGCCGTCGTTTTCTCGCTACCAGCATCGCCGCTTCTGCGGCGGTGCTGCTCAGCGGCTGTGGGTTTCGCCTTCGCGGCACTGAATCAATGCCACAGCTGCCCACGCTTTCCATCGAAGGCAACGACAACAGCGCTCTGGCCCTGCAGCTGCGTACTCGCTTAAAGCAACTGGGCACCGAGGTGGCCAGTGGTGCTCCCTGGCGGGTCACGCTGGGGACGCCGTCACTACAAGAGCGCCACATTGGCAGCGGCGGCCGTGCCAGCCGCGAGCATGAGCTAACCCTCAGTACAACGCTTTCGGTACAGCAGCGGGCAACCAATGCCTATGCCCTTAATAACGCGACACTCAGCACTAGCACGCAGATTCGCGTAAGTGATGATGACCTGCTCAACCGTGAGGCACTGTTCCAAGAGGCAGAGCAGACGCTAACACGGCAGCTTGCGCAGCGTATTATTGAGCGTCTGGCCAACCTTGAGGCGATGCAGTGAAGGTATTTTCCGACCAGCTACCCGCCGCATTAGCCAAGAAGCTGCCTAAGGTAGTGATTGTTGCCGGTGATGAGCCACTGCAGCACCGTGATGCCTGCGATGCCGTGCGCTTAGCCGCCCGGCAAGCAGGTGTTGAAGAGCGGGAAGTATTGGACGTTGAACCCAACTTCGCCTGGGGCCGGCTGCTGGAAACCGCTAGCAACCTATCCCTGTTTGCCACCAATAAACTGCTGGAACTACGTTTAGGCAATCAAAAGCTAGGCCAGGAAGGCAGTAAAGCGCTCGCACAGTACGCTGAAATGATGGATGGCAGTGACGACCTACTGTTGATCAGTATGGGTAAGCTGGATGCCAAGCAGCAAAAGAGTGCTTGGTTTAAAGCGCTGGATAAGCACGGCTTGTTTGTGCCGGTATGGCCGGTTGATGTATCACGTTTAGGGTATTGGCTGCGTGACCGGGCAGCACTACATGGGCTGCAGATTGACCTGGATGCAGCACGCCTGCTTGGCGAGCGTACCGAAGGGAACCTGCTGGCTGCCGATCAGGAACTGCAAAAGCTTGCGCTTATCCACCCTGCCAACACCCGCCTTAATATCGAAAGCATTGCCCAGGGCGTTGAAGACAGTACTCGCTTTGATGTGTTTAACCTGGCAGATGCCTGCTTAAAAGGCGAACCCAGCCGCGCCTCGCGCATTGTTAACGGCCTCAAAAGCGAAGGTGTTGAAGCGCCCATAGTGTTATGGGCACTAGGCCGCGAATTACGCACCCTGCTCTCGTTACACCAGCATTTAGACCAGGGCCAAAGCTTCGAGCACGCCTGCAAAACCCAAAAGCCAATGATTTTTGATAAACGGCGCCCCGCCTATCAAAAAGCCATTAGCCGCTTATCTATGAAGCGGTTACACAAGCTGCTGTTAATGGCGCAACGGTTAGATCTAGCCGTTAAAGGCGCCTCCCATGTGCCTCTTTGGCCCGGCATTCACGACCTTGCGATTACCATGGCAGGTGCCAAAGGCATTCTTGCAGAAACACCCTGGACCTATCGCATTAGTGCAAATAATTAGCACTTTGCTTTTTCGCCTTAAATCCCGCGTATTTTATTTCTATACTATTGATTCAAGCGATTAAATCGTTTGCTTCCCGACTAGTCTAAGGATCAAGACAATGAAAACGTTGCGTGCTTACCTATCTACCCTGTTAATTGCCGTCCTAGTTATCACCAGTCTGCCAGTAGCAGCTGCACCGATTGCGCCGCAATCTATGGACCTAGTGACCACTCAGTCTGCTTTGGCAGGTGACCGTGCAGGTGCTGACCGTGAACGTATTAACAACGTTTTAGCGCGTGCTGATGTGCAGGAACAGCTGCTAAAGCAGGGTGTTGATCTGAACGAAGTTGAGGCTCGCGTTGCAGCACTGAGCGATGCTGAAGCGCAGCAAATGGCTGACCAGTTAGAGCAGTTGCCTGCAGGCGCGGGAGTGATCGGCGTACTGTTTGCGGTATTCGTCATTCTGCTGATTACCGATATTCTCGGTTTGACCGACGTTTATCCGTTTACCCGTTAAGATGCCTAGCATGCAGACACTGTTTAAAAACGCCCGCTTCGCGGGCGTTTTACTACTTGCTTTGTTACTGTCAGCCTGTGCCCGCAGCCCTGTGTTACTGGAAAGCACCAAGACCAGTTTGACACCTCAAACAGAGCTGAGCCAAGTACCATTTTATGCCCAAACCGAGTATCAGTGCGGCCCGGCAACGCTGGCCATGGTGCTAAATCACCAGGGTGTCGATACCAGTGTTGAGCAACTGATCCCGCAGGTTTTTTTGCCCGGCAGAGACGGTAGCGTACAACCTGAAATGTTAGCCACCGTGCGCCGCCATAAGCAGCTTGCGATCCCCATTCGCGGCACTATGGATGCGCTTCTAGGCCATCTGGAAGCAGGTGACCCTGTTGTAGTGATGCAAAACCTAGCGCTGCCCGCCTTTCCCATGTGGCACTATGCGGTAGCCATTGGGTTTGACTTGCCTAATGAAACACTCATTCTGCGCAGCGGAGAAATTGAGCGGCATACGATGTCTTTTAGCCGCTTTGATGCTACCTGGGCACGCACCGGGCGCTGGGGCTTTGTAGTGAGCGAGCCAGGCACACTGCCTGAAGGTGTAACAGCGCGTAATGCCTTGGAAGCCATTAGCGCCTATGAAGAAGTACACGGCCCGCAGGCAACACTCTCAAGCTGGCAAGCACTGGTAGAGCGCTACCCATCAAATGCCATGGCACAGTTTGCACTTGGCAATGCACTTTATGCAGAGGGAGAAGCGGAAGGTGCTAAGCAGGCGTTTAAGCAAGCCACAGTAATTGAACCTAGCATGGGTGCCGCCTGGCTTAACTTAGCCATCCTACGACTACAGCAGCAGAACAGTGAAGAGGCCCGCGAGGCGCTCATCCAGGCCGCTGCGTTAGAAGGCGAGTGGCAACTTCGTGCGCAGCAGTTACTCGATGAAATCTAGAAGGTGTGTGTCAGTATGGGAGCGGAAACATAAAGCTCCCATACTGAATCGTGCTAAAAAACTCGGTTTAAACCGTTTTGCGCTGCCACCCGATACGCTTCTGCCATAGTGGGGTAGTTGAAAGTGGTGTTAACGAAATACTTCAGCGTATTCGCCTCCCCTTTCTGCTGCATTATTGCTTGGCCGATATGCAAGATCTCCGAAGCCTGGTCGCCAAAGCAGTGAATACCAAGAATTTCCAGCGTATCCTGATGGAAAAGGATTTTAAGCATACCCACCGTATCGCCTGTAATTTGCGCTCGGGCGGTATCTTTGAAGAAGGCCTTACCCACTTCATAAGGGACTTTCGCTTCGGTTAGCTCACGTTCGTTGGGTCCAAAGGAGCTTATTTCTGGGATGGTATAGATGCCGGTGGGTACATCGCTAACAAAGCGATACTCCTTTTCTAACAGCTCGTTACAAGAGTTTAGCCCCTGATCGTAAGCAGCACTGGCAAGGCTTGGCCAGCCAATGACATCTCCAGCCGCGTATATCGTTGGTATGGCAGTACGATAGTGCTCATCCACACTTAACTGACCACGGCTATTCGCTTCCAGGCCAATATTTTCCAGCCCTAAACTATCGGTGTTGCCCGTGCGCCCATTCGCCCACAAGAAGGCGTCGGCACGGATTTTCTTACCCGACTGTAAATGAACCACTACGCCCGATTCGTCACCCTCAACGCTTGCGTACTCTTCATTGTGGCGAATCAGTACGCCATGCTTACGCAAATGGTACGACAGCGCATCGCTAATCTCATCATCCAGGAAAGAAAGCAGGCTATCCCGGTTGTTAATGAGATCAACTTTAACGCCCAATCCCGAGAAAATTGATGCATATTCGCAGCCAATAACCCCAGCACCAAAAATCACCAGCGTACGGGGAGTATGAGAGAGGCTTAAAATCGTATCTGAGCAGTAAATACGCGGATGGCGGAAATTAATATCCGCCGGTCGATAGGGTCTTGAGCCAGTAGCGATGACAATTTTTTTAGCTACAAGCTCTTCCATCCCTTCCTGTCGGTCACGCACCAATACCGTATGATCATCTTTAAAGCGCGCTACGCCATGGAACAGGTCGATACGATTGCGCGCGTAAAACGTGGTACGCATTTCAACCTGCTTATCGATTGTACTGCGTGAGCGCTCCATAACTTTTGGAAACGAAAACCAGCGTGGCTCACCGATATCGCGGAACATACGGTTAGTGTTAAACGCCATGATCTGTTTAACCTGGTGGCGTAACGCCTTGGAGGGAATCGTCCCCCAGTGCGTGCAGTTGCCCCCTACCTGTGCCTGCTTTTCAACAATCGCTACACGCATACCGTGTTTAGCAGCATTTATGGCAGCGCTTTCCCCTGCTGGGCCAGTACCGATAACAACAATATCGTAATTATGAACCGCCATACGCTTCCAATCTCCTTGTACCTGTTACATCAATATATTGCATCGACGCATACATAAACGCCCGCTGAATAAGCGAGCGTTTAGCGTAGCGAACGTTATGATGAAGCATTAACGGCGCGTGGCATCGTAACCTAAGTCAGCGCCGCGGCTTTCATCGCTACGGCGACGCTCACTGCCGCGCTTGCGATTCTCTTCCTCGCACACTTCATCTTTGCCACCGCAAATATCACAACCCTCTTTAAGCCCCAATTGGTTTAAACCACCGCAGGAGCCTGCAATGGGCTTACGGCCCATCAATACGCCCACCGCCATGGCCGTCATCACTAGTGCCATGAAGCCAAATACCAGTAGCCAAATTGCCATGCTAATCTCCCCACATTGCGTTAACTGCTCACCTGCCGACAACGGTCATGCCGGTAAGTGCCGTAGATTTGACGCCCATTGTACCTCAGCCACTCCAAAATGATCAGACAACGCGGTGTTTTTCAGTCATTCACATACAAACGGGGCTGACCTAATGGCCAGCCCCGTAAGCAGTTCAGGTAACCGAAATATTAACCGCCGAAATCGTCAAGCAGGATATTTTCCGGTTCAACACCCATATCAAGCAGTAGCTTAATAACAGAGGCGTTCATCATGGGCGGCCCACACATGTAGTACTCACAATCTTCAGGCGCAGGGTGATCCTTCAGATAGTTTTCGTACAGAACATTGTGGATAAAGCCGGTCGGACCTTCCCAGTTATCTTCTGGCTGCGGGTCAGAAAGGGCTAAGTGCCACTTAAAGTTCGGGAACTCTTCTGCCAGCTGGTCATACTCTTCGTTATAGAAGGTTTCACGCCAGGAGCGCGCACCATACCAGAACGAAATCTTACGCGTCGACTTGAGGCGCTTGAGCTGGTCGAAGATGTGGCTACGCATTGGCGCCATACCCGCACCACCACCGATGAAGACCATTTCGGCCTCGGTATCTTTGGCAAAGAACTCACCAAACGGCCCCATAACGGTAACTTTGTCACCCGGCTTCAAATTGAAGACATAGGTAGACATTAAGCCCGGTGGGTGGCTAGTGCCAGGAGGCGGCGTCGCGATACGGATATTGAACTTGAGGAGGCCTTTCTCTTCCGGATAGTTCGCCATGGAGTAGGCGCGGATGACTTCCTCGTTGTTCTTATGGGAAATTTTATACAGATCAAACTTTTCCCAGTCGCCACGGTACTCTTCTTCAATATCGAAGTCAGCGAACTTGATATCGTAGGGCGGAGCTACCAACTGTACATAGCCACCAGCACGGAAGGCCACTTCTTCACCTTCAGGCAGTTTCAGGTTCAGCTCTTTGATAAAGGTAGCAACGTTGGGGTTTGCAGTAACGACTGTTTCCCACTTCTTAACGCCAAATACTTCTTCAGGTACTTCTACTTTCATGTCCTGCTTAACAGGTACCTGACAAGAGAGGCGCCAGCCATCTTTCTTTTCACGCATGGTGAAATGCGATTCTTCGGTAGGCAGGATAGAACCGCCACCCTCTTCTACCCGGCACTTACACTGGGCACAAGAGCCGCCGCCGCCACAAGCGGAAGAAAGAAAAATACCGTTGGCAGCTAGCGTGTTCAAAAGCTTGCCACCAGCCTGAGTCGTCAAGGTGTGCTCGGGGTCGCCGTTGACTTCGATAGTCACGTCCCCGCTACTCACTAGCTTGCTACGCGCTGCCAGGATGATCCCCGTTAAACTAATAACGATGATCGTGAACATGACAACACCGAGCAAGATGACAGATGTATCAACCATGTCGGTTTCCTATTGCTGAGGGGTTTCTGTATCTCGGCAGCCTAAGCTGCCGAGAAAACCGGCTCCGATTAAAGCTGAATGCCTGAGAATGACATAAAGCCCAGAGACATTAAGCCAACGGTAATGAACGTGATACCAAGACCCTGCAGGCCGCCAGGTACGTCACTGTACTTCAGCTTCTCACGGATACCAGCCAGGGCAGTAATTGCCAGCGCCCAGCCCACACCGGAGCCAAATCCATAAATTACGGATTCACCGAAGTTGTAGTTACGCTCAACCATGAACAGTACGCCACCCAAGATGGCGCAGTTTACGGTGATAAGCGGCAGAAACACGCCCAGTGCGTTGTACAGCGCAGGTACATATTTATCCAGGAACATCTCAAGGATCTGTACCAGTGCTGCAATAACACCGATGTAGCTCAGCAGGCCAAGGAACGAGAGGTCGATGTTTTCGGCCCCACTAATTCCAGTCCAGGTCAGCGCGCCTTCAGCAAGAAGGAGGTTGAACACCAGATTGTTAACGGGTACTGCGATTGTCAGTACCACGATAACGGCAATGCCTAAACCAAAGGCAGCGGAAACTTTCTTAGAGACTGCCAGGAAAGTACACATCCCCAAGAAGAATGCCAGGGCCAAGTTCTCAACAAAGACCGAAGCAACGAAAAGGCTTAGATAGTGTTCCATGTTACACAGCCTCCTTCGGCTTGGTGTTGTGCTTCATCTTGAACTCGTTGTCTTCTACCTGCTCGGGGTTGAACGAGCGGATAGCCCAGATCAGCAAACCGATGATAAAGAAGGCAGAAGGTGGCAGCAGCAGCAAACCGTTCGGCACGTACCAACCACCATTTTGCACAGTCGGCAAGACAGTGAAGCCAAACACACTACCGGCACCCAACAGCTCACGGAAGAAGCCTACGACCATTAGTACGAAGCCGTAGCCAAGCCCGTTACCGATACCGTCAAGGAACGATATGCCCGGTGAGTTGGACATGGCGAAACCTTCAGCACGGCCCATTACAATACAGTTAGTGATGATCAGACCAACAAAGACCGACAGCTGCTTAGACATTTCATAAGCGTAGGCTTTGAGAATCTGGTCAACCACGATAACCAGCGATGCAATGATCGTCATCTGAACAATGATACGGATCGAAGAGGGAATATGGTTCCGGATCAACGATACGAAAAGGTTCGAAAATGCCGTAACAAAGACTACCGCCAGCGTCATAACGAGCGAAACGCTCATGCTGGTGGTAACCGCCAGTGCAGAACAAATGCCCAATATTTGCAACGCAATTGGGTTGTTCTTAAAGATCGGCGCCGTTAAAGCGCCTTTAGCATTTATATCTGCCATGATCAGGCTCCTTCCGCTTCGAGTTCGACGTCAGCGTCCTGGGCGTCTTCCTGGTCAACGCCGCTGCGGAATCTGGCGAGGTACTCACCGAAGCCTTCTGGGCTCAGCCAGAACTGCAGCATATTGTTGACGCCGTTAGCCGTCAGGGTAGCTCCGGAAAGGCCATCGACTTCATGTACGCCGCTACCGCTACCCTTAACAACACGGATAGCAGGGTTCAGGGCGCCCTCTTCATCGAAAATTTCTTTGCCTTCCCACTGGGACTGCCAACGCGGATTGTTTACCTCAGCACCCAAACCAGGCGTTTCACTGTGGTCGTAGTAAGTGATACTAACGATAGTGTTACCGTCACCCTCAACCGACAGGAAGCCCATCATACGGCCCCAAAGGCCTTGGCCACGGATAGGTAAAACAATCTGCTCGGGGTCTTCAGGATCGCCAACTAAGTAAACAGCAGCGTAGTTTTCAACCCTGGAAAGCCCTGCGATGTCACGGGGGCCAGATAGCGAACGACCTGTAGCAGGGTCACGCGCTGCTTCAAAACCATCAAACGTGTCAGCATCAAACTGGTCGGTGTAATCACCGGTTTCCAGCTCCACTACGCGAGCCGTAATCTGCTCACGAAATGCTTGCTCTACATCCATACCTGGCTCGTATAGGCGCGCCACGTTAAGGATGTTGGTTTTACGGTCCAGTTCCTGATTTAGCTGCTGCATGGGGCGTAGCGCTACTGCCGCCGTCGAAACGATGACAGAGCACACAATGCACAGCGAAAACGCTACGATCAGGATTTTTTTGATCGAATTGTTACCTTGTGCCATTAGGCAGTCTCCTCGGCCGGTACGCCAGTACGCTTGATGCGGCGCTTAATATTGGCCTGGACGAAGAAGTGGTCAATCAGCGGTGCAAACAAGTTGGCAAATAGAATGGCCAACATGATGCCTTCGGGGAATGCAGGGTTAACCACGCGGATCAATACTGTCATTACACCAATCAGTGCACCGAACACCAGACGCCCTTGGTTAGTCATGGAAGCAGACACAGGGTCTGTCGCCATAAACACCATACCAAACGCGAAACCACCGATCACCAAATGCCAGTACCACGGCATATCGAACATCGGGTTGGTGTCAGAGCCGATTAGATTGAACAGTGTGCTGGTCACCACCATACCCAGGAATACACCCAGCATGATGCGCCACGAGGCTATTCGGGTCCACAGCAGTACTGCAGCACCAATAAAGATAGCCAACGTTGACACTTCGCCCACCGAGCCTGGAACAAAGCCTAAGAAGGCATCCCACCAAGTGAAGGTGTTAGTCAATGCCGCCATGCCGTCTTGGAATGCCAGGGAAAGCGGAGTGGCTCCTGTGTAACCATCGGCAGCTACCCATACCGCATCACCGGAGATTTGTGCCGGATAAGCAAAGTAAAGGAAGGCACGACCGGTTAGCGCGGGGTTCAGGAAGTTCTTGCCCGTACCACCGAAGATCTCTTTACCGATCACCACACCGAAGGTGATACCCAGGGCGACCTGCCATAGCGGGATAGTCGCTGGCAGGATCAGCGCGAACAGTACAGAAGTTACGAAGAAGCCTTCGTTGACTTCGTGACCACGCTTAATCGCGAACAGTACTTCCCAGAACCCACCTACCGCGAACGTAACGAGGTAGATCGGTAAGAAGTAAGTAGCACCAAGCACGAAGTTGGCCCACAGACTGCCCGGATCATGCCCAGACGCCAAGGTCATCATGATTGCTTCGCGCCAGCCCGCCATTGACGCATAACCCGCGTCTATGGCCGAGTTTGCTTGCCAACCTGCGCTCCACATACCGAAGAACATCGCCGGGAAAGTACACATCCAGACGGTGATCATAATGCGCTTAAGGTCGATACCATCGCGCACGTGGGCGGTCGTTTTAGCGACGCTGGGTGGTGAGTAGAAAACCGTATCTATCGCTTCGTAAAGCGGATAGAACTTTTCATACTTACCGCCTTTATGGAAGTGCGGCTCGAGACTATCGAGCGTTTGTCTAATACCCATCATCAGGCCTCTTTCTCGATCATGGTGAGATTGTCACGCAGGATGGGGCCGTACTCGTATTTGCCGGGGCAAACATACGTGCAAAGCGCCAGATCCTCTTCGTCTAACTCAAGACACCCAAGTTGCATGGCAACCTCAATGTCGCCCACGATCAGCGAACGCAGCAGCTGTGTTGGCATTACATCCAAAGGCATAATGGCCTCATATGCACCCACCGGCACCATGGCACGCTCGGAACCATTGGTTGAGGTCGTTGGGGCATAATTGCTTAAGCCTTTAAATTTTGACAAATAAATGCCCAGTACAGAGTGACGGTTCGCACCAGGAGACAGCCATCCCATAAAGGTGCGCTTATTGCCTTCTTCAAGCATGCTCACCTGATTATGGAAACGCCCCAGATAGGTCAGTTTGCCCTCAGTAGCAAAGCCTGAGAACACAGAACCTGAAATCACACGGGTGTCATCCGGCTTGATAACCTCACCAGCGAAGAGCTCCTCGGTGCTAGCGCCCACACGGGTGCGTAGCAAACGAGGGTTCTCAGCGCGTGGGCCACCTACCGCTACTACTCGGCTCATATCGAGCTGGCCTTCCACAAACAACTTACCGAACGCAATAACGTCCTGATAGCCGATGTGCCACACCTTCTTATGCAGTGCGACAGGTGAAAGGTAGTGAATATGCGTGCCTACCAAGCCAGCAGGGTGTGGGCCTGCAAAGCTTTCGACCTTAACACCACTTACATCACCGCCAGGGATGGAAGCGTTAGCGCCCGTACACAGAAAAACGTTGCCCTCGGTCAGGCGGGTTAGCACCTTGAGGCCGTCTTCAAATGCTTGAGCATGCTCATTAATGATTAAGGCGGGATCGGCACTCAGTGGATGAGTATCCACCGCAGTGACAAAGATATCGACAGGTGTACTGTCAATTGCTGGCGTACGTGAGAAAGGACGGGTGCGCAATGCAGTCCAGAGTCCAGACTCAACCAGCTGGTCAACAACTACCTGACGATCTAGCTGTCCTAAAGCCCCACGATCATGGGAAGCAAATGTCACTGCTTCTTCATTTTCATCGACTTTAATAACCACAGACAGCAGACGTCGTTTTTCGCCACGGTTAATTGCAATTACTTCACCGCCGGCGGGCGCCGTAAAGCGCACCCCCTCAATTTTCTTGTCGGTGAAGAGCAATTGGCCTAGTTTGACCTTATCCCCTTCCTGAACTTCCATCGTTGGCTTCATGCCAACGTAGTCGGTGCCCAGGATTGCCACGTGGCGCACACGCCGCGCATCTTCAATACGCTGCTCGGGCGCTCCCGTGATGGGGAGATCCAGGCCTTTTTTGACTTCGATCATAGTCTCGCCCAGTTGATGGATCGGATATACGAAGGTAAGGGGTTCGAATGCTTATTTTCTGCTCAGTGAATTCTTGTTTTCTGTTCAGATTGTTACCAGTCAGGCTCAAGCAAGCTTGAACCACCCCGAAAAATCTACCGCATTATAAAGATAAGCGCGGCCAATGACCACATCCCTGGAGGGCTCCAAAGGTGCTATATGCTTTTAGACCATTTGTTTTTGGTACAAAAAACGCCACCCGGAGGTGGCGTTGATGACAGGTCTCATTTAGCGAGCTGAAAAAACGCACTCTAGCGTCGGCTCGACATAAACGACACTCAGTTTACTTGGTGCGGCAGTTTCAAAAACTGCACGTTCGACATCTGCTGAAGAATGCGAATTACCTGACAGCTATAACCAAACTCGTTGTCATACCAAACATACACAACAGCATGATTACCGTTAGCAATCGTCGCTTTAGCGTCTACGATGCCCGCATGACGGTTACCAACAAAATCAGAGGACACCACCTCCGCCGAATCCACAAAATCGATCTGCTTCTGGTAAGCGGAATCAATCGACATACGACGCAGATAGTCATTTAACGCAGCGGCGTCGGTACCCTTCTCCAGCGTCAGGTTCAATATCGCCATAGAGACATTGGGGATAGGAACGCGGATAGCATTACCCGTAAGCTTACCCTCAAGCTCAGGCAAAGCTTTAGAAACCGCTTTAGCAGCGCCCGTTTCAGTCAACACCATGTTCAGCGCAGCGCTACGGCCACGGCGATCGCCTTTATGGTAGTTGTCGATTAGGTTCTGGTCATTGGTGTAAGCATGAACAGTTTCAACATGCCCGGTCACCACACCGTACTCATCGTTCAGCACTTTAAGTACCGGCACAATGGCGTTGGTCGTGCACGATGCAGCCGAAACAATGCGGTCATCATCACCGATGGCATCGTTATTGATACCGTATACAATATTTTTAATATCACCTTTACCTGGTGCCGTTAGCAGCGCTTTAGCTGCACCCTTACACTCCAGGTGCTGACCAAGACCAGCTTCATCACGCCAAATGCCTGTATTATCAACCACTACGGCGTTATTGATACCATAAGCGGTGTAGTCGATCTCACTAGGTGAATCAGCATAGATCACCTGAACCACATTACCATTTACGATGAGCGCGCTCGCCTCAGCATCTACCGAGATAGTGCCATCGAAAGGACCGTGAACAGAGTCGCGGCGCAGTAGGCTGGCACGCTTTTCAAGATCTTTAGCCACATCACCACGGCCACGCACAACGATTGCGCGCAAACGTAATAAGTTACCACCGCCGGCCTTTTCAACCAGCACGCGCGCTAACAAACGCCCTATACGCCCAAAGCCATACAGCACAACATCCTGCGGCTCGCCCGTGCTTACACCTGACTTATAGCCATCAACAATCTCAGCAAGCTCCTTGCGCAGGAATGCATCAAGATCGCCATTTCCCTGATGTTTAAAACTGACAGCCAGCTTACCTACATCTACGTGAGCGGGGCCCAGATTCAGCTCGCTCATCGCCTTAACAATGGGGAACGTATCTTCGACCGACAGCTCAGTACCTTCAACTTTGCGTACAAAGCGGTGGTCTTTAAGAATACGGATAACCGACCGTTTGATCAGCGAACGTCCGAACATGGTGGCAACAACGTTGTTCTGACGGTAGAGCTGACCGACAAGCGGAATCATCTGCTCAGCCAGGGCTTCGTTGCTTTGCCAATCCTGAAAAACGTTTTCGAGAGCTTGCTGACTCACGTGCGGCCTCATTGGGTAGTGAAAACAGGGTCATAGATAAAATTCAACGTGCATTATCCGGGGCTTAGGGAGTCATCGCAATGAAAGTATAGTCGCACAACATGTAGGGGTATTACAGAAACCGGTGTTTGACTACAAGCATCAAATAGTATGTAGCGGCTAATTGAGCCTGCCATAAAGCCACCTCACCACTCTTACTCCCCCAGGCCTCTAACTAAAAGTATTGATCGTGTATGATCCAAATTCCGTTTACAGCGCAAAACGATACCGTAACTATGCCTTCTTTCTCTCTGCTCGAACCACCCCAGCCTCAAGGGACTCGCGACACGCTCTTTCTAACAGCGCCGCCGGGCAGTGCGACTGCCCTGGCTCTCGCTCAAGTAGCGTCCACTGCCCCTCTACTGGTAATCACCCCAAACACGGCCAGTGCGCAGCGCCTGGAACAAGACCTGTCGTTTTACAGCAGCGTTCCTGTGCTCCCCTTCCCTGACTGGGAAACACTGCCGTATGACAGCTTTTCGCCCCATCAGGACATCATCTCTGCTCGCCTACGCACCCTGCGCCAACTGCAAGACGGGGTCCGCGGAATTGTTTTGGTACCTATTAATACATTGATGCAGCGTCTTCCGCCGGTTGAGTATATCGCCGGCCGGGTGATGACCCTGCAAACAGGTGCCAGGCTCAATCGCGAGACGTTCAGAGAGTCGCTCTCCCGTGCAGGCTATCGTGCGGTTGAGACGGTGTATGAGCCCGGCGAATACGCTATGCGAGGCGCGATTATTGATCTTTTTGCCATGGGCATGGACGAGCCTATTCGGATCGACCTATTCGACGACGAAATAGACACACTGCGCCACTTTGATCCCGGCAACCAACGCTCTACAGATAAAGTAGATATTATCGAGCTGCTGCCTGCGCATGAATACTCACTAAGCCGCAGTGCAATTGCCTGTTTTAGAGAGCAGTTTGAAACCCTGTTTGACGTTGACCCCCGTCAGTGCCCCTTCTACAACGATGCCCTAAAGGCAATTCCTTCGCCCGGGCTAGAGCACTACCTACCGCTTTTCTTCGATGAAACCGCGTCGCTTTTTGAACACCTAACCGACGACACCCGTATCGCTTTACTGCCAGGGATATTTCAAGCCGCGGAGCAGCACTGGCAAGCCATTGAGTCACGCTACGTTAATCTAGGGGTTGATCCAACACGTCCGTTAATCCCCCCTCATCGTGCATTCTTTCCCGTCAGCGAGGTGTTTTCAGCGATCAAGGCTCGCCCGCGCTTAGAGTTAACGCACGACGAGGAGCACCGCCACGCACTAACCCCCGACGCACAGGAACTACCAGCGCTGGCGATTAATGCGCGGGCCAAACAACCACTCAGCGCATTGTCGGCTTTTCTGGGCACCCAAACCGATACCCGCATTCTTTTTACAGCAGAATCCAGAGGGCGCCGAGAAGCGCTTGAAGAAATTCTCGCACCTCTCAGATTGAAGCTACCCCATGTAGATAGCTTTCACGCGTTTCTCGACAGCCCACACCACTTAGCCATTACTGAAAGCCAGGTCAGCAGTGGCTTATGGCTTACCCAGCCCAATGTAGCGGTCATTAGTGAAACCGAATTATTTGGCGATGTGGTTCGCCAGAGCCGCCGCCGAGAAAAAGTAACCGATGACAATGAACTGGCGGTTCGGCATTTATCAGAATTAAAGGCTGGCGCACCGGTGGTGCATCAAGCCCACGGCGTTGGCCGGTACTTAGGGCTCGAAACCCTAGAGGCAGGCGGGCAGGCCAATGAGTTTCTGGCGCTTTCCTACGCTGATGGTGCAAAGCTCTACGTGCCAGTCGACAGCCTGCACCTGATCTCACGCTACAGCGGCGCCGACGATGAAATGGCGCCACTCAATAAGCTGGGTTCAGACCAGTGGGAAAAAGCACGACGTAAAGCCGCTGAGAAGATTCGTGATACCGCCGCCGAGCTATTAGATGTATATGCCCGACGCGAAGCCCAACAAGGCGTGGTCTACGATGCTCCCGGCGAAGATTACACACGCTTTGCGGCTAGTTTCCCGTTTGAGGAAACGCCCGACCAGCAAGCGGCGATCGAAGCAGTTATTAGCGACATGACCTCCCCTCAACCCATGGATCGCGTTGTATGCGGCGACGTAGGGTTTGGTAAAACCGAAGTTGCCATGCGAGCAGCGTTTCTCGCCGTCCAATCTGGTCGCCAAGTGGTTGTACTGGTCCCAACTACCCTACTGGCTCGCCAACACTTTGAGAATTTCCGTGATCGTTTTGCCGACACCGCTGTCAATATCAGCTTAATTTCGCGCTTTACCGCTGGTAAAGAGATGGCCCAAACGCTGGAGAGCATCAAAGAGGGTCGCACCGATATTGTCATCGGCACTCATAAGCTGCTTTCAAAAAGCGTTGAACTCCCAAAGATAGGGCTTCTAATCATTGATGAAGAGCACCGTTTTGGTGTCGCTCAAAAAGAGAAGCTAAAAACACTGCGCGCTGAAATCGACATCCTGACACTAACCGCAACGCCAATCCCCCGCACCCTGAATATGGCGATGAGCGGCATCCGGGATCTTTCAATCATTGCTACCCCGCCCGCCCGCCGCCTATCCGTCAAAACCTTTGTTCAACAGCACAACAGCAGCATTATAAAAGAAGCCCTGTTGCGTGAAATCTTACGCGGTGGCCAAGTTTACTTCTTGCACAACGAAGTCAAAACCATTGAAAACACTGCCGAACAAATCCGCGAGTTAATACCTGAAGCCAGGGTTGCGGTGGCCCACGGTCAGCTGCCTGAACGCAGCCTTGAAAGGGTAATGTCGGATTTCTACCATCGTCGCTTCAATGTACTGGTGTGCTCAACCATTATCGAAACCGGCATTGATGTGCCCACCGCCAACACCATCTTGATTGAGCGCGCAGACAAATTTGGCCTCGCGCAGCTACACCAACTGCGCGGGCGCGTAGGGCGAAGCCACCACCAAGCCTATGCCTACCTGTTAACGCCACCCCCCAAGGCCATGACCCGCGATGCTGTTAAACGCCTGGAGGCGATTAGTGCGTCTGATGACTTAGGCGCTGGCTTCACTCTGGCCAGCCACGATATGGAGATCCGCGGCGCTGGCGAGCTACTTGGCGACGAACAGAGCGGCCAGATGGAAACCATTGGCTATACGCTCTATATGGAAATGCTCGACCGCGCAGTGAAAGCGATTCGCGCAGGCAAAACACCCAACATTGATGCGCCCTTCAATAACGGCGTAGAAATTAGCCTGAACTTGCCGGCACTGATACCTGCAGATTACATCCATGACGTACAGCAGCGGCTGGTCATGTATAAGCGCATTGCCAACACTCAGAGCGAAGCTGAGCTTAAAGAGCTTCAGGTTGAGCTGATTGACCGCTTTGGCCTACTTCCGGCTCCGCTGAAAAATCTAATTCGCCAAACCAAGCTGCGCCAACGCGCCGAAGCCCTTGGCGTTGCGCGAATCGAGGCAGGTGACAACAAAGGCCGCATACTGTTTAGCAGCACCACCCAAGTAGACCCTTTCACCCTGGTAACACTGATTCAAAAGTCACCACAGCACTATCGCTTGGACGGCTCAGACACTTTACGGTTTGAATTTACAATGGAAACAATCGAACAGCGTTTTGAAAAGGTTGAAACTCTGTTAACTACACTGAATCAAAAAGTAGCGGCGGCGTGAACCTTGGGGCAAACTTGTACTTAAGCAGCACAAATCAAGCATTGCGCCTGGCTATTTTAAGGCGCAACTGCACTCTGCTACCCATGTTGCCTTAACCCTACTGCCTACACGATTAGGAAAAACCATGAACACTCGCCATTTTCTCAACCTTTGGGGGCCAACCAGCTTAGCAGTCCTGCTGGCAGCCAGTCTTTCCAGCCCAGTTTATGCAGATCCTTCCAGTACCCAGGAGCAAGCCAGCAACGAACCAGCCATGCTTGATGAAGTAGCCGTGGCTAGCGCAGAGCAAGCAGCACATCGCGAACTCCCGCGCGGCCATTTTCACTTACCTGAAACGGGCGACATCATTGGTGAGTACTACACGGTAACAGTGGAAGACCCTGAAGAGACATTGATTGATATCGCTCGTCGACACAATATCGGCTTCGAAGAAATTCGCATGGCTAACCCAGATGTAAGTTTATGGGTGCCCGGCGCAGGCACTGAAGTAGTGATTCCTGCTCAGTATATCCTGCCCCCCGCCCCTCGCGAGGGTGTGGTCATCAACCTTTCTGAACTGCGTCTTTACTACTACCCTGCCAACAACCCCGGCATTGTTGAAACCTATCCGGTTAGCGTTGGCCGTGATGGTTTTGCTACCCCCGTGGGCATCACGCGTACGACGGTAAAAGTTAAGGACCCTGCCTGGGCACCACCAGCTTCTATGCGCCGTGAAGCAGCAGCACGCGGGGAACCCGCTCCGGCG
This sequence comes from Halomonas sp. 'Soap Lake #6', assembly GCF_003031405.1. NCBI lineage: Bacteria > Pseudomonadati > Pseudomonadota > Gammaproteobacteria > Oceanospirillales > Halomonadaceae > Halomonas > Halomonas sp. 'Soap Lake #6'. The sequence continues at coordinate 1,970,927 of NZ_CP020469.1, forward strand.
ATAGTCCCCCCTGGCCCAAACAACCCCCTTGGTCGCCACGCTATTCTACTGGCGATGCCTAGCTACCTGATTCACGGCACCAACCGCCCAGATGGCGTGGGTATGCGCGCCAGCCGCGGCTGCATTCGCATGTACCCAGAAGATATCGAGTCCCTCTATGACCGACTGCCAAGTGGCACGCAAGTAAATCTTATGGATGCGCCATTTAAAGCAGGCTGGGGAGCTGACGGCACACTGTTCGTTCAGTCTTATCCTCAACTGGAAGAGAACACCGAAGGTGCAGAGCCACTCCAAGACGCCTTAGCGCGCCTGAATGACTTGGTAGAAGATCAGGTCACGGTGGATGAGGAACAAATCAAACGTGCGATTGAAGAGCCCAATGGCCGCTTTATAGCGCTATATGGACCCCAAGCCCAAGAACCAGCACCGGCAGAAGCACCGGTCCAACTGGAAGGCTTACTTGAAGAAGTAGAGATCAGCACTGCCATGCATCTGGAGGGAGAGGCATAACTCTCCTCTCGAAAACCAAAAATCGATAGCCACAAATCGATAGCCACAAAAAAACCCCGCCGAAGCGGGGTTTTTTACATCCACAGCAACCTCTGAGCCTAAAAACTGCTCAGTGGCCCAAGCAGAATTACTTCTGCATAGAACGCTGGAACATACGGTTCATTTCTTCACGGTTCTGCTCAGACATCTGCAGGGCAGCTTGCGCGTCGCGCTGAGCTTGGTTAGCAGTGTTCAGAGCTTGTGAAGCCATGCTGCGAGCTTCTGCAGCGTCAGCTTGTGCAGATTCAGCAGTCATGCGAACTTCTTCCAGAGCACTGGTAGAAGCACAACCAGCCAGGATTGCCAGAGAAGCGGCAGCGGCAGTCATCTTCAGAGCAGTTTTAAGAGTCATAGTGTTCTCCTTGAGTCTTCCTTGGGTACAACGTTTAGGGTATGACAAACAGTAAGGCTAAAGTGTTAGCTTAAATTTGTCTACCTGCGGTGCAGGTTCTTTACAGCGACTTGTACCATGGAGAACCTCCAGGGCACGCAAGTCAAACGCTGTTTTATAATAGACCACAGCGTATGTCTATAGCCACGTGCTTAAAACCTCGAACTTCCTTCAACAACATAAGCCTAGCGGATCACCACTCGAGTGCCAACACTTACTAATGCTGCTACACGCTCGATCTCTTCATTGGTTACAGCCACGCACCCTTGGGTCCAGTGGTAGTTACCATGAATGTCAGGGTCCCCCCTGCCAATGCCATGAATACCAATCGCACCACCGAGCGCCGTGGTCTGTGGTGGATAGCCATGGCGCCGATAGTAATCAAAGTAAGCTTCATAATCTGCTTGAGAATAAATGCCTTTCTCAAGCGCCATGCGAGCATGAGGTGGCGTAGGATAATCTATACCGATGAAAATATGCCACTGGCTTTGGTAATTAAATCGATTAATCCGAAACTCACCCAACGGCGTAACATTACCACCACGCACACGCTGTGTTTTGGCACCGGCTCTGCCCAATGAAATGGGCGCTATACGGTCGATTAGCGCATTACCACGAAAAACACTCAGCGAGGCCTCCTTGTCATCCACCAACACCCATAGCTCATTGCTATGACGCGGGATGTGGGCGCGGGAAAGGAGTGTCTCAACAAGATCTGTTGGCTGGTAATCATTTACAGGGCTGATAGTCGTTGCGTTGGCCACTACTGGCCAACCTAGAGCTAACGCCAAAAAGCGGCGGCGGTTCAAAGGCATGTTATCGCTCTCAATTCAGGCCAGTTATCGGGCCAAATAAGGCATTTATGAGAGCTTTTATACCTTATTCTCGCTGCACCTGTCAGCGATTTCTCCGCACAAAACCATTTTTTCAGGCTCAACCAATCAGGCAAACTTTTTTTCAACGAAATCAGATACCCTCAAACTCCTGCATACTACTTACCAGCTTGCGAATTTCTGCGTCGTGCCCCTCGGCCAGCGAGGTGAAAAACTCCTCCTCCGGCTCAATTTTAGCCCGCGATGCACGGTGCTGATAAAGCGCCTGCAGCTTTCGGTGGGACGCTTCAGCGGTTGCCATTAATGCATCAATGGAGTGTGCGACATGACGCTCAGTAAGCGCTTCTAATTGCGGCGGTTCGGGAAAATCCCCCGACTCATCAAACCATATCTCCAACACCTCACGATGACTGCTGCCATCGTTAAAGAGCGCCTCAAGGCCTGACTTCATCGTTAATTCACTGGACGCTAAATAGGTCAATGCCATGGCAAGACGCTGATTATCGGCCTGCTCTGCGGCGGCGCTGTACTGGCCTGCCATGCGTCCATGATAGCCCGCGGCCCATTCGATTAGATCCTTGACTTGGTTGTAGCGCATCCTTGTTCTCCTCCCGTGTCATTTTATCACCGCCGAATTGAAGCTATCGATTTGGAACACTGCCCCCTAGAGTTTAATGGCTTTGAATAGTTCCGCTGAATAGTTCCGCTGAATAGTTCCGTTACCCAATCACCACTCTTGACTGGTTTCACGAAGCGCCGCTATTTCCTGTTTAGCCGCCGCCAAGTGAGTCAGTAGCTGCTCTGTCAATGGGATCTGGCTGCCTATTGCGATCATTGAGGGGTTAACCATACGGCGCCTGGCAGCCCCCTCACTGCTATGCAGCCGCTCAAGCTGAGCTGCTAACCAGTACAGCCAACTCTCCGGCTGATGCATTAGATCACGCAGCCGCTGAAGCTCAGCAACAGCCGGGCCATCACTGGCAAGCAATTGCTGCCAGTGATGCGACTCAAGTCGTGCATGCTCGGAAACTTCTTTGAGCATAGAGTTTAACGCCAACTCAAAGAGCGCCAAGGCGCTCTCTTCTATAGCCATCTGCCGAGCAGGGGCATGCTCATCGCCCCCTATCGGCAAGCCGACCAGCAACTCAGCTTGATAAAGCAACTGGTTAGTACGGGTACGGGCACGTGGACTCACTTACGCTTATCCTCCACATGCCATTTACCGGCTTCAAAGGTTGCTTTCCAGCCAGTAGCTTTGCCATCTTCGTCGGTCATCACATACTGCTCTTTGTTCTTACGCGAGTAACGAATTTGCGCGGGGCGTCCATCTGGGTCTTCACTGGGCGCATCGAGAATAAAGTGGTACTTCTCAGGCAGCTCCTTGGCGTGCGACTTTAACTCTTTTACCAATGGCGGACGCGTTTCTCGGTTTTTAGGAAACTTGCTGGCTGCCAAGAACAAACCACTGGCGCCATCGCGCAGCACGTAATGGTCATCCACCTTTTGGCAGGCAAGCTCCGGCATGGGGATAGGATCCATTTTAGGCGGTGCTACTTCGCCACTTTTCAATAGTTTCCGAGTATTTTTACACTCGCTATTGGTGCAGCCAAAGTATTTCCCAAAACGACCAGACTTGAGCTGCATCTCCGAGCCACACTTGTCGCACTCAATGACCGGCCCATCGTAGCCTTTGATCTTGAACTTACCGAATTCAATATCGTACCCATCGCAATCGGGGCTATTACCACAAATATGCAGTTTGCGGGTTTCATCAATCAGGTAGTTATCCATCGCAGTGCCACACTTTGAACAACGGCGTTTGGCCCGCAATGCATCGGTTTCAGCCTCTTCGCCAGCATCTTCGGCGACCGCTTCTTCACCAGGAATTAGATCAATAGTGGTTTTGCAGCGCTCTTTAGGGGGCAAGTTGTAGCCACTGCAGCCAAGAAACACCCCAGTAGATGCCGTACGAATCTGCATTTTCCGACCGCAGCTTGGGCAGTCGATATCAGTGGACACCGGCTGATTAGGACGCATACCGTCGTCACTTTCAGCCTTGCTTAGCTCAACACGAAACTCTTCGTAAAAAGCATCCAACAACGCTTGCCAGTTGCGTTCGCCTTCAGCCACTTCATCCAGACTATCTTCCATGCGCGCTGTGAAAGAGTAGTCCATAAGATCAGGAAAGGACTCTTTTAGGCGCTCAGTAACGATGTCACCCAACTTTTCAGCATAAAAGCGCCGGTTTTCTAACTTTACATAACCACGGTCCTGGATCGTGGAGATAATTGACGCATAGGTAGATGGTCGGCCAATACCTTGTTTCTCTAACTCTTTTACCAAACTTGCCTCCGTGTAGCGCGGAGCAGGCTTGGTAAAGTGTTGCTGTGGATCAAGTTTTTCCAGCCCCATCGGCGTGCCTTTTGGCAGGTCGGGTAGGCTTTGGTCTTCGTTCTTTCCGCTGGGCTTCATCACTCGGGTGTAGCCATCAAACTTCAGCACGCGTCCTTTGGCACGCAGATCGTAACCATCCACTTCGACACTTAACGTGCTGGACAGGTACTCAGCAGGTGTCATTTGGCAAGCCACAAACTGGCGCCAAATAAGTTCGTAAAGCCGTTCAGCGTCACGCTCCATACCCGACAGATCCGTCGCTTTACGCTCAACACTGGATGGTCGGATCGCCTCATGGGCCTCTTGGGCACTCTCCTTACTGCTAAAACGGTTCGGCGCCTCTGGCAAGTAGCGCGCACCATACTCGTCACCAATAAACGACCGCACACTCTCCACTGCATCTTTTGAAAGATTCGTGGAGTCAGTACGCATGTAGGTGATATAGCCCGCTTCATAGAGACGCTGGGCCATGGTCATGGTTTTCTTAACTGAAAAGCCTAACCGACCACTCGCTGCCTGCTGAAGCGTCGAGGTGATGAACGGTGCCGTTGGCTTGGAACTGGTTGGCTTGTCTTCCCTCGAGGTGATTTCAAGCTTAGCCTTGCGCAGCGCTGCGATACGGTCAAGGGTGTCTTTTTCTGACGTTGGACGGAATGCTTTACCATCCTGTCGCGCCAGCGCAAAGCGAACCAGTTCGCCATCTGGGGAAACCAAGTCGGCGTGGACATCCCAAAACTCCTCTGGGATAAACGCACGAATTTCACGTTCGCGTTCGACAATTAGGCGCACAGCCACCGACTGAACACGTCCAGCAGAAAGCCCGCGAGCAACTTTAGCCCACAACAACGGCGAAAGCATAAAGCCCACGACACGATCTAAAAAGCGCCTGGCCTGCTGTGCTTCGACACGGGGAATATTGAGCGTCCCAGGGTCTTTGAAGGCATCTTGAATAGCATTTTTAGTGATTTCATTAAAAACCACACGCTTATAGCGGCTATTATCACCACCAATGGTTTCGCGTAGATGCCAAGCGATGGCTTCTCCTTCGCGATCCAAATCCGTTGCGAGATAAACAGCGTCGGCCTTTTCTGCCAGCTTTTTAAGCTCAGCAACAACCTTCTCTTTCCCGGGCAATACTTCGTAACGAGCTTTCCACCCATTGTCTGGGTCAATACCCATGCGGCGTATCAACTGGTCCTGGGCTTTGCGCTGCTTGTACTCCGCTTTCTCTTCCACGGACATTTTACGCGTTGCCGCGGCCTGGCGCGCGCGCTCCTGGGGATCGGAGGCTGCCTTGCCTGAGCCGCTGGTCGGCAGATCACGTATGTGACCCACACTCGACTTCACGATGAAATCGTTGCCGAGGTACTTATTTATCGTCTTCGCTTTCGCTGGCGATTCGACGATGACCAGTGACTTGCCCATAGTGCTCCACTTTCCTATTGCTTAGGCTTGTCTAGCCCATGCTCTGAATACGGTGCCGCAACAATCATAGATTTGCGACCGCGTGAAAAATGCGCCTACCCTACCCCAGCACTTCGTTAAGCGCTAGTAGCAACCCAGCAGCAGGGAGCCATATTAATTATGAGAGGAGCCGCGTCGCACCCGGCTCTTTTTCATCTCAAAGTAGCTAGACACTAGACTGCCTCTACGCGGACGGCAACCTAAATGCACTTTAAACAAACAAAGCGCCCCTGCTTGAAAGCAGGGGCGCATGAACCGCCAAACCCTTGTTTTAACGCTTACGCGGTGTATTACGGCGCGTAGCAGGAGTGGGTTTGGGCTTCTCTGGCTCTATTTGCTCAGCACTCGCAACCGGCTGCGCTTTACTAGTAACGTCAGTATCAGCAACGTCAGTATCAGCAACGTCAGTCGCGCTCGCCTCAGGAGCTGCCGAGGAATTTTTCGCATCAGCATTAGGAGCAGTGCCAGAAGTGCCTTTATCAGTACCGGGGGTACCTTTGGGGCTAGGCTCGACAACTTTATCAGCTGGTTTTTCAGTTACTTTTTCAGTTACTTTTTTAGAGACTGCTTTTGTAGGAGCTTCTTTGGGAGCTGCTTCAGCACTCTTTTCAGCCGCTGGGGAAGTCACCGCAGGTTTAGGGCTAGGCTCAGCCGGGCGCGCCTGGTCAAATAGCGCCTTCACTTGGCTAAAGCGCTCTGCAGCATGGGCTGAAAGCTCACCACTAGCCGCCAACACATGCTCCATGTGCTCCACGTGACTATCAATATCCTTATTACTCTGCCCTTCGAGCAGTACTGGTAAGGTATTGAGCGCCTGCTCCCGATCCATTTTCAAAATAAAGAACTGCTCACGCACCAAATGCTTGAACTCACTCAGTGTGGCACCCGGCTCAAGCTCGGCACGAGAAGCACGCAACCGCTTAAAGTTACGCTCATCCGTAGCCGTCGCACCACCTAGAACGTAAATAATCGCACGTATTAGAGCCTCATGAATGCCCCCGTGGGCGATTTTTTCACGCAGCTCGTTCTTACGGTTCTCAATAAAGCGTCTGTGCTCTGGCTCTGCACCAGGGCGACGACGATGCACATGGGCATCTCCGTGCAGGCCTACCGCCGCTTGTAGCAGGGGTTGACCATAGATATCCATGAAAAGCCTTTCAGTCGTTCTATCGCGAAGATCACGCCATGCATTGAGACCTGCGCCGATTTGATCAGAGCACATGGTTTCAAGAGACTTGAACAAATTATCCTGGCCAACCTGATGACGGTTTTGGCGAACAGTTTCCGCCATTACAGGCAACGGGACCGTTAATGGATTGCGGTCTGAAAGCAGCTTATAACCTAAACGAATAGGATGCATGCGCCGAATCCAGCGAGCAGCTTCAGGCGTCATTGCCGCCTGAACCCAGGGCTGCACAAAGAGGCGATAAAAGCCAAGATTTATCTCTGAAATGCGCGCTACAGTTGCAAAGCGACGGTCATCTTCAGGCTTATGCATTATATCGCGGTCTAACTCTTCAAAGTTCCGCGATGTAAACTCAAGTAGATAATCTCGCTCAATAAGCTCAGCATCATCGCGCTCACTGGCATGGGATACTGTTGTTTCATAAAGCCCTGGTGGCATTACATCGATGTAGTCCATGTTAGCCGTAAATTCCGAGTGCTCTTTACGTGACACGCTGCCAGAAACGAAAATCCCAAGATGCCCCGTTGTGTCATGGAGGCAATACACAATGGTCTGACCATTGGCGATAATATCTTCTTCACCTTCGTACAAGTCACGAATCCAACCAAGTGCTTGTGGCGGCGGCGTAATGTCATCCCCACGTGAACAAAAGACCACAACAGGAGAGCGCACGTTACGCAGGTCGATACGGCGCCCATCCCGGGTAACTAACTGCGCGGTGGAAAGACGGTTACCAACAAAAAGATTGTCCACGATGTACTGAATTTCTTCACCACCGAGCACAACATGACCACCCCACCAGCGCTCAAACTCTAAATATCGTTTCGTTTCAGTGTCGATATTGGCATACAAGTGATGCTGCTTTTTCCAGTAGGTATTAGCAGGGTTGAGGCGCTCAAAGTTTTGCACTAACCAAGCGCCGTCAAATAGGCCGTCACCAATATCGCTGGTTAGCGCGGTGATCCAGCTTCCACCTGTCATACCCCCGGTGTAACGCATTGGCGCCTTGCCATGCTCGCCTGCCCAATAAGAGAGCGGTGCGCCAGCAATAAGAATGGGGCCAAATACGTCTGGTTCTAAAGCAGCGGCCATCATAATCTGCCAACCTGCTTGGCAGTTTCCCACCACCATAGGCTTTTCAGCGGTTTCAGGATGCAAGGCAATCACATGGCGCAAAAAGGCAATTTCCGCTTCGACGACATCTTCAACCGTTTGGCCTTGCTCAGGAAAAGGTAAAAAGCCAATAAAATAACAGGGATGACCAGCCTTTAACGCCACACCCAACTCGCTATCCGGCTTAAAGCCTCCAATACCTGGACCATGCCCCGCACGGGGATCCACCACCACAAAAGGGCGCTTTTTAGGGTCAACCTGCGTATTGGCGGGAGGCAGAACACGTAACAACTCATAGTTCGTCGGATGAGGCAAGGTGCGCCCATCGACTAATACCTCTGTATCAAAACCAAGCACATTCGGCTTAGTTTGTTCCATATGTTCAAGGTACTGGTTACCACGCTCACGCATCACATCCCAGTAGAGGATGTTGCGCTCAAGACTGTCGCGCCAGTAAGCCATGGCGGCACGCCCGAATCCGAAGGGGTCCACTATGCCAGCTATGGCTTCTCCACCAGGAAGCACGGCGGAATCGCCGGGGGGCCCCGGCCAAGCATTTTCGAACAGCTGGCTAGGCAGTAATGGATTAGCGAGAAAGTTCATAGATCCTCCCATTAGATTGATGAGGACATCAATCTCGAAGCGGTGATGCTGCAATGCAATATAGTTTAGGCTACTCTTTGCCCAACGTCGATGCCTGCATAATTTAATCACCCACTAGAGCGTTAAAGACGGCCTTACAGATCAGTGATAACATCCTCGCTTTGGCGCTAATTCGATTTGACGCTGTGTTTTCGAAGCCACTATCCTTGTTGTAGTATTTTTTGTTGTAGTATTTTCAGTACCTTTGCCACAGAATTTACTGTGACCGCATGCACCGTAACAGCACTTACCGTGGCAGCACCTACTATCCGGCAACGCTATCGCAGCACTCGCTGCTACCGGAGGAGGTTATCGAGAGGTTGTTATGTCATCTCCTTCGTTACTAAACCGCTTAACCTTTCGCCAGCTCCAGGTGTTTCAGGAAGTACACCGCCAACGCTCTTACTCTCGTGCAGCTGAGCAGCTGGGCCTAACACAACCAGCCGTTAGCGCTCAAATCCGCCAGCTTGAGCAAGCCCTGGGCCAACCGCTTTTCAAATACGCCGGCAAAACGCTGCATGTATTGCCAGCAGCAGACACGATGGCACTCTCTACCCGAGAGATTATTGGGCAGCTTTCGCGGTTGCAGATGAATCTCTCTGATATAAACGGCAAAATTAGCGGCGAGCTGAATATTGCAGCTGTCTCATCCGCCCAATATGTTGTGCCCTATTTACTTGCCCGTTTCCGCGCCCACTACCCTGATGTTCGAATGCGCTTAAAAGTGTGCAACCGCAGCCAAGCACTTGAAAGGCTCGCGGAACAGAAAGACGATGTGGTGATCATGGCGATGGTTCCTGATGACGATGACCTTGTGGTCATGCCAATCTTAGAGAATGAATTGATCGCCGTGGTATGGCCAAATCATCCTCTATTGAGTACCACTACCCCCACCCTTACAGATTTTGCCCGCCACTATGTATTAATGCGTGAACCTGGCTCAGGAGTACGTAATGCTTTTGAGCAGTTAGCAGCCGACCAAGAGGTAGGCCTACCACACCGTATTGAATTAGGCACTAACGAAGCGATTAAACAGGGTGTTATGGCGCACTTAGGGGTTGCTGTGCTGCCGCGCTTAGCAGTGCAACTAGAGCTCGAGCAGGGGCTGTTAGCCTCACTGCCAATCCCCCACTTCCCTCTTCGCCGCGCATGGTGCGCTGTCCACCGGCGCGACCATTTCCCAACGCCAGTTGCAGAGCTGTTTATCCGTTTCACCCGCGAGCATTTAGAAGAGTATCGCCGCTACTTTCAAACGCCCTCAAGCCCATTACCCAGCCATGGGGTTTCTTGCCTTCCAATGTTGCCCGTTTAAAGCAACGTCCGAGGCCGCCCAAAGTGTCTTGTTCTCTATGAGATATGTTACATTACCCTACTACCTACGTATGATTTAGCACGTATGATTTAGCGTACACAGGGCTTGGTCAGTTCTAGCGCAGGAACGATGCTTGCCTGCCGCACAGTAGAGAGGCTCTTTTCTATGAGCAATAACCCCTCACAGCGTGTGCCCAGCGGTGAAAAATTCCGCAATGAACACGGCATGACGGTGATCAAGGACGGCATGAAGCAGCGTAAAACGCAGCAAGATGCCCCTTCTCTTGAGCGCAAGCCTAAGTGGCTGCGCGCTCAAATTCCTGGTGGCGAAAGGTTTGAAGCGGTTAAGAAAAATGTCGCTACTCACCGCCTTAGCACAGTGTGTGCCGAATCGCACTGCCCCAACATGGGTGAATGCTGGAGCAACGGCACTGCCACTATTATGTTAATGGGGTCCGTGTGTACTCGCGCGTGTCGCTTTTGCGCAGTAGATACGGGCAACCCTCAAGGCTGGCTTGATAAAGAAGAGCCGGAAAACACAGCGAAGTCTGTTGAGCTGATGGGACTTCGCTATATCGTGCTCACGTCTGTAGATCGTGACGACTTAGACGATGGCGGCGCGACGCATTACGCCAACTGTATACGTGCCATTAAAACTCGCACACCAGAGGTCGTCGTTGAAGCGCTAACGCCGGATTTTGACGGTGTAAAAGAAGCCATTGAGCGTGTGGTAGATTCAGGGCTAGAAGTGTTCGCCCAGAATGTTGAAACCGTCGAACGCTTAACCAAAAAGGTGCGCGATCCACGTGCTGGCTATCGCAAGACACTGAATGTATTAGCTCATGCCAAGCAATACCGCCCAGACATTATTACTAAAACCAGCTTGATGCTGGGGCTAGGCGAGACCGACGAAGAGATCTTACAAACCTTTGACGACTTGCGTGAGATTGGTGTCGATATCGTAACCCTGGGCCAGTACCTACGACCGACGAAAAACCACCTCGCGGTTGAGCGCTGGGTAACTCCTGAGGAGTTTGAACGCTATCGTGTAATAGGTCTTGAGAAAGGCTTTATGGAAGTACCCTCAGGGCCGCTGGTACGTTCTAGCTACCGTGCAGATCGCGTCTTCGAGAAAAACAACCTTGGGCTTGCCTCTCCCGCCGCAGTTCCAGGACAAGAAACTGACACTAGCCGTATACCCATACTAAATGTAGGCTAATAAGCAATCACCGCCGTAAGTGAGAAATGATTTTTCATTTACGGCGGACAAGTCATAGCTTCTCGTTTCCACCATCTTTTGTTTCTATCAAACAAGCATTTCTATCAAACAAACACCGCACTTTAGAAACCCTCCTTTACCACTACTCCTCCTTTACCACCACTAACTCACGCTTTAACTCTGCTGCTAGCGCTTGCGCAAGCTGCTCTCCAACACAATGATCTGGCTTGATCGAGGCTAAGTCAGCCAAGCGCGTTACCTGCATACCAGCGTAGCCACAGGGGTTGATACGCCCAAATGGAGAGAGATCAGCGTCCACATTGAGGGCAACACCATGGTAACTAGCCCCGCGCCTGATACGCAGCCCTAGAGAGGCGATTTTGGCTTCGCCTAACGGAGTGTCTACATACACACCTGGTGCATCCGGCCTCGCTCGAGCACTAATCTCGTAACTGTTAAGTACCGCGATGACCGAGTTTTCAAGTGCAGTGACCAAATCACGCACACCTATTTTCCCACGCCGAACATCTAACAGCGGGTAGAGTACAACTTGCCCTGGGCCATGGTAAGTTACTTGCCCACCGCGGTCAGTCTGCACTACAGGAATATCACCCGGCATTAATAGATGCTCAGGCTTACCTGCCTGGCCTTGAGTAAAAACAGGGTCGTGCTCGACCAACCAAAACTGATCCGGCGTTGCAGCATCTCGGCTATCAGTAAGCGCACGCATTGATTCCCACACTGGCAAATACGCGCAGCGCCCAAGATGGTGAAGCTCAATGGGTGCTTGGTCACTCATGGTTATAGCACCATGTGCACACGACCAGTGGCTTTTAAGTCGTCAAACAGCTGGCTAAGCTGCTGCTCACCCGTAGCTTTGATAGTAACTCGCACGGACTGAAAACGCCCATTACGACTATCTACTACGCTAATAGTGCTCTCATCAAAGCCAGGGGCATGCTTGTTAATTACTTGACAGACACAAGCGGCAAAATCGTCAGCCGCATCGCCCACTACCTTCAATGAATAGTCACAAGGAAAAGTGATTTTTGGTGGTGGGCTTGGGCTTGTAGCCGGCTGACGCAAATCACGCAGCCCTTTTTTTGCGTCCTTTTTCATAGCGCGCCTTTGATTACCAAATGAGAGAGTGGAAAGCTAAGCATCAAACGCCTCGCCCTCCCCTCCAGACATCTAAATATTGAGCTGCTAGCTCTTGAAATTAGCTCTTGAAATCAGCTGGTGAAGTTACTGAACAAACCGCTGAAGAAACGCCTAACCTGATCAAAAAACCGCTTAAACAGGCCACCTTCTTCAACACTCTCAAGAGCCACTAGCTGTCGCTCGCCGACCATCTCTTCACCCAGGTACACTTCTAGCTTACCTACGCTATCACCTACAGCAATAGGAGCTTGCAGGTCAGCATCAAGATTAAGGCGGGCACGCAACTCTTCATTGCGATTACGCGGCAGCGTCATAAAGACCTCTGAATCAACCCCTACACGCAGCTCGTTCGTCTCGCCCCCCCACACCCGAGGCGTTGCCAGTACTGCGCCACGCTCATAAAGCTTCATCGTTTCAAAAAAGCGAAAACCGTAGCTAAGCAGTTTTTGAGTCTCTTGAGCACGCGCTTCCTCTGAGCTGGTTCCCATCACAACAGATATTAGGCGCATATCATCACGCTTGGCAGAAGCCACTAGCCCGTAACCAGCTTCTGTTGTCCAACCGGTTTTTAAGCCATCAACGGTTGGGTCACGCCAGAGCAGTCGATTACGATTCGCTTGATCAATACCACCATAGGAGAAGGTACGCTGGGAATAGATCGCGTAGTGCTCGGGATAGTCATTAATTATGTACTGTGAAAGCAGCGCCATATCGTGGGCACTTGAATAGTGGTTATCGCCAGGTAACCCTGTAGCATTTTGGAAGTTCGTGTTGTGCATCCCCAAGCGCGAGGCGTGTTGGTTCATTAAATCTGCAAAGGGCGCTTCGCCTCCAGCCAAATGTTCAGCCATCGCCACACTAGCGTCATTACCTGAAACAATAATGATGCCATGTAATAGATCGTCAATAGCGACCCGGTCCCCAACTTCGATAAACATCTTGGAGCCACCGGTACGCCATGCCCTCTCGCTGATGTTCACCATATCTGTCAGATTAATAGTGCCTCTGTCTAGCTCGCGCTCGACTAGGTAAGCAGTCATCAGCTTGGTCAGGCTTGCCGGCGGCAAACGCTCGTCTGCGTTATGCTCAGCAAGAATTCGGCCGCTGTGAGCATCCATCAGTATCCACGAGCTAGCTGCCAGCTGGGGCGCCGATGGAATAATTGTCTGCGGCTGAGGCTGAGGCTGCGGCGTTGGCTGTGCCAAGGCAGGGAGCGCCACAGCGGTCATTGCCGCAATCAAGTAGAGCTGCGCTGAACGACGAAAAGACATCAATATATTCATTACTAACTTCTCACTTACATAGTAAATGACGCTGTTGGGGACGCCATTAAGGGTAAATAAAGGGGGTAACTTATTTCACCACAAACACTTGTGGGAAACCTGCATGACGCAACTCCTCCCGGGCCTGGGTTTCTTGAGTAGGCATGACCGGCCCAACTTGCACGCGGTGAACATCTGCATCACTCATTACCCGCACTGAATGTGCAAGCTCACCCTGCAAGCGTCGCTGAAGCTGCTCAGCCCCTTCAGCACTGCCTAGTGCGGCAATTTGCAGGTAAACCGCACCCCCAGCCTCGCGCTCAGCTATCGTTTGAGAGGCTGGCGCTGACGCCCCTTGGCGCGGGGCAGTAGAAGGGGCAGTAGAAGAAATAGACGACTGTGCTACCGCAGGGGTTGTCGCACCAGTCGCTCTAGAACCGCCACTTTTTCCGCGCTCAGCAAGCCATTGGGCAGGATCGATCGCCTCAACGCGAACAGGCCCAGTGCCATTATCTAAAATTCCCAAACGCGCCGCGGCAGCATAAGAAAGATCTATTTCGCGGTCACTATGAAATGGCCCCCGATCGTTAACACGCACAATAACAGATTGCCCATTATTTAAACTGGTCACTCGAGCAAAGGTAGGTAGCGGCAAAGAACGGTGGGCGGCCGACATTTTGTACATATCATAGATTTCACCGTTGGAGGTAGCATAGCCATGAAACTTCTCGCCATACCAAGAGGCGGTACCCTGCCTAGCATAGCCCGTCGCGTCAGGCAGTACCTTGTACGTTTCGCCCCACACTTCGTAAGTTGAACGGTTACCCGCCCGCGATAGCGGTTCAATGCGCGGCTCAGCATCCGGCACAGTGGTCACATCAGGTGGCTCAAGCGGGTAGGCATCCCCTGACATGGCGTAGCGTTCACCACTATTAGCTGAACTGCTGCTTGCAGGAGTGCTGCTTGACGCTGGAGCACTAGGCTGACGGTCTAAATCGACACTGGCACGCTGGGTTTCTTGACTAGCGCATCCGCTCAGTAGTGTTGCTATAGCTACCGCCCCAGCTACGCCTAACCCACGGGCATCTGTCAGCAATGTTTTCATCCCTGGTCCTCAACCTGCTGCTCGATGGCTTCCGACAATTCCGCTACTGCCATCGCATACAGATGGCTGTGGTTGTAGCGGGTAATCACGTAGAAATTATACTCACCCAGCCGATAACGTATGCTCTCGTCAGAGAGTTCAAGCATCAACGGCACTACCGGCAGCGTTGGCTCAAGCGGCTGCTCTGGCATAATGCCAGCATCTATAACATCTGCAACAGTAACCGCTGGCGGACGTGTTTGATTAAAGGTGATTGACTCCGGCACGGTGTCAGGTCCACTCGCTTCATGGTAAATGGAGCCGTCTCGCTGCCAGCCATGCTCGGCAAAGTAATTAGCGACGCTGCCAATGGCATCGACAGGATTTTCCCACAAGTCCCGAATGCCATCACCATCGAAATCAACAGCATACGCTTGATAGCTTGTGGGAATAAACTGAGGGTACCCCATAGCACCTGCATATGAGCCATAGAGGTCCGTAGGCTCAACCCCTTGCTCATGGGCTATTTTCAAAAAAGCGGCTAGCTCACCGCGAAAAAAATTGCCGCGCACTGGGTGATGAAAAGCTAGGGTCGATAGAGAATCAAGCACCCTGTGCCGACCTTTATGGCGTCCATAATATGTTTCTACACCTATAATAGCGGTGATCACCTCGCGAGGTACTCCATACACCTCTTCAGCACGGGCAAGCGTATCTGCATGCTCATGAATGAAAGCAGCCCCTTCTTCAATACGCTGCTCTGTCATAAAAATATTGCGATACTCGTGCCACTGTAAGCGACGCTCAGCCGCTCCTTCCATGGCATCTAGTACACCCTGGCTATAGGCGGCCTGTAGAAATGTGTCGGTCAGCCATTCTTCTGGCAAGCCTTCAGCCACTAGCTCATCAACCAGCTGTTGAGTGCGCTCATGGTGCTGCGGATCAAAGTGCGCTTGCTCCTCAGCCCACACGGCAGGGATTGAGCATGCCATTAGGGCAGCCACCAAATAACTACCTGCTTTGCTTTGGGCCCTATTCATTAACTAACCACTCCTGTGAAAATAAAATAGCTTCGACCATTAGCGCGGCAATAAGCGGCGATGCGCATGAATCGACATGAGAATACCGAACCCAGCCAACAAGGTCACGCTTGAGGTGCCACCGTAACTTACTAACGGCAAAGGCACTCCCACCACTGGCAGAATGCCACTAACCATGCCGACATTAACAAAGACGTAAATAAAAAATGTGAGAATAATACTGCCAGCCACCAGCCGTCCAAATGTATCCTGTGAGGATGTGGCCAGCCAAAGCCCGCGCCCTACAATCAGGACATAGAGTGTCAACAGCATTAACATTCCTACAAGGCCAAACTCTTCACCTAACACAGCAATAATGAAATCCGTATGGCGCTCAGGCAAGAATTCAAGCTGGGACTGGGTGCCGTCAAGCCAGCCCTTCCCCCATAGTCCACCACTGCCAATCGCCGTGGTGGACTGGATAATATTCCAACCTGCACCTAGCGGGTCGCTTTCTGGATCAAGGAAGGTTAATACCCTCTGCCGTTGGTAGTTGTGCATGTTCATCCATAGCACCGGCAGGCCGGCTGCCATTAGAGCACCAACAAAACCTATAAGCTTCCAGGAAAGGCCCGCCAACAACACTACGATTACTGCTGCACTAGCGACGAGCAACGAAGTACCAAGATCGGGCTGAATGGCAGTCAGCACAACAGGAAGACCAATAATTATCCCACACACAGCAATGTCTCGCAGGCGCGGAGGTAACTGACAACGGTTAAGATATGCTGCGACCATTAAGGGCACCGCAAGCTTCATCATCTCAGAGGGCTGAAAACGGATAACACCAGGAATTTCAAGCCATCGCTTAGCTCCCATGCCTATATCTCCCGCAATTTCCACCGCAACGAGCATGGCAAGCCCTACTGCGTAGGCAATGGGTGCCCAGCGAAGGAAAGTCGATGGGGAGAACTGGGCAATGACCACCATCACGACCAGAGCAACACCGAAGCGAACGGCTTGCGCAATGACCGCTTCAATGCGCTGCCCAGAGGCGCTATACAGCACGAACAGGCCCGCCACCATCAGCACCAGTAGCATACCTATTAGCCATGGGTCGAGGTGTATTCTCTCCCAAATACTCTTGCGCCGGGCTATGCCACTATTCGGCGGCCTTACGGGGTAACGCCGGAAAGAGCGAGAAAGCGACTGCCACGGAACCATCAGTTCCCCTCCACGCCAGCGGTGTCTTCATTCAATACTTCTTTCAGCTCTTCCACATCAGGTGCGTTATCATTAAGCAGCCAAGCGTCTGTCATGGCCCGCGCCAAATGCGCCGCATGGGTACTTCCTCCACCGGCGTTTTCTACAATTACCGAGACAGCAATCTGAGGATTTTCTAGCGGTGCAAAGGCCATAAAAAGAGCATGATCGCGCAAGCGCTCTTCAAGCTCTGCGGCGTTGTAACGCTGATCTTGTCCCAGCGAAAACACCTGCGCAGTGCCTGATTTCCCCCCCATTCGGTACTCAAGCCCAACACCTGTACGACGGGCAGTCCCCTCATGACCCGTAAGCACTTTTTCCATACCACTAAAAATGCGCGCCCACCAACCTTCATTATCAAGTTGGATATCAGGCAGGGTATCGGGCAGGTCACGCGGCACGATTTCATCACCAATTTCTAACGCAAGACGAGGCTTCACCCAATGACCACGATTTGCCAACGCTGCTGTTGCACTGGCCAACTGGAGCGGTGTCACTTGCCAATAGCCTTGCCCAATGCCCACAGAAAGCGTTTCGCCTGGATACCAAGGCTGATTAAAACGTGCCCGCTTCCACTCCCGCGAAGGCATTAATGCTGTGCTTTCACCTTGGACATCGTGAGCAACTCTTTGCCCAAAACCAAAGTTACTCATCTGCTCGTGCAACTTATCAATCCCCAAATCGTGAGCCAATGAGTAGTAGTAGGTATTATTGGACACTGCAATTGAGCGCTCCATGTCGACCCTACCATGCCCCCAACGCAACCAATTACGATACCGCCGGGAATCATTAGGCAACTGATAAAAACCAGGGTCATGAATAGTACTCTCAGGCGTAATGGCGCCCTCTACCAGCCCAGCTAAGGCCAGGAAAGGCTTAATTGTCGAGCCTGGGGGATAGTGTCCGCGAATAGCACGATTAAATAAGGGTAAATCGATATTTTCTTGCAGCGCTCGATAGGAGGCAACATCAATACCAGTGACGAACTGATTGCTGTCAAAACCAGGGGTAGAGACCATCGCCAGAATTTCACCTGTATCCGGCATAATGGCCACGATAGAGCCCCGCCTGCCATCCATCAGCTCGTAGGCCAGCATTTGTAGCGACTTATCCAACGTTAGGGTCAGGTTATCGCCTGGCACGGGGTCAGTACGACCGAGCTCTCTTAACACCCGCCCGCGCGCATTGGTTTCAACTTTACGCAACCCTGCCTGGCCATGCAGGCGATCCTCATAAAAACGCTCAACACCTGTTTTACCGATAAAGTGCGTGCCTGCGTAACGACCAGTATCCAATGTCTGCATTTCTTCAGCATTAATACGCCCCACATACCCCAAGGCATGGGCCATTACTTCGGCATCTGGATAGTAGCGCAGCAGCTGAGCTTCAACTTCAACACCTGGCAGGCGATGCCTATTAACCGCAAGGCGAGCAATTTGATTTTCGCTTAAATCACTCATTAACAGCGCGGGCTGAAAAGGACGCTGGCGCTGTCGTGAGCGAACATTGAACGCCTCAATATCCTCTTCAGGCAGCTCTAACAGCTCGACCAGCAGCGCCAGCGTGTCATCCAAATTATCAACACGTTCACGTACCAGAGTCAGGTTATAGGTAGGGCGATTTTCAGCAAGCAGAGCACCATTACGGTCATAAATAAGCCCCCGGTTGGGCGGAAGCGGCTCGACACGCACGCGGTTTTTTTCTGAGCGGGTGCTATAGAGATCATGCTGAGTAATCTGTAAATAGGCTAAACGACCAGTCAGCAAGCTGGTTAGAACAATCACAACCAAAACGGCAAGCAGCGCTCTGACACGAAAAATACGCAGCTCTTGCTCGGAATTTTTTAGCGTGTCAAGGCGCTGTGGCATGGCAACAGGTGACTCTCAAATCTGACAAATGACGTAACAATAGCCATGGATTCAGGCTTAACTTTGACACGCCTAACGATGATAAGGATGGCCAACTAGCAAGGTCCAAGCCCGGTATAGCTGCTCAGCTAATATGATTCGCACTAGCGGATGCGGCAATGTAAGGGGTGATAGCGACCACGCTTTATCGGCTAATGCTGAAAGCGATGGTTCTAAACCATCAGGCCCGCCAACCAGGAGCACGATATCTCGCCCCGCCATCCGCCACGCTGCAGCCTCTTCTGCTAGCTGCTCGGTGCTCCATGGCTTACCTTTGACCTCTAACGCCACGATGTATTCATCACCGCGCAGCTTGTCACGGATACGCTGCGCCTCTTGGGCTCGAGCCTTTGCTACGTCCGCATTTTTACCTCGCTGACCTAGCGGGATCTCTTCAATCTCAAGATTAAAGTCTCGTGGCAGCCGCTTGCGGTAGGTCTCAATGCCCTCTTCAACCCATCCAGGCATTTTCGTTCCCACCGCTAACAGCCGAACCCTCATGACATATTGACCCGCTCTTCTAGGCGTTTCAACGAGTCACCAATAGCACCTCCATCGTTAGGCAGGTCTGCCCAGAGGCGCTCAAGATCATACAGTGCACGGGCATCAGGTAGCATGACATGAACGACGATATCACCCAAATCAACCAATACCCAATCAGCGTTGTCGCCACCCTCTACACCACGGGGCTTAAGACCAGACGCTTTGGCTTTATCCACTACATTTTGCGCAAGGGCAGAAACGTGGCGCGTAGAAGTGCCGCTAGCAATGATCATCAGATCAGTAACTTCGGTTAGCTTGGAAACGTCTAGCTGGGTAATATCACGTGCTTTTAGCTCTTCTAGCGCGTCAATCGCTAGGCTTTTAAGTGTATCGATGTGCATAACTCCTAAAGACAACCCCATGTGGTAATCAACCCGACAATAAATACGTTCATAAACGTATAAAGAACGACCAAGTGCCAATTGACCGCTTAGCCGGCCATTGTAACGGCTTCTTTGATGACTGCCAGCGCTATTCGCAGGTTTGGTAAAAGCCTTGCTGCAAAATCGTCTTTTCCACCGCTTCCGGCAGCAGGTAACGGACACTCTCACCTGCTTTTAAGCGCGCTCTTACATAGGTAGCTGAAATAGACATCATGGAGGGCAGCGTGAGCGTAAGCACTCCCCCACTTGGGCTTTGCATAAGCGCTGCTACACTATCGACTCCACGATTGCCTACCAGTTCCTTTAATGGCTGCGGCCAAGGCATCTGATAACCTGGACGATCAATGATCACCAAGTGTGCCAGGGCAAATATGTCCCCCACCTTATGCCACTTTGTGAGCTTTAAAAAAGCATCAAACCCTATCACCATGGTTAGCGGAACATCCTGGCCATACTCGCTACGTAACTCAGCCAATGTTTCCACGCTATAGGAAGGCCCACTACGGCGTAGCTCACGGTCGTCGGCGATAATGCCTGGCGTATCTGCAATACCAAGCTTAAGCAGCTCAAAACGCTGAGCCGGAGACACCTGGGGGGCTTGGCGAAGCGGGGGCTGGGGAGCTGGAATCATGTGCAGCCGGTCAAGGCCCAGCGCCTCGCGCACCTCCACAGCGCTGCGCAAATGACCTAAATGCACCGGGTCGAAGGTGCCCCCCAGCATCCCAACTCTTAACGTTTTTTGAGTCATAACGTCTTTTGGCTCATTGCCGAACCTGGCCATCCCCAAACACCACATACTTCTGTGTTGTCAGGCCTTGCAGCCCTACCGGCCCACGAGCGTGCAGCTTGTCCGTGGAAATCCCAATCTCCGCCCCAAGCCCATACTCGAAGCCATCCGCAAAGCGGGTGGATGCGTTAACAATCACAGAGCTGGAGTCCACCTCTGCCATAAAGCGGCGGGCTAAAGAGTAGTCCTGGGTAACGATGGCATCAGTATGATGAGAGCCATACTGCTCAATATGCTCAATGGCCTCGTCCATACCATCAACTACTTTGATGGCCAAAATAGGCGCAAGGTATTCAGCCTGCCAATCCTCTTCTGTCGCCTTGGCCGCTTGAGGCAGTAACGCTTGTGTACGCTCGCAGCCACGCAGTTCCACACCATGCTGGGCATAGGCTCGCGCCAGCTCTGGCAGCAACAAGTCTGCAATAGGTGCATCTACCAACAGGGTTTCCATGGTATTACAGGTTCCATAGCGGTGCGTCTTAGCGTTGACGGCAATCGCTAATGCCTTGGAAGGATCTGCCGTGGTATCAATATATACATGGCAAACACCATCCAGGTGCTTAATGACTGGCACCTTTGCCTCGCGAGAAATCCGTTCGATCAGTGACTTGCCACCACGTGGAATAATCACATCAACATATTCAGGCATACTGATCATCGCGCCAACCGCAGCACGATCTGTGGTTGCTACGACCTGAACAGCGCCCGCAGGTAAGCCAACATCGGCAAGCCCTTCTTGTATGCAATTGCTAATTGCGGCATTTGAGGCACTGGCTTCAGAACCACCGCGCAATAAACACGCATTACCTGACTTTAAGCAAAGGCTAGCTGCCTCTAGGGTTACGTTGGGGCGCGACTCGTAAATGATGCCGATAACGCCTAACGGCACGCGCATTTTACCCACTTGAATCCCACTTGGGCGGTAGGTCATTTCATCAATTTCACCCACCGGATCAGGCAGTGCCGCTACTTGGCGCAGCCCATCAATCATAGCTTCCACACGGCTATCGGTAAGCGCTAACCGATCTAGCAATGCACTGTCCAAGCCGTTCTCTTTGCCGCGCTGCATATCAAGTGCATTGGCCTCCAACACCCTATGCTTTGATGCCGCCAAGCGTGCTGCTATCGCATCTAATGCGCGGTTTTTTAACCCGGTATCAGCGCGACGCAATTCAACGGCTGCTGCCCGGGCTGCCTGTCCGAGCGCCTGCATATAAGCGGGCACATCCCCAGCAGCCAAGTGGCGTTGGGCTTCGTCTTGGAACGTGTATGAACCGCTCATATGATCTCCCTGAGTAGTAGTGAATGCAGTAGTAGTGAATGCGTATTAGGGTGGTTATGTGTAAAAATTGTAAAGGTGTAAAAAATTGCATAGGAAGTTGGCTACAAAAACCAGCTACACAAGCTGTCTGTAAAAGCTGTCTCACTAAAGCTCTCTTATAGAGCTGCCTACGTAAAGCTATCTGTGGCGAGCATGTACTACTGACTTACTGAACACCTAGCGGTATGTTACGCCATTTGAGCGTTATACTGATGCATTAGAAGCCAAATCTCGCTACAGCAGCGTCATCCAACTGCACCATGGCAAGCCCGCGCTTGGCATCCTGTCATTAAGGTGAATAATAAGCCACCATGCAAAGCAAGTACAAAATACGCCTGTTAAGAGCTAATTTATTTGCTGCCGCTGTGGCACTAGCATTGTGGATACCCGCTGCCCCTACTGCCGCCGCATTGGTGCTATGGCTATCGGTAGGCTGGCTTCTAATCACTGCACTGCTGCTTGATTTCAGCCACCGTCGAAGCAGGGTATTTCCTTGGCAGATCCTCGCTGGAGGCTTACTGTTTTGTTTAATTGCCGCAGCACCAGAGCGACACAGCATGCTGATTTGGGCGTGGGCAGCGGTATGCATGCTGCCGCAAAAACGCTTGGCGATGGCTTTTAATGCCTGTGCCGCACTCTTAAGCTGTTTAATCATCGCCCCGTTACTCAGCCCTCCTGAGTGGCTGCTACTGCTGATAACACTGGCTATTTTAAGCGTATTAGCGGTATCACGCACGCGCCAGCTAATCGATATGAACGGAGCAATCCGTCAGCGTTTACGGCTTATTCCCGGGCTTAATTTATGGGCCGGTGAACAGCTCTTGCGTGATCTAACACGGGAGCAAATACGCTCAGAACGCGAAGCGATATGCGCCGAAGTTGTCATCTTCCAAGTAAAGCGTCATCAACTATGGTCATCAGCTCAGAAACTCTGCGAGCTAACCTATGCTTTTGAAAACGTCTACCGCTTGAATGCCAACACACTGGCAGTTTTACTGCTATCACGCACTGAAAAAGAAGGCGCTCAACGTCGCTCTCTGCTGTACGCAGCCGTACCGGAAAAAGTACGTTACCACCACATATCGCTAATGGATTTAGAACTTCCAACGCTAACTCTGGAAGCACTGTACACGCTTCCCACCAAGTCCTCTGGGAGTGATAGATGAGCGAACAGAACCTACCCGAGCGACTGATGATGCTAGCTTATAGTGCTAGCGTCGTTGCTATGGCATCTTACACACTGTGGCTATACGCCATGGGGAGTTATCTGGACTTACTCGTCCCCATGTTTGTCACCTTACTGCTATTAACCGCACTATTGATGCACCATAGCCAGAGCCTAAACCCCGCTATTCCTAGCGCTATTTTACTATTTAGCACTTATATTGTTGTTTTAGCGTCGATGTACTATCAGCCCACCACCTCACTTATTTGGCTGGGCTTGCCCATTGCTGCAGCCTTCTTACTGCTGCCACTATGGGCGGCACTCTGCTTGAACATAATCTGCATACCAATTTTGTGGTTACTGCCTAGCCCAAACGCCATCTCCCTACACTTCACGGTGGGCTATTTTGCCCTTGTTCTGCTGTTTGCTCTCCCTCCCTGGGAGCATGCCCGCCGTAGTGCATTACTAAGAGCAACAGACCCCAACGATAGTGATTGCAACGCTTACCATATCGACACACTTAAAGAGCGGTTACACAATGAGTACCAACGTGCTGCGATGCTTAATAAACGACTGGCAGTACTGGTGCTGCATCTACCGCAGCTGGATATGGCAGCAGAGCAGTTCGGCCCACGTGCCCAGCAGGCTTTATTAACTGCTCTTTGTAGCGAGGTTAATAATCACTGCCGAGATTATGACTTGCTAGGCCGTGCAGGCAGCGCCACTTTCTGGCTAGTGCTGCCAGACACATCCGAAAGCAGCGCCCTACTGGTGCGCGAACGTCTTCAGCGTGCTTTGTCGCGCTGCGTATTAGTTGAAACAGGCCAGTTAGAAGCACACATTAGCGTATGCTTACCGTGCCAAAACGAGAGCTTTGAACGTTATGTGCAGCGTTTGGAAGCGCGCACAGGCACTAGTTGACGCCTAATCACTTTTGTATGGAGCTATTCGTGTCTGTTGCTGATTCTCTCTTTGCAATTACGATGTCCCCAGCCATGCTACTGCTGCTGGTGTTACTTATCGCGCTAGTTGAATCTTTGGCGCTGGTAGGCCTTTTAGTCCCCGGCGTGGTATTGATCACGGCGGCTGCATCCGTCGCAGGCCATCAATCTATCGACCTCCCCTGGTTAATCGGCGCTGCTTTCATAGGCGCCGTATTAGGCGATGGAATTAGCTATAAGCTGGGTTATCACCACAGAGAGCAGGTTACCGGGCGCTGGCCACTTGTACAGCACCCAGAGTGGCTTGGGCGCGGTGCGCGCTTCTTTGAACGCTATGGTATTTATTCAGTGTTTATTGGCCGTTTTGTAGGCCCTGTACGACCTATTATTCCGCTTATTGCTGGCATGATGCACATGCCCGCTCGCACATTTCTGTGGGCAAACGTTACCTCTGCTGCGCTATGGGCCCCTGCCTATCTATTACCAGGCTATTTGCTGGGGCGCACCTGGCAGCAACATCTTGACCTCCCCCCCAATGTAGAAGCCGCTGCAATCATGATGGCCACCAGCGTAATTGTACTAGCGGTGATATTTTCCTGGGGTAGAGCGCAAGTTGGCCGCCACGGCTGGCTATACCTAGCCACCGCACGCATCATACGTCGGGTTCCGTTTATGCGACGACCATGGCTCTCCATGAGCCGCTCCGGAGAGGTTCCACTAGCTTCACTTTTATTATTTTTGGTCGCTTTAGCAAGCGTATCAGCGTGGACGTTATTGGTTATGCAGCATGATGGCCCACTGCTTATGGACCTTCAAGCCCAGCGACTTTTCAACTGGCTAAGTAACGATGCGTTGATCTCTGCCAGTCTTATCCTTGCAGATATAGGCGATAAGTTAGGTATTGCCGCGTTACTTATTCCTTGGAGCCTATGGTTTCTGTTTCACAAACGTTTGGATGCCCTTTGTCACTGGGGTGCTGCCGTAGGTGGCATTGCACTACTGAACACGCTAGGCAAGGCTATTTTCGGCCGCGAGCGGCCCTTTACCCCCGAGCACTTAACCGGTTCACTGGCTTACCCCAGCGCACATACTTCAACATCAGTGGTCGTCATTGGCCTCGCTGCTGCTTTCTTAGCGGCCGGTCTACCCGGCAATCGACATTTTTGGGTTTACTGGTTAGCCATCGCGCTAGCAACCATAATGGCTCTCTCTCGCTTGGTAATCGGCGTCCATTGGCTAAGCGACTTGATTGGCGGCGCGCTGCTCGGTTTGGTGGTGTGCGCTCTAGTACGTCTTAATTGGCAGCGACGCTTCCGGCCACCTTTCCCCCACTGCCCATGGGTGTTACTGACCACTGCATCAATAATTATGGTCAGCTTGCGCGTTGTGTTATTGCCACCAGCTTAGCCACGCACTATTCACCAGGTACTATTAGCCAAGTACTATTAGCCAAGTACCATTAACCAAGCGCCAACCAGCCCCCTACGCCAAACATCAGGGTGCCAGCAATCCGATTAAGTAAGCGCACGTTACCGCTCTTACCTAGCACCTTACGCAGTGTTTTACCGCCGGTTGCGTAAACCAGCATGCTGGCGAACTCGATGGTCAGGATAACGGCGATCAACACGCTAAGCTGTGGCGCCAGGGGGCGGCTACTGTCTAAAAAAGGTGGCAGCAATACCATAAAAAATGCCCAGCCTTTGGGGTTAGCAACTGCTGTTACTAACCCCTGCACCGCTAATTGTAAGCGCCCTGCCGCTGGGCCAGTATCCAGCTCATCAGGAATCGCCATGCGCCCTCGGGAGCGCCACATCATAATCCCTAGATAAGCTAGGTAAGCGCCACCCACCCACTTGAAGGCTATGAACAGCTCGGGCTGTCGCAGCATTAAGGCTGCCACGCCTGCGCCCGCAGCGGCAGCCACAAATCCCACGCCTATTAACTCGCCAATCATCATCCAAAGCGTACGTTTAACGCCCTGGGTCATGCCCAGCACCATGGCAAGCGTCATACACATGCCAGGGGTAAGGGAGACAAACAAAAAGGTTGGCACAAATACTGAAAGCATCGCCCACGACATCACGGCTATAGATCCTTGTCTTGTGTTAGATCCTGATTTGGCACGCCGTCTACCCTCAGAAGCTGCTCTTCTCCCCAGCTCGGCATCAACTGGTGAGGAATACCGAGCTGGTTGAGGATCCGCGCCACAATGAAGTCGATAAGGTCTTCGATACACTGTGGCTGGTGATAAAACCCTGGTGATGCAGGCAGTATCACCACTCCCAGACGGCTTAGTGCCAGCATGTGCTCTAGATGAATCGGCGAAAAAGGGCTTTCACGGGGCACCAGCACTAGCGTGCGGCGCTCCTTTATGGCTACATCAGCCGCGCGCTCAATCAGATTATTGCTCGCCCCAGTCGCGACCGCTGACAAGGTGCCTGTAGAGCAAGGGCACACCACCATGGCAGAAGGCGCCCCCGAACCTGACGCCACCGGCGCCATCCAGTCCTCTCGCCCGAAACAGCGGATTTGTCCTGGTTTAGCGCCACTGCGCTGGGTTAGCGCATCGACTAGGCGCGTAGGCTGAGCAGGTAATGTCAACTCCGTCTCAGTGGCTATCACCATATGCGCAGCTTTAGAAATCATTACCCATACTTCGTGCCCGGCATCTACCAGCACATCAAGCAACCGCAGGCCATACTGCGCTCCAGAAGCACCGGTTAAGGCCACGGTAATTGGCGGCTTAAAGGTGGAACTTGCGATGTTTGAACTCATTTTCGCCACGCAACTTACTCCTTAGCGGCTAATGCTGATAGCAGACGCTCGTGCACACCTTCGAACCCACCATTCGACATCACCACAATGCGATCTAGCGGTGACGCTTGGGTGACAACAGCATCGACTAGCGCATCTATATCGCTGAACAGCTGAGAATGCTCGCCCTGCTCAGCCACCAGCGACTCCATCGACCAGTCCAGGCCCGCAGGCTGAAACCAAAACACCGCGTCAGCATCGGCCACGCTATCATTCAATCGCTCTCGCAACGCGCCTAAGCGCATTGTGTTAGAGCGTGGTTCAATCACTGCCAACAAACGCCCTTTAGTCGTAGCTGCACGCAGCCCCTGCAAGGTAGCGGCAATAGCGGTTGGATGATGGGCGAAATCATCGATGACCTGCACCCCAGCAACTTCTCCGCGCACTTCCTGGCGCCGCCGTGGCGTCTTAAAGCGGGACAATGCCGCACAGGCACGGGGTAAATCGACACCACAACGATGCGCTGCTGCCAGCGCCGCCAATGCGTTGCGCGCATTGTGCTCGCCGGTTAACGACCACTCCACCACGCCATCCTCTTCACTTTTAGAACCGCGGTACAGCACCTGAAAACGGCTAGCGTCCACGCGTTCTAGGTTTAACTGCCACTCGCTGGTCACCAAGCAGCCGAAGCGCTCAACGGGTGTCCAAGTGCCCATCTCCAACACCCGTTCCAGGGCTGGCTGTTGGTCTGCCACCAGTAACTGACCCTCGCTTGGCACTGTGCGCACTAAGTGATGGAACTGCCGCTCAATCGCCGCTAGGTCAGGAAAAATATCTGCATGGTCAAATTCAAGATTATTCAGCACCGCAATGCTGGGCCGGTAATGCACAAATTTAGAGCGCTTATCAAAAAAAGCCGTATCGTACTCATCTGCTTCAACGACAAATGGCCCTTTCAGGCTACCCAGCCGAGCAGAGACACCAAAATTACGCGGCACACCACCAATTAAAAACCCAGGATTCAGACCTGCGCTTTCTAACAGCCAAGCCAATAGGCTTGCCGTCGTTGTTTTGCCGTGGGTTCCTGCAATAGCAATGACTTGCCGATTAGGCAGTACATGGTCGGCAAGCCACTGTGCACCAGAGGTATAGCGCAACTTGCTATTCAGCAACGCTTCCACCTCAGGGTTACCCCGGGACAGTGCGTTACCCACTACCACTAAATCGACTGTGGCTGATAGGTTTTCAGCGCTATAGCCTTCCATTAAGGTAATACCCGCCTCAACAAGCTGCGTGCTCATGGGCGGATAAACATTAGCATCGGAGCCGCTTACCTGATGCCCTAGCTCCCTAGCCAGCAGCGCTAAGCTACCCATAAAGGTGCCACAAATACCAATAATGTGGAGATGCATGGGATTAGCTCCTTTACCCTTTGCCGTAAATACCGGCACAACACATAGAAAATAGCCGCTGAGATTAGCACGCCAAGCCAAGTTGCTCATCAGGTTCCCATTGCGGCTTCACGTCACGGGGCTAGAAAGTGACAAATTCGACGTATTGTTGCAGGATGCGCCCCACCTTTTTAATAAACCACTTACCCACATCGTCCAACCAATTAGGCGGACGAGAGGAACTTACCATGCGCATTCTGATTCGTTACTTTTTCCGCGGCGTACGCCTTGTACTGGCGCCGGTCATGCTCATCTCAGAAAAGCTTTCTACGCCTAAGTCTGTAGAACGCACTCCTGATGAACAGGCTAAAGTGGACCAAGCCTGTAAAAGCCTCGCCCTTTATCAATTTCGCACCTGCCCGTTTTGTATCAAGGTACGTAAGGAAATTGCCCGGCTTGGGCTAAACATCGAAACACGGGATGCCCAACTAGATCCTGCCCATAAACAGGCGCTTCAAGAGGGCGGCGGCAAAGTAAAAGTGCCTTGTTTAAAAATCAGTCATGAGGACGGGCGGCAAGAGTGGCTATACGAGTCAGATGCAATTAATCACTGGCTGCATCAGCGCTTTGGCTAAAATACCGTCTAGAGCAGGCCATATGGCCTGCTCACCCAGGACGCCTCAACATCGACTTTCGTCTACCATGATGACATCCAGTCACCGCTATAAGCCCTGTCATTCGACAGATGAATGATGCGTGTCATTATTTCGATTGTGTGACGCTACAAGCACTCTCTATGTTAACCATATAGCTTGCGAGCTGACCGTGTCAGTTTTACCCACCACTTTACACAACAACTCAGTGGTTATTGGGTAAAACGAACAATAAACAATCATTCATGGGAACGATTATGACGCTCAAGAAAACTCTACTGGCTTCCGTTATTGGTGCAGTTGTTGCGGGCACCACAATGCTACCAATGGCAGCCAGTGCTGAGACGTTGCGTATTGGCTATTCCGCTGACCCTGAAACCCTCGATATTCACGAGCAACTGTCTGGCGGCATGTTGCGCTTCTCGCACCTGGCATTTGACCCACTGGTTCGCTGGACCAAAGATTTTCAATTCGAACCGCGCCTAGCCACTGAGTGGGAGCAAGTAGACGATACCCACATGCGTATGACACTGCGTGAAGGCGTTACCTTCCACTCGGGTAACGAATTTACTGCCAAAGACGTTGTGTGGACCATTGAGCGTCTAAAAGAGAGTCCTGATTACCGCGCTATTTTTGAGCCAATCGCCACCGTTGAAGCGGTTGACGAATACACTGTTGAAATCACCACCACAGAGCCCTACCCACTGTTGCTCAACCTTGCTACTTATATCTTCCCCATGGATAGCGGGTTTTACACTGGCGACACCGACGACGGCAACGACAAGGCAGAAATTGTTAAAGCAGGTAATTCCTTTGCGTCGCGTAACTCTTCTGGCACCGGGCCGTTTATCGTAACCGACCGCCGTCAGGGCGTACGGGTTGATTTTGAACGTTTTGAAGATTATTGGGACACCGAGACTGAAGGTAACGTATCTCGCATCGTGCTGACGCCGATTGCTGAAAACGCGTCCCGCGTTGCAGCACTACTTTCTGGTGGGGTCGACTTTATCGATGCTGTTCCGCCTAATGATCTAGACCGCGTTCGCGATGCCCAGGGTGCCAACCTGTATGAAGTCCCCGGCACACGGATCATTGGCTTCCAGCTTAATGAAGAGCGGGTCGAAGCATTCCAGGATGTCCGAGTTCGCCAAGCTGTTGACCTTGCTATCAACCAAGAAGGTATTGCTGACCGCTTAATGCGCGGTTTCGCAACACCTGCCGGCCAGTTCTCACCTGAAGGCTACTCGGGTCACAACCCCGACTTGACTCCACGCTACGACTTAGAGCGTGCCCAGGAGCTAATGGCCGAAGCAGGCTATGAAGATGGCTTCAGCGTGGAAATGATTGCCCCGAATAACCGCTACGTAAATGATGCGCAAATCGCCCAGGCGGTTGCCAACATGCTGTCGCGGATCAATATCAATGTCAATCTACGTACCATGCCGCTCGCCCAGTACTGGCCTGAATATGACGAGCGTGGTTCTGATATCGCCATGATCGGCTGGCACTCAGATACTGAAGATAGCGCGAACTTCTTCCAATACCTCTCTTTCTGTATTGATGAAGAGAGTGGTGTTGGCCAGTACAACTACGGTAGCTACTGCAACGAAGAGATTGACGCACTGATTACCCAAGCAGATAGCGAAACCGATCTCGAAAAACGCAACGAGATGCTACGTGAAGCTGAAGCCATGCTTTACGAAGACGTTGGCTACATCATGCTTCACTGGCAGAACCTTGCTTATGCAGCAGCTGATGGTGTCGAGATTGAGCCGGTAGTGAATGCGACCGACTTCCCATACCTGGGCGACTTAGTGATTAACCGCTAAGCCCTCTTGTCTCAACGCTTTAACCAGCATGGACGCTTCGCTCTTCAGGTAACTGGAGGGCGAAGTACTTTATGTGGTTAATACCGAGCGACGAGACCCGCTTTATTCCTTAATTAAACCTATTGCATAGGTGGCGTACGCCATGATTGCTTTTCTAATCAAGCGGCTGATGCACGCTATATTGGTGATGTTTGTCATCAGTGTACTGGCCTTCGCCATCCAGGATAACCTGGGTGATCCTGTACAACAGATGGTTGGACAGTCAGTTCCCGAAAGCGAGCGAGAAGCACTTCGCGAACGCTTAGGCTTAAATGACCCCTTCCTGGTTCAATATGTTCGCTTCGCCAAAAATGCCGTTCAAGGAGACTTCGGATACTCCTACTTTTACCGTGAGCCAGCACTGGAAGTGATCGCCAGGCACCTTCCTGCGACACTTGAGCTGGTGTTCGCAGCCACGCTGATCATTGTGCTGCTTTCGGTTCCTATCGGTGTTTATAGTGCGATAAAGCCGCGCTCGCCTTTCTCGCGATTCTTTATGGGCGCCTCAATCATAGGTATTTCAATACCGGTTTTTTTAACCGCCATCGTATTGATCCAAATATTTGCTATCGGCATAACCATCAATTTCTTCCCCCAAGAGACGGTTTGGGGAGCATGGCTGAATAGTGCGCTTTCCACGCAAGGCAACATGCCGTCATTCGGTCGCGGCTATGACCTGGTACATGTAGTAGGCCATTGGGATACCAACCTCGCCACCTGGGATGGCATCAAACACCTCGTACTGCCAGCCGTTTCGCTTGCCTCTATTATGTTGCCGCTATTCATCCGCTTAATCCGTGCTGAGATGATGGAAGTACTGCAGTCGGAGTACGTTAAGTATGCCCGCGCTAAGGGCATATCCATGCGCCGGGTTTACTTCGTTCACGCCCTGAAGAACACCATGCTGCCAGTGATTACCGTCGGTGGCGTACAGATCGGCACCATGGTGGCCTACACCATCCTGACCGAAACGGTTTTCCAATGGCCAGGCATGGGACTGATGTTCCTGGATGCTATTAACCGAGCCGACATTCCGCTGATTGTTAGCTACTTGATGATTGTCGGCGTCATTTTCGTGGTTACGAATACCATCGTGGATCTGATCTACGGCTTCGTGAACCCCACTGTAAAACTGACTGGTAAGCCAGCATGACAACCTCCTCAACGCCAACTGTCCCAAGCCGCTGGGAGCGCTTCCGCGACTCTTTTTTGTGGTACAGCTTCAAACGCGACCGCACCGCTCAGCTATGCTTGGCCGTATTTATTTGTATGGTCATTGCCGCCTTTGCCTCACCGCTTTTGGCGCCAACAGACCCCTATGACCTGCGCCATATCGATATCCTTGATTCTGAGCTGCCACCTTTCTGGATCGATGGTTCCGATGAACGCTACGTTCTAGGCACCGATGCGCAGGGCCGTGACTTATGGTCGATTGTGCTTTACGGCACCCGAGTATCGCTACTAATTGGCTTTGGCGCCGTACTGCTACAAGCCCTGCTTGGTGTCACCTTCGGCCTAATGGCTGGCTATTTAGGGGGGCGTGTTGATGCTTTTTTGATGCGCCTTGCAGATATCCAGCTATCGTTCTCTACGCTGATGGTCGCCATTGTGGTGGGGGCAGTGGTAAAAGCCACCATGGGTAGTGCGTTCTACAGCCAATATGCCGTACTGATGCTGATTCTGATTATCGGCCTAGCCGAGTGGCCCCAGTATGCTCGAACGGTGCGCGCCTCGGTGCTGGCTGAGAAAAACAAAGAGTACGTGGACGCTGCCCGCGTTATGGGCCTGCGCAGTAGACGCATTATGTTCCGCCATGTGTTACCTAATACGCTTTCACCGATTTTTGTTATCTCTACGGTACAGATTGCCAACGCAATTATTTCCGAGGCGGCACTGTCGTTCTTGGGCCTGGGGATGCCCGAAACCCATCCCTCCCTTGGGTCGTTGATCAAAGCAGGCTTTGACTATATTCAGTCAGGCTCGTGGTGGATCACGCTTATTCCCGGCGCGGTGCTAGTGGTGCTGGTGCTGTCTATCAATCTATTGGGTGACTGGTTGCGCGATGTCATGAACCCACGACTCTACAAAGGCTGAGGACACCATGGCACTACTTGAAGTTTCCCAACTCGATGTTCGCTTCGCACTGCGCCAGGGCGAAGTACGCGCTCTACGCGATGTCAGTTTCACTCTTGAGCGCGGCGAGCGTTTAGGGATTGTCGGAGAGTCCGGCGCGGGCAAATCAGTCGCCGCCTTTTCACTACTCAACTTGATTGCCAAGCCCGGCTTTATAGCAGGAGGCAGTATCAAATTTGAGGGCCAAACGCTTAATACGATGTCTGAGCGCGGCCTGAGAAAAGTGCGCGGCAACCGCATCTCGATGATTTTCCAAGATCCAATGATGACACTTAACCCAGTACTCTCCATCGGGGAACAGATGCTGGAATGCCTGAAAGCGCATCGACGTATTTCATCAAAGGAGGCACGCAGTATTGCGCTGGACAAACTACGTCAAGTACAGATCCCATCGCCTGAAAAACGCCTGGAGCAGTACCCACACGAGCTTTCCGGCGGTATGCGTCAGCGCATAATCATCGCTATCGCGCTGCTGCTTGACCCTGACATCATCATTGCTGACGAACCCACTACCGCACTGGATGTCACCATCCAAGCGGAAATCATGGCGCTGCTTCTAGAGCTATGCGAACAACATAACGTGGGCCTTATCTTGATCACTCATGACCTGGGTGTTGTCAGCCAGGTTACCCAGCGCATGCTGGTAATGTACGCAGGCCGCGTTATTGAGCAAGGCCCTACCCGGGAAATCATTAACGACCCGCAACACCCTTATACCCAAGGGCTACTCAATGCTCTGCCACAAATGGCGACCCCAGGGGAAAGGCTTAATCAGATTCGCGGTAGCATGCCTTCACTTTCCAATTTACCTAGCGGCTGCGCTTTCCACCCACGCTGCGATTTTATCAATCGTGCCAATGGTCAGCCGCGTCCAGCATGTACAGAGCTGGTTCCTGAGTTTGTAACCTCAGGTAACTGCCGTGTGGCTTGCCACATGGTAGCTGAAATGATTGAAGACCGCCGTCTTAAGGAGGAAACCTCATGAACGCACAGGCAGAAACCCAGACGGCTGTTCATGTTCGCCCTAGCCAAAACGAAGAGAGCAGTGAATCACTGCTGCAAATTCGTGGGCTTAAAAAACGCTTTTCATTATCAGGCGATTTTCTTGATCAGTTACGCTTTAAGGGCGGCAGACTGGTTCGCCACCAAGAGCATGTTCACGCGATTAACGGTGTAAATCTAGATATCAAGCGCGGTGAAGCACTCTGCGTGGTGGGTGAATCCGGTTGTGGGAAATCGACCGTCGCCCGCACCGTAATGGGCCTGATCACCCCCTCAGAGGGTGAGATTAGCTACGGTGGTCAGCGTATCGACAACCTGAGCTCGCGTCAGCTGCTACCTTACCGCAAACGTATGCAGATGATTTTCCAAAACCCCTACGCATCGCTTAATCCAAGGATGACCATCCAGCAAACACTGGAAGAGCCGCTGCGTTTGCACCACCCAAACTGGAATCGCCAGCAGATACTCGACAAAGTAGAAGAAGTGATGCGCTCGG
Source organism: Halomonas sp. 'Soap Lake #6' (assembly GCF_003031405.1). Taxonomy (NCBI): domain Bacteria; kingdom Pseudomonadati; phylum Pseudomonadota; class Gammaproteobacteria; order Oceanospirillales; family Halomonadaceae; genus Halomonas; species Halomonas sp. 'Soap Lake #6'. The sequence goes on from NZ_CP020469.1 coordinate 2,005,162, forward strand.
TCGGCATTGACCCTGACTGGGGAAAGCGCTTTGGACATGAGTTTTCCGGCGGCCAGCGCCAGCGTATTGCGATTGCCCGTGCGCTAGCAGTTGATCCTGAGTTTATCGTGGCGGATGAACCCATTTCAGCGCTAGATGTTTCCATTCAAGCCCAGGTTCTCAACCTACTGATGGAGGCCCAGCAAGAGCGAAACCTGACCTATATGTTTATCACCCATGATCTGGCGGTAGTCGAGCACTTTGGCACCCGAGTGGCGGTGATGTATCTAGGCACGGTGTGTGAAATTGCTACCACGGCCACGCTGTTTGAAAAACCGCGTCACCCTTACACCCAGGCACTTCTCTCGGCCATTCCACGGCTAAAAGATGATAGGCCGCAGCACATACGTCTGACAGGAGAAGTACCTACTCCGGTTAACTTGCCTAGCGGCTGCGTATTTCATGGCCGCTGCCCACATGCCAATGCCCGCTGCAAACAGGAAATTCCTGTGCTGCAAACACAGGATGACGGAACCCGAGTGGCGTGCCACGCTGTTGAGGAAGCACGCCTATGAAATGGGTACCCTATATGCAACAGCGAACTAAGGCGCTGAGAGGTAGAGCATGGAAATTCGCTGGCTAGAAGACTTTATCGCCCTGGCCAGAACACGGCACTTCTCACGCGCAGCAGATGATCAGCATGTCACCCAGCCAACCTTCTCCCGGCGTATTAAGCTGCTGGAAGAAGAGATGGGTGTCACGCTGATTAACCGGCAAACGCTACCGCTCTCACTCACGCCTGCGGGGGAAGAGTTTCTCACGCTTTGCGAACAGGTCACTGACCGTGTGCGCTTGACCCGTGACCGTGTAAGAGAAATTAGCGCGGGGCAGCAGCGGCGTATCATGGTGGCCGCTCCCCAAAGCCTACTGCCGCATTTTTTGCCCGAATGGCTGGCCACCACTGGATGGCAAGAGCGTATACAGCCCTACCTGCGCGCTACCAGTTGGGTAGCCAGTGACTATTTCCAAGCACTTGCTAGAGCGGAGTGTGATCTGGCTATTTGTTACTGGCCCATAGGACGCTGTGATTTAGATATGGACACTAGCGCTTGTACCTACCGCGTGATTGGTCACGAGCGCTTAATTCCTGTGACTGGTCTTGATAGCCATGGGGTTCCCTGCGCCCTTCTGCCCGGCACCCGACAACAGCCAGCCCCCTGGCTTGCCTATCCAAAGCGGGGCTTGCTGGGCTCGGCGGTTAAAGCTCACCTTGCCCGCATGCCGCAAAGCACTTACCTAACCGCGCAGAATGAAAACCTCTATGCGGCCGGTATTAAAGAACTGGTGCTACTTGGCTATGGTATGAGCTGGCTGCCAGAGCGCACTGTGGCTGCTGAACTTGCAGCAGGTACGCTGGTTAGGGCAGGCGACAGTCGCTGGGATGTGCCCATGGAACTGCGCCTATATCGCCACCAAAGCCAACAGCATGCCGAACTGGATGTGCTATGGAGCGAACTCGCTCAACTACGCATTTGAAAGGACACCTAAGTATGTCGAATACCCTGTTTAATTTACAGCGAGATCACTTGGCGCACCTACAACGCGCTTATAGCGATATTTTGATAGCCCAGGGATTAGACAGCTTGGCTATCTACAGCGGCCATGCCAGCTACCATTTTGCTGATGACCAAGCCGCTACATTTCAAACCTACGGCCACTTTATGCACTGGGTGGGGCTTGCTAACGTACAGCATAGCTGGCTGGTTATAAAACCCGGCGAACGACCGCAGCTTTACCTCTATGCACCTGCAGATTTCTGGCATCTACCCACGAACCTCCCAGAAGAACCCTGGGTTGCAGAGTTTGATGTGCATTTGTCTAGCGACAAAATCACCCCACCTATTACTGGCCGTGCGGCGGTGATTGGCGATATCCAGCAACTTGAAACAAGTACACAGCAAGCCATCAAGGCAGAACACCAACCTGCAGCATTGATCAGCGCCCTTGATGAACTGCGCATGTTTAAAACCGCTTACGAGATTGCCTGCCTGCGAGAAGCAAACCGCCTGGCCATTGCAGGACACCAGGCAGCTCAAGCCGCATTTATCGGCGCTTCTGCAGAACTAGATATCCAATTAGCCTATTTAGGCGCCAGTCGGCAGCGCGAATCGGATGTGCCCTACCAAAATATTATTGGGTTAAACAGCCATGCAGGAGTGCTGCACTATCAACATTACAGCCTACAGCCCCCTAAGCAACGGCATAGCCTGTTGGTAGACGCTGGTCGGCGCTTTCGCGGCTATTGCGCAGATATAACCCGCACTCATGCAGGGCCCGACGCCCCACATGGTTTTAATGATTTAATCATCGCCATGCATGGTTTAAAAGATGCGCTAGTAAAGAGCACGGCACCAGGAGTTGAATTTGTTGCGCTCCATGAGCAGATGCATCAGCAGCTAGGCGAGATTTTAGTTGCTCACGACCTCTTCAAAGGCAGCTTGGATGAAGCCATTAGCGAAGGTGTAACCCGAGCTTTTTGCCCCCACGGACTAGGACACTCCTTGGGACTTCAGGTGCATGACGTAGCGGGGCTTCGTCATCCAGATGGCTCTTCTGCCCCAGCTCCCGCTTTGCACCCAGCGCTACGCCTGACCCGTACTCTGCGTGCGGGCATGGTAGTCACGATTGAGCCAGGCCTCTATTTCATTCCGATGCTACTGGCCCCGTTGCGTAAAACGTCACTCCCCATTAACTGGGCACTGGTAGATACGTTAACCCCTTGTGGCGGCATTCGCATTGAAGATAACGTGCTAATTACCGAGAACGGCTTTGATAACTTAACGCAGTAACCATCCATTGCTATAAAAAAGTACGCCCAGCCTAAGGCTGGGCGTACCGTTTCACATGTGCAGTTCACATATACTTGCTTCAAACGTGCTTGCTTCAAACATGCTTAAGCAGCGTTTGGTTTACCGATTAGAAGCGATATGTAACACCGCCACCGATAGTGACTGGGTCAATATCTATTTTACCAATCGTAGCACCGCCTGAATCAATATCAGCACTCACGTCAGCGTAGCTTACGTAGCCGTTCAGCATAATGTTCTGCGTCACAGCAAGGTCTACACCTGCTTGACCAATGATGCCATAGCTTTTATCAACGCTCAGGCCTTCTGGCTCACCCGAGAAACGCGTGTAGTTTAAGCCCGCACCTACGTATGGCTGTACTCGCGAGTCCATGCCACCCATGGGGTAGTAGTTAACCAGCAGGTTAATCGGCATACGGTCTACGCTACCAATGCCGCCACCTGGGCGTGTGTTCAGGTCATGCTCAAACTTCTCTGAACTGTTTAGCTCAATGCCTACGTTGTCAGTGAACAGGTAGCCAGCACCGAAAGTAACACCACGGGCACTTTGAACATTCAGTGATGAGCCATCAACGTTACCGTTGCCAGAACCAGTATTCGTTTGTGCTACACCGATACGTACAAAGGTGTCACCTGCTTCATAAGCAAGTGCTGCTTGGCTTACCATGATCGCGGCGGCTGAAATAACAGCAGCTGAGATTAATTTAATTTTGGTCATTAGGGTTATCCTCTTACAGCTTGCTCAGGGATGGATGCCGACAGACCGGCTGGTTTTCATGAATTCTCTATACAAGATATACCAATCGAACAGTGTTTCCAAATTTATTGTGAAGTTTTAATATAAGTTTTTGATTTATTGTTAGCATCACATAGCTTTCAGAACATAACTTTTAAAATATAGCTTTTAAAACATAGCTTTCAAAATGTCGTTTCCACAACGCGGCTTCCACAACTCCGTTTCCACAGTATCCATTCCAAATTCCAGGCATAAAAAAAGTCCCCCGAAGGGGACCCAGGTGGAGCACGCCAGCTCACTCGATGTATCGCTTACCAGCCAAAACTGGGGCGATGTAGCAATGAAGGGAGAGAGGCCAATTCCAACTATCCACTCTATTCAATTGCTTCTTGCTTAATATAATGCGAGCTGTGTGCCACCTTTTTAAAAAACCATAAAAAACAATTAATTAATTAAAAAAATTCGATTTTCCACTTACCTACAATGCATTGCAGCAAACAAAATGCGCAGCGCTGGTGCATTTTGGGGGAGCTCTGCTTCACAATGCATCAATGCCGTGTTGTTAAAGCACGTGTTGTTAAAACAACAGCAACTAAGGCGTGACGATAATTTTCACTTGTGCCTTGTCACTTAGCAGCGCTTCAAACCCCTCCTCTACGATATCTGCTAATGGAATGCGCTGAGTCACCATATCTTCAGCACGGAAGTACCCTCGCTGCATCAATGCCATGACTGCCGGATATACATGGCGATAAGCAATAATACCCTTCATGGTGCGCTCTTTAATGACAAGATCGTTAGGTTGGAAGCTCGCTTCTCCTTCCCAAATACTAACAACGACGACCTCCCCTCCTTCATGGGTACTGTGTAGAGACTGATTCAGCACTGCTGGAATCCCTGTCACCTCAAAGGCCACATCAACACCACCATTGCTTAGCGCTTGCAGCTTCGCCACTGCATCTTCTTGCTGCGGATCAACAACGATTGCGCCAAGCGCGGCGGCTTTCGCTTTACGTGAAGACGCCACCTCAACGGCATAAATTTGGGCAGCTCCCGCCGCTTTCAGTGCTTCGATCGTCATTAGCCCAATGGGGCCAGCACCAAATACTGCCGCGCTATCCCCTGCTTTTAAGCTACTTTGGCGCACCGCGTGCAGCGCCACAGCGGCAGGCTCTACCAATGCGCCCTGCTCAAAACTCAGGTCATCCGGCAATTTATGCACCATATGCTCACCCATTACGGTGAACTCCGAGAAACCACCACCACCGCCGGAAAGGCCATGGAAGCCCAGCAACGGCGTTAGGTTATAGCGCTCCATTTGGTAGGCACCATCTTTGTTGGGCGAGAGAATTGGCTCAATCGCAACGCGGTCGCCGACCTTTACACGCGTTACCTTATCGCCAATCTCGACCACTTCACCGGCGAATTCGTGGCCCATAATAATCGGTGCCATTTCACCGCTAATCGGGTGTGGTTTACCCACTGGAATAAAAATCGGCCCAGCGGCGTACTCGTGCAGATCACTACCACAGATACCGCAAGCCGCGACTTTAACCTTTACCTGATGGGGGTCGTTGATGGTGGGTACCGGTACGTGTTCAACGCGCAGATCTTTTGCCGCGTACCAAACTGCTGCCTGCATTGTTTGCTGACTGATGGACTGGCTCATGGGTTTCCCTTCCTGTTATGAAATATGGTGAACTGGCTGCAGTCCATAGACAGGCGTATCCAGCCCCTCCATGCGTGCTTTTAACTGCAGCGCCAAATAGCGTGAGTAGTGCCGCGATTGGTGCAGGTTGCCACCGTGGAACCACAATGCCTCTTGCTGAGTGGGTTTCCACATATTGCGCAGCTCGCCTTCCCAGGGGCCGGGGTCTTTAGTGGTATCGGAGCCAAGCCCCCAGCATTTACCAACTTTATCGGCCACATCTTGAGAGATAAGCCGCGCCGCCCAACCATTCATCGAGCCATAGCCGGTGGCATAAACGATCAAGTCAGCTTCGAGCTCACTGCCATCGGTAAGCGTGATGGAGTACGGATTAATTCGCTCGATCCCCACGCCGCTACGCAGCTTGATATCGCCACTGGCCACTAGATCGCAGGCACCCACATCGATGTAATAACCTGAACCACGACGTAGATACTTTAAAAACAGCCCAGACTCATCGTCACCAAAGTCGAGCATAAAACCCGCGTCTTCGAGCTTCTGATAAAACTCAGCGTCGCGCTGTTTGATTGCCTCAAAAGCTGGGCGCTGGAAATCCGGCAGCACCTTGTAGGGAATCGAGGCAAAAATCAGGTCGGCCTTGTCATGAGTTAAACCATTCGCCACTGCCTCTTCCGAATAAAGCGGCCCAAGCACCTCTTCCATTAGCGAATCTGACTTCACAATATGAGTAGATGAACGCTGCAGCATGGTGACATCAGCGTCGTGCTCCCATAGCGCGGCGGCAATATCATGAGCCGAGTTATTGGAGCCCACGATGACGCACTTCTTACCTTTATAGGCATCTGGACCTGGGTGCTGGCTAGAGTGCTGCTGTTCACCTTCAAAGCTTTCCGCCCCTGGGAATTTCGGCACATTAGGCATGCCCGACATCCCAGTTGCCATTACTAGTTGTTTGGGCCGCAACGTGATCTCTTCTCCGTTGCGCTTCACCTTAACCACCCATTCCCCTGCGGCCTCGTCATAACTAGCATTGTGGCACTCGGTGGAACTCCAATAATTGAGCTCCATCACTTTTGTGTACATTTCTAGCCAATCGCCCACTTTGTCCTTCGGGGCAAATACCGGCCAGTTTTCAGGAAAGGGAATATAGGGGAGGTGGTCGTACCATACCGGATCATGCAAGCAGAGAGACTTGTAGCGCTTACGCCAGGAGTCCCCTGCACGCTCGTTGCGTTCAATGAGTATCGTCGGTACACCCAATTGCCTTAGCCGTGCGCCTAAGCCGATACCACCTTGACCACCGCCAATAATCACGCAGTAAGGTTGCTGGGTGTAGCCTAGCTCTGCCTCTTCTCGCTCCCGAGACTCCAACCACGTTTCACGCTGCTTGTTGGCACCGTGCTCAGCCCCTTTAGGGCGGTGGTGATTGCACTGTTCCGGGTAGTCATTCAGCGCTTGCATGGTAGTCAACAGCGTCCAACACTTACCCTCTTTTAGGCGTAGATAGCCCTTACCGCTGGCTACCGCTGTTTGAAAAGTAAACCATGCATCGTAGATTTCGCCGCTCTGGGTGGCCTCACCTTCCAACTGCCAGTTCGATGGCCCTGCGTTATTAAGCGTGGCATTGAGCATGGCCTGAATTTCATCTTTGCCTTCACAGGTTTTTAAATTCCAGGTAAAGGTAAGAAAATCACGCCAGTAGCACTCGTCATTAAATAGCGATAAGACACGCTTAATATCTTGGGCTTGCAGTGCCTTATCAAAATCACTCAGCCAGCCTTGAACAGTAGCTGTGGCGGTTTGTTGGGCTTGTGCCGGTATCTTTGACATAGTGGGTACTCCATAAGCATTTGTTATTGTTTAATTCACTGTTTTAATTAACTGTGATGCACACAGTACGTAGCACCCGCCGTGCCAAAAGCGCTCAAAAACAAATAACCAATTGAAAAATATGTAAATAATTTCCTACCCGATAAATGGATGAGACAGCAAAAGCGCCGTACACCTGTTACACCGTTTACAGCTTAGCGTTACAGGTGTAACGCACGACTAACGGCGTAATAACACTGCGTTGACACCTACGCCAAAGCGCATAGGCTGGAAGAACAATAATAAGCCCAGAGTGAACAACGCCATGCCCACTCAAACGCCCTTGCCTACGCGGCTGCAATCTGTACAGCGCCAGCATATTGAGCATATTTTTAAGCTCGGCGAAGGTCAGGACATTCCACAACTACCGGCTCAAGCGACGATTCGGCGTTCCTGGCTGCGCTGCCTAAATGAGTACCGTCTAGACCCCACTCAGCCTCGCCCAGCGCGGGTGGTGCCCCAGCAGACATTGATTGAGCACCGAGAATCCGTCGATGAACTACTGCATGTCGCCCGTGCTGGAGTCGACCAGCTCTATCAACAAATCGCCCAGTTAGGCTATGTGCTGCTACTCACCGACCATCGCGGTATTACCGTTGAGTTTCGCGGTGACCCCCATCAAGATCAGCAACTGCGCAAAGCAGGTCTATATTTAGGGGCTGACTGGGATGAGCGCTTTGCGGGCACCTGTGCCGTGGGCACCTGCCTGCACGACCGCCAAGCCATCATTTGCCATCGGCAGGAGCATTTTGACGCCTCGCATATTTCTCTTACCTGCACCGCAGCCCCCATTACAGACCCTCAGGGTAATGTCATGGCCGTGCTGGACATCTCTGCCTTGAACTCCCCCACCCACCATGAAAGCCAAAACTTCAGCCTTTCACTGGTAACACTCTATGCACGCATGATTGAGGATGCCTACTTTCTTCAGCGTTACCGTGGCTGTCTGATGGTGCGACTGGATACTTCGAGAGAGTTTGTACATGTAAACGGGCGCGGCTTAATTGCTATTGAAGAGAATGGGCAAGTAATTGCCGCCAACGCGGTGGGGCGCGAGTTAATTGCGCAACACCAGCACCGCTGGCCACCTTGGTCGGCCAACCATGCACCGATGCTTGGTGAACTGTTCGAGTGCGATATCACTGATGTGCTCAGCATAAATAGCGGGACCAGCGACCAACTGCGTGCTTTTCGCGCACGCGCGAGTAATGTCATCTACTTTATCAGCCTGCTGGAACCCCGCCTCCCGCGCTCTACCCAGCTTGATAAAGTGACTGTGTCCTCGCTACCAGAGCCACTAGCCCGACTAGGTGCCGACGACCCAACAATGCGCAAGGTACAAAAACTGGCCGAACGGCTGCGTAACGAGGCCAGTGTAAATGTGCTGATTAGCGGTGAAACCGGCACTGGCAAAGAGGTCGTAGCCCGTGCGCTGCACGAAAGCGGCAATCGCGCCAAGGGGCCGTTTATCGCCGTTAATTGCGCCGCTATACCCGAAGCGTTAATTGAGAGCGAACTATTTGGCTATGAACCAGGGGCATTTACCGGTGGCCGTGCCAAAGGGATGCGCGGGCTTATCCCCCAGGCCCATGGCGGCACGCTGTTTCTGGATGAAATTGGCGATATGCCATTAGCGCTACAAACACGCTTGCTACGCGTTTTGGCCGAACGGGAAGTCATGCCGCTGGGTGCCAATACGCCTGTAAAGGTCGATATTCGAGTTATCACAGCAACCCACCGAAATATCGAAGAGATGATCCAACAAGGGGAGTTCCGCGAAGATCTCTATTACCGGCTTAACGGTGCGCAGCTACGTTTGCCTGCGCTACGTGAACGCGCCGATAAACTGTATGTTATTCGCCGTGTCTTCGAAGACGCCGCTACAGAACGTGCTGCCAGCATACCCCCGCGCCTACGAGCAGATGCGATTAGCGCACTGCTCGCCTACGCCTGGCCCGGTAATATTCGTCAACTAAAAAACGCCCTCGCCTTTGCTCTGGCTACCTCGGAAAGTGACGAAATTACCGTTAACGATCTCCCCGAACAGTGCCTTAGCCAGCGGATCACACACAAAGCGACTCCTGCACTCGAAAACCACACTGCAGCCCAAGGCGACTCACTTGTTAATCTTTTAAAGCAGCACCACTGGAATATCAGTGCTGTTGCCCGCGAACTAGGTGTTTCACGGCCTACGGTATACCGTCAAATGCAGCGCCAGGGCATTGTGCCGCCGAATTGGCAGAATTGATAAGACGGACGCAGCTGCCTTCCCTTGGCCTTGAGGGCGCCCCTCACGTACACTTGTTTGAATCCGTTTATAAACACGCTTTCGACAAGCCGAGGCACTCTCATGGCGTTTGACTCCACCTCCTCCTATATTGCAACTGATGCACTCAAACAAGCGGTCAATGCTGCCGTAGTACTGCAGCGGCCACTACTGATAAAGGGTGAACCAGGTACCGGTAAAACACTGCTGGCCGAGGAGCTCGCTGAATCTCTTGGCACCAAGCTGATCACTTGGCATATCAAGTCCAGCACCAAAGCCGCCCAAGGGCTTTACGAGTATGATGCGGTTAGTCGCCTGCGCGATTCCCAACTGGGTGTGGAAGGGGTGGAAAATGTAGGCAACTACATCAAGCCTGGCAAGCTGTGGGAAGCCTTTACTGCGGGTGAGCGTGTAGTACTGCTGATCGATGAAATCGACAAAGCGGATATCGAGTTTCCCAACGACCTGCTTCAAGAGCTGGATCGTATGGAGTTTCATGTTTACGAAACCGGCGAAACCATTCGCGCCGAACAGCGCCCCATTATCGTGATCACCTCGAATAACGAAAAAGAACTACCCGACGCCTTCCTGCGCCGCTGCTTTTTCCACTATATCGAATTCCCCGACCGAGAGACCATGCAGGCGATTGTCGATGTCCACTTCCCGGATATCGCACCCAAGCTGGTCAGCGAGGCGCTGGAAGTATTTTTCGAGTTGCGCAATGCCCCTGGCTTGAAGAAAAAACCTTCTACCTCGGAACTGGTGGATTGGCTCAAGCTGCTAATGGCCGATAACCTGGCCCAGGAAGCGCTCTATAACCGAGATCCAGCCAAAGCGTTACCCCCCATGGCCGGTGCGTTGATTAAAAATGAGCAGGACACACACCTACTGGAGCGTTTAGCTTTTATGCTCCGCCGCCAAAAGAGTACGGGACGTTAAGCCATGTTTATTGGCCTATTTGATGCCCTCAAACGTGCCGGCGTGCCCGTTTCACTGCGCGAACTGTTAGATCTTCACGCCGTGGTTGAGCGCGGCGTGGTGTTTGCTGACATGGAGGCCTTCTACCAAGTCGCACGCACCGTCATGGTCAAGGATGAGCGCTACTTTGATCGCTTCGACCGTGCCTTTGCCGCCTGGTTTAAAGGCATCGAAGAGCTGGATGCGGCTATCGAGGCGTTAATTCCTGAGGAGTGGCTACGCCGTGAATTTGAAAAACAGCTCAACGACGAAGAGAAGGCCAAGATTGAGTCGCTCGGCGGTCTAGAAGAGCTAATCAAGACGTTTAAAAAGCGCCTGGAAGAGCAAAAGGAGCGCCACGCAGGGGGTAACAAGTGGATTGGTACCGGAGGCACCAGCCCTTTTGGAGCGTATGGCTACAACCCAGAAGGTATTCGTATCGGTCAGGATGGTTCGCGCCACCGTCGTGCAGTGAAAGTCTGGGACGAGCGGCGTTTTCGCGATTACGATGACTCACTTGAGCTTGGCACCCGGAATATCAAAATGGCCTTGCGGCGGCTGCGCAAGTTCGCCCGGCAAGGGGCATTGGATGAGTTTGATGTGGACAGTACCATCCGCGAAACGGCAAAGGATGCTGGGCTGCTCAATATTCAAATGCGCCCCGAACGACACAATGCGGTGAAAGTGCTGCTGTTTTTGGACGTTGGCGGTTCAATGGATGACCATATCCGCGTATGCGAAGAGTTATTCTCAGCGGCACGCTCTGAATTCAAGCACCTGGAGCACTACTACTTCCATAACTGCCTTTACGAAGGCGTCTGGAGAAATAACCTGCGCCGTGGCAATGAACGTATCCCAACCATGGACGTGCTGCACACCTACGGCTCTGATTATCAGGTGGTAATTGTCGGCGATGCGGCGATGTCGCCTTACGAAGTCACCCACCCCGGTGGCAGCGTGGAGCACTTCAACGACGAAGCGGGCGGCGTATGGCTTAAGCGTTTATGCGAAACCTTTCCACGCTTAGTGTGGCTTAACCCTATGCCGCCCCGGGCTTGGGAGTACACTCACTCGACCCAGTTGATCCGTGAGATCATTGAAGACCGCATGTACCCCATGACCATGGAAGGCCTGGAAACCGCTATGCGTGAGCTAGCCAAGTAGCGCTGGCAGTATGGCCCTAAAAAAAGCGGAGCGTTCAATCGAACGCTCCGCTTTTTTTAAAAAGATAACAAAGAACGATAAACCTGCTTTACGCCATCCGCCTCAGCACATCGTGATTTGTCAGTTTGCGATGTAATATCGCCATCACGATATGACCAACAATCAGCGCCAGCAGTGTCCAGCCTAGCTCACCATGCAACAGGCCACCCAAGTTCACCATCCAGTCAATGCGCTCACCTTCAAAGCCAGGCATCAGGTTGATACCCCATACATCCAGGGCGCGGCCAGAGCCATATTGACGGATAAGTGCGATGGTCGGTACCGCCATCATCAACCCATACAGACCCAAATGACCTAGTTTAGCCATAATGCTCACAGACGGCGGCCGGCGAGATGTATTGATTAACGCCCATACCAGGCGCAACAAGATCAGCGCCATCAGTGTAACCCCTACGGTGCGGTGGGTGCCCCACAGGAAAGATTCCAGCGCAGTATCTTCCAAAAACACCCGAGCGGCTGCACCACTAAACTGCCACACAAACAGCAATGCCATCCCCCAGTGGAGCACCCGACTGACCAACCCATAACGTTTATTGGTATCCATCACTGCTAGCGCCATACGCTTTTCCCTCGCCACAAAAGATAAATAGTAGTGCCATTTTATATAGCCCTATTTTACCTAGCCCTGCAGGCAACATCATGACAACAGCGTGCAATTCAGTTGCATAAAATGGAACACACTGTTTTAAAAACCGGCTGACTATGGTGCCAACCGGTATTCAAGCAGCTTGGTCTAAGAGGAAAGGTTCAGAGAAAGGGTTCAGAAGAAGGTTTCTGCTAGCTAAAATTGACTGGTTTTCTCCTGCCTCAAAGTGTTGCTGGAAAACTATTTAAACCTGATAGAAACTCCTCTTTAGCATTGGCAAATGCAGTTGGGTCATGCTTAAAGCGGCGAAGAATTAATGCTTCATCCAGGCTTAAGGTTGGTGCAAGCTCATCGTTACTTTTAGCGGGGTGGCGTGCCCCCAAACCAATACGTGTAGTGCCCTCACCATTCAACCAACGCTTAATACCGCACTGTCGGTAAAACGCTTCTTCTTTAGCGTCATTAACCTCAACGCGTAGAGGTACCTTCAGGCTTAATTTTTTAATCAAACGTGCTTTAGCACCTTCAATAAATTCACAGGCATGAGTAACCGTCATACCCTGCCCTGCTTCATCCAACACTAACAGTGCTAGCGCCTGGGGTTTGCCTGCTCCATCTACGCCCGCCAGCAGGCGCGCACCTTCCTGGGCAAACAGTACATTTTTAGTGCCCGTGAATACCACTAGCGGCGTTAACCCTGATTTCTGCCCATACACCTCGGCACACAGTTTGGCCAAACACGCATCGCGCGGGGCGCTCTGACTGATATGAACTACTTTCATTACGCTCTCTCGTTGCGTTCGCTTATAGCGCCAAATAAAGCTGGCGGGTATGAAAAGCCCGCCAGAGTAGAACAAAGTAATAGCCAGCACCAGCCTCTTGGATTAAGTGAAACTAAACGATACTAATATTGTCACAGTTAGCGCAGCGCGCTTATGCTGTCGCCAAGGAGCACTAATGCCAACGTTTATCAACGATCCTACGCTGCCCAAACCAGCATTCCCAGCTAGCCATATGGTGATCGACGATCATTATGTATTTATTTCCGGCTTAACCGTTACTGACCTTTCTAATGGAAAAGCCGCCCGTGGTGATGTCAAACAAGAAACCCGTCTCATCATGCGCGAGCTTGAACGTATGCTAGAACAGGAAGGTGGCAGCCTAGCGGATATTGTTAGAGTCGATATTCACCTTGCTGACTTAAGACAGATCAATGCATTAGACAGCATGTATGCAGAGTTTTTTGAACCAGGTCGCTACCCGGCACGTACCTGCACAGAGTCACCCAACATTTGCGGTGGCAGCTCAGTGGAGGTCACTCTGATGGCGAAGCGGGCCAACCTCTAATTTCCATTAAGCACAAAAAGCCAACTCAATAACTTTTTGTGCTTACTTAAAGCTGATTGATTTTATAAAGATACCAGCATGCCGGCTGGGTAAGTCAACGCCAAAAGATTTGCTATACCGACTAAGAAAAGAGTTATACCCGCTGTCACCCCCACAGCAACCACGGGTTTCACCCGCGCCACCACAAGTAAGAACCCAAGGCAAAATACTGCGGCGGTAAACAGGAAGCCAAACACCATCACGCTACCAATCAAGGCGAAGAAACCAGCCACCCACAAGAACTGCTGGCGTAATGTCTGAACTTGCCACTTCATCGGTTTGATAACCGTTCTGATAATTTCCAGCAGACACGCTGCCACGATAATGAAAATCGCCAGCCTGGGCATGATGCCTCCTAACATGGAAAGATCAGCAAAGACCAGCCACATATACCCGGCACCTGCTAACAGGCTACCTAGTAATACCACATCGATCACACCCAGCGACAGCGGAGCCACCTCTTCCTGAAGCTCATGTGTAGCAGACTTCTCGGTTGGGCGACGCTTTTGCAGATAGCTGCGTAAAGGAGGAACAATTAGTGATGCCGCAATCAGTGCGCCAATGATCAATACCCCTGGCCGCATAAAGGCTTCCGCCCCTTGAAACTGGGCTGCCTGATAGAAGTACGCTTCTGCGCCGGGTGCTAGCACAAAGCCAATCAAAAAGGCGGGACGCGACCAGTTTGCCTGTTTAAAAAGCACCCCAACTGCTCCAATAATACCAAGAGCAAATAAATCGCCCAGCGAACGTGTCGCCTGATAGGCCGCGAACAGTATCAAAATGGTAATCAACGGCGCTAAGATAACAAATGGCACCCTCGTTAAGCTGGCCACAGGCCGAGCTAATCCCAAACAGAGAGCAGCACCTAAAATATTAGCGAGCGCTAATGACCAAATAATGGTGTATGTCAGGTCAAGGTTTGTCTCCAACATGCTAACACCTGGCTGCAGACCAAGCAGCAGCAGGCCACCTAGAAATACCGCCGCCGTACCAGAACCGGGAATACCAAACAGCAACGTTGGCACCATCGCCCCACAGGCACATGCATTGTTAGCAGACTCCGGTGCAATCACGCCACGAATGTCCCCTTTACCAAACTGCGACTTATCTTTGGCGCTCTGTACGGCGTGACCATATGTTAACCAATCAACGACTGAGCCTGCCAAGCCAGGAATAGTCCCCATTAAACTGCCAATACCTGCACAGCGGGCCACTAACCCAGGCCGTTGGGCAACGTCTTTAATACCTTCTTTCCAGCCTTTACCTAATTTGCACGGCTGCTCAGCAATCGCTCCACGCCTAACTAATAAATCAATGATTTCAGGCAGTGCGAAAATACCCAAACCGACGACGACCAAAGGTAAACCGTCATACAGATAGTCAATTTCAAAGGGAAGCCTAAATTCTCCGGTGGCGGGAGCCATTCCTATGGTGCCAACGAGTAGCCCAACACCGCAGGCGGCCACTCCCTTAAATACATCCTTACCAGATAGAACCGCCACCATGGAGAGCCCCAACAACGTCAGCATAAACAGCTCTGACGATGAAAATGACAATACGACTGGCCGTGCAATGAGTATGAAAGCCGTAAGCACTAACGCACCGATCAGCCCTCCAATCATTGACGATAGAAACGCACTGGATAGCGCACGTGCAGCCTGCCCTTTCTTAGCCAACGCAAAACCGTCTACCACGGTGGCTTGGGAAGCACTGGAGCCAGGAATGCCTAGCAGTACGGAGGCAAAGGTATCTCCGGTGGGGATTACCGCCACTAACCCCATCAACATGCCCAAGGCAACAGAAGGCTCCATGCCATAGAGGAACGGTAACAAAAGCGACATACCGGCAATGCCGCCAAGCCCCGGGATAATGCCCACAACCAGCCCAATGAGGACACCAATAACCATGTACAGCATATGGGGAACAGTAAATAACTGCCCCAAACTGGAGAATAAGACATCTAACATTGTAATGGCTCTTATGTTGTTTAGTGTAAGGGAGCCCAAAAGCACCGCTTTAGCAGTGCTTTTTTAGAGTTAACTGGCGTGTTAAATACGGGCACCGTGCTGCTCTAGCAGCCACTCGACCAGCCACTGCCGCGTGGTATCATCAAGCGACATGGCCTCCTGAAGATGCTGCTCGACGACCTCACCAACCACCGGCGTATAGGGCCCAAGTTGGGCCATTGCCGCGTCTTTAAATGCTTCTGTATCCACAAAACGACGCGCCGCTTCGCGATACTCCTGAATTAGTGCTTCTGGGGTGTCGCTCGGCAGTAGGATCAACTTTTGAAGCGTAAACCCTGAGGCAAAGAACTTACGATATGCCTCGGCGGCGGGGCCGCTGGGCGCTTCGCCATGCAAGGTTTCGTACACCTCGTTGAACGTCGGTAAATCAGGAAAAGCGGGATCTCGAATGATGTCACCGCTCTCGCTGAGCACTCCCAGAGAAAAGAGCGGCACCGCACGTCCGCTCTCAACCAGTGGCGCTACACTGCTGAAATAAGCAGAGGTCGTTTGGAAGTCAATATCGGCCTCGCCACGCTCAAAGGCTAACCTACCCTCTCCACGGCTGCGCATCCCAGAAACGGCCTGTACATCGGCACCCAGCAAATCAAGCGCAATCAATACTGGCAGCTCTAACCCCGTGTGGCTTTGCACCGCAAATTTCACGCGCTGCTCTGTCAGGGCGCTCAGCACTTCCTCGGCGTTATCACCCAGGCTCGGCTGGGCATACACCACACCTCCTGTTGGGGTCGCTAAAATGGGGGTCCAATCATCGTAGCTGTAACGCACGCGTCGATCTTGCAACATTGCAGGGTATTGGGTGGAAGCAGAAGTTCCTATCCATTGACTGCCATCCGAGGCAGCCCGCATAGCAAACAAATTACTGCCATTAATGGAACCACCGCCGGGTACATTATCAATAACCAGCGTAGGGTTACCTTGAATATGATCTCTCATCCAGGTGGTGAAAAAGCGTGCCCACACATCGGTTCCCCCGCCTACACCAAAGGGAATCGTCCAGTGAATCGTATCGGGTACGGTAACGTCGCTAGACTGTGCATTGAGGCTTACAGCACCTAATGTTGAACAGGCAATGACAATCAGTGCTTTCTTATAAGCAGTACGGGCAACAGGTAATTTAAGGGCGTTAAGCGGCTTTCTTGTCAGAGTGATCATGGCGTTACTCCTGTTATTCATTATTGTCTGTTGGTTGTGTTAGTGATGTGACTTAATTAACGGATTCGATGGTGTGATTAACCACATCTTTGGGAGGGATAGCGTAGAAAATTTGCCCACTCATGATTTTGCGTGCGGTGCGGATCAGCGATACACGCGCCAAGTCAAATGCATTCTGCTGGCGATACTCAGCCGTCAGCTCAATAGAGCCAGAAGGGTGTTCCAGGATGATCTCTGACAGAAGCTGTCCAGCGAAGAGCTGCTGAGTATCGATTGCCATTTGATTGGCAACTGAGCCAGGCACATTAATAGCAGCGACCACTGCCATAGCGCCTGTCACCGCAATCGCTTTATGGCAGCGGTGAGGTACGAAATAACGAATATTGAGCGTATTCGATGCCGCTTGAGCCGCTGAAATCAGCACGACTTTTGGCAGAACACTTTGGCTAACATCACCCAGCCCCATCCGTAGCCCCGCTTCACGGCGCAAGGTTTCTAAACGTGTTAACAAGGGCGCGTTATTATCCAATTCAGCAGGCGACTCATGGCCAGTTAACCCAACCGACTCGGCACGCAGTAGCACAATCGGGGTGGCCGCATCAATACAGCTCACCTCGATACCCTGTATCTCTTCAGATGCTTTTCCAGTGGGCAACAAGTGGCCTGTTTTACTTCCCATAATGTCTAAAAAGCTGAGCTGAATGCCCGCAGCACTGCCCGGTACACCACTGATGCTGACATTGCCTTCATACTGAACCTGTTTCCCCGGTGTAGGTACATGGCATTCAATTAGCCGTTGGGTATTTAAATTGTGTACCTTCACCACGGTGATACCGTCTTGCGGTTCCACTAACCCTGTTTCTAAGGCATAGGGCCCTACGGCAGAAAGCATGTTGCCGCAGTTAGGGTTGAAGTCGACGCGCTTGTTAACCACATCCACTTGCGCAAAAAGGTAATCTACATCTGCGTCAGGGTGAGATGAGCGCTCTACAATTGCCACTTTGCTGGTGAGCGGATCGCCTCCGCCAATGCCATCAATCTGTAGTGCATGTCCAGATCCCATCAAATTCAGCAAGATTTCAGCCTGCTGCTCTTGGTCACTAGGCAAGTCTTTCATGCGAATAAAGGGGCCTCGAGAGGTGCCTCCACGCATAATCACACAAGGAATGCTGTTCATATCGATCCGCCAATGTTCGCGATGACTGTATGAACGGAGCATGTCAGGCAATCTTTAATGTCTCAAATGCAAATATAGATTGCTATAAATACGTTTCTTGCATTAATGTGTTTTGATTATTAAACCACTTTTTTGACGCAACAATCCTATGCTGCACAGACTCGAATTTCTTGACCTTCAAGCATTCATTTTAGTCGCTGAATTGGGCACCTTTCATGAGGCGGCTCAGCGCTTACATTTGTCGCAACCAGCCCTGACACGGCGTATCCAGAAACTAGAAGAACTCCTTGAAGTTGAACTGCTTGAGAGAACCACACGGCGCACTCGTCTGAGTCCTATCGGAGCTGATTTCTTGCCCCGAGCCAGACGTATGATAGAAGAGTACGAGTCCTCTATATTGGGGATTCGTGAACTGGTCACTCACCAAAAGGGTACGGTGACGATAGCCTGCTTACCCACAGCGGCATTCTACTTTTTACCTAGTGTCATTCGTGTGTTCAGCGAAGCATGGCCTGGGATTCGCATCCGTATTTTGGATGTCAGTGCGAACGAAGGTTTGGAAAAAGTGATCAACGGCGAAGCAGACTTTGGTATTAATATGATTAGTGCGCAAAGCTCCGAAGTACGTTTTACACCGTTACTCCGGGACCCCTTTGTACTGGCACTACGCTCCGACCATCCGCTCGCTAGTAAAAGAAAGATTGAGTGGAGCGACTTAGAAGAAGTTAGGCTAATAACCGTTAGCCGTGATAGTGGAAATCGTACGCTGCTGGATAACGCTCTGTCTGCAGAGGGTATTCATCTCAATAGCTTTTACGAAGTCCAGCACTTATCCACGTCGCTAGGTCTGGTCGAGTCCGGCCTGGGCGTAGCTATTTTGCCGCGTATGACCATGCCCGGCCCCGATCACGACACGCTCTGTTCTCGCGATTTGCCCGAGCCACGCATTCAGCGCTCTATCGGTTTAGTACGCAGCAATTCACATAGTCTATCCACTACTGCCCAGCTGTTTATTGATCTTCTTCTGGAGCACTGGGGCAAAGAGACTACTTAGCGCCGCTTGCAGGCATGAGCAGCGACAGCACCGCGTCCATATCAAGCTGGGCTTCTAGCATATCCGCTAAACGGTCAAGTTCACGTTCTCGGTGAGCTTGATAATCGAGATACTTTGCCTCCTGAAGTCCTAGAAGGGTCAGTAATGCTTGGCAGGCTTCAGGGTGGTCAAACAAGCCGTGAAGATAAGTACCCATTACTTGGCCATCATCGCTAATGGCACCATCTAAATGAGAGCCTAAATCGAACAACGGCTGGTTAAGAGCGGCGCCATCACTCACTCCATTGTGGATCTCGTAACCAACCACCGCCGCATCCGCTCCTACCATTACACCACTGACATTACGCAACTGCTTGCCAGGCACCATCCGCGTAGTTAGCGGTAGCAACCCCAGCCCTTCTACCTTTCCCGGCGCACCTTCCAGCCCCTCGGGGTCATCTACCCACTTGCCTAGCATTTGAAAGCCACCACAGATTCCCAACACCTTTCCCCCATAGCGTAGATGGCGAGCAATGGCCGCTTCCCACCCTTGGCGCTTTAGCCAAGCTAAGTCGCTAGCGGTACTTTTACTGCCTGGGAGTAGTATTACATCTGCAGGGGGAATCGGCTGATCAGGGCCAACAAAGGTCAGTGATACCTGTGGGTGCAAGCGCAGTGGATCAAAATCTGTATGGTTACTGATACGCGGCAGCGCGGGCACAATCACCTTTAGGGTGTGGTTGTTCTTGACAGCATGAACCAAGCCAATACTGTCTTCAGCGTCCAGCAAAAGCCCTTGTAAATAGGGCAGCGTACCCAGCACCGGCTTGTTGGTATGCGCCTCCAGCCACTCAAGCCCCGGCTCAAGCAGTGCAATATCACCCCGAAACCGGTTGATGATAAAACCCTTGGTGCGCGCCTGTTCACTATCACTTAACAGCGCTAACGTGCCCACTAGCTGGGCAAACACGCCGCCACGATCAATATCGCCCACCAACAACACTGGGCAGTCGGCAGCCTCGGCAAAGCCCATATTGGCAATATCGCCTTTGCGCAGGTTAATCTCGGCGGGGCTGCCCGCACCTTCGGCAATAATCACGTCAAAGCGACTTTCCAAGGCCTCCCATGCCGCCATCACACTCTCTTTAGCAGTACGCTTAAAAGCGTGGTAGTCCAGCGCATCCATATGGCCGTACACCTTACCGCGTAAAATCACCTGAGCACCGCGGTCAGTTTCTGGTTTTAACAGCACAGGATTCATATCGCTATGGGGGGGCACGCCCGCCGCCTGGGCCTGAAGCGCTGTTGAGCGGCCAATTTCACCGCCGTCGCTAGTCACTGCGCTATTTAGTGCCATATTTTGTGGTTTAAATGGCGCCACCAACACACCACGGCGCTTCAGAACACGGCACAGCCCCGCAACGACCGTGCTCTTACCAGCATCCGAAGTGGTGCCTTGAATCATTAATGTGGTCATGTGCGACGGCCCCTTCTAAAAGAGCCAAACTGTAGCCGTGGAGCGCAATGCGCGCAATGGACAAGACCGCATAACAGGGCGCATAGCCCATGGTATTTCGGTATCACCTACCAGCAGACAAGCTGGCTAATTTCCGCTAGTGTAACGCTTCATGCTGCCAAACGAATCCGTCCTAAATGCAAGAATTACTTAACAATATTGTCGCCGAGCTGGCCGAAGAAACCGAGCGCGGCAAAGTGGCCGACTACATTCCTCAGCTTGCCCACGTAGACCCTAGCCAGTTCGCAATCAGCCTAGCCACCGTTGAGGGCGAACGTTTTTCGGCGGGCTGCGCCACTACCCCCTTCTCCATTCAGAGTATTTCCAAGGTATTTACGCTAACCATCGCACTTGGGAAAATGGGCGATGCACTCTGGTCAAAAGTGGGGCGTGAGCCTTCCGGCGACCCCTTCAACTCCATCGTGCAGCTTGAGCACGAAGGAGGCAAACCGAGAAACCCATTCATTAATGCCGGGGCTATTGCGGTGGTTGACGCGATAATGATGGGGCACGAGCCCAAAGAAACGCTGGGAGAAATCCTAAGTTTCGT
Organism: Halomonas sp. 'Soap Lake #6'; assembly: GCF_003031405.1. Taxonomy (NCBI): domain Bacteria; kingdom Pseudomonadati; phylum Pseudomonadota; class Gammaproteobacteria; order Oceanospirillales; family Halomonadaceae; genus Halomonas; species Halomonas sp. 'Soap Lake #6'. The sequence continues at coordinate 2,026,159 of NZ_CP020469.1, forward strand.
GCGCTATATCGCCGATGACAACAGTATCTGCTTTGACCACCAAGTCGCAGCGTCTGAAATGCAACACAAAGATCGCAACGCCTCACTGGCTCATTTTATGAAAGCCTTTGGTCACCTACGTCATGATGTCGATAAAGTGATCGGCACCTACTTTCACCAATGTGCCATTGCCATGAGCTGCGAGCAATTAGCCCATGCGGGGCTATTTTTGGCTTCCGATGGCGTTAACCGCCCCAGTAACCTGCGCGTGGTGTCGCCACAACGAGCACGGCGGATCAACTCATTAATGATGATGTGCGGGCACTACGACGCCTCTGGAGAGTTTGCCTTCCGCGTTGGGCTACCCGGCAAAAGTGGCGTAGGCGGCGGCATACTGGCTATCGCCCCTGGGCGCGGCTCACTGGCTGTATGGTCGCCAGGGCTAGATAAATACGGTAATAGCCTACTTGGCACTCGTGCACTGGAAATGTTTGCTCAGCGCACTGGTTGGTCAGTATTTGGACACTGACGTCACAACCATAAATTGACATAAAAACCATCCTCATTACAGCACCGTCACAAAAGCCACTTCTAACGTACACATCTTTGCCATAAAGACGTCATACACCTTCTTTAGGCTGATACCCAACGAATGAGATCGATCTCATTTTGCTCACAGGGTATCCGCATGGCAGATTTAATTAGTGTGGCAAAACTTGCAGGGGTCTCTCGGGCCACCGCTGCCAGGGCTTTTTCAAGCCCTGGCCTAGTACGCCCAGCTACCCCGTGAAAAGGTATTTAGTGCGGCGGAACAGCTAGCATTTAGACCCAACAAAGTCGCCCAACAGCTGCGCTCTCAAGCGACGCAGATGATTGGCGTGATGGTGCCCAGTCTCGATAACCCGGTGTTCGCCGAACAGCTTCAAGCCATGGAGGTAGCCGCCAGAACCGCCGGTTATTCATTGATCGTTACCACCAGCGAATACGCCCCCAGCCGTGAAGAAGACATTGTTGAGGAGATGCTGCGCCAGCGCGTGGATGGCTTGGTACTTACCGTGGCCGAAGCTGACAACAGCGCAGTGTTGGATAAGCTGCGCTTAGAAACTATCCCCTGCTTGCTAGTCTACAACCCACCGGGCAAAAGCGGTTTCCCTTCGATTAGCGTTGACAATCACGCTGCTAGCGCTGATGCCGCACAACATTTAATCACACAGGGGCATGAGCGGATTGGCATGGTGGCTGGCCCACTGCTTCAGTCAGACCGCGCCCGCCAACGCTATGAGGGCTATTGCCAGGCTATGCAGGAGGCTGGGTTGACTGTCCACCCATTAATTGAGATGGCCCTCCATACCCAAGCCGACCTGGCAAGTCTGAGATCTGCGCTGCAAGGACCAAATCCTCTTACGGCGGTGATTTGTACCAATGATCTGCTCGCCATCAGCCTGATGGGCGAGCTTCAGCGCGCCGGTTTTAGCGTGCCTGGCGATCTTTCCGTCATGGGCTTTGATGGTATTGCCCTAGGCCAGCATCTCTACCCCTCGCTATGCACTATTGAGCAACCCCGCGCCGATATCGGCCGCACCGCGGTTCACACCTTGTTAGCAATGATTCGGGGAGAAAACTGCATGCCCGCTCCCCTGCCCCACGCATTGCGTCAGGGCGAAAGTGTCGGAACCCCGACATCCCGTTAGTCCACGTTAGGCACTTTTATTGAGGAGTAGGAAATGAACTTTGAACGTCTTTATCAAGGGTTAATGGTCACGGCGGTTATTGGGGCATCAGCAAGCGCTGTTGCTCAAACCAGTGGCAACGCGATCTGCTACAACTGCCCTCCAGAGTGGGCTGACTGGGGCACCCAGTTACGCTTGATTGAACAGGAGACCGGCATTCGCGTGCCGCAAGATAACAAAAACTCCGGCCAGTCCTTAGCCCAGTTAGTCGCCGAAGCGGGTAGCCCAGTGGCTGACGTTGTCTACTACGGCGTCACCTTTGGTATTCAGGCCATGGAAGAAGACGTTGTGACGCCCTACCAGCCTGCCCACTGGGACGAGATACCCGAAGGCCTGAAAGACCCCGAAGGCAACTGGTTTGCCATTCACTCGGGCACCCTTGGCTTTATGGTTAACGTAGACGCCCTGGATGGCGCGCCCATCCCCACCTCCTGGGATGATCTCCTCAAGCCTGAGTACCGCGGCATGGTGGGCTATCTGGATCCCGCCAGTGCCTTTGTAGGCTATGTGGGAGCCGTGGCGGTTAACCTGGCCATGGGCGGCGATCTTAACGACTTCACCCCGGCGATCGACTACTTCAACGAACTGGCCAATAACGACCCGATTGTGCCGAAGCAAACAAGCTATGCACGGGTGCTCTCCGGCGAGATCCCTATCCTGCTCGATTACGACTTTAATGCTTACCGCGCCCGCCACAGCGATGGTGCCAACGTTGAGTTTGTGATTCCTGAAGAGGGCAGCGTGGTGGTGCCCTATGTTATGAGCCTGGTAAAAGATGGCCCTAACGCCGAGAACGGCCAGCAGGTCCTTGATTTCGTGCTCTCAGATCAAGGCCAAGCGGTATGGGCAGACGCCTACCTTCGCCCGGTTCGCGAAAGCGCCATTTCTGACGAAGCACGCCAAGTGTTCCTGCCGGATAGCGACTACGCCCGCGCCGAAGCCGTTGACTACACCGCCATGGCGGCGGCTCAACGTAGCTTCTCTGAGCGCTATTTGTCGGAGGTCCGTTAATTATGACAGCGGTATCCAAGCAGCCCTCCGGGGCTGCTTCTTACGTCAATCGTCGACCACTGATGGTGAGCTCCACGCGACGCAAAAACCTAATCGCTCTATTCGCCTTAATGCCTGCACTGGTGATTTTCTGTGCATTTTGGTTGCTGCCTTTTTCACGTTTGATCGTGATGGGCGCTGAGGCTGATCGAAGTAGCGGCATTAGCGCTTATCTGACCATTCTCACCCATCGCCAGTACTTAATCAGCTTAGTCACCACCGTGGGAATCTCGCTTGTGGTATCCATCACGGCGGTTGCCATTGCTAGCATTGCTGGGTTCTTTCTCGCCCGTCAGCATTTTTTTGGTAAGGCCGTGCTGGTTGCTATTCTCACTTTTCCGCTGGCGTTCCCAGGCGTTGTTGTGGGCTTTCTGGTGATTATGCTGGGTGGTCGCCAAGGTGCGCTGGCGCAGACCAGTTTATGGCTGTTTGGCGAGCGCTGGATGTTCGCCTACTCACTGGCCGGGCTATTTATTGGCTACCTCTATTTTTCGATCCCTCGTGTTATCACCACCGTCATGGCTGCCTGCGACAACCTGGACCAAAGCCTTGAAGAGGCGGCCCGTTCGTTAGGCGCTAATACCTGGCAAGTAACCAAAGACGTCATTATCCCAGGCATTGCCCCCGCGCTGCTTTCGACAGGAGCTATTTGCTTTGCTACCAGTATGGGCGCCTTTGGCACGGCGTTTACCCTGGGCACGCGATTAAACATCCTTCCGCTCAATATCTACGGTGAGTTCACCAACTACGCTAACTTCGCCATGGCCGCCGCGCTTTCAGTGGTACTCGGTGTTATCACCTGGGTAGCGTTAAGCCTGGCCCGCCGATTGGCAGGCGGTAATCTGGGGGCTTCCGCATGACATCGCGCTTACGCTTCACGCTGCAGCTGATTTTCACCCTGCTAGTGTGCTTATTTATGATTGTGCCAGTTGCCATGTCAGTGATGGCGGGGCTGACCGAGAACTACTTTATTGGCTTGCAGAGTGGCCTAACACTGCGCTGGGTGAATGAGGTGTGGCAGCTCTACGCCGATACCATCTGGCTATCAATAAAACTGGCGCTGGCTTGCTTGTTGATTACCATTTTAATTGGCGTGCCCGCCGCCTATGGCTTGCTGCGCAGCCGTCGCCGCTGGGCCAATGCGATAGAAGAACTACTTTTGTTACCTGTGGCTGTACCCGGTCTCGCCACGGCCCTGGCTCTGCTACTCGCCTACGGTAGCTACCGGGAATTTCGTGGCAGCTGGCTATTTATTCTGGTCGGCCATGTGCTGTTTACCCTGCCCTTTATGGTGCGTGCAGTGCTCTCCGTGATGCAAACCGCCAATCTCCCTCAGCTCGAAGAGGCCGCTGCCAGTCTGGGCGCCAACTTCCGCCAACGCTTTTTCGCCGTGGTCGTCCCAAATTGCATGAGTGGCATTCTGGCGGGCGCGCTAATGGTCGTTACCCTCTCGATAGGTGAGTTCAACATTACCTGGATGCTGCATACCCCTTTGACGAAAACACTGCCAGTAGGGTTAGCCGATAGCTACGCCTCAATGCGCCTGGAAATTGGCTCGGCTTACACGCTGATTTTTCTGGTGATGGTGGTGCCGCTGCTGGTGGCTATTCAGTGGGCAGGCCGATTTACCCGTCAGCGCCGCTAAACATCTACTAAAGACACCTACTGGCTTTATCTGAGAGTTTGCTATGAATTCATCTGTCAGCATTACCCTAAACCAATGCAGCCGCACCTTTGCGGGTGGCAACACGGCGCTACAGCCTCTTGATTTAGAAGTTAACGCCGGAGAAACCCTGGTTCTGCTAGGCCCTTCCGGCTGCGGAAAAACCACTACTCTGCGCATTATTAGCGGCCTGGAAAGCCCTGACAAAGGCGGCCAGGTACTGTTTGGCGAGCGTGATGTCACCGCTCTACCCATTGAGAAGCGCGATGTAGGGATGGTGTTTCAAAACTATGCGCTATTTCCCAATATGAGCGTTGCCGACAATATTGCCTACGGGCTAAAGATTCAGCGCTTGCCCCGTGCCGAGATTGCCCATCGGCTGGATGAGGTCATGCGGATGGTCGACTTGCAGGGCTTTGGTGATCGGCGCATCGACGCCCTTTCAGGCGGGCAAAAGCAGCGCGTCGCCCTCGCCCGTGCAATTGCCGTGCGCCCCAAGGTGCTTCTGTTTGACGAGCCGTTGGCTGCCCTCGACGCAAAATTGCGTGATCGTTTGCGAATTGAGATTGGCCTGCTGCTGCGCGAGCTGGGCACCACGGCAGTCTACGTTACCCACGACCAGGCTGAGGCGATGGCCTTGGGAGATCGCATTGCAGTGATGCAAGCAGGGCGTATTGCTCAATTGGGTACACCTCAAGAGATTTACCATCAACCGGCCAATGCGTTTGTGGCGGATTTTATCGGTGCGGTTAACTGTCTGGAAGTCATCAGCACACACGCCGATGGAGGGTTAGTGGTACATGGTGGTGAGCTAAACGCGGACCATTTACGTGGGGTATCTACTGTCTACTGCCGACCGGAAGATATCCTGGTGGTGCCCCTTGAACAAGCTGATGTAAGCGGCAAAGTAGTGCAGAGTATTTTCCTTGGCCAAACCCAACGCCTACTGGTGGATACCGGTGGCGCTACCCCGCTACAGATTGAAGCCCCTTCTCGACAGCGCTGGCCAGATGGTACTGCTATTGGCTTGAGGCTTCCGTCGAACGTGCTTTTTCACCCTGATAGGCTCGCAACGTTTGGCAGTCCCAAGGAGGTGGCCAATGGCTGATCACGATGTCACTAACGCGCAATACGTTGCAGATCAGAAATGTCTTATCGCGCAGATTAGCGACCCACATATCAAAGCAGGCGGTAAGCTCTCTTATCGCAAGGTAGACACCGCCAATGCCCTCCGCCAGGCGATCAGCACGCTTAATCAGCTGCAGCCTCGTCCTGACTTGGTGCTGATAAGCGGTGATTTAGTCGATTTTGGGCACCCGGACGAGTACGCCACCTTTAAGCAAATTCTGGCTGAACTAACGCTGCCCGTGTATTTGATCCCAGGCAATCACGATGACCGCCAGAACTTGCGCGATGCTTTTCCTGAGCACCGCTATCTGTTTCAGCACACGGACTATTTACAGTGGGTAGTGGATGACTATCCGGTGAGCATAGTAGGGCTCGACTCATCGGTACCCGGTAAGCCCCACGGGGAGTTAAGCGAAGCAAGCCTCCAGTGGCTGGATGCCACCCTGGCAGAGCAGCCCGAGAAACCTACCCTGGTGATGGTGCATCACCACCCTTTTGTGAGTGGCATCGACCATATGGATCGCCAGCCGCTGCAACATGCAAACGCACTAGCGGAAGTGATTGGCAAATACGCCCAGGTAGAGCGTGTGCTCTGCGGACACCTGCATCGTTCGATCCAAGCACGCTTTGCTAACACCATGGCGATTAGCTGCCCGGGTGTTTCCCATCAGGTTAGCTTGGATCTCACCCCAGATGGGCCTGCCAGCTTTCAGCTAGAGCCACCTGGGTACCTGCTTCACCAGTGGTCGTCCGCTAATGGCATGGTGACTCACCAAGGATTTATCGAGCACTATCCTGGCCCTTTCCCGTTCTATGACGCTAACGGGTTAATTGATTAAGGCGTGACGGAGGGGGCAGTCTCTGTATTACTGAACTGGGCTAGCTCCCATGTTTGCACGATCTGCTTTTTCTCTAAACCCCAGCGATAACCACCAAGTGCACCGCTTTGTTGAATCACCCGATGGCAAGGAATCCATAGCGCTATCGGGTTTGCGCCCACCGCATTACCTACCGCACGGGAAGATTTAGGTCTGCCTAAAGCCTGGGCAATATGCGAATAGCTGGCAAATTGTCCTTCGGGAATAGTCAGCAGTGCTCTCCATACGGCAATCTGGAAATTGGTACCACTCACATGCAGCGATAGTGCGGCGGGCTTTGCACTAGCAGGAGGTTTTTCGTCAGGTTTTAAAGGCTCGCTAGATTTTAAAGACTTAGTAGATTTTAAAGACTTAGTAGATTGCGTAAACAGTGCCTCTACTGCATGACGGGTGGCGTCAGGCCGATGACATAGCGTACTACGTGGCCACTGTTGCGATAGTTGCGCCAGCAGCACTTCTTCGCTGGTTGACGCCACAAAGGCCATTCTGCAAATCCCCCTGGGGGTCATCGCCACTAACATCTTACCAAAGGGTGAAGAATGCACACCGTATGCAATCTCAACGCCCTCCCCCTGGCGCTTAAACTCACCGGGCGTGACCGCTTCCAACTGCACAAAGTGGTCGTAAAGCCGCGAGCCACCACTCAGCCCGAGCTCATGCACGGTGTTGGTAAGGCTCTCCGCTGAAGCAATCAGTTGCTTGCCTCTCTCCAGTGTCAACGCCTGCAAAAAACGCTTGGGGCTAATGCCCGCATAACGACAAAACAACCGCTGGAAATGGTAAGCACTTAAATGAACCTGCGCCGCCACTGCGTCCAGGCTTGGCTGGCTAGCTGCATTGGCCACCATATAGGCCATCGCTTTTTCAATTCGGGCATAGTCATTCATAGCTAAATTCTCGCGATCCAAACGGGGAAAAGCACAGGGCTCAAAATATAAACCAAGCTTAACCAGCCAAAAGTGCTCAGCCTACCCGAATCTTGCGCAATGGTACGGCACCTCAATTTTGTTCAATACTACTTACATGCACCGTTGCAAACTGCCGACTCTTTTAAGGAGGATGGCAATGAGTGTTTCGCTACTTTTACCGATGTCTGCATTTGCCCTTGCCGCGTCTATTTCGCCGGGCCCGGTCAACATTGTTTGCCTGAGTAGTGGCACCCACTACCCTATCGCGAAAGGTCTTATTTTCGTGACTGGCGCGACATTAGGTTTTTTGGCTCTTTTTCTGGCAATCGGGGTGGGGCTCTATTCGCTACTGCTCGTGGTGCCCATATTGGAAGAAGCGTTACGCTGGGCAGGTATACTGTTTTTACTCTATTTGAGCTACCAGCTCTTTCGCCATGACGGTTCTATTCATGGTCAGAGTAGCGATAAGCCACCGGGTTTTATGACTGGCGCCCTGATGCAGTGGTTAAACCCTAAAGCGTGGCTGGCTTCTGCCGCTGGTATTGGTGCTTATACCAGTGGGAACGAGCCCTATCAGCTATGGTTATTCGCCGCGCTTTACCTACCCATTTGCTGGTTATCTCTGGCCAGTTGGGTGTATGCAGGTGCCTTTCTTAAACGCTATATTCACCGCCCGCTCATTCTGCTGAGCATTAATCGCACATTGGCTGTTTGCTTAGCCGCTAGCGCGCTGTTTCTGCTATTAGAATAACTCCTGCTGTTTAAGCAGTGGATAGCGGTACTGGTTCGGTGTCGCTGCCACCAGCCGCTTAAACGTTCTTTGAAAGTGGGGCTGATCATTAAAGCCTGCGTTTAAGGCTGCCTCAACGATAGGCTGCCCTTGCTTAAGTGCATTCTGCCCCATCTGGATACGCTGGTTAATCAGGTAAGCATGGGGCGTTAGCCCAAAGTGCTGCTTAAACGCTCTAACAAGGTGCCCCGCGCTATAGCCAGATAGCTGACATAAGCGCTCGAGCGATATATCGGCGGTACAGTTGGCACGCACATAGGCCGCAATGTGTTCCAGCATGCAGGGGGCACCTGGAAACTTCACCTCGGGCTCCTGAGCAAGCGTTTGCATAGTTTCAGCCAGATACTTAGTAAGTACCGCTTTCTTATCCTCAATATCACGCCGCTCATCCAGCAAGCATGCCGCCATATCGCAATACCCACTAAAAAGCTCAGGCCGAGTAATAACCGCAGTAGCAATATCTTGCCAGCGAGGAGTATCCAGCAGCCCCATTTGGTAGCGCAACTCACTTAACCACGCTGCGTCTACATAAAGCATTAAGTATGCCCAGGGCTGGTTCTCAATGGGGTTGCAGGCATGTACCCAGTGCGGATTCATCATGACCAGATCCCCAGCAGAAATCTGATAAGTAGCATCACGATAGCTAAACGTGCTTTTACCAGCCGTCACCGCCCCCAGCGACCAATGCGCATGGCTATGGGGTGCATAGCACACCTGGCGTGCATCGCTAATTTTACGCAGCTCCACATAGGGCATACGCGCATCACGCCAAAAAATAGGTATCGAGATTGGGCTCATGCTCTGCTCGTATTATTGAAAAGTAGTTCCTGGTAGTCAGGCCAGTGCTATCCATCACGCTATTACCACTTCATCTAACGTAGCAGCTAACCTCCCGTAAGCGGCAAAATTCCATACTCTTTCACCGGCTGTATCGCAAAGTTACTGCGGATATCGCTGACCCCTGGCAAACGCAGCAGCGTGCTAGTTAGAAATGCATCATAAGCCGCCAGGCTTGGCACCACTACCTGTAGCAGAAAATCTGACTCACCGGATACAAGGTGGGCTGTGACCACTTCCGGCAATTTCACCACGGCCTCGCGGAAGGCGTTTGCCTGCTCCTCGCGGTGGCGCTCCACCTTAATGCCAACAAACACGGTTAACTCTAACCCGACGCTCCGGCGATCAAGTTCGGCGTGATAGCCGCGAATAATGCCGCTGGCTTCCAAGCGCCGCACTCGGCGTAAACAGGGAGATGGCGACAAGTTCACCTTCTCTGCCAGCTCGACATTAGTTAAACGAGCATCGCCTTGGAGCAAAGCAAGAATACGGCGGTCAGTGGCATCTAATTGGCTATTTGGCATAGACAAGCATTTCTCTTATTTCAATTGGCACAAACTGCCAACAAGTGACTTTTTATAAGTGTAAATGGCAAGAAAACACTCATCACTTTAACGCTACCATTAGCTTTCTCGAAGTGCTATCTCAAAGTGCTATCTCAAAGTGCTATCTCGAAGTGCTATCTCGAAGCACTGCTTGCCTACAAATTATCTATAACAGGAAGTAAAACTATGGAGCTCGGGCTTTTTATTGGCGCTTTGGCCATTGTTTACCTCGTCCCCGGCCCTGATATGCTGCTCGTTTTACATACCAGCAGCACCCTTGGACGCGGGCATGGACTAGCCACTGCAATAGGTCTAGCGATTGCCAGAGGCGTACACGTAGCCCTGGCAGGATTAGGGTTAGCAGCACTTTTCATTGCTGCTCCATGGCTATTTGACGCGGTTCGTTATGTAGGCGCTGCCTACTTGGTTTGGCTGGCGTTACAACTGATCCGGGCACGGTCTAGCGCCCCAGCTAATCAGCAGGAAGCACCTCTTCAAGGCAGCTATTACATGGCGTGGCGTCGCGGGCTGCTAACGAACCTATTGAATCCCAAGTCGCTACTTTTTTGCTCAGTACTACTGCCCCAGTTTGTACATAGCGAACAGGGTTCAGTAGCGCTTCAGTTCATGCTATTGGGGGCTATGCTAGTTGGCGTAGGACTCATATACGATGCGTTGTATGCCTGCGCTGGGGCCAAAATGCAGCGTTGGTTTGCTGGCAATAAAACAAAGCAAAAAATACAGAACTGGGTATTTGGCACGCTACTCATTGGCTTCGCGTTGCGCTTAGCATCTTAATGGCTTGTGGTGTCTTAACGCACGTGCTTGCTGGCAGCTCACCCACCGCCAGCCGCGCTAGAAAGTCAACTTACAGTGGGTGTGTGCTGCCGCTTTCTATGCATCATCCTATGCATCATCTGATTTTTTATCCGGCATTGGCGTCGAGTGTTTCGCTTTCATATCCCTGAATGCTTCCATAATATCCATGGGTAGCGGGAAGAAAATCGTCGAAGCATTCTTATTGCTCATATCACTCATGGTTTGCAGATAGCGCAGCTGCAGTGCGGCTGAGTTTTCCTGCATCACATTAGCTGCTTCGACTAACTTTTTCGAAGCCTGCAGCTCACCCTCAGCGTGGATAACCTTAGCGCGCCGTTCACGCTCAGCTTCCGCTTGACGCGCAATGGCACGGATCATGCTCTCGTCTAAATCGACGTGCTTAATCTCAACGTTAGCGACTTTGATCCCCCACTCCTCCGTCTGGGTATCAATAATTTCTTGAATGTCATCATTCAACTTGTCTCGTTCGGAAAGCATTTCATCAAGGTCATGCTTACCCAGCACTGAACGCAAGGTGGTTTGCGCCAACTGGCTGGTTGCTTGAGTAAAGTTTTCCACCTGAATAATTGCCTTTTCAGGGTCTACCACACGGAAGTAAAGCACTGCATTCACTTTAACCGTCACGTTATCCTGAGAGATAACATCTTGCTCCGGTACATCCATAGTGATGACGCGTAAATCCACCACGTCCATCTTCTGAATCCCAGGAATCACGACCACTAGCCCTGGCCCTTTCACCGTCTGGAACCGACCCAGGAAAAACACTACCCCACGCTTATATTCCGGCAATATGCGAATAGAGGCAGCGAATAGCATCACTACCAACACAACGGGGACAAAATATGAAAGCATCATGGCACACCTCGTATTGCAGTTGGTTTTCCGTCAGTCGGGGAGCACATGCACAGTTAACCCATCAAGCCGCACTACCTTTAAGGTATCGCCCTGCTTAACGGGCACGTCACACACCGCGTTCCAGCGCTCACCATGCAGGCGAACATGGCCTTGGGTATGAAAGTCTTCTAATGCAATCGCATCCGCACCAATCAGCTGTTCTGCACCACTGTGTACGGGGCGCCTGCGCAGCGCGGCAAAACGTGTCATTGTCCACACCATCAAGCAGCCTGACACCAACGCCACTCCGCCAATTAGCGGTAGCGATATAGCTAAGTGTTCACCGTCCATCAACATCACCGAACCAAGCACAAAGGCGACAACGCCTCCCCCTCCTAATACGCCAAAACTAGGTAGCAGTGCTTCCCCCACCATTAGCGCTATTCCTACTAAGACTAGTGCAAGCCCAGCATAATTGATGGGCAGTACCTGGAAGGCAAAGAGCGCCAGCAGCAGACAAATGACTCCGATAGTGCCAGGGAACAGGCTTCCAGGGCTGGAGAGTTCAAAAATTATCCCATAAAAGCCAATGATCATTAGGAAGTAGGCGATATTGGGGTTAGTAATCAGCGACAGCAGCTGGGTGCGCCAATCAGGGTCGAAGCGCTCAATGGTAAGATTCGAAGTCGCCAGCGTATATTCTCCGCGCTCCATCACGACCGCCATGCCGTCGATCTGCGCCAGCAGATCATCAAGATCACGCGCCACCACATTGATTACGTTTTGCTCCAATGCCCGGCTAGCAGTGAGATTTACCGCATCTCGAACCGCCTCTTCAGCCCAATCAGCATTACGCCCGTGGCGCTCAGCCAGGCCTCGGATAAAACTCACTGCGTCTTCCATCACTTTACGTTCCATTGCACTGCCTTCACGGCTTGGCCTATCAGTAGCCTCCTCGCTCTCTTCAGCAGCGCCCTCTTCAGCATCTCTGCTCACCAGTCCGCCTCCGCCCATTTGTATTGGTGTCGCAGAGCCCAGATGTGTTGCTGGTGCCATGGCAGCCACATGGCTGCCATATAGTAGGTAGGTGCCTGCACTTGCCGCCCTTGCTCCGCTGGGCGATACATACATAACTACAGGTATATCGGCATTCAACATGGCTTGGATCATGTCACGGGTCGTATCTACCAACCCACCTGGCGTGTTGAGCTCGACAACAACCAGCTCACTCCCCTGGTCACGCGCATGACGCATGCCTCGTTCAAAATAGTCCTTAGTGGCTGGGCCAATAGCCCCCTCAACGTTTAGTACCACAGCGTTGCCAGCACTGCTCTGCGCCAACGCTTGCCAAGTAAATGAAAGAGAGGCCATGAAGACACCAGCAATAAATATCCAAAGCCAATGGTATTTGTGGGCAAGAGCTTTCATATCGACTCCCCGCGCTTTGCGCCTTCATGTCACTGTCTAGCTCACTTTGACAAACATCGCCATGTCTCTTATTCCACGCTCATTAATAGAGACCACCATAGTGCCGCCTTGTTTCACAAACCTTATATTTTGTACAAACAATGGACAACGGACTATCACCAAGCACTTCTAGCAAAGCGGCGTCTCAGCCAACTAAATCCTAAATAAATTTTCATATATAAATAAAAACAAGTGCTAAACAGATGACTATTTCTTCTGACAAGGTGAACCACACTCTTATACAGAAGTCGTACCAAGAGACGTTAAAGAGGAGAAGTAGCTATATGGCAGCTGATAACCACTCAACTAATTCAACCAAAACAGATACGCAGCAGAAGCATTACCAGCCACGCGGGCTTTCAGATCGAATCGCTTATCGACTGGTACGCTTTATGCGTTTTTTTGCGGATGTTTTTTTTGCGGGCCGCTACGGTCACCGAGCGGTTATTTTAGAAACGGTGGCCGCCGTGCCTGGCATGGTCGGAGGCGCAATTCAGCACTTACATGCCCTACGGCGAATTAAAGATGATGATGGCTGGATTCGCACGCTATTAGATGAAGCCGAGAACGAGCGCATGCACTTAATGACGTTTATCGAGGTGGCGAAACCTAACCGCTTAGAGCGGTTCATTATTATGGTTGCGCAAGGTATTTTCTTTAACCTATTTTTCCTGCTTTACCTCTGCTCCAGCAAAACCGCCCACCGCGTGGTAGGTTACTTAGAAGAGGAAGCCGTTTATAGCTACACCGAATACTTGGAAGGCATAGACCGTGGCGAATACGAGAACATTCCCGCACCACAAATCGCCATCGATTACTGGAACCTGCCACAGGATGCCCGACTACGTGAAGTGGTAATTGCAGTAAGGGCCGATGAAGCAGACCACCGCGACACCAACCACGACTTTGCCGACCAACTATCGAAGCAAGCTGACCAGTAAAACAAAAGTAATATAAGATTTTTTGATGGCAACTACTTCACGTAATAACCGCTAACCCGCCAGGTCCCCTCCTCTAAGTGGGGAGTAATCGTTTCGATGCTCCTCGCTTTGTTCTCAAATCGCGTTTGAAAGGTGAACACCATGTAGTCGCCATCAGGCGCACCGGGCATTGACCGCTCACGGCTTACACGCACTCGCTGACGCGACTCTACCGCACCAAAATCTCGTCTTGCCGCGCCGATGGTACGCCCTAACATGTACGGTGAAAGCGGTCTTTGCAATATCGGAGAAGAGGCTTCCCAGGCCTGCTCATACTGGCCACTATCGATGGCTTCAAGCCACGCCAACGCAACTGCCTCTGCCGCATTGGTACTTGCATGCACCTGGGTGAATAAAGATAAGAGCAAGGTGGCGACGATACAGGTCAGTGTTTTGGACATAGCGGTCTCTCTTGATATTTAGCAACAACCAGAAAATTCTCGATCGTCTTAATTCTATATCGGTAATCATCAGAGTTTCTTTAGAGCCACGGCAATATGGGGTAACGACAATATGTGGGCAAAAGAAAAGATCCAAGCTATGCCAGCTTCTCAAAACCAATCCGCTCGTTTACTATGCTGCCCCCTCCTTTGTTAGCACCCAGCATTAGGCAACCATGTCCGTCAACGCACTCTATACCGACCTTTCTGGCTACTACGATTTGATGTGCGTAGATATCAACTACCCAGCACAAAGCAACGCTATTCGCAGGTTGCATCAACTTTTCGGTAACGGCGGCACCACACACCTAGATTTAGCCTGTGGCACCGGCCCTCACGTACGCCATTTTATTGATTTTGGCTATGTCAGTAGCGGGCTGGATATCAACCAACCGATGCTGGATATCGCCGCCATACGTTGCCCAGAAGCGCACTTCACCTTGCAAGACATGAGTACCTTCGAGGTAAGCGTCTCTCTCGATCTAATCACCTGTTTTTTATACTCAATCCACTACAGTGATGGCATTACAAAGCTGGAAGCATGTATATCCAGTGTGCACCGCGCACTCAAGCCTGGCGGTGTTTTCTGTTTTAATGCCGTCGATAAAGATAAAATTGATAACGGTTTATCTGTTAAACACAGCGCCAAACAAGAAAACGATTTATTTACGTTCCGTTCAGGATGGCACTATAGCGGGCAGGGTGAAAAACAGTCGCTTAAGCTCAGCATTGAAAAAACCAGCGCAGACGAAACCCAGCTATGGAGCGACGAACATCCCATGGTGGCGGTCAATTTTGCAGAGTTAGTCACGCTTTTAGAACCCTACTTCGAGGTTCATATATTCGAACACAATTACGACAAAATCACTCCTTGGGATACTACCTCTGGAAACGCTATTTTTGTCTGTGTGAAGGTTTGATACTCGTTATAGCTGTTCTTAAGAACCACTATTGGCACCGCTGGGCCTGGATCATCTACCGTTACTTATTTAACGTATACGAACATCCTGATTTTGGATGGGGCTGCTGTCGATCGCCGATTCTGCGGGCAAGGACTTTTCGGGTATGCCTTCTGACCTTACATGGCCGAAATTGTCCGCTTTTAGGCCGAACAACGTATCGTTGGCTGAATATGTAACCGCTAATCTGTTGTCTCACTTCAGCACGATGAGATTAGCCATGACCCAGCCTAAAACCGCATTATTATTAATTGACGTTCAAGCCTCCTTTCCCGCCCGCGATTACTGGCTAGAATCACTAGCTCAAGACTGGCGACCCAAGCAGCGGGCAGTACTGGATGCCGCACAGGCAAGCAAGACTCCCGTTGTGCGCATTCTGCATGAAGAGCCTGGCAGCCAAGGACCTTTTGACCCTGCCGTTGGCCTAATTCGTCCGCTTGATGGTTTTGCCGACATAGCAGCAGTGACATTTCACAAACGTGTCCATAACGCCTTCACCGATACCTCGCTTGAAAACTGGCTACGCGAACGTGGCATTGAACGACTTGCCATTAGCGGTATTCGCACCGAGCAATGCTGCGAAACAACCGCCCGGGTGGCGTCAGATTTAGGATTTAGCGTCGATTTTATTAGCGATGCTACCCTAACGTTCCCTATGACACGCCACGGCATCACTTGGTCAGCGGATGATATAAAGGCACGCACCGAGTTGGTACTGGAAGACCGCTTTGCGCGTATTATCAGTACACAGGACTTGATTAACGAATGGCAAAACAAACGTGAGTGAAAAGCAGCAAAATAGCCAGCCGCTTGCCCAAAGAGCAAAAGCGTTGCGGATTGCGGTATTGATGATGCCAGGCCAAGTGCCTCTTGATCTGGTTGGCCCACTTCAGGTGTTGCAGTGTGCTGACCGGCTTTCAATAGATGTTCAGGTGCACTATATCGGCCCAAAAGCAGCCATGCAGTGGCTAGGACCGCTGACCCTTAGCGGTATTGATACTTTACCTGAGCAGCTTTCCCCTCAACATCTACTGCTTGTTCCAGGGCAGTATCGCAATAGTCTTGAGCCATTGGCACAACAGGAGTGTATCAGCTGGCTCAAGGCAAACGCTCGCTATGCGGATACGCTAATGACCGTTTGCTCCGGCGCGCTATTGCTTGCTGATGCGGGCTTATTAGAGGGACGACGCTGCACGACGCACCACACGTTAATCGATCAGTTACAGGCTAAAGCCCCAACAGCCAAAGTGCAAAGCGACTGTATTTTTATCGAAGATGGCCGCTATTTAACCAGTGCCGGAATTTCAACCGGTATTGATACTATGCTGTACTGGTTAACCCGCGCTTGTGGCCATTCACTGGCCTTGGCGGTAGCGCGGGAAATGGTGCTGTATCTTCGCCGCAGCGGACAGGAACCTCAGCTTGGTGCTTGGCTTGAGGGCCGCAATCATGTGGATGAACGGCTACATCGCGCGCAAGATGCAATATGCGCCGCGCCCTCTCAAAAGTGGCCTATCGAAACGCTGGCGGCTCAGGCAGCCATGAGCGAGCGTCATTTCCGACGCCGATTCAAAAACCTTACTGGTATGCTGGTGGGCGATTACATCATCGGGTTACGTATGCAGAGAGCCAAAACGTTAATGACCGAGACCACATGGACACTTGCGCGCATCGCCGAAGCATCCGGGTTCGGTGATGAACGACAACTGCGGCGCATCTGGGCTCGCCAAGAGAAAGTACCGCCTAGTGTATGGCGCCAGACACGCTTTCAAAGGCTGCTTGATTGAGTCAATACAAGCTAGCATTAACGAGCTACCATTAAAAAAACATATCGCTGATTGACACCATGACCGACCTTATCCTGCCAAGTAACGCTAACCATTTAAATTTTCGGCATCGCCTGCCTGATAAGCGCTTAACGCCCTGGATTCAGTGCCTTTGGTCCATGGGTGGCCCTGGGCATCTCACTGAACCAAGAACTGAAAAGTTCTACCCCGATGCCGGTGCTAGTCTTAGCATCAAGCTCGCCAGCTCCCGCCCCATCATCACGCTATGTTTCAACAGGCACACGTTGATAGAGACGCTCGACACTACCACCCCCTGTCTGGGGATTCGTTTTAAAGCAGCAGGCGCCCACTGCTTGTTAGGCTTGTTACCCGAAGCATTCACAGATACATATCACTGTTTGGATAGCGAGCTTGAATTACTAAGTTGGCAAAGATTAAGGCTGCAAGGATTAATGCCTGTGGTAGAGCGTCTCTACCAGTTGGACTCACAACAGGGCTTACAACTGCTGGAAACATGGTTATTACATCGACTAAAGAGTCGACCACCTACCAATAGCCGTATCACCACGATTGTTCAAGCGATTGGAGAGCTACAGCTTCCACCCCAACAGTTAGGTGCCACACTAGGGTTTACCAGACGTACCCTGGAGCGCAAATTAAAACGCGAGGTGGGCGTAACCCCAGGCCAATTAGTAGCCTATGCTCGGCTAAACCGTGCCCGCCGCGGACTGCTTGAAACCACCCTGTCCCTAGCGGAAATAGCACTGCAATGTGGCTACTATGACCAAGCTCACTTCACCCACGCCTTCCAATCACTCACCTATGAAACGCCCGCCGCCTACCGCAAGCGTAAACTGTCGCAAATTTACAAGGCGTAAAAAAACCTCGACGTTAAGCTGAACTCTCAACTTACACATCGAGGCCACTCACATGTCTACTCGTATATCTCAACAGTCAGTGTATCGCCTTGTCCCACGCCTAGCTAAACACTTGGCTGCATTAGGCAACGTTGCAGACTCAACGGTTAATCGCACGATAATTCACTTAGTAAATCTGCGTGTTTCGCAAATTAACCACTGCTGCTTTTGTCAGCACATGCATACACAAGAAGCTAGAGACGATGGCGAGCATCAGGTTCGTCTAGACGTATTACCTGCTTGGCGTGAAGCTCCCTGCTTCAGCACGCAAGAGCGCGCCGCACTTGCCTGGGCCGAAGCACTCACATTAATCAACCAGCAGCCCATCATCAGTGAAGAAACCTACCAAAACGCGTTAGCTGCGTTTGGCGAGCATGGGCTGGTTGAGCTGACGACCATAATTGTTCAAATCAACAGCTGGAATCGGATATCCGTGGGCTTTCAGTTTGCACCCGACATCAGTATTTAAGCCCTGTAAGAAGTTTGCAGGTACTATTTCAGATAAGGAAATAAAATGAACAGTAAGACGGCGCAGCGTCAACAGCTACCCAACCTTCTGGGTCTCTTATCAAGCTTATTTTTCTTCTGTGGCAGCCTTTTATTTCTGCCCGCTGGCGCGATCTATGCAACCATAGGCGTATGGTGCTTTGTGATGGGCTCACTGACCATGTTTATTATTTACGCAATGAGTATAAAAAATGCTGGTAAGAAGTGTAGCTAATTAATTCAACATTCGATGTTGATATAGCCGCTGGGTTTTAGCTACCTAGTGGCTATAGGAGGTAATGCGGTGAGAGTTGCCCCTGTGCAGGACTAATGACGCTAGCACTCCCACCTTCGCTGTCCAGCATCAAACACTGGCCGTGTTCGCCGCGTTGTTTTGTGATGCACTCCACTGCTGCGGCGTTAGCCGATACAGTCTCACTGGGCGGCTATGGAACTCCAGGGTTTCAAACGCAGAAAACCCAGCTTTATTAGCTACCTTAAGTGACGCAACATTCTCAGACTCAATAATAACGACCACCGAAGAGAGTTGCTTTTGACTAAATGCACTACTAAGTACCGCTTGCACGGCTTCTGACGCAAATCCCTTGTTCCAATACTGCTTGGCTAGCCGATAGCCCAAACCTATCTCCTCAACGCCATTCACCTCTTCAGGGCTGATACCACAAAAACCGATGAGCTGACCGGAAACCTTCTCCACTAAGGCCCACGGCCCAATGCTACGAGATGCATAACAATCTAAACACCAATCGATAAACCGCCGAGTCGCAGCCTCATCACACACACCGCGGATCGAGTACTTCATCACTTCAGGGTCGCTGAGTATCTTATTCAACTCGGAAACATCGTTTAAGGACAACGCTCGTATAACCAGCCTCTCCGTTTCGCAAATCTGCATCACTCCCTCCCTGTACATGATGCCAAAAGCCGCCATTACTACTGGACGGCTTAGGCTACCTTAAAAATTAACTGTTTGAATCGCGTTGCAAACTCTCAGAAAAATCACTGGATGATCACTTTGATTTTTTCGACAATTCCATATGCAGAAGAGGATAAGGCTTGCCCTGACCATCTAGCGGCGACCGCCCGGCCACCGAGAATCCTATGTGCTTATAGAACCCCAGCGCTTGCTCATTTTGCTCGTTAACATCAACCTTGGTAGCTCCCTGTGTTTTGATAGCATGGGTCGCCAACAATAAACCAATCCCCTTGCCACGCGCAGTAGGTGAAATGAATAACATCTCAATATTGCCATCGCTAACGCCACAAAAGCCCAATATATCACTCTCACTACTTTTAGCGACATTAAGCTCAACGGCATCAAAGTAGTGCTCAAGAATAAGTGGCTTGAGCTCCTGAAGATCTTCCTCAGCCAGGAAGTCATGAGTGGCTCGCACTGATGCCTCCCAAATTTCCAACAGCTGGGGGTAATCTGATTTTTTTACGTTCTCTATCTTCATGATTAGCTCAATCAACGTCAAAGAGTTAATAACCGCTCCAATGGTAGCAAAGTCGTAGCAAAAGACTCTTATACACACGTGAACGCTATATGCGAGGTAGTGGGCTTATTAGGCATTTACTACCAATCTTGGCCAGGTTTGCAGCCACCGTTTACTGCATATTCGAGCTTCAAAATCCGTTCGTTTGGGTCGTTTGGGATTTAACGTAATGGTGTAGTCAAACAGGGGCTTAATACCAAAGGGGGCTACAATGAGGACGTCTCCATCATCATCCAAAGCAGCCCCTACCGCAGTCTCTACTTCAACCCAAAAGCTCATCGCATCCTCTGTTGAAGTGTACGGACCATCCATATTCCGCTCGTGCATTCTTGCCTGGTTTTTTACCGACCATGGGAGCTTCGAGACGGCCCTTAACTCACGTTCAATTTCCCGATCACGAGAATTACTTATGTCTTGCTGATCAAAGTAAATTAAATCAATGTCGTTTAGCGGCGTACTCGATGTAAAGCCATGTAGTTTGTCCCATGCCAAGTTTCTAACGAATCCAGCAGCGAGGCACCAACCCGGCAGTTTCTGCTCAGATGCAGCAGTAAGCGCCTCCATCCGCACCGGATCATTCGTCACCCAATGTTTGATCACCGCTTCATGATCCATTTCAATACCCAACTCACAGCCATCCCTTCCATATCATTGACGAGGCTTTAGAAAAGCCAGATTGCGCAGCCCCCTTTTGCTGATCCTAGCTAGGCTTTTATAAGTTAGTGTCAACGTCCTTCAACCCTAGAAGCACTGCTGCTCCAATCAAAAACGAGCCAGACACTTTACCTAAGTACTGGCGTGCTGATGACTTCAGTTTCGTACTAACCCATTCAGCTGATTTCCCGTAGGAAAACAAGAAAACCGCGTCCATGATGAGATAAGTGGCACTGAGTATCGCAAACTGATGAAGAAGGGGCTCAGAGGGGTTAATAAACTGTGGAAATAGGGCAGCGAAAAAGATAACAGCTTTAGGATTGGCAGCTGAAGTAACAAAGCCTTGCCAATACAAGCTACGGCTTGACCTTACTTGGCTGGCCAGATTGGCATTGCTGGCTTTCTGAGAAAAAATTAACCGCAAACCTAAGTACGATAAATATGCCACTCCCGCCCACTTCACAACGGTAAAGAAATCACCCGATTGCTGAATAATGCTCACCAAGCCTATCGAGGCGACAATCATCTGTAAAAAATTGGCTGACAAATCGCCAGCGGCGGTAAATAGTGATCGGTGAAAGCCATTACTAATACTATTTGAAAGCATCAGAAGTTGGCTAGGGCCCGGCGTGCTCATTAAAATGAATACGGTGCTGACATACAAAAGCCAAATTTCCGTTCCCATAGCCATTACCTTAACGTCTGAATTCATTGGCTTTCGTGGCTCCTTGCCCAGAGCCTGCCGAATGAATGGTTAGCTTCCCGTTTGTTCAAACATATCAACATAAGCGGCTTCGATGAGCTGGGATGACTCAATACCGAGCTGATTCAATAGACGGTGCGCAATCTCAACCACCTTGGATTCGAGGACTTCGATATTGCCGATATGTGCTTTGATCTCAATATTCCTGGCCATATGGTAAACCCTTAACCCCAAAGCGCACTGGCGACTTTGACGTAGCGAAGGTCAAACATCTGCGCCTGAACCGTTAGAATTTGGTCGTAATTGTAACTGGATGCCGAGTAAGAAATTGCGCAGCATTTGGTCTTTACATTCACGATAATTTTTATGGCTTGGCTTACGGAAAAAGGCGCTAAGTTCATGGTGGCTTAGCGGTAAGCCCACCAGCTCAAACACCTCTAAAATATCGTCTGCTTTTAAATTCAGCGCAATGCGCAGCTTCTGGAACACCATAT
The DNA here is from genome assembly GCF_003031405.1 of Halomonas sp. 'Soap Lake #6'. Taxonomy (NCBI): domain Bacteria; kingdom Pseudomonadati; phylum Pseudomonadota; class Gammaproteobacteria; order Oceanospirillales; family Halomonadaceae; genus Halomonas; species Halomonas sp. 'Soap Lake #6'. Next base: position 2,047,745 of record NZ_CP020469.1, read on the forward strand.
TATTGTTTAGCTGCGACTCAGGGACTGGCTGTGGGCCTTCGCGCTTGCCACGTTTAAAGCTGATAAACCCATTCAGAAACGCCGCCAGTTCTCTGTTCTTCATCGTCACAAAGGCGTCGTCGTCATCCTTTTTCAGCCAAGCGGTTACCTGCTCTTGGCTCACACTGACTTCCGCCAGCGAGAAGATACTCACTATGGTGCTATCTTTTAAATCAAAGGTGTAACGTATACGGCGAAAAATATCATTGTTGGTCAAAATAGGGTTCCTAGCCGGTGGTTAGCGTTTCAAGCAGCTCATCGATTTCTGCTTTCAGTTCGTTATCTTCAATGCCATGAGCGCTGGTTCTGGCATGCTGCAAGCTTTTGATAGCAGCGTCTGTTTGGCCCAGCTCCACTTGTAACGTCGCCATGGAAAATGCGATGGATGAAATGTGGTCTTTCGAATTAATGGCGATGGCTTTTTCTAGGGCTTTTTCATAGCCAGTCAGAGCATCTTCTAACTCTTCTGTAAAGTCAGCCAGCGTTTCCCACTGCTCTGGATGGTCTTTATCGGTATTTTCGTTATCAGTGCAAATAGCCTTCAGCTCTGCATAGAGCGCATCGAATGCCTCTCTATCATCTTTATCAGCAGCCTTCATGAGCTTTTCAGCTAAATCATAGACAGATTTATATATCTTGGTATTAATCATCACCAGCAGCCCTTTATCTGTTAAAAAACAACAAAATTAATCAAATATTCATTCCACGATAAACGACTTTTAAAACCTAACCATCATGGCGTTGACCGCCCCAGAAAATTAGCCTCGGACGCCATCGTCGTACAGCGACTGCCCATTGGAAACCATACCATTATAGCCTGGGATTACGCCCTTCCGGGTGTCATTCTGCCGTTTCCGTAAAGCAGTTACACCTTTTTGGGCGAACCAAGCCAAGATGCATCCAGTCTATTCCAATCTAAAACTTTCGAGCTTGATAATAGATACCTTCTCTACCCTCACAGCACTCTTTCAGGCTGAGGAGAAAGATAGCCCAATTGTAGTTACAGAAACGATAGAACTCGGTAACCTCTCGCCACCCCGTATGCTGCAGGACGACCGACGTTATCCCATCTTTTTCACTTAGCTCAAAGCTAACGCAGGTGCCGATCCATTCCGGATCCGAATCAACGCAGCTCCACTCCATTCGTTGATCTGGAACAAGCTTGATTATTTCCATCTTGGTCGGCTTTTCATTGCCGAACCTGAACTCGTTCACTGAGCCGATTGCCGCTACAAACTGCAGTTCCTGCGTCCATACCTCAGCCAGCCCTTCAGCAGAGGCTAGCACTTGATAGACAGCTGACGCGGGGGCCTTTATGTACTGTATATGCTCAATGTTTGCCATAGCTCATTTACCGCCAGTTAGGGAAAAGGGGTTCACCATGCTCAAGCAAAGATTTCAGGCTGGAGAGGATAGCAGGCCAGCCTACGCTGATGCCCTGAAGCACTTTGCTGCCCTGCTCAAACTGATCGTGAATCAACGTCAAACGAACCTTGCCCATATACTCTGCAACTTCGAACGTAACTCGTGATGGTTTTTCCGGGTCGAGAAGATCAACCCTTTCACCTTCATAGCCCGGCATTTCATCATCCACGGCAGGGTCAAACGTGTATGACAAACGTTTCGGCGGATCCGCTTCAAGCACTTTGCCAGACCAATCGAGGGAGCCATCTTCTTTAATGAGGTTGACCGCTGCTCCCATCTCCCAATCTGACTCGATGCGGCGCCCTCCCCAATATTGCCGCGTAAACTCAGAGCTTGTAAGTGCTTTCCAGACTCTCTCAGGCGTCGTATCGATGTAGATAACGTATACAAATTCCGGCTTGGCCATTTTCAATTCTCCTCAAGCGCTTTCTTCAGCGTATCCAATGCCTGCAGGCGGTTACGCTCAAACTTGCCAATCCAGCGCTCGTAGATCTGTTGAATCGGCACTGGGTTCAAGTAGTGCAGTTTTTCCCTGCCTTGCCACCGAATAGTGACCAGGTTTGCCGCTTCTAGGTGTGCCAAATGCTTTGCCACACCTTGGCGGCTAATCGACATACGCTTACAAAGCTCGCTCAATGACTGTCCATCATCTTCGCGCAGGCGATCAAGTAACTCTCGGCGACAAGGATCAGCAAGCGCTTTGAAAACATCGTTCTTATCAGTAGTCATAATACAATTATGCAACCAAATGGTTGCATGTCAAGCAGCACACTCATGCTCTTCTCTACAAGAAGAGCATGAGTAGTCTCTACATCAATCTGTGTTGAGGTGGCGGCCACTCAATCTTGCGAGTGCAGATGCTCCAGTTAAAGCAAAAATAATGTTTTGCAGCTACCAAATTGACTGATTCAGCTGCTCGTTTTCAGCGTCGCTGATGACGTGAAAAGTGCTCAATGCCACATAGATGATAAAGGCCATAAAGGCACTGAGCTGAGGGAAAATGCTATTTTTGAAGCCTATGATTTTTTGGGAGATCCCCCTATTAACAGTAACACTCCATGACGAACTCTGGCTGGCCAGTCTGTTCATCAATTTGCTCGCCCAATGAAATAAACCCATGTTTCTTGTAAAAGTGGATACTTGGAGCATTATCACTGTAGACCGTCAGTTGCAAACACTCCCTTCTGCTCTTGGCATCATCGATCAGCGCAGACCCTATACCTTTACCCTGCAAGCCTGGAGACACAAAAACTGCAGCCAACGTATTTCCGTATAGGCTGTAGAATCCAACTATCTGATCCCCTGACTCAAATACAAAGGTCTCCGATGCAGGGATGTATACATCACGCATTTCGCTAACCTTTGATTCCCAAAACCTTGATCCAACAAAGGAGTGAGCTTTAATTGATGCTGAAAGCCAGATATCCAAAATTTGGCCAATATCTGCCTCCCGGTATTTGCGAATCATCTAGATATTCCTTACTGATGGTCAACTGCGCCAAAGGCATCATTGAGAATCATTTAATAAGTATTTTCTGTGCAGCACAGAGCGAAGCAAATCAGGAATCCAATCAGGTTTGAAGAGAGAGGCTTCGTTTTCGAGTAGTTCGTCCAAGCTCCACCATTTCCACGATTGAATCGTGCTCTTTTCCTCATCAGTCCACTTTGCAGCAAATACCTCTCTGTTTGCAGGCCATTTAACCAGGAAGTACTGCTCAAGCCAACGTGCTGGCACCGACCTTGCAACGGCATAGACGTCGTCCCGCTCTCTTAGAATTTCACCGATGTCTTGTGTTAACCCGGTTTCCTCGTATAACTCGCGTTTCGCGGCCTCAACGTAGCTCTCGCCTGGTTTTAGCTCACCGCCAACGGTTGCCCAAAATGGCGCATGGTGCTCGTCTTTGTATAAAAACAGTAGCAAATGCCCCTCTTCATCAACAATTATTAACCGTGATGATTTTCTGGTCTCCACTTCTAACACTCCATTGCTTCTTTAAATATTTAGTATCCACATCTACATTCACAGAGACATGCGGAGAGACATACTAAAGGAAAGCCACCCAAGCCTGTAGCGACTTCCTCCTATTAAAAAGCCTCATAATCACCAAGGTTCGCTTTGTAAAACCACCTCTCCAACTGCAGCTAAGTCGCCATGATGCATGAACTCGAAGGTAGAAAGCACTTTCTCACCTTGCTGCAGAAAATAAACGGCACCAGAGTGCCGCTGGTAACCATGTTTTCCGTAATAAGACACTAGTCGAGGCGGACAAAAAAGAGTAAATATTTCAGCTCCCAAATGCTTGCTTGCCTGATGATGTACTTCATTAAACAGTAAAGCTGGAATGCTTTGCCCTTGATATTCTGGCCTCACGACAACCTCGCCAATACCAATCACTGAACATGGCACAGCATTAATTAACACTTCAAAACGATCAAAGCCAATATGACCAATAGGATCATTCGCTTCCGAGTAAGCGATGCTATGCCAGGAAACAGGCGACCACTCTTTACTACGCCCCTCTTTAGGAAACACCCTCTCCGCTCATTGGGTTAAGTAGCGCCACTCACTTTCCAATATCCCTTTTTTAGTTTCAACTCTCATTGCTGTTTCCTTTTCTCTAGCTCAAGCACATTGACAATCTTAGAGGTCACTAAGGTGACGTTAATCAACGCACACAATCCACTGTGCCTTACTAGTCTTTCAAGCTTGCAAGTTTTCAACCGTCAAACCAATCTCTTGCCCATATGAAACTTCTAAGATATGGCCATCAGGATCATTAATAAATGCCCAATAACCCACAGGGTAGCCACTATCAGTGGCTTCTTTGGACAATATTCCTTCACGTCTGGCTTGGTCACATAAATGATCAACCTTGCTCTTACTACTACAGCCAACTCCCAGGTGGGCAAAAGGCCCTAATATAGGAACCGGCTTGCTACTTTGAACTAGCACTAGCACAAATGGGCGAGTCTTATCTGACAACCAGACAACCCGTTTGTCAATTTCTTTATCTATTCGTTCATGCACTACAGACATGTGGGCATAGCGCTGATAAAAATCGATACTCTTATCTAAGTTGCTTGATGATAACGCAATGTGTGTAAAGCCGACATCTTTCCTCATTAAGAACTCCAAAGGGTTTACAGCCTAGGTAAAGGTTTTTTATTGTGTTATCAAAAGTAAAACCATAACGGGTTGTTTCCTGTTATCAATCTTTTGCTAACTTGCGCCACTCTCTGGCCTAAATAACGAGCGGCAAGTAAGTCTGTTTCATCTAATACGCCATCTACTGAATGAGCAATAAGCCCTGACTGAGCACCCAGTCTATTACGCATTTCTGGATCGTAGTTGCCTGGGATATCCAAACCTGCCCATAGCATGCCATGCTGACTCGCAAATACTTGCATGTACTGAAGTGTATTCAACTGATCGCCGCTTAAGTTGGCACCAATGGTAAAGCCAGCAGCAATTTTATTTGCCCATGATTGGTTGGCCCACAGCTCACTTGTGGCATCACTAAAGGCTTTAAACTGCGCTGATACGCAGCCCATATAGGTGGGTGAGCCAAAGACCAATGCATCAGCATTATCTAATTGCTGCAGCAGTTTGGTATTGTGAAAACGTCCTTCGATAATATCCGCGCCAACAATTTCTGCCATGGTCACTTCAACATCGGACACCGCCGCACCAGCAGCAACAGCCCGTGCAAGCTGCTTGGTACTGCCCGAAGCGGAATGGAAAACGACGGCGACGTTCATTACACCTCCCCCTTCCGCTGCTGAGTATTTCCCTGAGCTGCGGGCTGCAGAGCATCGCGGTTTAAGTTCCGCTCGGCCGGGATGTCACTCAAATACTCAACAAACTCCACTTCAAAACCGGCCGGATCGACAAAATAGACATTTTTGCGAAACGGCTCTGTGGCACCAGGTTTGGCAATGGCATAACCAGCGTTATTTAACCTGGCCACAACGGCATCAAGGTTATCGGTCACGTATGCAAAATGGGCCAGCCCAACGCTATGGCCCGTCAAATCGCGGTTCTCCCCTTCGCCGTGATCGCTTAACGCCAGGTAATGAGCATCGTCACCGAAGTGCACCCATTTGCGTGGTTTGCCATACCACTCACCATGGCCTTCATCCCGCACCCGCCAGTGCGGGAAGGCTGCGCGGTAAAAATCCAACATGGCATCCATGTCAGCAACCACCAGATTAACGTGTTCTAAGTACATAAGAGTCTCCTTGCGTTAAGTCAGATGGCAGGATAAAACCTCAACTTGAGTTGAGGTAAAGCAGTTTTTGGGGAAAAATGGCAAAAAAGATTCAGGGGGTGAATGATGGCTGATGCTATTTGGAGCGTCGGAATGGTAGCAAAGCGCTGCGGCATTAAGGTCAGCACCTTGCATTATTACGAGCAGCAAGGCCTGATCCACAGCTGGCGTAATGCGGGTAACCAGCGACGTTATAAGCCAGAAGTGCTCAGGAGAATTTCAGTAATTAAAGCAGCACAGAAAGTAGGCGTTAGCCTGGAAGAGATTAAACAGGCCTTTGAATCATTACCCAATAACCGCACACCAACGGTTGAGGACTGGAAGCGCCTTTCTAAAAACTGGCAGCAGATGCTTGATGGCCGTATTGCTTATCTGCAAACGCTACGCGATAACCTGGCTGGCTGCATCGGCTGTGGTTGCCTAAGCATGACTAATTGCCCGCTCTATAACCCAGATGACAAACTGGCCGCATTAGGCAGTGGCCCGGTGATTCTGGATCAGGCAGAGCAACGGGCGGGAGCACACCAAGAACCAAATACCAGTTCATAGCCCTTTAAATATATCCATCAAGGCTCCTGGGTATCTGTCAGGATTAAGGTGTGGTGCTAGCTTGTGGCACTCTAGTGCAGCGATGAAAAATTCTCGGCGAAGCGGAGAGTTTTTCATCCATATAATACAACCAAAATATGTCATTAGATCGAAGGGCTGGATTGATGACGTTCATTAGCGATTGAGACTGGGTGGAATATCCCAAAGCTGTACCTCGATATAAAGCTCGAAATCAGTTTCCCAATAACGCTCGTAAGGTACCAAGTGATCATGAGCAGGAACCCCGAACCGTGTAACAAGCTCACTCACCTCGCTTAGCAGAAACACTTGATTGTAGTAAGGCTTATCGTCTCGGGTTAACGCAATAAAGCTATCCGGATAGGTCAAAGACGTCACTTCAGGGTCAAGCTCCGAGAATGGGATTTTCAATTCACGTTGATGAGCGTTCAAATCACGAAACCACGGGGATTCTCCCAGAACCAGATAAAAGGGATGACGGCGGCGTGGCTTCCCTCCTCGCGCAATAAAGAGCTCTCGCAGCCGAGTTTCAACCTTACGCCGAACCCCAATGTAGTTCCTACCAAAGCGCCGCCGGTAGCCAGGGTCACGCTGATGTCGAGTCAAGAGATCTAAGAACACGGGATCTTCAGAACCAGCTGAAAGCTCTGAGAGGCTCCGAAACGGGCCAGTCTCAGGCAAATAATAGTGGGTAGCAAAGTCTGGGATTTTCATCGGTGTGTAGCGACTCCCTCATAGCTTTGCGGTTGTAGCCGGATGAGATACCAGCGAACAACTAAATGCTGCAGCCTACTCAAACGAGGAGTTAGGCGTCGCTTCGCTCAAGCACGACCTCCCACAGCGCTTTTGGTTTGACATACTTGTTGGTGACATAGTGCTCCATTGAGAGCGTGTTCCAACCGTCATTGAACAGTAACTCAACAGCGGCTCTATCGAAGAAGCGCTTAGGATTGCCCTTCACAAGAAATAAGTTTGGTTCAAGCTCCGCATGACCACTAGCCCCAAAATTATGATCCTGGGTGGAGTTGAGACGGCAGAGCAGGATGCCTCCAGGTCGCAATGTGGAATGAATCCGCTGGACGATGGCTTGAGTTTCGTCCCAAGCGAAGTAGTGTAGCGATAGGCTCGCCACAATGACGCCCGCCGCACGAACCTGCTCAGGGAATGGTTCACGAATATCTCTGCACTGTACCGTAGCAGACGGAACTCTTACGCTGGTGACACCCACTGCCGCACGAGACAGATCGAAAGCGAAGACGCTGAGTCCGGCGCTAGCCATTATGGCCGTGTCATCTCCGTGCCCGCATCCAATTTCAAGAACAACACCTGTGCCAGCGCGTTCGCGCAATAGCGGCAGCCAACGATTGAGCCAAGGGTCGGTGATCATTGATTTTGAGGCTCCTTACATCCGGGCTCAGTCACTTATTTGGAGTGATAACGGAAAATAAATTGGCTGCAGCTTCTTGTCAGACGCCAGCGCTACGTAACTCACTGACTGAAGGCCTGCTCAGCAAATCGTTGAGATGTGAGCGCACCTCCGACCATTCACCCTGATGTAGGCTATACATAACGGTATCGCGGATTGTGCCATCGCGGCGCAGCTTGTGCCCACGGATCACTCCATCTTTCTTGGCGCCCAGGCGTTCAATCGCACGCTGGCTCGCGACGTTAAAATTATCGGTGCGCCAACCGACTACGTTACAGCCCAGTGTTTCAAAAGCGTGCGTCAACAGCAGTAGCTTACACGTGGTATTAACATGCGTACGCTGAACGCGTTTGGCATACCACGTATAGCCAATTTCCACTCGCTTTTCAGCGGGTAGAATATCGTGATAACTCGTGGAGCCAAGCACCGCACCACTAGCCTCTTCAATAACAGCGAAAGCGAGGCGGTGGCCTTCCTCAAAGTTTTTTAAAGCAATATCAATGTAGCCCCGCGTCTCCTCGGGCGCAGGCACCGATGTGATACGGAGGTTCCACAACTCGCCATCCGCAGCTGCAGCGCGCAGGCCGGATTCATGGTCGAGTGTTAATGGCACGAGCTTAATGCCGTGTGCGGCTAGCGTAATAGGTTCAACAAAGGCCATGTGCCACCAATTATCTCTTCGTGGAAAAAGGGAAAATCTGCCGCTACTCAGCACGTGCGGCTTTGTAATCAATTATTTTTCAAAAGCATAGCGTAGGGGTACAAAACAAGCCATTAGGCTGTTAACCAAGACCACGCTGATGACGAGTCAGGAGGTCTTGGAACACGGTATATTCAGAGCCAACCGCAAGCTCTGAGAAACTCCGAAACGGGCCAGTCTTAGACAAATAATAGTAGTAGTGAATTTTGGGAGTTTTATCAGTGTGCTGTCGACGCTTCTTATACCTTCAGTGATTGAGTTTGAGGCTCCTAACGTCATATCGTGTCCATTCCCTGTGCGCTAAGGGGTAAACTGATCACTAGCCAGCCTGCCATATAGCGCGGAATCCGATACAACCCCATTGATTTCCCACCGTTGCCTTAACAGGCCCTCTTGAGAAAAACCGAGCTTTTCTAATGCTTTCGCTGAGGAGTGATTGTCAGGGTCGATTTCCGCCTCAATTCGACGCAGTTTCAAGGAGTTAAAACCATACTGAATTAATGCTTCCCCTGCCTCACCAATATAACCCTTACCCCAACAGGTTCGGCTTAAACCAAAACCAACCTCTGCACGTTTGGACCCTTCGTCGTAACTGAACAGCATACATTTTCCAGCCAACTCACCTGTAGACTTGACATATATGCCGAGCACAAGCGATTCCTGACGTGACATCGAATCGTTGCTGGCACTTATGAAGCTGTAAGCATCCTGAATTCCCTCCCAAGGTGCTGTATTCCAGTATTTCATAACCTCAGGGTCAGAGAATATTGCTAGCAAGCTCGCCGCATCATCAGTTTCTAAGGGCTTTAGTATTAAGCGCTCGGTTTCAATAAACGGAAAAAAGAGCTCTCCTGACATTTCAACCTCCATATTAAGCACATAGTTACGCCACCATCAGCAGCGTTATAGCCGCCATATTCTCCGGCTAGGATAAGAGTTACACATTGCCACGAACTCTACGGCCATAAACGATGAGAGGAACGTGTGCTCGGCGACCGTTTAATAGCTTAGGTTATTCTTTGATGGCTCGTTCGAGCTCAGAGAGACCATTGATTGCAAGCCGCTATCTTATGCTTTATTGATGCAATCATACTCTATTCATAAATTTGGCTTAGGTCACGCGGCGTTGCAAGATATTCATCCTTTACTAAGCTTACGCGGCTTGGCCACCATCGCGGGTGCCTTATGGCTCGTTCCTCGCCAAGCGTTACACCGCGCTACAAATATGCAACATTTTGATTTTAATGATTTTGTAGTGCGTGGTAAGCGAAGCGCACCTGCAATAGCAGCCCGGCATACAATAGATTGATTTAAAAGACTTTGTAGTGCGTGGTAAGCGAAGCGCACCCGCAATAGTAGCCCGGCATGCAATAGATTGATGTTAAAGACTTTGTAGTGCGTGGTAAGCGAAGCGCACCCGCAATAGTGGCCCAGCGAGAATACAACTCTGAATTGTTTGCTGGGAGTAATTTCACCAGACCACGATGACGTTAGCTTTGCGAAGTATCTAGGAGTGGGTATATTGGATTTCTTCAGGTGATTTAGGGACCGGGGCTAGATAGACGTGTACTTCCCCAGGACGAGGCCCGACACAGACATCAGAGACCCTAGAGAGTTAGCATGGATTCGGTGATTTTTATTGTAGTCCTCGGCGCTATTGTAGCCGGATTTGTGCAAGGTCTATCTGGTTTTGCCTTCGGTTTAACCGCTATGTCGTTTTGGGTTTGGGTGCTCGATCCTAAGCTGGCGGCAGCCTTAGCCGTGTTCGGGGCCTTGACGGGACAAATTATTGCAGCGGTGACCGTGCGTCGCGGCTTCAGTGTGAGCAGGCTGGCGCCTTTCTTATTCGGAGGCCTGCTGGGTATCCCACTTGGCGTGGCGGTATTACCTGCCTTGGATATCGAGTTGTTCAAAGCGATTCTTGGAGGATTCCTGGTTCTCTGGTGCCCTCTCATGCTGGCGGCAAAAAATATGCCTAGAATAACGGCAGGTGGAAAGGTCGCGGATGGCCTAATAGGTGGCATTGGAGGGATCATGGGCGGTATCGGAGGATTTACTGGTACCGTTCCGACCTTATGGTGCACGTTGCGGGGCTTCGACAAGGATGAGCAGCGTTCAATAATCCAGAACTTCAATCTTGCGGCGCTCGTTGTAACCATGGGTATTTATATTGCAAAGAATATTGTTACAACCGAGATGGTGCCAATGTTTGCCATCGTTGCGCCCGCTATGCTTGTTCCAACGCTATTGGGTGGGCGAATGTATGTTGGTATTTCGGAAACGGCCTTCAAAAAGCTGGTATTGAGCCTTCTGATTTGCTCTGGTGTAGCGCTGCTTGCCTCGTCGGTACCCCAGTTGATCCAGCGCCTATGAAAAGGCCCAAAGCCGCTAAAGGTGGCTTGCCATATCTATCACCCCATTCGGTTCCATCTGCTGTTCACTGCCGCCGTTGCCAGAAGGTCTCCTGGCTGAAATGCCTTGGCCCCTGATAGCTGGCCTTAAGGTGCCAGAGATAGCGCTGGCTGACTGCTTGCATCTCCTGCTGGTAGGCACCCAGTGATTGGTGCAAGCCAGACTCGATGATCTTGGCCGCACTGGTTGCCGAGGCCAAGGAATGAAAGAGCCCTTGGGAAGCGAGTGGATCGAAGGCCAGCAGGGCATCCCCGATGGCCAGAAACCCCGGACCTGCTTTCGGCAACTGTTCCACTTCCAACAGTGAGGTGCCCGCCGGTCGGCCACGTATACGGGCAGGCGCTAGTCCCTCCAGCACCTCAGCCAACAGAGCATGCTCCCTGGCTCGGGCCAGAAAGGCGTCGGGGCGGCGCAGCAGCTGACGGCACAGCGGGTCATCGATGTCCATATGGTAGGCCAACACCCGCTGCCTTTGAGGCAGGGGCACCGTATACCACCAGCCACGGGCATCCGCCTGAATGCGCATAGTAGCGTCCTGGCTATCGGCCGCCTGGTCCAGAAAACTGTAGAGGCACAGCAGAGGAGCATCGGCGTAGCGCCGTAATCCCAATCGGCGCCCCAAGTGCCCACTGCGGCCCGTGGCGTCAACCAACACCGGCGCCTTGAACGATCCCAGTGTCGTGTCCAGGTGCCACTGGCCCTGACGATGGCGGATATCCACTTGCTTACAGCCCTCCCCTAGCGTCACCCCGACATCCAGGGCTCGCCGACGCAGCATCTGCTCAAACTCCCGCCGATCCAGATACCACCCGGGGCCAGCTGGGTCCTGGATGGCATCCCTCCAGACCGGCTTGTCATCGTCCCACACCGATACTGCAGCGCCCCGCTCCCGGTGTCCCGCGTCCCGGAAAGCAGCCATCAGGTTAAGACGCTGCAGCAGCACGGCGGCCGCTCCCGGCAGGGACTCCCCAATGGGGCTAGACCTGACCGGAAGAGCCCGGCGTTCCAGAACCAGCACCCGATGCTCCGGCCGCAGCAGAGTGCCGAGCGCCAGCCCCGCGGGCCCGGCACCGACAACCACTACATCGAAGGGACGATAGTCGGCCATTAGCGGCCGCGTCGTTGGGCGATCAACAGCTTACGCATTCCCTTGTCGGTGTCGTGCCGTTCCTCGGGCGTCATGTCACGGCCGCCTCTGTCCTCGACCTGCATCTGCGGCGGGAAATCGGGATCCCCACTGAGCCCTGGCCGCACCTCCACTACCCCCATCTGATCGAAATCAGTCACCATTCTCGCCAGCTGTTGCTTGTGGTCAGGGCCCAAGGTGCGGTCCCAGTCGGCGCGATGATGGTAGGCAGCCAGACGCTCTTCCCTCGACAGCGAGTCGTTCATCACCGTGTCATAGTTCTCCTTGCTCAGCACCTGATTGGGTACCCGAGCGGGCCAGAAGGTGGGCAAATAGGGATCGTATTCGGTGTCGTAGCCGGAGCGGCAACTGGCTGTGTCGGTTTGCCAGGGGATGGCCATCCAACGGGTGATGGAGCCGGGGAATTGGCCGTACAGAGGGCCGTTATAGGACTTCGCCATGGCCGGCGTCAGCGTCGTGCCGTAGTCCGGTTCCGGGTCGTTGGGATCGCGGTGGCGCCAGCGGTAGGGCTCCATATACATGGTGCTGTGGCGTACCGGCCAAGTCATCTCACACCCCGGATGGAAAGCGTCGGCGATGCAAAACTCCAGCGCCGCCCTGTCCAGCATGGCGGGCTGCTGCTCCAACGGTACCTCGTCAATGCTTTCAGGCGGCTGCCGATACGGATCGTAGTCCGCCTCGAAATCCCCTTCTGCCCACTTATCCAGCAGAGCCAGTTGAGTAGTGGTCAGGGCATTCATGGCGTCGGGCACCCTGGGCATGGGGACGTTCATGGCATCGCCATAGACCCAGGGCCATGGCTTCATGGAGATGTCGCCGTCCTGGGGATTGCGGAAGCTATTGACCACGGTGCGCCTGAGCTCGGCGTAGGTTTCGCCCGGTTCAGCCAGTTGCGACAGGTAGCGGGGTTCCAGGAAGTGCTGGGGCATGCCATAGCCGAAGCCAGCGGCAAAGCCCGCATTCATCCATTGTAGATCGCACATGGCTTTGAGGATGGGCAGTATGTCGTCGCTGAAGGAGGGCCTGGTGGGTGCCGGTAACTGACCAGCCTGGATAGCCACATCCGTCATCAGCGCATACATGGTACGCACCGCCTTCTGCTGGGGGCCATAATTGGGCGGAGCCACCACCACCCAGGCTGGAGTCACAGCAATCGGGCGGCCATTCACCAATACTGTGGCCGTCACGGGACCGTCACTGGTGTCGTCATACCAGCCGTCGTTATTGGCGAAGGTGGGGGGGGCTTCCCCTGGTAGGAGGCGGAGAGCCCGTAGCCGCCGAAGACCTGCAGGCGACCAACGGCATCGGTGCGCAACTCCCCCAGTGGCACTTCTATTCCCATGAACGTGCCGCCCTGAAACTGAGCCAAGCCGGAGCAGGTATTGATGCTACGCGCGCCTGGGGTGATGGACAGATTGTGCCGATCCAACGCCACCTCGGCGTTACGACGCGTGGAAGGCGCTGCCGTCTGCGCTTCTGGGATATCCAGCGCGAGCTCGAAGTTGTACCAAGCCGCTTTATGGTTAGCTACCTCCACGGTCCAGGTGATCTGGGTGGCGGGATCCATGGTCAGCTCCCGCACTACCTGACCGTTGCCGTCGTAAGCGTAGATACGAAATTCGGCTACCTCGCGCTTCAAGGCACCGGTGGCGTCCCGATAAGCGCCCGGTTCCCTGGGCAGGGGCTCCGTGACCTGGGGGCCAATATAAAAACCGTCGGTTTGCTTGGAATTGCCGACCCTGGCGATACCGATAGCCGGGTGGATTTTGGCGTATGCGATCTCAGCCATCGGTCACTCCCTTTTTGTGTGGGACGACACCAAGAGGAATAGAGGCTCTGGCGCCGCGTAGGCTCATGAATCTCTGAACTGAAACTGGAGAAATAGTACGGCTGGCTCAGAGGTACATTGCTGTATACAAAGATAGAACAAGACAGCTACTTATTCACCGCAAAAGGTAAATTTAATTTGGGTCTCATCTATTCGAATTACACTGCTACCTTTTACAAAGTAACTGGCCTCCCCCGCTTATGCGTTGTTTCTATTCAACCCTGTCCAAACCATTATCTTCTGTGATCGCTAAAATCAGCCAACTCACACTGTTAATGTTAATTTATAGACGCATGAATCTAGCTATTAAGATTAGTTTAAACTCCCAGATTCACAGATGGGCCTACCCCTATAAATTGGACACGCTTGCAGTTACTTTTCTCGAACTCAGCCGAAATCCGGTAGCCTAGGCGACTGTGCAGCCTTTCGCTGTTATAGAAGTCTTCAATATAGTTTTTATATGTTTGCGTAAATGACGCAACGTTATAAAGCTCGTCGCATGCATTCAGTAATGCCTGTGTCTTGCTCGCCCGGAACTCAATACCTCGCGCCAGAGTGACAGCATGAAGGGGTATATCCAGAGCCTCTGCAATCCCCTTCACACTACGGTGGGCCTGATGGCTCCACTCTACGGCTTTGACCTTAAACTCAGTGCTGTACTGTTGTGTTTTCTTCCCCGTGATCATGCCTAACATCGTCAATCTCCTTAATGGGAGTTATCGATGCGTGTCCATTGAAGTAGGGGAAGCCCAGGCTCGTCTTGAACGAATTATTATACGTAACGGCCCGTTTCAGGGTAGCTGCTCGAACTTGTCAAGCTGGTCGGTAAGCTCAAACCAAGGGGCCTTCGACGCAGTAAATATGTGGACGTTAGGTCGTTGCGTGGGCGTATCGTCCAGTATGCCCAGCCGAACAATGTAACTTCCAAGTTTGAGTTTCTTGGAGAACAAACTTGCACCGCAGGCGCTACAAAAACACAAATCCGTTTCCTCGGATTTATGGTAGCAAGATACAAATTCTTTGCCCGACGTAATCTCAAATTCTTCAGAGCTGACAAGACCGCCTGTAGCAAACGCCGAACCAGACCATTTTTGGCACTCTGAGCAGTGACAGTAACCGATAAACTGAAACTGATCAGACACCCGGATTTTTACGCTACCACACAGACAAGAACCGGTTAAATATGTCATCGCCGTATCCTCACATTACATATAACGCCGCCGACACGCGCCGCGTCAGCGATCGCCGTGCTCGGCTTTGTTAAATGGCCCTCGAAGGCCGATCAAATTTCCGAAAGGGTCTGTGACCTGACACATACTCATACCATTCTCGATTTCTATAGGCCCTCTATAGATATCGGATCCTAGCTGCCGAAAGTGCTCTATTGCGCCCCAGAGGTCTTCCACAGCCCAATATAAAACAGTCCCGGCCTTCCCGCTTGGGACTTTCTCATCGCTACGCACAATTTCGAGTACAAAGTCACCTATGCGTAGAGATCTAAACTCGAATTCCGGCAACTCAACTACTTCGGCCTCCGGAAAGGCTTTTTGATACCAGGAGAACCCAACCTCCCAATCACAAACATGTATCAGTAGAGCTGCTGGCTGCATTGGGAATACCATTTAACGGCGTATTAGACTGCGCGCTCTGATATTGAATAAACGCGCTGACTATTCAACATTCTTATCACGCACACTTAAACATCTCTAATTATCTGATATATAAGAAAATACAATAATAGCTTAGCAGTATATCAAAAATTCACGTACACACTAGTTTTGCTGATCTAATCATACTCTTTCATAAAATTTAATTAGGTCACGAGACTTTGCAGAAAAAATGGGCTGGCGGGGACTTTAGGCAGCTCCGCTGCCTTCGCGCCGGGCCGCCGCTACGGATGCTTTTGGCTCGTCCCTCGCCAAGCGTTACACCACGCGACAAGTGCGCAATCGTTTTATTTTAAATATTTTGTAGTGTGTGGTAAGCGAAGCGCACCCGCAATAGTGGCTCGCTAACATGCGGATGCTTTGGGCTCGTCCCTCGCTAAGCGTTACACCACGCGACAAGTGCGCAATCGTTTGATTTTAAGGATTTTGTAGTGCGTGGTAAGCGAAGCGCACCCGCAATAGTGGCTCGCTAACATATGGATGCTGAAGCCCTCTCCGACAATACCGGGGCCTTTGATACGACAATACTCATTCAGCTCTATCTCAGACAAAGAGGCACTTCCGATGGCACGGCAAGCCCGGCTTCAGCCGAGCAGTTATCGATTAATGTTTGATCTCTGGGGAATAACGCTGCATCGCAGTACTCAAACCGCCCCTGGGGCTTAGTTAGGGCATAACACCTATAGCCAGAGCTCTCACACGCCACCCTTGAACAGCCAAGTATGCTCAACACATGCATTAAGATTATAATCACCGGCTAAACCAAACCCGCTCAACTATTGAACGCCAAGCCTCAGGCCTAATATTGTGAACACCTTCCATAGAAGTGAAAAAAGCCGAGCCAAGCCTGTTCGCAAAGGCCTGCACCCAAAGAATCTACACAACCAAGGCTATGACTTCCCTGCTCTCGTAAAAAGCCACCCAGCACTAGCGCCCCATGTGAAGCCGAATGCTCATGGCGAACTGTCCATCGATTTCGCAGACCCATTGGCAGTAAAAACGCTCAACGCCGCGTTATTAAACCGATACTACAACATTGTCGATTGGGATATTCCAGAGGGCGCGCTTTGCCCTCCGATCCCAGGCAGAGCCGACTATATCCATCACATGGCAGATTTATTTGAGTTTGGGCTTGGACATGAACAGCCCAACATCAAGCTGCTCGATATAGGGACGGGAGCAAATGGAATCTACCCGCTATTGGCCTGCCAAATTTACGGCTGGCAGTGTGTCGGTAGTGACATTAACCCTCAGTCGCTTGAGAACGTAGCCACGATTATCACCAATAACCCCACTCTCAAAGATCGCTTTACGCTGCGCACGCAGCACGATAAAAACCATATTTTTGAAGGGATCATTCAAGCTGGGGAGTTCTTTGACGTCAGCGTATGCAACCCACCCTTCCATGCCTCGCTCGATGAAGCACTCAAAGGTAGCCAGCTTAAACTCAATAACCTTGCTCGTAGTCGTGGTGAACAAAAAGCAAAAAACAAATCCCCTACTTTGAACTTTGGCGGCATGGGGGCAGAGCTTTGGTGCAAGGGGGGCGAACAGCTGTTTCTCAAAAAGCTAATAAGAGAAAGCCAAGTGTATTCAACTCAATGCCGCTGGTTTAGCAGTCTGGTTTCAAAAACCGACAATGTTAAGCCTGCAAAGAAGTTGATTGGTAAGCTCGGTGCAGTTGATATACGGGAAATAGAGATGAAGCAGGGAAATAAGATTACGAGGATATTGGCCTGGACATTCATCTGAACCATTCCCAACAGTGGCGCATGATGATGCGAAGCCCGCCTTGACATTATCCTGCTATAAGCACAGCTTGCAGCCCACTCCTCGTCTGTTTTTCCCTACCCTATCAAAACCTAGGTATCAGCGCTTTTTTACAGCCTCAACGCTAGGGCTAAGCTGCGGCCTGTAAGGCCGTCGGCTTGAGCCCGTTGCTGGGCACCTGGCAACGTTGCAAGGTAGCTTAACGGCTCAGATGCTATTTGAAGAATGAGCTCGCCGCCTTCCTCTTCAGTGGCTGTTCCGCTTGCTCTTCCTTTGACGCTACCGCACACGCATCATCAATCAAGCCCCGAGCGAGTCTTCCTTAACCTCGGCACCGCACATGGCCTGAGCCCGATCCACAAGTAGGCTCAAGGCCTCCTGTGGCAGATCCAACCCAAAGACATCCCGCAGCAACCCTGGCATCATCTCAGGGAGAATGGAGCGCTTTTCCGGCAGCTCGCCTGGACGAAACACTTTCAGCTCACAGTCGGTCAGCGCATACCGGATAGTTTCACCGTTACGCTGCGCCACAATTCGGCGCACGAAAGGCGATTCGGGGTGTGTCGCCACATTGTAATTATGGTCCTCGTAATCCACCCGGTAATAGGGTTCCTCACTGAATTGGTACAGGTTGAACCAGCCATCGTGGCGACGGTAACGCAGCAGCCACCGACCGGCCTCGGTCCTGTTCAAACGATATACCCAGCGGTTGTGAGACACCTCGACCCCATCCTGCAGTGGGATTGGCTCCCGAGGCCCGGTATTGCCGACCCCAACATCTACATGCCAATCGTTCCCGTCGATTCTGACATTGAGGCACGTGTGGCCGATAGAGGTTAGTTCACGCTCATCGCCCCCCATTAGCATCCGTGCACTGCGGCCGGTGACGTCGAACCCGAGTCGGTCCAATACGGTGGCAAATAGAATATTCTGCTCATGGCAGTACCCACCGCGTCGGTGGTAAACCAGCTTGTCTTGGAGGCTGGCCAAGTCAAGCCGGATCTCCCCGCCGGTGATGATATTCAGATTCTCGAATGCAATCACGTCCAGATGCGCCCGCTGCAGAGCGCGCAGGGTTTCTATGTTCGGCGCAATCGACCCATGATAGTCGATACGCTCTAAGTAGGCTTCCAGATCGAGCAATGCCGATTCCCATTGCCTCTCCTGACCCGGAAGGTTCGGTCGCGTTGTGGTGTTCAAATGAATCACTCCTCATACATGGATAACTGTAGGGTGGTTTACTCCACCTACTGATAGGGATTAGTTCGGCGCGCTATCGTGTCGCAAACCCGACCCTCGCGGGTGCTTCCGTAGATCAACCCGACTCTAATTTTCCCGATACATATTCGCTCATAGCTCCACTCCTGAGTCTTGAAATGTAACGGCAACAAGCGTAATACGTAAAGTTAACTTTAAGTCAAGAGATCATGCTAAAAAATGTCTCGTTCCACTCAAAATCACGCAGATTTCAGCATCGGAGAAGTCGCTAAGCGCTCTGGCCTGGCAACTTCCGCATTGCGGTTCTATGAATCGCGGGGGATGATCAAGAGCCGCCGTAACATCAGCGGGCATCGGCGCTATGCGCGGGACGTACTCAGAAGGGTGGCTATCATCAAGGTGGCCCAGCGAGTAGGCATCCCTCTGGAGGAAATCGCGGAGGCACTGTCGGCGTTAAATGATGGCTGTACACCCAGCGCATCCGACTGGCGGCAGCTATCGGATGCGTGGCGCACGAACCTGAGCGACCGCATTGACAAGCTGAGCAAGCTACGCGACGAGCTTGATGGCTGCATCGGGTGTGGCTGCCTGTCGCTGGAGAGCTGCCCTCTGCGCAACCCCGCCGACATTGCCGCAGAAGTCGGCCCAGGAGCACGACTGTTCGATCCGAACTGACGGCCACTGTAGTGCCCAACAGATACTAGACGGCGCGCTCTATGATTGGATAAACGCGCCTCGGGCTCACGCTTTGAGAACGTAACGCAGAGTTTCAACCACTTGAACGCTGATGGTGCACCAGGCCTGGGCACCGGCTCTTCCGGCGACCGGGTTGAAGCCATTGTTAGTGTTAGGCATTACGCGTCTGATCCGCTGCTGCGTAAAAGGCCAGCTGATCCTTATGGGCTTTTATGAATGCTGGGCGAGCGGTAGCCCGAGCAATATACTCACGACTAGCGGTATGCTCTTCTAGACCATTAAATCTATCCACTAGACGCAATATATCAGACATGACAATGTCGGCAACTGAAAACCCTCCGGCTAGCCATTCCCGCTTAGCAAGCACTTGCTCCATATGAAGAAGCCGACTTGCCAGAAAATTCTCAAGGTTTTTGCGCCCAGGGGTATCCTGAGTGTCTCCAGAAAACATAAATAGCGACCATGGCACGGTTGCCATTTCGACTGAATTGAGTGCAGCAAATAGCCACTCGATCGTCTCATTGCGGCCTACTCGATCCCGAGGCATTAGAGCCTCACTCCGCTCAGCTAGATATAGCAATATTGCGCCACTCTCAAAGATGGTTGTATCTCCGTCGGTTAACCACGGCACTTGGCCAAATGGCTGTCGCAAGAAATGTTGCTCTTGACGGTCTTCAAAGGGAGTGCTCTCTACACGATATGGTAGGCCCGCCTCCTCAAGAGCCCAGCGCAAACGTATATCGCGGACATAACCACGGGGGACTTCAGGGACCCAGTCAAAGGTGGTAATAACGAAACCGGACAACTTGCTTCTCCTTAAGCCTAACGCCTGAGTTAAGCGGCGCGCCAA
Source organism: Halomonas sp. 'Soap Lake #6' (assembly GCF_003031405.1). Taxonomy (NCBI): domain Bacteria; kingdom Pseudomonadati; phylum Pseudomonadota; class Gammaproteobacteria; order Oceanospirillales; family Halomonadaceae; genus Halomonas; species Halomonas sp. 'Soap Lake #6'. The sequence continues at coordinate 2,067,758 of NZ_CP020469.1, forward strand.
ACGCCACCGCATGTCCTGTGACAAAGACGCGCTGAGGCCTCCAGGCCGCAACGCCGATGCTTGTAGATGGGTATACGAATCCATAGAGCCATCCCAAGCGAATCGCCTCGGGGCGGAGTTTCTCCCTCAGACGGCCGCGGACTTGCCGAGAAGACGTTCGATCTGATCGGCTGCCTCCATAGCCCCGCCGCCCTCGTGCAGAGTGGCTGCAAGAGTGCGGGCCGAGGACGTGTATGACGGATCATCCAGCAGTGCCTCGACGGTTGCCCGTAGTTCCCTCGGGCCGATTTTCTGCCGACTGAGGTGATGGCGCAACACAAGACCCGCGCCATGGTCAGCGACCATTTGACCGATCAGGAACTGCTCGACCTGCTGGGGGATAACGACCATCGGCACGCAGAAGTGGAGTCCCTCCAGCACGCTGTTCATTCCTCCGTGCGTCACGAACACCGCCGCCTGCCGTAGGGCCGCGAGCAAGGGCACGACACTCCGCACCACGACGTTCGGCGACGCGGACCCGAGATCGGCTGGGTCCGTGGCACGGCCGACGACCAGCAGCACGTTCGCGGGCAATGTCGCGAAGGCGTCGATGCAGGACCGGAAGAAGTCCTTGCCGCCCCGGTGCAGTGTCCCCAGGGACACCACCACCAAGGGAACGTCGTCTCCGAGGAGACGTTCGAGTTCCCCATCCAGCTCCTCGGTACGCGACGCGGGATCTATGGAAGGGCCGACGAAGTGACAGCTCGCATCACGCCGGTCATCGGGAGGTTGGATCCATTCCGGAATCGGGAAGATTGTCAGATCACCCTGGGCCGGGAACATTGGACTCGATGGCAGGAGTTCACGGGCGACGCCTCGCAGCAGCCGTCGTCGTGCCCCAAAGGTCCACGGCAGGGAGGTCGCCGTCTCCCGCACCACGGCGAGACGCTCGCGCAGGGTCAGACTGTGGAACACGGATGCGCCGACGAATATCGTGGTCATGAACGAGATCGCCGGACGGTTCAGGCTGGTCGCGAGCATCCGGCCCCATAGGGCATTCGAGTCGAACATGATCGCGCCTGGGGGGTCCTCTCGTAGTTCAGACTCCAGTAGCGGCAACAGCGTCTGTGTCGCCTCCAGCAGTCGCTGAACGACCTTCGCCGATCCGCCGTAAGCGGTGGCATCGGCAATGACGTTGGAGGAGATAGTGCCGTCAGGATAGGCGCGGAAAGTGGCCCCTAACTGCTCGACGACAGCGCGAAACTCCTCGGTGACGTAAACGGTGACGTCGATGCCGCGCCGGACCAGTTCACGGACCAGCGGTACGCTGGGGTTGACGTGGCCGGCTGCTGGCATGGCGGTCATGACTATGCGGGTCATCGGAACCTCCGGGCGGGATCAACTTTAACAACCTCAAAGTCCAACGTACCTCCATATACGACGGTCGTTGCTTGGCCGCTTTGTTATCCCACAATCAACTTCCACTAATTTTGCGCAAAATCGGCTCTAGTGGGCCTCGCCCGAAGATCTTGGCACAAACACCCACCAAAATCATAGCAATAAGAGCGATTGTCAAAGACACTGGAATCAAAGCCGCATGGCCGAGAGAGTGAAACAACCCCAAACCATAGACGCCGAATACAAACCCAGCCAGCACCCCTTGAGCAACATAGGATGACAGAGAATTTTGCCCAGCAAGCACCAATAAATATGGCATTTTAATCATTCTTGAAAGACGAATAAAAAGATATAAATAAATCAATGAAAGTGCAGGTGCACCGATGGCTATTAACACAAACCCAAGTAGAGATAATATTTCGTAAGTTTCCGGCACAATGCCGCCTACAACAGCAGCGTACAAAATGTTCAAAGGCAAGGCGATAATAATTAGAAGTGGCAAATGCTGTTGAATCAGATTAAATCCAGCGCTGTTTTCAGAGAAAAAGTCTGTTTTAGCAGCGGCCAAGCCCGCCGCAGATGAGACTGCGCACTCCGATATTGAACGAACACACTGCACTATTCAGAATTCTTATCTCGTGCGCCCAAACATCGCTAATCATCTGATATTTAATAAAATCAATAATCGTTTAGCAGTATATACAGCATTCACGTACGCGCTTGTTTTGCTGATCTAACCATACTCTCTTCATAAAATTTAATTAGGCTACATAGCTTTGCAGAAAAGTTGAGCTGGAGCAGGCTTTAGGCAACTGGCGCTACCTTCGCGCCGGGCTGTGGGTGCCTTTTGGCTCGTTCCTCGCCAAGCGTTACGCTGCGCGACAAAAGTACAGTCATTTGATTTCAATGGTTTTGTAGTGCGTGGTAAGCGAAGCGCACCCGCAATAGTGGCTTGCAAATATACGGGGAGCTGAAGTGCCTCCCTACAATACCAGTGCAGTAACGGGGCTTGAGACCTGATCGCTAAGGCCATACACAACTTCTGATAATAACTCTCTTAAGGCTTGGTTATACGCCTACGTTCTCTATAAATGCTTCTGCTTCCTTGGGGCTTCTCAACCGAATGAAGCTTATGTGGCTCTGCCGGAATGAGCGGTCAAAAGCTTCATATCTTATTTTGTTTCTTTTATAGCATCGAAAGAACCAAATAAAGATTGAATCCTTTGACATAAACGCCTTTCTGAATGACTCCCTATTCCCCGTATCTGGCCATAGCTCTTCTTTTGTCGCGGCCCGAGTGACGGTACGATTTAGTAGCTGAAACAGCGTCCTAGGATATGAGTAGTCTAGCCAGATGATAGTGTCAGCATGGGCCCACTTGATATGGTTGGTTCTACTATAGTTACCATCCAAAACCCATGTCTCGCCCGAAACCGCTGCCTCCACTTTCGGAATGAACTCCTCATCGCTTGATTCGACCCAGTCCGGTTTCCAGAAAAGCTGATCCATATGGATACAGGTGTACCCAAGCTTATCAGCCAACCGATTAGCGAATGTTGATTTACCACTACCGGTAGTACCGATGACGTTTATCTTTTTCATGTCCTAGACGTTACTCTCGTGTGCCTAAATGCCTTTGGCTCGATTAATTTCCCTATCGGCTACAACGCTTTCCGCAGTTCTCTTAAGCAAAGATGCGCCTTCGATGATCGCCAAGATTTCAATAAAATGAGCCATTCACCAGTTCATAATTCCAACACGACCCAGTACCTATTCCAACACATTGCCGGTATGGGCAATGGGCAGCTTTTTGCAAAAAAAGGAACCCGCGTCTCCGCGGGCGCAGGCACCGATGCAACAATCAAGGGAAAAGCTTGCCGTTCAGGGTGTTGTACCATCATGGTAGAAGAGGACTGCTCGAAGTTGCATACGGCTTCATTTCTAGCTTGTGCATAGTCATTAAGTTTTTCAGACTCACCAATAGCATGGGCAGAACCAAACAGGTAAACACAATATTAGACAATGGCACAGCCAACCATACCCCATCAATACCCAAGAACTTAGGTGCCACAAACAAGAATGGGAGCTGTATGAACATGTTCCCTAAAGACACAAACAAGGCCTGAGCGCTCCTCCCAACGGCCACAAAGTACACAGATGCCATAAATAAGAAACCGTCCAGAAAGAGTGCAAACAGATGCAGACGAATACCTGTTTTTGCTGCTTCAACCAAGGCGTCATTGCCGCTGGTGAAGATGCCGATAAAAATATCCGGAAAAAGATTAAGTAGTATCACTAGCGCAATTCCTGAACCAACTGTGACAGAAAGCGCTAATTTTAAGGTATCGATAATACGTTTAAATTGCTTAGCACCAAGGTAATAACTCACGGGCGGCTGTAAACCACTCACCAGCCCTTCCGCAAAAAAGTAATAACAGCCCGCCAGATAACCAACAATCGCAAAGGCTGCAAGTTGAGTACTATCTCCATAGGTCATAAATAGCCGGTTATGGAAGGCCATAACAAAGCTCATGTAGATAAACATAACTAAGCTTGACGACCCCAGCTGTATAGCGCGTGCGGCAATGGCTTTATCAAGCTGGTTGACTGAAAGTTTAAATTTAGCTTTTGGCGAAAGAAAATAATGCAGACACAGAAAACAGCTTGCACCTTGCGCAATCAGAGTCGCAAACGCAGCCCCTTTCAACCCCATATTGAAGTGCTTTAATAGTACGTAATCCAATACAATATTCAGCACGGCTCCCACCACAATGAAGATGGTCGCCAAGTTTGGACTGTCATTATTGCGCACCAACATTGGCATAGCACTCGCACCAATCGAGATCAGTGCGCCATAGGACATGATATGAATATACTGCCAGCTCATTGTCATGCTGGTACCTGTCGCCCCCTGGATATGCAGCAGGCTTTTACCGAACAGAATGAAGCCCAGAGTTGCCAATACACCAATAAGAACAATTAAAATGAGAGCCGTCGACAAGGTCGCCTGCATTGCACGAGTGTTCTGCTCACCCCGAGCCCTGGATAGCAAACTCCCCGCGCCCATGCCGATCATCATGCCAAACCCCATGACCAACCCTAAGAGAGGGATTGCCAGATTAATCCCTGCCAGGCCTTCTGCGCCAACAAAACGCCCGACAAAGAAGCCATCAATAATCTGATACAAGCCACTGACCATCATGGCAACAATGGAAGGTATAGCAAAACGCCAAAATGTGCTGGCGACTGAGCGTGAAGGCTGAATGAAGGCGTCTGCTTGCATGACTCAATACCCACAATTTATGAAGGAGGGCATGATATAAGGTATTGAGATATAAAAAAGTTAGTTACCATCCGAAAAACGGATAGTACTAATAAAGCCATTGGAGGGACGTAATGAATTGGACTATTGATCAGTTACTCGCATTTGTCACCGCTGCTGAGCTGGGCTCTTTCTCCGCTGCGGCCAGAAAACTGAATAAAGCACAGTCTCGTATCAGCACCGCCATTGCCAATTTAGAGCTGGATTTAGGCTTCGAACTCTTTGATCGCAGCTCCAAGTTTCCTGTTCTGACGACTCTGGGCCAGGAAATGCTTCCCGAAGCTCAAGCGGTTTTAAACCAATGCCTTAGACTAGAGTCGCGGGCACGAACCGCAGCAAATGATGAGCCCATTTCTTTGCGTATCGCCATTGACGAAGCCCTGCCTTTGGAAATCGTCCACACCATTTTTACTCAGGTAGGCGACCTGTTTCCGCATACTCATTTAGTTATCACCAACGGTTCGCAGGACGACATTGCGATTGCCATCGCCAGCCAAAGAGCGGACATCGGCTTCATGATAAGCAATACCGCCCTGCCGCCCAAATTGGCCTTGCAGTCTCTGGGGCACTTCAAAAAAATACTCATTATCGGCAAGCAACATCCCCTCGCTAAAGAAAAGGTGCTCAGCCTTGCTCAGCTTCAGCAATATCGTCAATTGGTTCTATGCAATCGTTCAGGAGAAAATCGGGAAAGCGCATTAAGCCCGGAACACTGGAATTTAGACAGCTATTATCTGATTTGCGAATTGGTCACACAAAACCAGGGATGGGCTATAGTGCCTGAGTATATAGCTAAGTCTCAGTGGTTCTTTAAAAAGATAAAAATTACTGAAAGCGATTTTTTAACTGAAATGTTAATCGAAGTAGGCATCGTAAAACGCCTTGATAGCCCAAGCAGTGCAATAACCGACTGGATTACTGAACAAATGCGTCATTTGATAAACAATCGAGCACAGTAAATCGCACCAATTTTCCTGGCTCTTCGAATACCCGCCTCATACATTAGTCGTTTCCATCACAAAAATCGCCATTCAGCACCATGAAGCTAGTTTCATAATTCAAGCAACGAGCGGCTGCTATTACGCTATACTGCAGCATTTTTTATTTTCGACACACCTTACGACGATCTGTCAGGGCGCCTTATGCCATTTGCAAAACTAGGATTATCCACTCCTCTTGTTCAAGCTATTACCGAACTAGGTTACAAAACACCAACGCCCATCCAGGAACAAGCGATTCCTGCCATTCTTTCGGGTAACGACTTAATCGCCACCGCACAAACAGGAACAGGCAAAACCGCTGCCTTTGTTCTACCTCTGTTAGAACGATTCAGTAAAGCAGGAACGCTACGCGGCAAACGCATACGTGTGCTGATTCTCGTGCCGACCCGTGAGTTAGCGATTCAGGTCGAAGCCAGTGCGGCTCAATACGCTAAACACACGCACTTAACCTCTATGGCTGTGTATGGCGGTGTGGATACCGAAGCTCAAAAAGAGCGCCTAATCGAAGGGGTGGATATTCTGGTCGCCACTCCGGGCAGATTGCTTGATTTGACCCATCAGCGTGCGCTGCACTTTGATGAACTTCAAGCCATGGTATTGGACGAAGCGGATAGAATGGTCGACATGGGTTTTGTCGATGATATCCACAAAATCATAGTACGCCTGCCTGAAAACCGTCAGAACCTATTGTTTACGGCCACCATGACCAATGATGTTCGCGCCCTTGCCTACGGTTTTTCAGATAACAAGATGACCGATCTAGCGGCTGAAATATCCATTTCTCCCAACATCCGCGCCGCCGCTAATATCAAACAATGGCTAATCACGGTAGATAAAGACACCAAGTCCGCCTTGTTGAGCCACTTGATCAACGATCAAGAGTGGGATCAGGCGCTTATTTTTGTCGAGAAGAAACACAGTGCGGCCAAGCTTGTTGCTCAACTGGAAAAACGCGGCATTGCAGCAGATTCTATTCATGGCGGTAGAAGCCAGGCCATGCGCGAAAAGATTTTGGCTCAGTTCAAATCTGGCGAACTAAAGTACCTGGTCGCGACAGGGGTGGCCGCTCGGGGTCTGGATATTGGTGAGCTGAGTCGTGTAGTGAATTACGATTTACCCTTTCAGCCAGAAGAGTACATCCATCGCATTGGCCGAACCGGCCGTGCGGGCGCCTCAGGTGAAGCCATCTCTCTTGTAGACATCAGTGACTTTAAAAACCTTTGTGCTATTGAAAAGCGATTGAAAAATATTATTGAGCGTAAAGAAATCGCAGGCTTTCCGGTTAAAAAAGCAGTACCCGCTTCAAACTTGAACCATGTTAAAAGAAGCAATCGTTAAGAATTAGCAAAGAAGCTCACCTCCTGAATGAATAAAAAGGTGGGCTTCTCTAAAAAATGCTGTAATCAGAACCTGCTTTAGAAAAACATTGTTAAGCACTGTAGCCGTCAACGTTCTTTCTAACCATTAGGCGGGTAAGAACGCATCTAATAGCTCGGCATTAGTTGGGTATTTCTCCAACAAATCAAGCAACTTCTGCGCGCCTTCTACTGGCTTAAGCGCTGTCAACGCCCTACGCAATGTACGTACTTTTTCAATATCTTTTGCATCAATCAAAAGCTCTTCTCGACGAGTACTGCTTTTGGCAATATCTATCGCCGGGAAAATCCGTTGATTAGCCACTTCCCGGGATAACACGAGTTCCATATTGCCCGTGCCCTTGAACTCCTCGAAAATCACCTGATCCATACGGCTTCCCGTATCCACCAGCACGGTGGCGAGAATGGTGAGCGATCCGCCGTTTTCGATCTTTCTCGCAGCGCCAAACAGTTTTCGGGGTATTTCCATCGCGCGGCTATCCAGCCCACCCGACATAGTGCGACCATTGCCCCGCTGCTCGGCATTATGAACGCGCGAGAGTCTCGTAAGAGAGTCGATCACAATCATCACATCATGCCCCTCGCCTGCTTGCTTACGCGCCGTCTCAAGCAGCTTATCGGCCATATTTACATGGTGTGTGTAGCTCTCGTCTGAGGACGATGCATGCACTTCTGCCGACACACTGCGCTTAAAATCGGTCACTTCTTCCGGGCGCTCATCAATCAGCAAGGCATACAGCTTTATATCAGGATGCGCTTCGGCCACGGCCTGACAGATATGTTTTAACATCGTCGTTTTGCCAGAGCCTGGCGGCGCAACAATCAACCCACGTTGCCCCATCCCAATGGGCGTAATCAAATCCATCGCCCGCACGGTGCGCTCTTGAGAGCCAGGCTCTAAATAAATGCGTGGGGAAGGATGAATAGCGACGCCATTTAAAAAACGTTTTTCGGGATCATTAGGGAATTGATCTTCAACTTCGTCGGAGGGCTTGGCATCTATCTCTTTTTTCGCCTTCAAACCTAGTATTTTTCTCGTCATAATATTGATGGATCGCCTTGAATAACCTGGATTAATAGAATAATTGCATCTGAGCGCTTCTTCACTGAATGGCGCATTGAGTGGTGGGTTACGATAAGGCTCCTAAGACGGCTTGTAGCTCTTTGGCGACGACATGCAACAGCGCCAAGGCTGGCCATCACCACGTTCCCAGTGCCTTAACGTGGCGACGCTAATACAAAATTTAGCTACAAATTCCATCTGGGTCATGCCCAATTTTTTACGCAAAGCAGCTACTTCAACCAGCTCTGGCCGATGCGTTTTAGCCGCAACGTTGCGCCCGTGATTAAGGTCAATGGCTTCTTGCAAACCCTGAGCAATACTTCCTAGGAACTAGCCATGATGCTTCTCCAATGCGGCATTAACAAGCATATTGACCAACTTGGAAAGCGCATTTCTATCTGCTTTTGAGAGATTTTCGCGCTAGAGTGCTCGCTCCGAGGAGTATGAACCGATCCCCCTCAGCCCTATTATTTCCGACCTATCTCAGTCCCGTCATTCCAGAGCCACCTCAGCCCCGTCATTCCCGAGTGGGGTTATCGGGAATCCAATTTGACCTTTTCAGCCGAAGCTAGGGTACTTAAATCAAAATGGATTCCCGCTAAAGGCATGCGGGAATGACAGCTGGAGAGAAGCAGTCATTCCCGTCGCCTTATTAGGCACCGCGCCTCATCAGGCAACGTTGAAAGCCCAGTGTTAGCAGCGGGCAGTTACTGATCCTATCTGCTCGTTGCCTTTTAAATCTTCCATGATTCCTCTCAGTAGCTGAGTGTGTGCGGTAGACGCGACACTTACATCAGGATGTATGTTGTAGCCGTCAATTAATGACTATTTTCTGTCTGTTTTCCGACTATGCCAAAACTAGGCATCAGCGGCTTTTACTACAGCCACAACGCCGCATTAAGGTGTGAGCAACGAATACTGAAGCTCCCGCATACCACATTAAACACTAAACACAATGCATAGTAAAAATGCCACGCGTTGCGAATCATTATTAAACAGTTTGTTATGCCTTATAGTTGCGTAGTGTGCTTACTAGCTTCTCTGAGTTTTTAACTTTATAGCGTTTACCAAGAACATCCATGAAGAAGAATAACTTGGCTTCTTTATAATCATGTGCAGAGCTGTATAAGAGTTCAAAGTCATGATGTTCAATTATAGCTTCATAAACGTCTCCATCATTCAACTTTATACCAATATCTTGAGCCAACCCCTGTGGAAATGAAACTGCCATTCCATCGTCATCTACTACAGGTTGTGGCGTCATTAGTGACTGCCAAATGTGTTCTTTTCGGGAAACACTAAAGCCAAAATGTGTAATAGTTATTGGGCGTTTCCCTTGATTCACCAATACGACCTGCATTTGAGGTGGAGGATTGTCGAGACTAGCACTGTGATTGTAAGTCAATCTTGCAACGGTTTTTAGTCGACTGTTGTCTTTAACAATACCGTAGACGCTTACCAAGAAGCTAAGCCCAGCAACAATCAAAGCCAACATCGAAATGGTATCTGAACTCATTTATTCTCCTGAGGCATAGCGCCGCATTAAGGTGTGAGTAACGCTACCACCAAAACTAAACCACTATACCGTAAACACAAAACCCAACGATGAAATCAAAAATGCCAAGCGTTGGGAATCCGTCTTAAACGCTTTGTTATGGGCAATTTAGACGCGCCTGATCATCTTGATATGAGGAACGCCAGTGCTCTTAGCCACATAAGATTGACCTGAAGCCTTAAAGCCCAATTTTTCATACATTGATACGGCATGTAGCCTAGCATTTAAGTATATTTCTTCAGCACCCTTTGCGAGTGCTTCATGTGTCAGTGTTTTTAGAACTCTAGTGCCTAAGCCCCGACCTTGCATGTTTGGGCGGACGACCATCTGCGAAATCTTAAATCGTCGTGGGCTTTCTTCGCTTAATCTGCCATATGCGCACAATGAGCCATTATCTACTACTGCAACATGAATACTGCTAGTTTCAAGCCCATCAAACATTATTTCTCGAGGAAGACCAGGAGTTCGAAAGAACAAGTCGTACCGTAAATCCAATGCCTCTTGGTATAGCTCATCCGTACGTTCTAAATGAATAAGTTCCATTTTATCTCCTTGCCCATACGCTTGAGCTCAGGTGCGTTTGAGGCGACGCCCGCTTTTACGGCAGCAAAAGTGGGTGGCGGGTCAAACGTCACCTGCAGCGATTTGTTGGGTATCAATCGTATGACTGGGCACCGTCCTTTAATAGGTCTATGGTCGAGCGCATAAACCATTCGGATTCTCCCCATTCTCCAAGGTTGCTTTTAAAAGCATTTGCCTTGTAACCGTTATCTAGCAACCACTGCGCGAAGTTCCTTCCTCTCGGGGTGAGGACCACATGAAAGTTCAGCTTCTGGGATATTATGTCTGCTTCCAGTAGCTTTTCACATAGGTCATCGACGGAGAAGCGGCCGTCACCAATGTGATGCTTTGGTGCATCGATGGAGTACCAATGCCTACCGAGGCTCCGAGCCATACCGGTCTCTCGGATCAGATATTTGCCTGGCTGGGCCAGTTGAATGATGAAATTATCCGCAACCGCTCCTAATAGATCGGCGATTATCCGAAACTGGGTATGCTCATCGATCAGTCCTACCTGACCAATCTTGGTCCTCATCCCCAGTTCCAGTGCCTTTTTCTCAATCTGCGTTGAGACAGCTCCCAATGACGCCTCCAGGTTTCCATCAGCGTGGGATTGAAAAGTAGCCGGAGTGACGCCAGCAAGATCCGTCGGAATTTTGATGTCTGAAGTTCGATCGTAGACGAAAAAGCTACGCTCTCGTCCTAAGGAGCCAATGCACATGCCGAGCTCAAGCAACACATTATCCCGCGGGGAAGGCTGCTCAGCCCCTCTTGATGCGATTAAATCATCTGGTGTGACAACTAGGGCGGCGAAGTCCGCCTTCTCAAGCTTCTTCACCAAATCTTCCAGGGTGCCGTTACTCAGCCCGAAAATTCCTTGCGACCAAATCGCCACCTCTAGCGCATGATCTAGGTTGATTTGCAGGGCTTTCGCATAGGGCAAGCCTTCCACAGAAGACCCGATGAAAAGGGAAGGACGATCGAAATTGCTCATATTGATACCCAACGCCCGGCTCACGCGCCGGTTTAGAGCCGCGAAGCAGCGGAAAATCGGTCGCCGTGCAGCCGATTGATACTCATTGAACCTTCTCCTCCAGCTCAATCCGTTTGGCTAAGCTGAACAGGCGACCAAACCTAACAGGAGAAGACTCAATGAACTTTTACAATAGCACTCATCGTCACTACTGTGGCATTGATCTACATGCCAGAAACCTTTATGTCTGTATCCTCAATCAACAGGGAGAAACCCTGTTGCATAAAGAGATTACCGCTAGCCCAGAACCTCTACTTCAGCTAATCGAAACCTACCTGGATGATCTAGTGATCGGCGTCGGGTGCATGCACTGCTGGTACTGGATCGCTGATTTCTGTGAAGACCAGGGCATTGCTTTCATTCTCGGTCATGCCCTTTATATGACAAATTCTTCTGGAAAGAATTTGGACAGCTTCAACTGGCCCCTAGGGCAGAGTACAGGACGTACTTTGCAACGCCATTCATGGCGGTAAAGCTAAGAATGATCGCGTTGATTCTTACAAGATTGCAGCCCTGATGCGAGGCGGCAATTTCCCGCTGGCTTATGTGTATCCACGCAGTATGCGGGCTACTCGTGATCTGCTTCGTCGTCGAACTGGACTAGTTCGCCATGGTGCCGATCGTAGCCAATACAACTTACCCCCCAACAAGACCAATCTGAAGAATGTCAGTGCCCGAGAAAAGCTGAGTCGTGCGGTTGATTTCATGTTAAAGAACAATAAAGTGTTTGATTAACAAAATTTTTAACGAGTTAGTCAAGCAGCAGGATGATCAATGTCTAACTGGATCATTACGGAGTGTGCTGAAACCAGGTGTCTGCTGACTGGTTATTCAGACCTGAAGCCCGACTTCTACACCCAACGCGAAGCCCGTCGCTTTGATTATCCATCCTGATGGCGTGCACCAATACCCTGAGCGAGTGGGCTTACACCGGCGCTAAACCTAAAACTAACTAGGACTGTAGAGTAACCCGCTTGTTTGAATAGGACAGATGCTGGTTAACCAATGAATGTCGTGCCCCAGACCCACCTGCAAGGAGCAATCCGGTCTTCAATAGGTATTTGCTGTAAGCCACTCACAGCCAACGATGACAGATGAAGTAGGATCACTGGCTCAGGAACTTGATATTGGCCGCTGACGCGGCCAATAAAAAACCCTGCGGCCTATTGATAGAGAGAAGGCTCATAGGTGTTAGCTTCGCTCCGCGAGAGCAAGCTTGATACCAAACGAAATAAAAACTCCGCCGATAAGCCTATTTAACCATAAAGCTACAGTTTCACTGGCCTGTACGCGCTGACTAGCAAATGCTGATGATATGGCCAAGAAATGGCACCACAACATGCCATTAAAGTTGAAGATGCATCCGAGCACGATGAAAGCAAGGGCCTTGTTGGTAGAATCTGGTGAAATGAACTGGGGTACGAAAGCAAGAAAAAATACTGCAACTTTCGGATTAAGGACGTTTGTTAAGAACCCTTGCATGAAAATACGTCGATAAGACAACGATGGTGGAGCAGCAAGTGTTTTTTCGAACTCGCTTGTTCGCTGTTTTTTGCTCCGAATCAGGCTAATGCCAACGTACAGTAGATAAGCCGCGCCTATGTATTTAACAACCGCAAATGCTGTACTGGAAGTAGCAAGAAGGGCAGATAAACCTACTGCAGCTGCAAAAATATGTACGAAGGTTCCAGAACCAATGCCAAGCGCAGCTGCTGAGCCTGCCCGCCAGCCTTGAGTTGCGCTACGAGCCATTATAAGCACGGAGTCAGGGCCTGGGATCATATTGAGCAATAGCCCCGAAATAATAAACAGCAAAATATCGTGAGTTCCGAACATTGTGGATTTGCTCTAAGAAGTTAACGCCGAAGCACAGCGGCGACCTTGACGTGGCGACGAAGGAGCCACAGAAAGCGCGCCCGGCGGCCATCGGCCGCGTACTGCTGCGACTTATTAAGTTTAGTTTAGGCTGCGCTATAGCTCAGACTTACAACCCGCCAAGCAGCACCATTCCACTCCCAAGCTTCCGAGAAAGACACTAACGGCCCTTGGGATTGACCAGAGATAGTATACCCTTGACCAGTTATTGTGGTGCTGCCACCCGTATTCCGAATCGTTAACTCCGTATCGTGTTTCTTCCCGCCTTGGGGAAACCATCTCCCATTACGCTTGGCTGACGAGATAGCGTCGATCTGGGATTTCTTAGATTGGACACCACGCTCAGTAGTGACGGTGAAATTGTCTGCCTGGATCCGAGTAAGGTGCTCAACATCACCTGCGAAAAAAGCCGAGTACCAGTTTTCTCGTACTTGTGTCAGATCTTCTTGATGCATCGACTGATCCCTGCCATTAGAAATTAACGCTCGCATTTGCGACTAGTTTGGTCAAATAGGCCAAAGGAACCTCCCCTTCAGCCTCTCACAGAACCGTACGTGAACCTCTCGATTCATACGGCTCTTCACGTTCAACTATTTAACAATACTTTACGCCAGTGCGGAAAAGCCCAAGGGTAATCCCGCCTAACTTTATTCACTCGTTTTGCAGCCTGCATCAGCGTCTTGAGCTTCTTGTACTTTTTCAGTCCCCAGCGACTTAATCGCTTGCCAAAATGAAACAGTACATTACGGATAATACTTTTCCCAAACAGCCCATAATACTGATACCACCCTCTCAGGCGGCTCAGTGCATAGGCACGTATATCCATTAGCTCTTTATGACACCAATACGACCATGGCCAACGATTGATTTCATGGCGCAACGCCTTCGCGGCTTTCTGACTGATGCCACCCAGAAAATACAGCCCCATATCGCCTCGTCGTGTTTTAATCCAACGAGGTCTGAACGTATAACCAAGAAAATCAAATGCCACTACCGGAAAACTTTGTCGATTAAATCCGCCCTTACAATACACAACTTTGGTTTTCGTTGGGTGTAACTGTAAACCGCATGATTCAAAGCGCCGCTCCAACACTGTGCGAAGTCGTTGCGCCTCATGATAGCTTGCACAGTGGCACACAATATCGTCCGCATAGCGTTCGAATTGGATGCCACCCCTGTGCCGTTCTACCCAAGCATCAAACGCGTAATGCAAAAACAGATTGGCCAGCAACGGACTAATGACACCGCCTTGCGGTATTCCTCGTTGCAGGTATTCGAGTCTTCCATCCTTGTGTTGTACGGGTGCATTTAGCCATCGTTCGATATAAAGCACGCGCCATCTTTCTTTGATGTGTTTGCGAACCGCTTTTAATAGCAGTTCACGGTCAATCGAATCAAAGAAGCCCTGAATATCCATATCCAGAACCCAAGCTCGACGTGTGCAGCGAGTTCTTACTCTCTCCAACGCTTGATGAGCTGACTTCCCAGGCCGATAGCCATAGGAGTCCTTATGAAAATGGGACTCTAACAAAGGCTCTATTTGTAGCTTTACCACCATTTGCGCGATGCGATCACTAATGGTCGGAATGCCTAATGGACGCACACCTCCGTCAGCTTTCTCAATTTCAACACGCATCACTGGCGGTGGCATATAGCTACCCGATGACAAGCGATTCCAAACCTTGTACAGATTTTTACTCAGATCGATTTCAAAAGCCTTTAGGCTTTCACCATCAATGCCAGCGCCTCCTCGGTTTGCTTTGACTCGCTTATATGCCTCGTACACAAGTGATTTTGGTATCGTAAAAGGTTTTGTTTGTGTCATTCAACTCATCCCATTACTGGTTGGTTTTCAGAAACAAACTGAACGTGCTGCCACCTTCGCTCCATTCTCATTACAAGAACTTCAACACTACTACGCAGCAGTCCGCCCCTGCGCTCCGCACCGGTACTCTGGCCTCGTGGGGTTACCACTTGTGCGTCTCCCTTATCATCAGAGCAACAGGTTCTCATGTTCCATACTAAAGCCTGTTCAGAATTCATGCCGCCTCTATGCCGGTTGCCACATAGCCCGTTTCCAGCTCACGTCTATGCTCGTCCTGGGAAGACGCTCATTTCCAGTTTCGACAACATTTCTACATATCGACACTTCATCGACGGTTCACTTTCGTTCATCTCTTCTGAACTTACCTGACAGTTAATCATACTGCCTTTTCCCTATCGCTCACGACATGCACTCTTAATACATGCCGCATAGGGCGGTTTGATTCCTGCATCTGGTTGCCGGAATCGAGGGGCCTACCCTCATCTTTAATACAGCAGGAAAGGTGTTAGCCTTTCGTCATGACACACGAGCGCCAGCGAGAAAATTTTCCGTAGCAGCGCCTTATTACACGTTACTCCGTTCTCGTTTCACCAGTTAGAACAAGGGGAAAAATAAGTCATTTTCTTAATCTGACTCAACTCTCGTAACTGCCCCATACGCTTGTTAGCGTGTATTTATTCTTCCGTAGGATGAATTAAGCCGCGCGTTCGCCATCTGTTTCCGTTAACCAAAGACTCAAACGACACCCCGTTTGACAACGTCAAATTGTCCGCATGATCAGTCACGATGATTTGTGGACTAAAACCATTCTTCTGCTCAAGCTCATTGCAATAAATCGAGAGCTGGCTGAATAGATTTTCGACAGCTTTGATGTCTTCATCAATATTTTGATCAACATTTAGCGTCTTACGCTGTTCAGCCTCTTGGCTTTTCTGCTCCTCAAAAGTTTCAGAGTTGTCTCGATTAAAATTAGGGAAATACACTTGGGTTGGCTGGTCAAGAAATAGTACCGATGGAATAGCGCACTTATCACCCAGCTCAGCAAAATATTTATGCAATGATAAAAATAATGTTACGTGGCAGTATAGCCAGTTTGCGCCACTACCCATTGATCTTAAGTAGATTTTTTCATTTTCTTGCGATAAATGGTAGAGATCAAATGTCTCAAACGAGAAATGAAGATTAATAGGCTTATAGCTAGCTTCAAATTCAAAATGGCTGCCAATTTCAGCCATATATCCATTCACTTTTACAGAGGCATTTTCTAGTCCTTTTTTCACATCGTATTTCTTAAGTTCTTTATTGATACCAGTAAGCTGCTTGTTTAGCTCTTTGATTTGCTTTTCAAGCTCAACATCATCAGCCATGTTGAGAGTATCGAGAAGCATAAACAGCTTGGCCTTCTGCATCAAAATGTTTTCATACAGGCTCTTTTGTTCCGCCAACTGCTTTTCTGTTTTCTCAATTTCCGTTATTTGCTGGTTTAACGCAGTCAACTCCCTACTAATAACTTCAGTATTGCGTTGCACATCAACCAAGGACGATTCAAACTTTGCTTTCATAGGACGTGCTTGCGCAAGGTTACCCGACACCTTAGTGATGGCTTGCTGTAGTTTTTCTGCACTTTCTCGCAATGTGTCTTTTTCAGTATGGCAGAATGGGCAGACTGAAGCGGATATATGGACATGCTTTGGCGAGCTAAACTTTTTCACGTTATCAACAAAACGTTCTTCTTCTTGAATATGTTTGTTAATTGATGCAGCTTGGCGCTGCAACTTTCTTAGTTCGGCCGTCTTTTGGTTACGCGCCAGCTTAAGTTGATTGTAATATTGGGTGGCAGTGTCAGAATTATGATTGATTTTCTCAGGTACGATAATTCTGTCCAACTGGTCTTTGGCATCCTGCGGGTGGCGTAGCACCTTTTCCAAAGATATCGGCTCATCTTTAAACCCCATCAAAGCATATAGTTGGCTTAAAACCGGGCCGACGTTTTTCTTATAGTTTTCAGAGGTGCGTTTGTTTGTTTCTTTTTGACGCTCCAAACGTCTGACATCAGCGCTTAATCGTTCTTTCTCTTGTGACAAATGAAAGTATTTCTGGTCAACTAAACCTAAAAATATCTTGGTATGATCAATCGCCTGATCACGCTTTTCCTTTTCATCGAATCGGTAAAACAACGCATGTTTATTGGCAACAAGGTTTTGATGCTGAAGCATAAACGATGAAAAACTGCGTATAGATGGAGTAGCCGCCTTAGCGTTAAACCGCCTAGTGGCTCTGGCGGCCAAAGATTCATCCACATCATCTATATCCAGGAAAAAGTCTCTTAGATGCTTCTTAAACTCGTCTAACGGGCGGAAATAGGTGCTGTTAAAATAATCGCGAAAAATATCCTCTGAACTGAACGACTCAACGCGACGGAAGAAGGCCTTAGTCGCGATATCAGGATCACGCGCAACCACCATGTCTTGATCATTAACAGAAAGCGCAACATAATAAATAGCTGCACTCGTGGTAATAACGCCTTTGGGAATGGTGTTTTCACCACTGCCAAAGCAATAATCAAAGATTTCAATTAAGGCACTTTTACCTGTCGATGACTTCCCAGTAACAACATTTAGCCCTTTTTTAAAATTAACAGGGTGCTTGTTTCCTTGCTTATCAATAACACCAATTTCATAAATTAATGTTTTCATCGCGGCTTCACTCCTAAAAACGCATAAATCTCAACCACCGAGTGACCTCTGAATAACCGTCCCAACTTCTCTGCACTTTTTTGATAGGTAAATGCTGAATCAGAACCATCACATGTCAGAATGGATAAATTCTGTTCGTTTACGGATAACCAATCATTGATTAAGCAATATTGAATGCATTGCTCTGTTAATGCTTGAAATCCATGAATTCTTTCCTGCAGATCGTAGAGCTTGGTACGATCGTCAAAAACCGACCAAATAGTACTTCTCTTGTTAGAGTTGAATAACTTTTGGCCAAAAACAGGGTGGCTGCACAGAGGGATCACCAAAGGGGCGAGTAAAAGATTGTTTTCTGATTCGCCTGTGGCCGTGTAAAACGAAGCAAGATGTGCCCCATATTCAAACGGGTTGTACTTTAACTCATAAAGGGTATCGACGATGCTGCTCATGGCCCAACTTTCCATTTTAAGTCACGTTCTTCATCATCCATGGCATCATGTATTAGTCCATTCTTGTATTCAATAGGCGGTATATCATTACCCAGGTTTAGTGGCTGTTCGCCTATGGTTTTGTTGTAAAGCAATTTTGAGCTTTTAATTGCATCAGTTGCTTCAAGTTGCGCACTTGAATAGGCAAGTTTATATTTTTTGACCAATTGGTTCTGGTAACTAATTGTTTTATCTTTATAGAGCGCGGACTCATCGAGCTCTTCAAGCAGTGAGTTTTGTAGCTCAAGCCAGTTACCTACTGCATCAGGAACCATTTCGTGATGCTCAATTTCAGCAATTTTTTGTACAAACGGTCTGTATTCGTGTAATTCTATCTCTGGTTCAGATGCCGCATAGCCAGAAAACACCGGAAAGGTGAACTCCTTTTTACATAGAAGCGCGGTTAACTCTTCGCACTTCGCTGCAAATTCTTGGTGTTTGATGCTCCAAGATTGCTGAGTTGCTTGTGCGTAAACAAAGCCAATAAGTCCATGAAGGTAACTTTTCAGGTTATTTTTCGGAATGCCTACTGGTTTAGAAAGTATCTGTTTTTCCAGTTCTTGCGCACTATCTGATTGCGTAAATAACACGACCTTTCCAAGCACGCTTTTAAGCAATAACTCATCAGCTGCCATTACCGCTTTCTGTAGCTTTATTATTTGTGATGGCTTTTCGGCATTAAGTTGATCTTCGGTGCGCTCTGCAAAAATGGTCTTTATAACTTTCAAGCGTTGTTCCACCCTTTGAGTGTTCCAGTCCTTTAGGCGCGTCGTCGCTCCAAATGCTTGAGTGGTGTGGAGCACTAAAACGCCGTATTGGGTGTGGTCAAACTCTGGAGCTAGCCAGTTCTTGAGCGTTTTCCAGAGGTTTTCATGGTGGTCAGTCAGTGGTGCTGCGTAGTCTTTCACTTCAGTTTGTGTAGATGCCAAAGCATCTGACGAAATCAGGCTGACATCACCATCTTTTTCGAACCAAACCGACTGGCCATCTTCAAGTAAAAAGCATTTATCTAGGCCAATTAGCACCTGATAATGAAAGGCTAGTGCGGTTGTTAACGCTGCATTTTCGGTTTGACTTCCGCTCATACCTGCCAGTTCCTTTTATGCATACCTGAAAAATTTTTGTGTAGTAGGCTAATTAACATTCGCTTTGATTCAAATAATTACAATAGGCTCTTCGTCGTATAACAGTGATTAGGCTGCGCGCTCTGATATTGAATATACGCGCTGCGCTGTTCAACATTTTTATCACGCGCGCCGAAACCTTCCTAACTATCTGATATTTAGTTAAATTAATAGTTATTTGGCTGTATATCCAAAATTCGCGTGAAAGCTATTTTTGCTAATCTAATCATACTCTATTCATAAAATTGGCTTAGGTCACGAGGCTTTGCAGAAAAATTGAGCTGGAGCAAGCTTTGGGCAGCTGGCGCTGCCTTCGCGCCGGGCCGCCGCTGCGGGTGCCTTTTAGCTCGCTCCTCGCCAAGCGTTACACCGCGCTACAATGTGCAATTTTTTGATTTTAATGGTTTTGTAGTGTGTGGTCAGCGAAGCACACCCGCAATAGGAGGCTGGATTGTTTATGCCGCTGGATCTTCGCGCGCTGAAGCGCCCTCCCACAACACCGGTTCAACACCACTAATGCAGTAGTTGGGTTTGTGGGAGGCGCTTTGGATTTATGCTTTCAGAACGTAACGCAGCGTTTCGACGACTTGGTCGGTGGTGGTGCACCAGGCCTGGGCTTGGGCATCAACTTCTTTTAGCGGATGGATAATATCTTCGCTGTGCAGGGTGATGTAGGGTTTGGCTAGGGCGGCGCAGTAGCCTGCGTCGAAGGCGGCGTTCCACTGTTTGTATTTGTCGCCAAAGCGCACCACTACCAGATCAGCTTGTTCGATCATGGTGCGGGTGCGGATGGCGTTGACCTTGGAGGATTGGTGGTCGCGCCAGAATTGGCTGCTCTGCTCGCCCAGGTGGTCGCCTGCGGCGTCACTGGCGTCGTGGTCGGTGACGGGGGCGGTAAAGACAATATCCAGGCCTGCTGCGTCAGCGCCGCGCTGGATTTCTTCGCGCCAGTCGGTGTGGATCTCGCCGGATAGATAGACGTAAAAGCTCATGGCTAAACCTCAAATATTAGTTTGTCAGTAGCGCCATTTTATGGAAAAAAATTCCATATTCATACCCGGCGTTATTTTTCCGGCTTGGCGAGCAGATAAATATCCATAATCCAGCCGTGCTGTTCGCGCAGTTCGGCGCGGCGTTGGATGATTTCGTCGCTGACCTCATCTAGCCAGCCTTTGATCAAGCACTGCTTTTCCATACCCAGGTAGGCGCCCCACCAAATGTAGGTATCTTCAGGCGGCAGCGTGGTAAAGGCGCCGCCGCTGTCGAGCATTACCGCTACGGTAGCAGCATCGCTTGGCCAGCCGCGTTCGCGTAGGCGGCGGCCGGTGGTGATTTGAATTGGCTCGGCGAGGGCATTTAGCGGGATTTTATGTTCGGCGGTGAGTACCTGCAGGCTGGTGATGCCTGGCACGACGTCTACCTCAACCGCCCTGCCCGCAGCGCTTAGCCGCTGGGAGATACGCAGGCTGCTATCAAAAAGCGAGGGGTCGCCCCACACCAGCATGCCGACCCGCCCGCCGTTGGGGAGGTGTTGATTAATTAGCTGCGCCCATACGCTGGCAATGGCCGCGTGCCAGTCGTTTACTGCCCCCAAGTAGTCATCCCGGCCATCCCGGCTGGGTAGATCGAACTCGACGATATTGGTGGTCACCGGCGCTTCTAGCAGCCGTTCGCATAGCAGGCGGCGCAGGTCGAGGAGGTCTGATTTGGCGGCGCCTTTGCGGGGTAGCAGGATTAGGTCGGCGCTATTCAGGGCACGCACCGCTGCCAGGGTCACGTGGTCAAGGTTGCCGGTACCGATACCAATTAGCGACAGCGTAATCATGGTTCGCTCTTATAAGTGGGTTTGGCAAAGGGCGAATCCGCCGACTGGGGGCGAAAGCGACGGTCGTAGCCTACTGCGTAGAGGCTGCTCTCCTGGAAGTCTTCGCTCTCCAGCACTGGCCCCACCAGGATTAGCGCGGTGCGCTGCATGGTGTTATCGATCAGCCCTTCTATGCTGGCGAGCCGCCCACGTACTACCCGCTCATCGGGCCAGCTTGCCCGCCATACAATCGCCACTGGGCACTGCTCGCCGTAGTAAGGCGTCAGGCTTTCCACTACCTGGGCGAGATTGTGGATCGAGAGATGAATCGCCAGCGTTGCTCCGGTGCGGGCAAAGTTAGCCAGGGTCTCGTCGCTGGGCATGGCGCTGGCCCGCCCCGGCGTGCGGGTAAGCACCACAGACTGGGCCACGCCGGGTAGCGTTAGCTCCTGGCCTAGCGTTGCTGTCGCTGCGGCAAAGGATGGCACGCCGGGGGTGATGCTATAGGGGATATCCAATTCGCGCAGGCGGCGCAGCTGCTCGCCCATGGCTGACCACACCGAGAGATCCCCCGAGTGCAGTCTGGCGACGTCCAAGCCTTCCGCGTGGGCGGTTTGAATTTCGTGAAGTATCTCGTCTAGCGAGAGCGGCGCGGTGTTGATCACCTTGGCCCCTGGCGGGCAGTGTTGCAGAATCTGCTCCGGCACTAACGAGCCTGCATAAAGGCATACCGGGCAGGCGGCGATTAAGTCGCGCCCGCGCAGGGTAAGTAGATCCGGCGCGCCGGGGCCTGCGCCAATAAAGTGTACTGTCATTCCGTCATTCCTCTAGGGCCTTCTGCCACCGCAATAGTCGCCTGCCGATCCGCTGATATTAGCCGTGGGCCTAGCAGCGTTGCCCCTGGCCCTGCCGCCAGTAGCGCCACGGCTTCGGCGACACTGCCCGTACCACGGGCTTGCATACTGCGAGCCGAGTGGGTGAGCGTTGGCGCTGAAGAGAGTTCGGCGTCCGCAACGGCGATAACCTCAAGGCTGCGCAGTTGGCCCAGCTGTTGAACCAGCGGCAGCATGGAGTGGGCCGCAGCCAGCCGATGGATGGCGCCATACAGCTCGATCAGTTGATCCAGCGCTTGGGCAAGAGATGCCAGCGGCGTTTCACTACGAAAGCCAAATCCCGCTACTTTTAGCTTCTGCCCCTTCATCGCGCTGTCATTGTAAACATCGTTCATCGAACGGCCCGCCACTGCACAATCGGGTAGCTAGCCTTCCAGCCCCGGCGGGTGCCGATGGGGGCGGCGCAGGCAAGCTCGAGGCGCAGCAATTCGCCGCCATTTTGTTGATGCCAGTGAGCCAGCAGCGCTTCGGATTCCAGGGTGACCGCATTGGCGACGATGCGCACGCCTTTGGGTAGGCGCTGCCATAAGGCATCTAACAGCGCTTGAGATAACCCGCCGCCGATAAATACCGCATCCGGCAGCGGTGCCTCGTTGAGTATTTCAACCGCGCTGCCCTCTTTTACCTCCAGCCAGTCAACGCCCAGGTTGGCTGCGTTAGCTCGCGCCCTGGCTGCCCGTTCGGGGTGGCGCTCAAAGCCGATGGCCTGATTATCCGTATGAGCGAGCAGCCACTCAATGGCGATGGAGCCAGAGCCGGTGCCGATATCCCATAGCCGCTCGCCGGGCATGGGAGCTAACGCGGATAGAGTGATTGCACGAACGGCCTGTTTAGTGATTTGGCCATCGTGGTCAAAAAAGTGATCCGGCAGGCCGGGGGTAAGCGGCAAGGCGGGGCCGGGGCCTGCAACGTCCAGCGCTACCGCGACCGGGTGGGCGATATCGCCGGGCAAGGCGGTATCTATGCGTAGAGTGCGAATACGCTCGTTGGCACCGCCCAGGGATTCCAGCAGCGTTAGCTGGGAGTCGCCAAAGCCGAAGCTGTTCACCAGCGCCGCTAACTCGGCCACCGCCTTGCCGTCTCTCACCAGCACTAATAAACGCCTGCCCGCATGCAGATAGGGGCGAATGCGCGTTAGCGGCTTGGCGTGCAGGCCCAAGCAGGTGCAGCGCTCCAGCGGCCAGCCCAAGCGGGAGGCTGCCAGGCTAAAGGCGGAGGGTGATGTCAGTGCCTGCCACTCGTCAGCCGCCAGGTGTCGGGACAAGGAAGTGCCCGCTCCAAACCAGAAGGGGTCGCCGGAGACCAGCATAACGACTCGGCGGCCGCGCTGCTCTAACAGCATGGGAATACCGTCGGCAAAGGGCACCGGCCATTCATGCATCTCAGTGTTCTGGTCAGCGTTCAGGGGTGGCAGCAGGCGCAAGTGGCGGCGTGCACCGAAGACCACCTGGGCATTTTCCAGCGCTTCACGGCTTGCCGGGCTTAGCCCCGCTATGCCACTCTCCCCCCAGCCTAATAGCGTCAGCCAGGGAGCCTGACCCACTGGAGCGTGAGAAATTTCAGCCATGATCAAAATCCTAATTCTTGGGGGAACCTCTGAAGCCAGCGCCCTGGCCAGCGCTGTCGCAAAGCACGACCTTCCCGCCATCTTTAGCTACGCCGGGCGGGTAAACTCGCCAAAACCTCAGCCGCTGCCTACCCGCATTGGCGGTTTTGGCGGCGTAAGTGGACTTATTGCTTTTTTAGCCCAGCAGCGCATTACCCATATTATTGATGCCACCCACCCCTTTGCCGCGCAGATGAGCACTAACGTTGTCGCCGCTGCGGCCCAGTGCGGCGTTAAGGCCATTGCCCTTACCCGGCCTGCCTGGCGACCTGTTGACGGCGACCAGTGGCAGAGCGTGGCAACGGTCGACGAGGCGGTTAGCGCTCTGGCTGGCCCACCCCAGCGTGTACTGCTCGCCATTGGCCGCATGCACCTGGCGGCCTTTGCCGCCCAGCCCCAGCACCATTACCTTCTTCGCCTAGTTGACCCGCCTACCAGCCCACCGCCGCTGGTGGATTATACCGCCGTGATCGATAGAGGCCCCTTTACCCTGGAGGGCGATTTAGCCCTGCTGGAGTCCCAGCGTATTGAGCGTATCGTGTGTAAAAACTCAGGCGGCGAAGGCGCGGCTTCCAAACTCACCGCTGCCCGTAGGCTCGGCCTACCCGTGGTGATGATCGAGCGGCCTCAGCTGCCATCTCGCCTTGAAGCTCATACTGTTGATGAGATGATGAGCTGGCTCGACGATAACTCTTAATCTGCAGAGCGCGGCGTATACACCAGCGGTGCCCCTACTTCCCTTTCTATTAAGCGCGTCTGCTGAGAACCCACTATCACCAGCGTGCGCATATCGGCCATTTCCGGCGTCGCCTCGCCTAAGGTGGTAACACGAATCAACTCTTCGGGGGTGGAAACCGCGCGGGCGAAGATGATCAATCGATCCGGGCCGCAGGCTTCCCGCAGTACCTCCAAGGTGCGCGCAAAGCCTTCTGGCCGCGCCTTGGAGCGGGGGTTGTAAAACGCCATGGCGAAGTCGGCCTCGGCGGCCAGGCGCAGGCGTTTTTCAATCAGCGCCCAAGGCTTGAGATTGTCGGATAGATTGATGCAGCAGAAGTCGTGGCCTAGCGGTGCACCGACGCTTGCGCTGGCGGCCAGCATGGCGGAGATACCCGGCAGTACCTGGATATCCAGGCTGCGCCACTGGGCATCACCGGCTTCCAAGGCCTCAAACACCGCCGCCGCCATGGCAAAGACGCCGGGGTCGCCGGAGGAGACCACCACTACCCGGTGGCCCTCAAGCGCCAGCTGTAGCGCGTGCTCTGCCCGGCGAATCTCTTCGCGGTTATCCGATCCGTGACGAATTAACCCAGCTCTAGGCGCGACCCGATTGACGTAGGGCACGTAGCCCACCACATCGGTGGCCTCCCGCAGTGCGGCCGTTACCTCGGGGGTAATCATCGCTTCTGACCCCGGCCCCAGGCCGACGATTTTTAGCCAGCCGCTCATGGGCGCCGCCCGTTGCCGTGAATCAGCACAATCGAGAAGTACGGCACGCTCTCACCCACTTCTCTCAAGGGCAGAACTCGCTGTTGGGTCATGGCGGCGTACTCGATTAGCCAGGCTTGCTCTTCACGGCCTGCCTGCACCAGCGCCCGACGCAGTTTGGCCAGGTTGCGGCCAATCTTCATTACCACCAGCGCGTCGGTTTGGGCGATGCGCTCAGCCAATGCCTCTTCCGGTAGCGTGGCCATCAGCACGGTCATGATGTCATCGCCCCAGGTAATCGGCTGGCCAGTGGCCGTCCAGGCCGCCGACATACCAGTAATCCCCGGCACCACCGAGACCGGCACACGGTTCAGTAGCCGCGTGTAGAGGTGCATAAAGGAGCCGTAGAAAAACGGGTCGCCTTCGCATAGCACCACCACATCGCAACCGGCCTCGGCCATCTCGATCAGTTGGGCCACGCTGCGCTCATAGAAGGCTGACAGCAGCTCATTGTAGCGGGGGTCGTCGAAGGGGATTTCCGTGGTGACCGGGTACTCCATGGGCAGCTCGGTTGCATCTGGTGCAATCAAGCCCTCCACGATGGTGCGGGCATGGCCGCAGCGCCCCTTCTTGCGAAAATAGGCCACGTGACTGGCGCCACGAATCAAGCGGTCGGCGCGCACGCTCATTAAGTCCTGGCTGCCTGGCCCTAAGCCAACCCCCACTATCGTCCCTTGGGTCATTCGATACGATCCGCCATGGCATTAATAGCTGCTACCGTTACCGCGCTGCCACCCAGACGGCCGCGCACGATGCAGCTGGGGAGTTCAGTCGTCGCAAACAGCGCTTCCTTGGATTCTGCTGCGCCCACAAAGCCTACCGGGCAGCCGATAATCGCTGCGGGGCGCGGGCAGCCTGGGTCTTCGAGCATATTGAGCAGGTGAAACAGCGCGGTGGGCGCATTGCCAATCGCTACCACGGCGCCTTCAAGATGGGGGCGCCACAGTTCCAGCGCCGCCGCTGAGCGGGTATTGGCCATCTCCTGGGCGAGCGTGGGGGTGCGCTCATCGTTTAAGGTGCAGATGACTTGGTTATCTGCGGGCAGCCGCTTGCGGGTGATGCCTTCGGAGACCATCCGCGCATCGCATAGAATCGGTGCGCCCTGCTCCAAAGCGACGCGGGCTTTATTGACCACGTCGTTTTGAAAGTGAATATGCGCGGCCAGCTCCACCAGCCCGGCGGCGTGAATCATGCGTACCGCTACCGTCTCTTCCTCCGCTGAAAAACGGGCAAGATCCGCCTCGCTGCGGATAATGGCAAACGACTGCCGGTAAATCGCCGGGCCGTGTGTTTCATACTTATAGGGCACCCAAACTCTCCAAATAAACTAATTCGCAGTTGGCAGTCCGCAAGGCAACCGTGCCCTGACACTCAGCTACCGAGTATATAAGCCGCTATTATTAACTTCGATCAACCTAACTGCTTTCGCTGAGCTTGCTCATAAAATCCAACACCTCACTCTCGGTGAGGCCTGTCTTAACCGGCGTGCTATCGGCACTGCCGTTAACAATAAGATTAAATCGGCCTGCCTCGCCCACCAGGCATACATCGGCGGGTGTGCGACGGGCGCAGCCTTTGGCGCAGCCGGATAGATGTACGCTGCTGTTTTTCAGGCCGCTTAACCGTTCGGCAAGGGGCTGGGTCGCAACACTCGCCTGTTCACAGTAGGGCGCGCCGGGGCAGGCATCCATTAATAGCCGCGGGTCGCTATTATGCCGGATTAAGCCGTCATCCGCTGGCCCAGAGCCACCTTTTAACAACAAGCGACGCCAGGGTGTTACCTGCACGGCGGTGACCGTGGTGGGCGCTACCAAATCACGCAGCATTGAGGCGGTGGCGCGCCCAAAGGGTAGCCCCACCGCCTGGCCAGCGAGGTGGCTGCCCAGCGCCAGCTTAGCGCCGGGGGGCGCTGGGGCCGTATCGGTGGGCGCCCACTCCGGCAGTGGCGCTTTATGGCGGCGCATACGTCCGGAATCCCAGCCGCCGCTCTCCACAAACCAGTGGGTTAGACGGATTAGCTGCTCAACGGCGGCTTCCGCATCGCTAACTGCTGTGCCTAACGGATGACCATCGCCACGCACCAGCAGGCCGCCCTCCATTGAGCGCTCAACACGAAAATCGGCGGCGCTATAGCTCAATACCGGCGCTTTGCCCGCATCGATGGCGATACCCACCTTGCCCGGCATGGCGGCTAACTCACTGCCCCGCGCCTGCAACAAGCTGGCAATGGTAGGCGAGTCATCCCCCGCTTGCCAGTGCGGGGCCAGCATCAGCTGCGGCTGACGTTCTGCTTCCGGGTCGGCGCTGACCAACTGGTGCTCAACCAGAAAGGCCATTAACGGCGGCCAACTGGCGTCGGTCACGCCGCGCAGCTGGAAATTAGCCCGGCTGGTGAGCTCGATCAAACCACTGCCGAAGGTTTCGGCGGCTTCGCATAGCGCCAGCATCTGTTGCCGCGATAGCTCGCCCAAGGGCGGACGCACCCGCACCAACAGGCCATCGCCGGTGGCCATGGGGCGCCACGCGCCGGGGCACCAGCCTTTAATGCGCGGGCTGGGTAACATAACCGCCGGTCTCTTTGGCTTCGTCCATTTCCAGCAGCAGATCCTGCAGCGCCTGGTCGTGCTCACCGGGGGCGTGCCACATGCCCCGCTGGGCGGCTTCGAGCAGCCGTTCGGCCATCTCTTCCAAGGCTGCCGGGTTGTGCTCGCGCAGAAACTGCTGATTGGCGGGATCGAGCACCAGGGCATCGCTGACCTGGGCGTACTGGTAATCGGCCACTAGGTCGGTGGTGGCGTCGTAAGCAAACAGATAGTCCACCGTGGCGGCCATTTCAAAGGCGCCCTTATAGCCGTGCTCGCGCATGGCATTGATCCACTTGGGGTTTAACACCCGGGAGCGAATCACCCTGGCCAGCTCTTCCTTCAAGGTGCGAATCTTGGGTGCGGCGGGGTTGGCGTGGTCGGCGTGATAAATCACCGGCGCCTGACCGCTTAGCGCGCGGCTGGCGTTGGCCATCCCGCCCTGAAAGGCGTAGTAGCTGTTAGAGTCGAGAATATCGTGCTCGCGGTTATCCTGGTTCTGCATCACCGCATCCAGCCCCTGGAGCTGCTGTTCAAAGGCACCCCGCGCGGCCGTGCCCGACTCCTTAAACTGGCCGTAGGCGTAGGCCCCGGCATCGAGATAGGCTTCGGCTAAATCGTCGGCGCTCTCCCAAGAGCGGTTTTCAATCAGCCGGTTCAGGCCCGCGCCATACTCGCCGGGCTTGCTGCCAAAGATACGGTAGCTCGCCTGCTGGGCGGCCATTTCCGGGCTTAGCCCCTGGGCTTCCAGCGTTTGCTGGCGAGCTAATACCGCCTCGCGGATGGTGTTGCTGTTGCCCGGTTCTTCATAAGAGGCGACCGCCTGCACGGCGGCGTCAAACAGACGAATCACATTTGGGAAAGCATCGCGGAAAAACCCGGAGACCCGCAGCGTAACGTCCACCCGTGGGCGATTGAGCAGCATCGAGGGAATGACTTCGAAGTCACTGACCCGTTGGGAGCCCAGCGACCATTTAGGGCGCACGCCCATGAGCGCAAAGGCCTGGGCGATATCGTCGCCACCAGTGCGCATGGTGGCGGTGCCCCAAATCGATAGGCCCAACCGCCGCGGGTAGTCGCCGTTATCCTGCAGGTAGCGCTCGACAAACGCCTGGGCGGATTTTTCGCCCAGCGTCCAGGCGGCGGGAGATGGAATCGAGCGGTTATCGACGCTGAAAAAGTTGCGCCCGGTGGGCAGCGTATCCAAGCGCCCCCGGCTGGGCGCACCACTGGGCCCGGCGGATACAAAGATGCCCTCCAAGCCATCTAGCAGCGATTGAAGCTCCATCTTTACGCCCTGCTGCATGGCGACCCATAAATGCTCGCGGGCGTAGCGCAGCTGCTCTGCGGTATCGGGGTAATCCTGGGCCAGTTCATCCAGGCAGCCGGGCGCTAATACATAGTCGCTCACCCAGCGCTCGGCGAGCAGCTCCAGGCGCTCCCGAGCATCCGCGCCGGTACGCCAAGGGGCATCAAGCTGTTCAATCAACATAGCGGGCTTAGGCCCCTGCCAGGGCTCGTTGGCAGCGGCCAGGGGGTCAAAAGGTTTACTATCATGCTGCTCAATCAACCCTAAATCGCGGGCTAAATTGTGTAGCAGGCCGCGCTGAGCCACGGCTTCGCCTCTGGGCAGCCGCAGTAGCGCCACCAAGGTGCCCGCCCGCTTTTCCTCAGGCGGCAAGGTGCCAAGCACGTGCAGCCCGTGGCGAATCTGGGACTCTTTGATATCGCAGAGGAAGGTATCCAGCTCGTTGAGAAGTTCGGCGTCGTCGCTGGCATGCGCCAACTCCTGGTCAATCCCAGTCTCCCGCAGGTGAGCTAAAATCTGCCCACGGATCAGCGCTTCCCGGCGGGGATCCATATCCAGTGCCTGGTAGTATTCGTCGGTTAGTGCTTCAAGCTCGGCCATGGCGCCGTAGAGTTCGGCCCGGGCCAGGGGTGGCATCAAGTGGTCGATAATCACCGCCTGACTGCGCCGCTTCGCCTGGGCACCCTCGCCGGGGTCATTGACGATAAACGGATAAAAGTGCGGCAGCGGCCCCAGGGCAATATCCGGCCAGCAGTCGGCACTTAGCGCGGTACTTTTCCCCGGCAGCCACTCTAAGTTGCCGTGCTTGCCCACGTGGATAACCGCATCGACCTGATAGTGCTCGCGCAGCCAAAAGTAGAACGCCAAGTAACTATGGGGCGGCGCTAGCTGCATATCGTGGTAGGACTGGGTGAGATCATCAATAAAATCCCGCTCAGGCTGGATACCTACAAAGGTGTCGCCTAAGCGAATACCCGCAATCATCAGCCGTCCTTGACGGCATTTTGGGTCATCCTGCGGTGCGCCCCAGCGCGTCCACACAATGTTCTGCAGCTCCGCAGGCAGGGTTTTAAACCAGGCCAGGTAGTCGTCAACGCTAATGCTCTGCCAGCAGCCGCGCTGATCGAGGCTGGCATGGTCGTTGGTTACCGCCCCTTGGAGCAGGCGGATTAACGCATCGCCACTCTCTGGCAGTTCGCTAAGGGGATAGCCTGCCTCGGCCAAGGCGGTCAAAATATTCAGTGTCGAGGCGGGGGTATCCAGCCCTACCCCATTGCCGATCCGGCCATCGCGATTGGGGTAGTTGGCCATGATCAGCGCGATGCGCTTTTGGCTATTGGGGGTTAGCCGCAGGGAGCAGATGCGCCGGGCCAGTTCGGCCACAAAGGCGGCCCGTTCTGGGTGCACCACGTGGTGGGTGACCGCCAATTGGCAGCGCTGGTTGTAGTGGGCTTCGGCTTTAAACCCCACCGCCCGGGTGATGATGCGACCATCCATTTCCGGCAGCACCACCTGCATGGCCACATCGCGGCTATGCAGCCCGGCGGCCATACCCTGCCAATCTTCGGTGGTGCTGCTGGCAAGGATCGCCTGGAGCACCACGGGCCTCCCAACAAACAGGCTATTTTGCAGGTCAGTTGGCAGCGTATCGCCCAAAGCATCCAACCCATCGGCATTACGATTAACCGCAAAGCTGGTGGTGTTAATCACCAGCATGGCGCCGGTCTGCTCAATCAGATGATTAATAAAATCGATGCAGGGCCCCTCTTTTAAGGAGGCCACCGCCACCGCCAACGGCTCCAGCCCCTGGTCTTTTAGCGCCGCTATCATTCCGTCGGGCACGGCGGTATTGGCCCCCTGCAGATGGCTGCGATAAAACAGCAGCAGGCACACCGGCCGCCCTGGCACCTGCCGATCCCGCCACTCGCTAAGGCTTGACGCCTGCTGATCTTGCGGCGCATAAATCACCGCTGGCGGAATCACCTTGGGCTCCTGCCAGTCGCTCAAGTGACTAGCTACACACTCGCTATCCATATACTCATTGGCGACAAACCGCAGCAGCTGCTCGGCGTTATCAGTACCGCCCTCGCGTAGATAGCGCCACACCCGGTAGGCATCATCAAAGGCAATGGTGGAGTCTTCCAGCAGGGCATCATCGGGGGCGTCGCAGCCCGGCACCAGAATCAGCTGGCGGCCGGGTTTGGCTGCCGCCCAGGCGAGCAGGCGCTCATGGCCATAGGGCCAGTAGGCCTTGCCGCCCAGCAGCGAAACTATCACCAGCTGGGCTTTTTCCAGCACCCGATCTTCGTAAAGATCGTAGGCGGCGGGCTTGACCAGGTTCATCCAGTTGGCCAGCCGCACCGAGGGGTACGCCTCACCCAGGCGATCAACCGCCTGAGCCAACGCCGAAAGGTTGCTATCGGCGGCGGAGAGTATCACGACCTCGGCGGGGCTCTGCTGTA
This sequence comes from Halomonas sp. 'Soap Lake #6', assembly GCF_003031405.1. NCBI lineage: Bacteria > Pseudomonadati > Pseudomonadota > Gammaproteobacteria > Oceanospirillales > Halomonadaceae > Halomonas > Halomonas sp. 'Soap Lake #6'. The sequence continues at coordinate 2,099,195 of NZ_CP020469.1, forward strand.
GATCGATGATGCCTTCATCATCGACAAAGCCCCCCGGCTTAGCGGCGAATAAGTGCATTAGCTAGCCGTTTGAGAAGACGTTTGAACCTCTATGTCAGCTAGCGCTTCCCTCAGCGCTGGAATATCCAGGTCTTTACCAATAATCACCAGCTGGGTTTGGCGGAGTTCGTCCTGAGCCCACAGCCGGTCGAAATAACCTTCCAGGCGCTCGCCAACCGCCTGAATGACCCGGCGCATCGGTTTACCTGGAATCGCCGCAAAGCCCTTGGCACGATAGATCTCGTGGTCGATCAGCAGCTGCTGCAGTTTGCTGGCCAGGGCATCGCCATCCACTTCGCCCAGGGTAATCACGCAGGAGTCAAAGTTATCGTGGGCGTGGTCGTGGTGAGCGCCTTCGGCATGGTGCTTATCGTGGTGATTGGTGATGCTATCAATGTTCTCTTCGCTGGCCGCGCCAATGCCCATCAGCGCTTCCAACTGGGCAGTATCACCGGTCACTGTCTGATCGATAAACAGCGTTTTCACCGAGGCACTCACCCGCGCCTGGATCACCGCTTCCACCCGGGTACGCTCTTCCGGGCTAAGCAAGTCCGCCTTGCTGACCAGCACCAGATCCGCCGCGCTGAGCTGATCATCAAGTAGTTCGCGCAGGCTGGGGTCGTGATCGAGGCTTTCATCAGCACGGCGCTGGGCTTCGACTTTATCCACGTCGCTGGCATAGCGGCCGGCGGCCACGGCGGGGCCATCGATCACGGTAATAATCGCATCCACGGTGCAGTGCTGGCGTACATCCGGCCAGTTAAACGCCTGCACCAGCGGTTTAGGCAGTGCCAGGCCGCTGGTTTCGATCAGGATATGGTCGATATCATTACGCCGGGCGACCAGCTTTTTCATTACCGGCAGAAACTCCTCTTCCACCGTGCAGCAGATGCAGCCGTTGGCCAGCTCATAGATGCTGCCATCTTCACCGTCTAGCTGCTCGCCTTCGCTGCCCGGCTCGCTGCCTGGCTCACAACCCAGCGCGCAGCTACGCAGCAGGCTGGAGTCGATATCCTGCTCGCCGAACTCATTAACAATCACGGCGATCCGCTTGCCGGTCACCTGGCGCAGAATATTGGCCAGCAGCGTGGTTTTACCGCTGCCCAGAAAACCGGTAACGACCGTGGCAGGAATCTTATTTAATTTCACATTATTGGGTTGCATGCGTTAATGCCTCACTGAGAAGTTGTTGTTTGGCGTGCGCCTGGGTTGATGAAAAAGGAGCTGATGACAACGGATCTGATAAAAACAAGCGGGCCACTGCGTCAGGGTTGTTAGGGAAAAATAGATGTAAATAGGTCGCCGTCAGGCGCTTTTGACGGTAAATCGCTTCCCCCGGTGCGGGGTGGCGCTGGCGACGGCCGTGAGCAATTGGCTCAGGCGTTCCCTCCGCCATGGAGCGGTGGTGGGCATGGCCGCGCACCGGCCCTTCCGGCAGCTCGGCGGTTTGCATCCCCTGGCAGCCCCGGCGACCACGCATGGCGCCCTGCCCTGGCAGCAGGCCCAACATGGTATGGGCCACATCGTCATAGCCGGTGAGGCTTTCCAGGCAGTACAGCAGGCCTCCGCACTCGGCTAGGATGGGTTTATCGGCGTTAAAGAACGCCTGAATGGCCTCGCGCATGGCGCTGTTATCCGCAAGGGTTTCGGCGTGCAACTCCGGGTAGCCTCCCGGCAGCCACAGGGCATCGCATTCGGGCAGGTTGCTATCCGTTAGCGGCGAGAAGAAACGCAGCGTGGCGCCCATCTGCTCTAACAGATCCAAATTGGCCTGATAGATAAAGCTAAAGGCAGCGTCGCTTGCCACGCCAATGGTGTGGCCTTTAAGCGCCGACTTAACGCTGGCCAGTTTCTCTTGAGGTGCGCTAAAGGCCACCGGTGGCAGTGCGGCGAGGGCTTCCAGCAATCCTGCCGCTTCCAGTGCTTTGGCGCCCGCTTCAAAGCGTGCTTCAAGATCCTCACGAATCTCTGCTGCCTGCACCAGCCCCAGATGGCGCTCGGGGAGCGATAAAGAAGGATCGCGTGGTACGGCGGCTAGCAATGGAATCGCTGGCGGTAGCGCGTCTTCAATCAGTTCACGATGGCGCGCCGAGCCGCAGGCGTTGGCGATAAGCCCGGCGATATGGATATCATCCCTAAAGCTGGCCAGCCCCGAGACCAGCGCTGCGGCGGTTTGAGCCATGCCTTTTACGTCCATGACGATAGCCAGGGGAATGCCAAACAGCGCCGCCAAATCCGCGCTGGAGGGCTCACCATCGAACAGCCCCATGGCACCCTCGACCAGAATCAAGTCCGCTTCACAGGCGGCGTCATAAAAGCGCTGACGGCAGTAGGCTTCCCCGGCCATCCATAGATCCAGCTGATCCACCGGCTGGCCGGAGGCCTGGGCGAGGATCTGCGGGTCTAGATAGTCCGGGCCGGTTTTAAACACCCGCACCACTTTGCCCTGATTGCGCAGCAGCCGCGCCAGCCCTGCCGTGACGGTGGTTTTGCCCTGGCCCGAGGCAGGGGCGGCGATAAACAGTGCGAGGCAGCTTGCGGTAGGTGCGCTCATCAGTATTCGATCCCCAGCTGCGCTTTGACGCCACCGCGAAAGGCGTGGCGTTCATCCTGAACAGTGCTGATGGTATCGGCGATCTCCTGAAGCGGCTGCGCCATAGTGCGGCCGGTAATGATCACATTTTGATGGGCGGGGCGGCGCTTAAGCGCTTCAACCACCGGTTCGGGGTCGAGATAGCCGTACTTAAACATGTAGCTCATCTCATCCAACACGATCAGATGGTAATCGGGGTTCTCTAACAGCTCTTTGGCCACTGACCAGGCAGCCTGGGCGGCCTCAATATCGCGCTCACGGTCCTGAGTTTCCCAGGTAAAGCCATGGCCCATAATGTGCCAATCGAGCTTGGGATGATCGCGGAAGAACAGGTACTCGCCGGTTTCGCGACGGCCCTTAATAAACTGAATCACCGCGCACTGCTGGTCGTGGCCCAGCGAGCGCGCCATGGTGCCAAAGGCGGAGCTGCTTTTGCCCTTGCCGTTACCTTTGAGCAGTATCAATACGCCTCGCTCTTCGGTGGCGCGGCTAATCCGTTCATCGACCACCTCTTTTTTGCGCTGCATGCGGTTTAGATGGCTAGCGTCGCTCATGGGGTTTCCCGTTAGTAGTTCAAAGAGGGTTTATAAAAGAAGGGCTTATAAAAGATGGCTTTATAAAAGAATACTTTGCAAAATCAGCTGGCCAGTAGCGAGCCCCCAACTGCTGGGCAATACGTGCGCCCTGGCCACGTTTGACCTTAGAGTGTTCGGTATCGATTAACAGACACTCGCCCAGCGGCGCAAGATCGTCAACGGACTCCCGACTGCGGCCATCGGTAATCAGATAGGTGCGCACCTGCAGGCCTGGCTCCCGCTGCTGCCATTGGCGAATAAGCCGCTTGGCTTCGACAATCGCTTCCCGCAGGGGTGTTCCTCCGCCGCCTTGGGCACTGTCGAGGGTGCTGCGCACGTGTTTAGGTGCACGACGGCGGGAGAGTATCGGCACCACCCCGCCATTACCAAACCCCAGCACCGCCACCTGCTCCCGAGCTGCATAGGCTTGGGTCACCAGCGATTCAACCAGCCCTTTCGCCTGACCTAACAGGCGCTGCCCCAGGGTCGAGCCGGAGGTATCCAGCAGCACCAGATGCGCAGTGGCCTGCCCCGCCCGGGATTTGCGCATTTTCAACTGTCGCCAGGGCCACTGGCCGCGATTGGCGATAATGGTCGCAAAGCCGTCCAGCCGCGACGTCGCCACCTGGGATCGCCCCTGGCCCAACGCCCCGCCTCTACCCGCGCTCGCAGCGGTATCGGTGCGTTTAGCCCGCTGAACAAGGGCTTCGCTATCGGGCAGTGTTACCGCTGGCTGGCTAATCGACGCTTGATCCATGGGAGGCATGGCGCCCCACTGGCCCTGTTCACCACGCTGATGGGGTGACCCGCCGGTGGGCGCGTTATTAGCTGACGACGAACCGCCCTCGCCATTTGAAGGCGCTTGATTAGGCGGGGATGACGGCGGACTTTGCTCAGGGGACTGGGTACGCCGATGCGCCAGTACCCAGGGCTCAACGGTGTCGATATCCTGCTGCTCCACGCTAGCCACGCCACGCCAGGCGGCATGGGCCTGGGCGGCGCGGTGCCAGGTAACGTCGGCGCGCAGGCCTTCAACCCCGGCGGCTTCACAGCGGTTGGCAATGGTTCGATACACCCAGGGGTCGGTGGTGATCTCCTTGAGCAAACGCTGGGCTTTAGCAATACGCTCGGTCAGGGCGGCCTGGGCAGACTCAAAGTGTTGCAGCGTACCAGTAGGGTCGCGGTCAAAAGCCTCCCGCTGCTGCACGATGGCAATGCGCTCGTCGATGCTTATGGCGCCTTCCTGCTCAAGGCAGAGACCGAAGCGGTCGAGCAGTTGAGGGCGCAGCTCGCCTTCATCCGGGTTCATGGTGCCGATCAGGCTAAAGCGCGCCGGGTGGGAGTGGCTAATGCCATCGCGCTCAACGATATTGGTGCCACTGGCGGCCACGTCCAGCAGCAGATCAACCAGGGTATCCGGCAGCAGATTGACCTCATCCACATAGAGCACCCCGCCGTCAGCTTTAGCCAGCAGCCCGGCATGAAAGGTGGCTTCGCCATCAGCCAGTACCTTCTGCAGATCCAGACTGCCGACCAGCCTGTCTTCGCTGGCGCCCAGCGGCAGAGTGACAAAAGGGGCACGCTGCCCGTCGCCATCGCTGGGCAGAATGGCGGCCAACGCCCGGGCTAAGGTGGATTTAGCGCTGCCTCTTGGCCCACTAATCAACACCCCGCCAATGCGCGGATTAATGGCGTTCAGAAGCAGCGCGGTTTTTAGCGCTTCCTGGCCAACCACCGCCGCAAAGGGAAACTCACTCACCGGCACCTCCCGTGCTGGCCAAGCCCGCTAACCGATCACTATTAGCCAACTGATCTGGGGAGCGTGGGACTTGAATATGATTCATGGTAACTAGCTGAGTGATAATAAAACCATTCATAAAGAAGTGGGAATTTAAAAGGCATTCAGTATAGAGGAAGGCATGGCGGCGAGGCCAATCTGTTGCAAGCGGTTAACTTTGCGAGGGCGTATATCAGCTGACGCTAAGAATGCCGCTGGATTTTTACACGCCTTAAGAATGTCATGTTATAGCATAACCATTATGACGGGATTTCATAAGATCCTTAGGCTTTGTGTTGTTCGCTATCCCCCTGCCACCTAGAATGGCCAGTGTCGGTGTTCCCCACGGAACTTAATAGAGAATCCGCCACGGCTTGCCGCGAAACGGAACTGCCCCCGCAACTGTAGGCGGCGAGCGATGCTCTTTGATGCCACTGGACACAGCGTCTGGGAAGGCGAGCTAGCCATGACCCGTCAGTCAGGAGAACTGCCGATATATTACTTACATCGAGCGAAGTGACTCGGTCGGTATTTTCTGGCCGAATGCGGAGTTCATCATGCACGGGAGTGTACATGATGTTGAGATTGACCACGGCCATCGCTGCGAGCGCTGTTGGCCTTGCCCAGGCGGCTTACGCCTCCACTGACTACCCGCTTACGCTAACCAATTGTGGCGTAGAGATCAGCGTGGCGTCGCCCCCAGAGCGAACGGTGACGGTAGGCCAGTCAGCCACGGAGATTCTCTATTCGTTGGGGCTCGCTGATCAAGTGAATGGCACCTCGGTTTGGTTCAACCCGGTTCTTCCCCAGTTTGCTGAGGCCAATGAAGCGATCGAACGGATCGCCAACGATGACCCAAGCTTTGAGGCCGTGGTCAATAAACGACCTGAGCTGGTAGCGGTACAGTATGAGTGGCATGTAGGCCCCACCGGTAGCGTAGCAACCCGTGAACAGTTCCACGAGCTGGGGATTAATACCTATATTATGCCCGCCGATTGCGACACTAAAGATAACTCTACTGGCGGTGATGGAACACGCACGGCCGCTTTCTCGACAGAGTCTATCTACAAAGGGATTACCGAATTAGCGCGCATCTATGATGTTCAAGCGGCTGGCGAAGCGCTGGTGGCGGATCTTATCGACCGCGAGGAGCGCGCTATTGATTTGGCAAGCAGCCTTGATTTGCCGCAGGATCTGTCAGCGGTATTCTGGTTCTCATCGACGGACCTGGGGGTTAGCCCCTTCGTTGCGGGTCAGCTTGGCGCACCGGGCTATATGATGGATAAGCTCGGCATTCGCAATGTGATTGAGTCTGATGAAGAGTGGCCCACGGTGGGTTGGGAAAGCATCGCCAGGGCGAATCCCGATGTGATTGTTATCGCCGCCATGGATCGCCGCCGTTTCCCCGCCGACGATATCGAAGCCAAGCGTGAGTTTCTGCGCAGTGACCCGGTCACCAGCGAGATGAGTGCGGTCCAAAATAACCGCATCGTTGAGATGGATGCCCATGCCATGAGTGCCACTATGCGTAGCATCTACGGCCTTGAGTCACTGGCTGAAGCACTATCTGCTATGACGTTTAAGTAATGTATCTTTCACCTGATATGGCGTTTAACTAATGCGCATAGCGTTAACGCGGTCATCGGCGGGCTTGGGGCTACGCTGGCTATGGATAACGCCCATCGTTCTACTGGCAGCACTGATCGCGGGTACCGCCATCGGCGAGACACCGATTCCGGTTGATACCATTCTCAAAGTACTCGCCAACCAGCTACTGGGCGCGGATTATGCGGTCGATCGGATAGATGCAGGCATTATCTGGAACTATCGACTCAGCCGCGCCGTCGTCGCTGCGTGCTGCGGCACCAGTCTGGCGCTGGCGGGAGTAGTGCTTCAGGCACTACTGCGCAACCCCTTGGCCGATCCCTATTTAATGGGCATATCCGCTGGGGCTTCTACCGGCGCGGTAGCTGTGGCCGTGGCTGGATTAGGCGCAGGGGCGCTTTCGCTCTCCCTGGGTGCTTTTATAGGCGCCCTCCTTGCCTTTGGCATTGTGGTAATGCTCGCCCATGCAGCCAACAGCGGCGTCGGTGGTGGTCGTGGTGTTCAAGCAGCGGGGGCGATTATTCTGGCGGGCATTGCCGGTTCGCAGCTGTTCAATGCACTGACTGCTTTTATCATCACTAAATCGGCGAGCGCCGAGCAGGCCCGGGGCATTATGTTTTGGCTGATGGGCAACCTCTCTGGGGTGCGCTGGGCTGATGTGACCTTGGCTGTGCCTGCCGCCCTCTTCGGGTTGCTGGTGTGCCTCTGGCACCGTCGCTCCTTGGATGCATTTACCTTCGGGGCCGACAGTGCTGCCTCCATGGGTATTGCTGTGCGCCCGGTGCGTGGGATGTTGATTATTTCCATGGCGCTGGTGACGGCAGTGATGGTTTCTATTGTGGGGGCAATTGGCTTTGTGGGGCTGGTGATTCCCCATGCCATGCGTTTTATTGTGGGCAGTCAACACACACGCTTGGTGCCAGCTACGGCGCTTGCGGGCGCAGTATTTTTGATTGGCTCGGATATTCTGTCGCGCACGCTGATACCCGGCCAAGTGCTACCGATCGGGGTGATTACCTCGCTAATTGGCGCGCCCGCCTTTGCGCTTATTCTTATTCACGGCAAGAGGTCTTAATGCGTTTATCGGCTGAACAGCTCACCTGGAGCGTACACGGCACACCACTGCTCGTTGATGTAAATCTTACGGTGGCCTCTGGCCAGACCTTTGGCCTGGTTGGGCCTAACTGCTCGGGTAAAACCTCCCTGCTTCGTCTGCTGGCGGGCTTGAACAAACCCAAGGCAGGCCAGGTGCTGATTGGCAACCAGCCTTTGCACACTCTTAAACAACGGGCGATCGCTCAGTCCATTGCCCTGGTAGAGCAACAAGCGGAAACCACTGACCGCATCACGGTACGAGAAGTTGTAGCCCTTGGCCGTACGCCTTTTCTCTCGGCGTTACAGCCATGGTCCGACCAGAACGAGGCGATTGTCACACAGGCTTTGCTCGACGTGGATATGCAGCATATGGCCAACCGGCTGTGGCACACCCTCTCTGGTGGCGAGCGCCAGCGCGTTCACATCGGCCGCGCACTGGCCCAGCAACCCAAGGTCTTACTGCTCGATGAGTCGACCAACCATCTGGATATTCGTCACCAGCTCTCAATCCTTAAACTGGTTAAACAGCTGCCTATCACAGTGATTATTTCCCTGCACGATCTTAATCACGCCATGGAGTGCGACCGCATTGGCGTAATGGATGGAGGGCGACTGGTTGATACAGGGCCTCCCAAAGGCGTGCTGACGGCGTTCAGTCTGCGCCAAACCTTTGGTGTCTACGCCGATATCTTCACCGACCCCGTAGATGATAGCCAGGTGATGCGTTTTCGCAGTGCGGTTTAGGCTCTATTTGTACCCCCTTAGCAAGAGCGCCACCTATCAAGGTTGTTACAGGCAAGCAGCACAGATAGGTAAACTGGATAAGGGAGACGAACGTTGGAAAGGGGTAAATGATGTTAGGCAAAAGGTGGCAAGGCTTCAGAGTATAATGATGTGCTTTTTGTGTTTAAAACATTGGGGCTCAAATGAACACTGATCACTCACCAAATGCTCATCTTGCGAAATGGGAAAATGCTAAAAACCCAGTGGTGTCGATGTTTAAAGAATACCCTGCGGGCCATCACATCCTTCCACATCAACATCAGCGTGGACAGTTAATATATGCCAGCGCAGGCACTATGAGACTAAGCACTTGCGATGAATACTGGTTATTACCTCCATTTCGTGGCGTATGGATGCCTCCTTACGTAGAACATGAAATGAGTGCCAGCACATCAGTTTCTTTGCGGACATTATATGTCAATGTCGAATCATTCACCTTAAGCTTACCTAATCATCCAATAGGAATAGGCGTCACGCCACTTTTACGGGAGTTGCTGATCCGGGCCTCTTTTTTTCCAATAACATATCATCCTGACAGCTTTGAAGAGCGCTTGTTGCGGCTAGCATTGGAAGAAATGAAGCAGGCCTTCGAGAGTGGATTAAAGCTCCCCATGGGCAGAGATAAGCGTTTGAGAAAGATATGCGATACGTTGCTGGAAAATCCAGGGGATGTGCGTTCATTGGCAGATTGGGCGAATGAGGTCGGAGCAACCACTCGGACGCTGACTCGGCTATTTCGCACCGAGACAGGCATTTCTTTTATTCAATGGCGGGAACAGGTGCGCATAGTGAGTGCCGTTTCAAGCTTAAGCACTGGGGAACGTGTCAGCCAAGTTGCTGAGAAACTAGGATATGCCTCACAAGGGGCTTTTACTGTCATGTTTAAACGTGTCACGGGCAAATCTCCCAGAGAGTATTTAAATGATTTATCCTGTTCTCAAATAAAGTTGTCGTGTATGGAAGAATAAAATTCGAGAGGGGTTGATATTATTTCTCTACTTATTGAAATGATCGGTAGAGAAATATGAAGCGTTCACTAAAGTCGCTAAGTGGCCACTATTACGTTCTAATAATCGCATCCACGTTTCTGCAAGGATCTTCGTTTGTCAGCACAAAGGTCGTCATGGAACAGATGTCACCTTTGTGGGCAGCATCTGCTCGCTTCCTGATCGCAGCAGTATTTTTGTCGCCTGTTGTTTTTATTCAAATGCGCAGGCATAAAATACTTATTAAAGACCTCCCTTGGGTGAAACTGTTAATAATTGGAGGGTTCCAGACGGCGGGAGTAATGTCGCTGCTCAACATCGGACTGACGGCTACCACCTCTTCAATAGCTGCCATTCTCATGGCCAGTAATCCTCTACTCGTGGTTGTCTTAGCATGGCTTATTTTAGGGGAGCGCTCCTCGAAGCTTGCCTTGCTGGGCTTAGCTTTTGCATTTGCTGGAGTGGTAATCTGCATTGGTATCAACACTGACGGTTCCCATGCTATCGGGCATGGAGAAGTGTTTGTTATGCTGGCATCGACCTGCTGGGCCTGCTCTACCGTGTTAAGCAAGAAATTTGCAATTACGCTCTCTCCTTGGATAGTCACTTTCTGGCAGATGTTGTTTGGCTCTCTACTTCTTATTGCGATAGCTGCATTAAGCAAACAACCTTTTTCCCTACCAACGGATGCTTACCACTGGGGGATGTTTATGTGGCTGGCAATTCCCGCATCGACTGGGGCTATAGGGCTTTGGTTTGCGGCATTAAAGATTGGCGGCTCCGTGCATACAAGTGGCTTCTTGTTTCTTTGCCCTCTGTTTGCCGCACTGATTGCATTCATATTGATCGGACAACACCCTGCATGGCACGAGATCATTGGCGGTGTCTTGGTGGGTGCAGGTTTGTTCATCATGTCCCGCAAGCATTATGCTTGCGGGACAGCTTTGAGAATTAAGTCTAGTCACAGCGCTCAATAATCATAGCCATTCCTTGTCCAACGCCCACACACATAGTACATAGTGCATAGCGCCCATGAATACGATGGAGGTGATTAATTGAGGTGCCCACCAAACGGGCACCACTCATGCCCAAGGGATGTCCAAGAGCAATGGCTCCACCATTAGGATTGATGCGCGGATCTTTATCGTCTAATCCTAATTTTCGTACAACTGCAAGCGCCTGGGATGCAAAAGCCTCATTTATCTCCAGCACATCTACATCATCAAGCGTCATTTTTGCTATGTTCAATACCTTATTGACGGCAGGTACTGGCCCGATCCCCATGATACTTGGCTGAACTCCCGAAGCAGCGCTAGCGACAATACGCGCTCGTGGTTTTAAATTGTGCTTCAAAACGGCATTATTGGAAGCAACCAAAAGCGCTGCTGCACCATCATTAACACCAGAGGAATTCCCCGCAGTGACTGTGCCACCTTCTTTCCGAAATGGCGTAGCTAGATGCTTAAGGTCTTCAAGAGTGGTAGGACGAGGATGTTCATCGTGCTTTATAAGACGGGTTTCATGGCGGGATATTTTGATCTCAACAGGTGTTATTTCTTCCTTGAAGATCCCTGCTTCTGAAGCAGCTTTGTATTTCTCCTGACTCCAAAATGCGAAATTGTCCTGCTCTTCTCGTTCAATACCAAATTGGTTTGCAACATTTTCTGCAGTTTCCGGCATGGTATCGACACCATACACTGATTCCATCCTTGGGTTAACAAAACGCCAGCCAATCGTAGTGTCATATATCTCAGCATGTCGAGAAAAGGCCTGTTCAGGCTTAGGTAGAACCAATGGCGCTCTGGACATAGACTCAACTCCCCCAGCCAGTAATAACTCTGCTTCACCTGACTTAATATAACGGGAGGCCATAGCGATAGCATCCATACCTGAAGCACATAGTCTATTGATGGTGGTACCGGGAACACCAATATCAAACCCTGCTAACAATAGACTCATTCGAGCTACATTTCGGTTATCTTCTCCCGCTTGATTTGCACACCCCAATATAACATCATCTAAGCAGTTCCACTCTATGTTAGAATAGCGAGATTTGAGAACTCTCAGAGGAATGGCTGCCAAATCATCAGTTCTAATATTTGAAAGTGAGCCAGCGTACTTACCAATAGGGGTTCTAACATAATCACATATAAAAGAATTAGTCATAGTCAATCCTGCTCTTCCTCATTCATCGGATTTAGTATTTTTTCAAACCATATCCTAGACTCTTCAATTTCTTCACTAGAAACCAGATGTTTCCTTTCCGCAAAAACAACCTCTTTTACTTTCGCTCCTAGACTTTCAAAACAGTTCGCTGTATCTATAATTCGCGATGCAGGAACCCAACTATCGGTCATGCTTCCGCTGATAAAAATGGGCATGCCTAAAAGGCTTGAATTATCCTCTTTCGCCACATTTATCTCCGGCCCAAATAGCCCACCAGTAAATATAACTGCTCCGCCAAGCCTCCTCCTGAGCTTAAATAAATACTGGCTAACAACACAAGCACCCTGAGAGAATCCTACTAGAAAAATATTCTCTTCCTTGATGTCGTGTTCAATCAAACTTTCAACTATCGAGTCAATATAGGATAGTGCATTATCCAAATGAGGCTGGTTTTTCTCTATAGCGCGAAGAAAGCTGTGCGGATACCACGTTCCCTCTGGTGCACATGCAAGAATCCAAGTGATTTCCGCAATATAAAGCTGTTGTGCTATATCAAAAAAGTCATCTGGAGATTGACGTCGCCCATGAAGAAGTATGATGACCTTTTTACTAGATGTAATTTTCTCTCCAATATACTTTGAGATATATTTATCGCCACACGTATTCATTATATTCATCTTTAATTCCTATTAGCTGCTATTTGCTTAGCCACTTAGCTATTTGGTGTGAATAGTAACTAACTATGATGTCGGCACCTGCACGTTTGAAACCTGTCATGACCTCCATGACAGCTTCCTTTTCATCCAAAGCACCAGCTAACGAGGCGAATTTGATAGCGGCATATTCACCTGCCACTTGGTAAATAGCTAAAGGAAGATCAGTGCGAGTTCGAAGTTGGCTAACAATGTCTAAATATGGCGTACCAGGTTTCACCATCAGAATATCGGCCCCTTGCTCCTCATCTAGGCGAGCTTCTATCATAGCCTGACGGCCATTTGCATTATCCGCTTGATAACTTAGGCGATCACCTTCAAGCGTACAGTCAACTGCAGACCGAAAGGGGCCATAAAAAGCGGATGAAAACTTTACTGCATGGGATAGTATGGCAACCTTGGAATAACCAGATTTATCCAGTGCATCACGTATTGCTCCCACCTGCCCATCCATCATAGATGATGGTGCCAACATGTCAGCACCCGCTTGAGCAGCAACGAGTGACTGCTTAACTAGATTTTCAACTGTTTTGTCGTTGTCAACTTGTCCTTCCGTAAATACTCCACAATGTCCATGAGTGGTATATTCACAGAAACAGATATCTGGGATAACCAGCATATCGGACTTACATTCTTTAATGGTACGAACCATGCGTGCCAGCAGCCCATTATCAGAGAGAGTATCGCTACCAAGGCTATCTTTATTATGGGATATGCCAAATGGCATTACGCAACGAATACCTATCCCATAAAGTGACTCTATCTCTTCACAAAGTAATGATTCAGGTATTCGACAAATACCTGGCAGTTCCTTTATAGGGGCACGTTCATTTGCACCCTCGTCGATAAATATAGGCTGTACTAAATCACTCAGAGTTAAATTATTTTCTTTAACAAGTTGGCGAAACTCATTATTTTGACGCAACCGACGGGGGCGATGAACTATACTCATGCAGCTGCCCTCTCAAAATTTAGCCCCATAGCCTTTCTGGCTTCAGCGGGGCTTGAAATATCACGTCCAAGCTCACGTGAAATACGAACGATACGCTCCACAAGCTGAGCACTGCCAGTTGCTAACTCCCCTTTTCTATAATAAACATTATCTTCCAGCCCCGTGCGGACGTGCCCCCCAAGAAGTATTGTATGTATATTAATAGGCAGCTGATCTCTACCAATCCCTATAGCAGACCACATGCTATCACCAGGGATGTTATCTATAAGATTTATTAAGTTTTTACATTCAGCAGTCACACCTCCGTGAATTCCCACAGCAAAAGAGAAAAGCATCGGCGAATTTATAAACCCCTCTCTTCTTAAAGATACCGCTTCGTTAATTACACCTGAATGATAAACCTCAATCTCCGGAATCACATTGAATCTAGCAATATCTTCGGCAAGTTTTTTGGCCAGTGCAGGCGGATTAATAAATGGCTTAGCCCCATGATTAACCGACCCGCAATTAAAAGATGCAATTTCAGGGCATAAGGAAAGATGATTCCATGCTTCTTCTGGAGCTAAATGTGAAGGAAGATTTAGGCCAGAAGTACTTAGATTAATTACAATATCACAACGTTCACGAACTCTTTCAACAATCTCTTTCCATACGAAGAACTCGTAGCTTGGTCTACCTTCCGAGTCGCGAGCATGTATATGGGCAATACTCGCACCAGCCTGCCAACACTGGTAAACAGACTCAGCAATTTCTTCAGGAGTATAAGGAACATTTGGGTTTTTCCCACGAGAAGTTATTCCACCGTTTACCGCAGCGGTAATAATGAGCTTTTCCATTCGCACGACCTCTTTATTCCTGTTGACAGTACAACTCTCATTATCCTCCGTAAATTCGACAAATGATTTTTAATTTGAGACATAAATTGTTTAGAAAAAGAAGATTTCGTGACAATTATTTAGCTAATGACTCATAACTTTATTTTTAATAAAACATTGTCACACTATGTAGCAAGTAGCATAGTGTTATAATGGTGCATTACTCACGAGAAGTGATGAACTCATTACTGTCATTCCGACATATATGACTATGAGCTTCTAGATAGAAAAACACTTGAATAGCAGGCCTTAATCGAGATTACGGCTAGATTAATACTGGCACTACCCGGTTTATCGGCAAAAGCACTGATATGTGACTCATCTCAACTATCTGTAACCGTGCCTTCTATAGCACTGGGGAAACAGCATATTCGACGACTTAAAACCCGCCCTATCCCTCAATAGGGCCGTGAACTAGCGACTTCAGAAGAGGTACATAAGGCCGCACATCAACGGTGTTAAATAACCTGTTCCAAAAGAGCTGCCTGACTTAGCGCTAATCGACTACGAGCCCGCATACCTAACCAATATTACGGTTAGATCAAACGCGGCATCATCCCTTTACTGGCACAAATACCGAGGCACCATCGACCTCGACTACCGTTAGCTGTTGGCGGTAGAGACGCTCCAATGCGCTAGGCACTAGCATGCTATCCCGTGGCCCCCAGCACGCCTCACCACTGGGATACAGTAGTAAAATATGATCGCACCAGCGAGCGGCAAGATTAAGATCGTGTAAGCACATCACCACCGCCTGCCCTTCAGCAGTCTGCTCTGCCATGAGCGCCATCACGGCACTTTGGTGGTGAAGATCCAGATGGTTAGTAGGCTCGTCCGCTAACCACACGGCCGGTGCCTGGGTCATTACCGTGGCAATCGCCACCCGCTGGCGCTCACCGCCAGAAAGCGTGCTCACCAAGCGGTCACGCAGGTGCGCCACATCCAAGCGCTCAAGGGCTGCTTCGGCACGGGTGTAGTCATCGGTACCTTCCATCTGCCAGGGCGATAGATAAGGATGACGGCCAATCAGCGCGGTTTCCAACACCGTCGCAGGAAAGCCATCCTGGCGATCCTGAAACACCAAACCCAAGCGCTGAGCAACATAGCGGCGGCGCAGCTGGCTAAGTGGTTGGCCACCCAATTGCACCTCACCTGAACGGGGAGCGTGTAGTCCTGCCAGGGTGTGCAGCAGTGTCGTTTTACCCGCACCATTGGGCCCTAACACACCCCAGCGCTGTCCCGGCTCAATGGTGATATTAAGCGGTGTACCGTTTTCTCGGCCGGGCACGTCAATGATGAGGTTATGGGTAGAAAGCACACTCATCAGCGGCTCCGATAGAGCAGAAACAGGAAGGTGGGTACGCCTAATAACGCGGTGATTACGCCAACGGGTAGCTGTTCCGGTGCGATCATGGTGCGGGCCAGGGTATCTGCCAGCACTAACAGCGTGCCTCCTGCCAGTGCACAGGCAGGTAGTATCAGCCGCTGATCGTTGCCAAGCAGTAACCGCAGCATATGCGGTACCACTAGACCCACAAAACCTATACTACCTGCAGTGGTTACCGCAGCAGCAGTTAGTAGACTGGCAGCAATGTAAATGCACCACTCCAATGGTTTAACAGCAACGCCCAGTGCTGCGGCCTGCTGAGGGCCACGGGCCAGTACATTCAGGCTACGCCCCAGCGGTACCAGTACTACGCAAGTGACCAACAATAGTAGTAACGGCGGCCATGGTGTACGTGAGTATGATAGATCGCCCATCAACCAGTAGAGCATACCGGGCAGGCGCTCGGCAGGGCTTAAGGCCAGCATCAGCGTAATTACTGCGCCCCACCCCGCCGCCACGACGACCCCGGTAAGCAACAGCCGCGAAGGTGTCCAGCCACCGCTGCCGTGAGCCAAACCAAACACTAAAAAGGTAGAGAACAGCGCGCCTGAAAATGCCGAACCTGAAATTGCCAGCCCACCAAGCCCGCTCAACATAGCAGCCAGTGCACCAATGGAAGCACCGCCGGAAAGGCCCAATACATAAGGGTCTGCCAGGGGGTTGCGCAATAACACCTGCATTAATGCACCAGCCACCGCCAACAGCCCACCCACCGCAAAAGCAGACAGCGCCCGGGGCAAGCGCAGCTCCACTACCATAATACGCGCCAGCGCATCGCCTTCTCCCTGGGCTATCTCACCAGGGCCTAAGTTATTAAAGCCTAAGTTATTAAAGACTAAGTTATTGAGGCCTAAGTCATTAAGAACGATGGCCCAGATTTGCCCAGGCGCTATTTGTGCGCTACCGATGCCAAGCGCGAGCAGCAGCGAGGCTAAAGCAGCTAACAATAATAGGAAAAGCGGCAGACCCAGGCGCGATAACATCAGTGATGCCTACGTTTTTGGCGAGCTTTCTCAAGCTTCTCACAAAGCAGTTGTGCGCCCTCCATAAGGCGTGGCGTGGGCCGCTGAATAAGTGAGGGTGGCACAAAGAAAAGGTTATCTTGAGATACAGCGCTCAACTGCGAATATTGCTTCCAGTGAGTCAACCAGTGGCGGTTTTCTTCACCCATCCCACCGGCAATAATTGCTTCCGGATTGGCAGCCAGCACGGCTTCATCATCTATCCGCGGCACGAGGCGTGCCTGCTCGCCAAACACATTCTCACCACCACACATTTCGACCACTTGGCCGATAAGGTGTTGGCTGTTAACGCTCATTAATGGCGCATCCCACACTTGGTAGAATGTTGGTACCAGATCGCGAGTGCTATAGCGCTCCTCAAGCGCGGCCATGGTGTCTCGGAAGTTATCTGCTACGGCTTGCCCGGTTGTTTCAGTACCTGCCAATCGCGCCAAACGCTCAATAGCGCTGGCCACGCCCTCCATATCACGGGGTTCAATGTAGAATACAGGCATGCCTAAAGCTTCGAGGGTTTCAAGCTGTTCAGCGGGATTGCCAGTCACCCAGCCAATCACTAAATCTGGCGCTAACCCCACCAGTTTTTCTAAATCGATACGTGTATGGCTGCCTACCGAAGCCACTTCTTTGGCCTCAGGTGGATAGTCGCTGTAAGAAACAACAGCAACCACTTGGCTTCCCGCCCCTGCCGCGTAGGTTAATTCGGTAGCGCCAGGAGAGAGCGTGGCAATACGCCGGGCATGGTCGTATAGACACACCTCACGATCACGATCGTCAATGGCGCAGCGAGAATGGTCGTGTGCCGCAGAAATAGTGGTGACCAGTAATAGCGCGAGGCCCAAGGCCCCGCGCGTTAAACAACTAGTTTTATTGCCCAAAGTGAACACTCAAGAATCCTGCTCGGCCTGCGTTAATATAATCGGCACCGTCAAAAGAGCGTGTGGTGACATAGTCTTGATCTAGCACATTTTCAAGCGTGACACGGGCACTCCATAACGGAGCGAATTGCCAGCCGGCCCTTAGATTGACCAGCCCGTAGCCGCTCAAGCGATCTTGGTTTTGCGCGTCGCGATAGCGATGGTTTTGTGCCACCCAAGAACCGCCCACCGACCACTCACCCAGTTCGCGGTCAGCGTCCAAACGAATGCTTTGGGAAGAGCGGTTCTGAAGGCGCTTCCCTGTTAGACGGTTTTCAGGGTCGGTATATGTCAGCGCAGCAGCTAGCGTCCAGTCATTCACTTCTACCCCTGCTGCCAGCTCTGCGCCGCGAATGCGGGTTTCGGGTACATTAAACTGAAGCCCTTGGCCAGTAATCAAATTATCGATCTCGGTTTGGTAGAGCGCCGCATCCCAAAACCAGCTAGCGTACTGGCCCCGCACGCCTATCTCAACGCTTTCAGAAGTCTCAGCGTCCAAGTCAGGATTACCGAAACCAGGAAAATAGAGCTGGTTGTAGGTAGGTGCATTGAATGCCGTGCCATAGTTGGCCCGCAGGGTGTGGTGGCCATCCAAGTTGTAGCCTACCCCAACACTGCCAGTCACTTCCTCACCGTAGGACTCGTTATCGTCAAAGCGCAGACTGGCTTGTAGCGTGAATGGCGAAAAGTCGAGGAGCGCCTGGGTAAATACCGCAGTGTTACTGCGACTGGTTTCATCATAGGCCGTGGTGCTATTTACCCGGTCTTCACTATACTCTGCGCCCGCAACCAGCTCATGATCTCCGACAATAAAGGTATTCTCCCAACGAGCGGTACTCACTTTCGTATCGAAGACGGAATCACCAAAGGCGGCAAAGTCATCGCTTTCATCACGAGCTTCACTGAGGGTTAAACGGCTACGCCAGCTGTCAGTAACTGGGAGCTCACCATAAACGCCCGCTACCTGCTGAACAAAGTCGTTTTCACCTCCATCGTACTCATTATTGCCACGGGCGCGAAGGGCTAGCACCCCCGCCTCTGCACCGCTATCAAAGGTATGAGACACCCGTGCTAAAGCCGTGGTGTTGTCGTAGCCTTTATTATCACCGTCGTGGCGCACTGGCTGACCGTCGGTAGTGAAATGACTACCTGCAAAGCTGTAGCGGGTGCCGCCCTCCTTACCACTAATGCCTGCACTTATCCTCTGGGTATTAAACGAGCCACCGCCCACGGAGATGCGCGGCTGCGGGCCATCTTCTTGTCCTTCAGGTGTAAACAGTTGAATGACACCCCCCATCGCGTCAGCGCCATATAGGCTGCCGCGCGGGCCACGCACAATTTCAGCGCGATCAAACATGCGAGGCTCTAGGTGCTGCCAGGCAGCGCCACCACTAGTGGCTGAACGTAGACGAATGCCATCAATCAGCAGCACATTTTGGCCGCTGCCTGTGCCACGAATAAAGACACTGCTGTTTTTGCCAAAACTACCATTGCTAGAAACATCCACGCCGGGCTGGCCCCGTAAAAGATCAGTAATGCTGACAGGATCCTGGCGACGCAATGTGTCTTTGTTTAGCACGGTAACAGAGGCAAGGCTTTCATTAGCCGTACGCGGCGCAAGTGCCGCCGTTACAACCACTGGGTTAAGCGCTGTTTCGGAAGAAGATACTGCAGTCGTCTGCTCTGGTACTTGAGCCTGAACTGCAAGCGGTAATGCGGCCATGGCAAAAGCCGCTAATTTAGCGGTAGTTTGGAAACAATGATTCATGGAAGGTCCCTTGCTCGTCGTGCTCACCCGCACGGCGTATTTTTTTGACCGGGCGAAGGGCAAAACAAGGGAGTAGCGATTGCATTACACGATCGCATTGTACGAGCGCATCACACCACCGCTAATCACCCTGAGAGCGCCCACCGCGTCTCGGCATGTATCGGTTCTGTTTGAACCTATACTCTCGGGCCGGTCTCCGGGCTAACGAGCGAAAGACAGCTTGCACAATCAACTTAAGCAAGCCACTTCTTTCCGAACGACCACCTTCCCATGCGTAAGCACAGTGGCATCTTGGCCGTTCTTATCTCGATTACCGTTGCGGGGGCAGCGTTGGAATCACACACTGTATTCACCAACTTCCCGTTTAACTGATAGCTGTATCCACCATCAGCACCTGAGAGTGGGCGTAAGCTAGCAACTTGTTGGGAGGCGGTCAATTTTGTGATGGCTACTCAACGCCCATAAGCGGTCCCACTCTTTCAAGCTCACCCTCTAGGCTAGTCAACAACAGGACCAGCATCCTGCCAATGGCTTTAACGGCACTGTCTGGCTGAGCGTCTTAATCCATCAGTTTTTTTGGGCTCCCATCCACCTATGTCTCCCAACCACCTATGTAGAGGCGCAGGTAATAATTTCAAAGCCGCTATACGGCAACGCGACCAGTACACCGAAAGCACCAGCAAGCCAACCCCCACTACCAATCCAGTAATCGCGAAACCTAGACTTATCACGCCGTACTCGGCCAGCACCTTGTTATAAGTAAGCACAAGCACACTCATTGCTGACAGCATTAAAGCGCGCCGGTCTACCCATAACGAGATCAGGGCAAAAACCGCGTAAATAGATGTCACGCCTATAGCATGCCTTAGGGCAAGGGAGTCGTAGCTGTACATGAGCACAAAAGAGAACGCACCGGAAACTATTAAGGGTGCAGCCAAAATATGTAACCAAAAAGCGACATCAGCACGGTAGCTGTTACGTTCTGGATCTTTAAGATCCCACCACATGGCAAAGGTAAAAACAGCAAGTCCCATCGCCAATTGTAAAATTGGGATAGTAATCAGAACACCGTGTTCATGGCCTGCTATGAGTAATTGCACAGTCAATACAAGGCAACCCACTAACACAGCAACCGTGACCGGCACCCGAAAACGCCACCAGAAAAGCACTTGCACCGCGGCAGCAAGTAAACTCACTAAGATTAGATTTTCCAAACCCAGCAACTGGATGAGTAAAACTAGGCTGGTACCGCCAAATGTAAGCGCCAGGGCAAAAGCTGGCAGTGCCATGCGTCGGCGACGAACAAAATACTCTGCAAGAACCCAGACACCGATAGCAACCCCTAAACTTGCGTTTAAACTCGTGACATGACTAAACAGACTACCAACGGCGGCCAGTACCAGAGCGCAGGCCACCACTACAAAAACGTCATTAAATCCGGAAATTAACCGAAAGTACTCATCTTTTCGCCGTGTGGTTCCAGGCTTATCGCTGTGATGCACATAAGCTTTTACATCAGAATACTGCTGGCTAGTTAAAATGCCGGCATCTACACAGGACTGCAGATCCTCATCTGTATAATTTGTCACAACATTCATTCCTTAAATATTGGTGAACACCAAAACCAGCACTCTCGTTTCCACTTCTTACTCAGGGTCTACACTGACAACAAGGTTGTTTTGAGCAAACACCAGACACAGACCATTCGTATATACCCCTACTGGCACTTCAATCCCCCGTTCAGGTAATACACATCACTCACTATTCGCTTATGTAAAACTAACCAGATAAAAAATCATTTAATAAATGGTGAGTTAGCTTCATTGCACGGAGGACTACTTAACCGCCATTACCAAACCATGGCGCACATACCACACTTGCTCAGCCTGGGTGGTGGCGTCTTGCACAAACCAACCATTTAGGTCTCGTAGCAGACGCTGTTCAGGCTGCATGGGGACAATGCCACGCCCCACTTCAGTGGCAATGATGATTAACGCCGCGTTTAGTTGGTCGGCACGCTGGCAAAGCTGCACTAAATCGCCCTGCCACTGCTGGCGAAGAGCCTCGCTGTCTACACTGCCTGAAATAGCGCTGAGCCACTCAAGCACGCCGGTGACCACTAGCGGCGTGTTGGCGACTAACGCTTGGTGGCTGTCTGCGAATGGCGCATCAACAGCTAAGCGCCTCCACTGGGCGGTAGGAAACCGCGCCGCTACGGCGTCACGTTTGCCAGCGCAGGCACCGCCGATGAAGAGCTGCATTGCCATTCTCCTTTTCCATGGACATTAGTTTGATAGCGAAGCAGCCAACGCCTTCCCTGGGCCTGAACCACCGTACCATCCCAAAAGTGAATCGTTTCGAAGCGTCGTCGCAGTTCACGAATCACGCCGCCATGGGTCACTGCCAATACCTTTTTATAGCCACCCGCTTGGGCATTAGCCGCAACATCGCGCAGCCAAGCATCCAAGCGCTCGCGTAGCTGGGCAGCAGATTCTCCACCGGGGATTTGCAGTTCCCCCACGCTATCGACCCAAGCGCGGTAATGGGATAAATCTTTTAACTCGTCATAAACCTTACCTTCGTACTCGCCAAAATCGAGCTCGCGAAGGCGCGGTTCAAGCGTAATAGGCACGCCCGGCTTGGCTGCTTCAGCCCATTCCAAGGTTTGCTGGCAGCGTTGCAGATCACTGGAGTAGATGGCATCAAAACGTTCGCTCTCCAGTGCTTCACGCAGTGCCAATAATCCTGATTCGGCATCGGGAAATAGCAGCGGAATATCTTGCTGCCCCTGGTAGCGGCGCTCTAGATTCCAAGCGGTGATACCGTGACGAACTGCCACCAGCTCCACAGTAAGATCAGTAGCCAAAGCTCTCCTCCTTCAATGGTGGCACCGACCATATCGCCATTGATGCCGTTAAACAGTCGCAACATAAACCAGCGCATTAGTACCACAAAAACCATGACCGTTAGCCATACCAACACTACCGGTGGGGCTAACAGCGCGATCAATGCCAATGGCAATAGCGCAAGTGCCACGTCCTGGCCGCTCAGCGACTGCTGCCAGCTCCATGCCAAGCCCTTTTGTTGGGCGCAAGGCGTCAACACCAGTAACGCAACGCCACCCCACCGGCCTAGTGCGGGGATAACTAAGAGCCACCATAACGGCGCCTGATAGGTCAGCAACGCCCATAGCAGCACGCCCTTCCAGGCGAGCAAAAATAGCAGCGCCAATATCCCAAAGCTGCCGATTTGCGGATCTTTCATGATCTCCCAGCGGCGCGCCAGGGGCTGGTTACTACCCAGGGCATCGGCGATGTCCATCACGCCATCCAAATGCAGCCCACCTGAGAGTGCAACCCATAAGCTAAGGAGTGCCAGGGCAGTAATCGGCGTAGCAACGTTTTGCATGGCGATGGCTACCAGCACCAACACACTGCCGATCAGCAGACCGACTAATGGGTAGGCGCGCACGGCCCAGCGTCGTGTTTCGGGCGTCCAGGGGCAGGCAACGGGAACCGGAATTCGGGTAAGGAACTGCAGCGCCAGCAATAGACCAAATAGCATATTTCTCATGACGAGAGTTCCTTCATACGCTGCACTCCTTAGGCGGTTTCCACTCCACTGTTTTCCATTCGATCGCGCAGCCTGCTACCACTTCAACTACCGAGTCAGCTTCAGCAGCTAACCAGCGGTGGGCACGCTGTAGAAACGCCAGGTAGCGCCATGTTTCAGGATCGGTGGGAGGTAGTGCTTCATTAATGTCGTTGGAGACAATCACCAAGTGAACATGGCGTGCTTTAGCGCTGCCCACCGCTCTTTGCAACAGCGCCAAACCGTCCTCTTCACTGAGTTCACTGGCATACAGCACTTGGCTAGCCCAAAGTGTTAAGCAGTCCAACAGCACTGCGCTGCCATCAGGCACTTGAATCACTGCCTGGTCAATCGCCAGCGGCGCTTCTATTGTGGCCCATCGAACGGCTTGCCCCTGCCCGCTTCTAGCCTGTTGGTGTTGGGCCACTCGCCTTGCCATCTCGTCGTCATACACAACGGCGGTAGCAATGTAATAGCAGGGTGAACCAGCAGCTGCGCTAAGCACATACTGCTCGGCGAGATCACTTTTTCCGGAGCGCGCCCCACCGCTAACAAAGACAATCATGCAGTATCTTTTTCAGTACATTGACTAGTCGTTGGTTAGTGGGCTCGTCGCGCAGTGCCACTCTCAGCCAATCACCATCAAGCCCCGAAAAGTTGTGGGTATGGCGAACCAGAATGCCCCGGCGTAGTAGCTGTTCAAACAGCGCGTCACTGGTAACTCCACATGCCGCGCTGGGCCGCATTAGAAAGAAGCAGGCGTGGCTCGGGACTATTTCAAAAGCTGGCTCAAGAGCTGGTTCAAGCCCTAGCTGGGTGAGCGCCTGCATCATGCGAGGTCGCTCGGTGGCCAACCAGCGCTGGGTGCGCCGGGCAAAGGCCTCATCCGCCAATAACGGCGCCACCAATTCAGCCGCCAAGTGGTTAACGCTCCAGGGCGGCTGATAGGTGGCAGCGGTGTTTATCGTCGCCGCATCTGCCAATATATAGCCCAGCCGCAGCCCAGGCAGGGTATAAAACTTGGTCATTGAGTGCAGCAGAATCAAGTGTGGATAGCGCGCCAGTAACGGTGCCAATGATGCCTGCTGTGGCGTCTCGCCCACCATATCGATAAAGGCTTCATCGACCGCCACCCGGCAACCCATCAAAGCGGTGTGCTCAAGCAAACTCTCCATTGTTGGAAAGTCGATAAGCGTTGCCGTCGGGTTGTTGGGCCGACATAGAAACAGCACATCAATACCGTTCAGAGACGCCAGCAGTGCCTCAAGATCCAGTTCAAAGTGTGGAGCGGGGAGCGCAATTTCGGTGAGCGAGAGCCGATGCGCATGACACGCCCGGGCATATTCACCAAAGCTGGGTGTTAAGACCGCCGCTTGTTTACCCGCATGCAGCGCAGCGGCGAGGAAAATCGCCTCTGCGCCACCGTTGGTAAGCAGCACCTGCTCGGGCTGAAGCTTGTGGTAGGCGGCGATGGCCTGACAAGCAGTGGAATAGTCCGGCGCGGGGTAGCGTTCAAGACCTGCCAGCTGTTTGGCTAGCCAATCACTCACCCATGCCGGTGGCCCCAAAGGATTAAGGTTGGCGCTAAAGTCTTCCAGACGGTGATCAACTGGCAAACCGAAGTGCGCTAATAGCGCCTCGGCTTGGCCGCCGTGGCTGGGCCATGCAGACGTTTTCATAACAACCCTCGAGTAAACATCAGTCCAGCCATCACCACCGCTGACAGCAACATAAACAGTATCCAAGCACCGTGCATTAAACGAACCGTGGCAGTGATATGGGCAACACGTAGTGGCTCAAGGGGCTCGCCCAGTGTAGCGCGGTAGGAAACCACTCCCTGATAGAAATTGGTGCCACCCAGTTGAACACCCAATAATCTTGCCACCATGGCCTCCGGCCAGCCAGCATTGGGGCTGGGGTGGTGCGGCGCATCCTGTAACGTACCACGCAGCGCACCTTTCCAGCGCAAGCTCACAACACCTGACGCGCTGAGTAGCAGACCAGCAAGCCACAGACATAGCACAGTTAAACGTGCGGGTATCCAATTAGCCACATCATCCAGCTTGGCGGAGGCAAAGCCAAAATCAGCATAACGCTGGTTTTTATAACCAACCATTGAATCCAGGGTATTCACCGCTTTATAGGCTAGCGCTAGCGGTGCCCCACCGATCAGGGCGAAGAACAGCGGCGCGGTGATGCCGTCCACGGTGTTTTCTGCCACGGTTTCTACCGTGCCACGGGTAATCTCTGCTTCATCCAAGTTTTGCGTATCGCGTCCTACAATCATCCCCAACGCTTTGCGGGAGGCAGCCAAATCGCCTTGAGTAAGCGGCTTGATCACGGCGTGGGCTGCATCACCCAATCCTTTGATGGCAAGTGTGGTAGAGAGCAACCAAAGCTCGGCGATCAGCGCTAACCCAGGGTTCAGCCGCGCTAGTGATGCTAGCAATAGCCAGCTAATACCCCATACGCCGCCGACAACAATAATCATGAGCAGGAAGCCACTCACTCTTCGCTGCTGCGCCGTGCCACGATTCCATAGCCGCTCAAAAGCGCTGATAAAGCGCCCGATTAACACCACCGGATGTGGCAGTGAGCGCGGGTCACCAACGATCAGATCAATCACAATCGCGAAGGCCACCATCACTAAGGTGGTGGGTAAATAATCGCTCAACATGGTCATGGCCCAGCGTTATCGCTAACCCCCGCATCGGCAAAAGTCGCCATTTCCGCTACCATCGCGGTGGCTGCTTGGAGTAGCGGATAAGCCAGTGCAGCACCACTCCCCTCGCCTAGCCGCATCCCCATATCAAGCAGTGGTTTAGCCTCTAATGCCTTTAAGGCGATGTCGTGACCCGGCTCTTGGGAACGGTGGCCAAAAATCAGGTAACCGCGCACTGCCGGGCAAAGTCGGCATGCAGTAAGCGCCGCAACAGTGGCGATAAAGCCATCCACAATGGCTGGCGTTCGGTTAACTGCCGACGCTAAGTAAGCGCCGGTCATAGCGGCAATTTCCAGGCCACCTAGCTTAGCAAGCACCTCTAATGGCGCCTCTGGATTAGCTTGCCGAGCGCTAATGGCACGCTCAATCACCAGTACTTTATGCGCAAGCTGAGCACTGTTAATACCAGTGCCCGCCCCCACCGCGAGGGTGGCCGGCACACCCAGAAGCACCGCCAGCATTGCACTGCTGGCGGTGGTGTTGGCAATGCCCATTTCACCAACAACAATGCAGTTAGCACCCGCTGTTTTGGCCCGTTCAACGGCGGCGATACCAATGTCTATCGCGGCTAAAGCTTCGTCGGCCTGCATGGCATCTTCCACCACCATATTGGCGGTACCCGCACGCACTTTCGCCGGGGTAACACCTGGAATGGTTAACGTAGACGCAACCCCCACATCCACTACCTCAATTTGGGCACCTATCTGGCGGGCAAGGACGTTAATGGCGGCTCCGCCGTTGGCAAAATTAGCCACCATCTGCGCGGTCACTTCTTGGGGAAAAGCAGAGACGCCCTCGACCGCAACACCATGGTCAGCGGCAAACACCAGCACTGCTGGCGGAGTAACGGTGGGCTTAAGCTCGCCAGTAATGGCGCTAAGCTGGATAGCGAGCTCTTCCAGCGCACCTAAACTCCCCGGCGGCTTGGTCAAGGTATCTAGGTATACGCGGGTGCGCTCACCTGCATCATGGTTAGTTGGCTCAATTAACGTGACAATGGGATGCATGGCGGCTCCTGAGCAGCACAACGGCTTCAATTGAAAATCAGAAAAAGATCAGCCGTTTAAGAGCACACAATAGTATCAAAACCAACGCACTTTAGCGGCTCGATTATTGAGCTATTACGGAGTAGCATCCTGGTTGGCTTCGTGCTCGGCCTGCCAGCCTCCGCCCAGCGTTTTAAACAGTGTGGCCGCCGCAGCTAACTGCTCGCGCCTGGCATCAGCCTGCTCCAGGCGTGCTGAAAGTAAACTACGCTCTGCATCTAAACGTTCCAGTTGACTCACCTGCCCTTGGTCATACATCAATACTGCCAAGTCACGGGCACGCTGCACCGCGCTTATCTGATCCTCCACTGCTACAGCCCGTTGCGAAGTAAAGTCGTAGGTGTACAGGGCATCACGCACTTCATTGAAAGCCGTCAATACCGTCAGGCGATACTGTGCTTCGGCCTGCTCGACCCGCGCCTCGGCACTATCAACACCAGCCTGGGCTCGGCCGAAATCAAACAAAGGCCCCATCACAGAGGCACCTACCCCCCAAGTTCGTGCTGCATTGCTGAACAAGTCGCCGCCACTTACCGCACTTGTGCCAAGAAAAGAGGTTAAGTTAATTGATGGAAGACGATTCGCCTCTGCCACCCCCACCTGAGCCGTTGCTGCAATGAGCGAGGCTTCAGCTGAACGGATATCAGGCCGACGCTGCAATAGCTCTGACGGCATCACCTGTGGAATTTTCTCAGGCTGAGTAATATCGGCAAGCTGCGAATTACCCGTATCCAACGCACTGATCAGCTCTTGGGGCGACATACCAACGAGAACACCTAATGCACCGCGTAGTGACTCGACCTGCCGTGCCAGCGCTGGTCGTTCTGCGCGCAACCCCTGCAGTTCGGCCTCAGCTCGCCTAACGTCCAGCTCACTGATATCACCATGTTCAAAACGTAGACGCTGTAAATGATAGGTTTCTTCATAAGAGGTAATGGTTTCATCTAGCAGCTGGCGCTGCGCTTCTGCGCTTTTTAGGTTGAAGTAGGTGGTCACGACATCACCTATCACGCCTATCTCTGCCGCATCTCGCGCAAACTGACTTTGTTGAAAAGCCGCTTTGGCTGATTCTCGCTCATTGGCCAAGCGCCCCCATAAATCAATCTCGTACTCCAGGCTAGCCGCCAGGGTGTATTGATTATTAGTTGTGGTTAATAGATCTTGAATCGGTTCGAAATCAATAGGCAATGCAGCCCCCGGAGTACGCTCACGGGTCGCCTCCGCTTGATAGCCTACGGTGGGAAACTGATCCGCTTCTGTAAAACCTAGCTGAGCACGAGCTTCTTGAATGCGCGCCAATTGGATCGTTAACTCAAGGTTATCCTGAGTGGCACGGGTAACCAACCGGTTCAGCGCAGGATCATCAAACTGCTGCCACCAATTGCGCCAATCATCCCGTTCCGACTGGTTAAGAGTAATGTGTTCAGGCCACGTATCAGGTAGCGCAAGTTCGGGCGCTTGATAATCAGGTCCGACGGCACAGCCGCTTAACAGCAGTACCAGCACCGTGCCTACGCAGTAGCGCTTTTTATCGCCTAAACTTGGCGCTATTTTTGACATCGTTTTTTGCATCATCCCTTGCTCGCTCGCCTTCCTTCATTTTAGTGGTCGTTGTTCTTACTGCGCTATTTAAAGTGGCTGAGAGCAGCAAAAAAACAAACGCCTGTTCGAATACATTAAGAGTACCTATTATAGTGGGCAGTTGAAACACGTCATGGGCTGAAGACCCAGACATCATCAATCCAACGGCACGACTTATAAATGAATTATCGCCTGCAGGGAGGCATGTAATGAGGCTCCACTTTTTATGGATGCTATTGATAGCAATGGTTCTGCTACTCGCTGGCTGCGCTGACGATGAAGCGCCCCCACAGACTCCCGTACAAGTTATCAAGCTATTTGAAACCGGGCAGCAGGACATTTTCCCCAGCCGACGCTTTGTAGGGCGCGTGGATGCGAAGAGCACAGTGAACTTAGCGTTTCAGGTAGGCGGCCGCATTCAAACATTCCCTGTGGTGCAAGGAACAACCGTTGCACGGGGAGAATTGATCGCTCAGCTAGATCCTACTGACTATGCTTTGCAGGTTCGAAGTGCTGAAGCCGAGGTAGATCAAGCCCGTAAGCACCTCAATCGGCAACGCAATCTTTATTCACACAACGCGGTTTCAGCGTCGGTATTAGATGCAGCGCGCACCGATGCAGAACTAGCCGAAACTCAGCTGGAGAACGCCAAGCAGCAGCTTGCCTACACCACGTTACACGCTCCTTTTGATGCGCTTATTACCCGACGCCTGGTAGAAAACCATACAACGGTACCACCTAATACTGAAGTGGTTCGCATCCAGGATATTTCGGAGTTACGTATCCGTATTAACGTGCCGGAAGCACTAATGCAGCATCTAGAAAGCGATCGCGCCTTCAATATCGAAGCGGAAATTGCCACTCTGCCAGGCAAGCGCATCCCCCTGGTCTACCGTGAACACGTAACGGAGCCCGACGAGGTTGCGCAAACCTACCAGGTGGAATTTGCTCCCGCCGATGACATCTCTCTTATCGCTTTACCCGGCACCACCGCCACCGTGTTTATCGCGCTTGAAGATGCTCTAACGCCCTCAGTGGTGATGATTCCCACTAGCGCTTTAGACCATACAGAAAGCGGTGGCTTTCGCGTTTGGGTATATGACCCTGACAGCAGCACGGTCTCTCCCCAGCAAGTAGCAGCGGGCGAAATAACCGATGACTACGTGGTTATTGTGGCAGGCCTGCCACCCGGCGTGTCGATTGCTGCAGCGGGCGTCCAGTTGCTACGCGATGGCATGCAAGTCAAATCGCTCGAAAAAGCGCTTTAGGAGGCCCTATGAATATCGCTAAGCTGTCGATTGAGCGGCCCTTAAATACGTGGCTAATTGTTGTGATTTGCTTCTTTGGAGGCTTATGGGGCTTTAACACGGTAGGCAAACTTGAAGACCCCTCGTTTACCATTCCCAACGCCATTATTAACACCTTTTACCCTGGCGCCACCGCCACAGAGGTAGAAGACGAAGTTACCGAGCGGCTTGAGCGCGCCATCCAGGAGATGGAGCAGATCGATATTATCGAGTCGAAATCGCTGCCTGGACGCTCTGAGATCAAAGTTGAGGTGCACTCCAGTTATCACAGTAACCAGCTGCCCCAAATTTGGGATGAGCTGCGTAACAAGATCAATGATGCCCAAAGCGACCTGCCCGAGGGTGCCATTGGCTCACAAATTAATGACGACTTTGGTGAGGTCTACGGGCTGTTTTACGCTGTAACCGCCGAGGGTTTTACCGCTCGAGAAATTCGGGATATATCAACGTTTCTACAACGAGAACTGCTTGCGGTGCCGGGCGTTGCCCGTGTGACCTCCGCTGGTGAGCGCGAAGAAACGATCTATATAGATATTTCTAATGAGCGCCTGACGACACTCGGTATTCCTATCGACCAAGTCATTAATACCATTCAAACCGAAAACACCGTGGAAAATGCCGGCAGCCTGCGAATTGGGGACCGTCAGGTTCGCTTGGTTGCGCGCAGCGATATTGACAGCACCGCCCTTATTGAGGCGATCCGTATTGGCCGGCCAGGTACCACGGAACAAATATCACTGATAGATATTGCGGATATTTACCGTCAGCCCAGTGAGCTGCCCAGACACTTAATCCGCTACAACGGCCAAGCCGCCTTTACGATCGGCATTGCTGGCACCGCCAATGAAAACATCATTGAAGTTGGGGAAGCCGTTGAAGCGCGTTTAGAGGAGTTAAAAAGCAGAATTCCTTTGGGGGTGGAGCTTCATCCACTCTACGAACAGCACCATGTCGTTAACGATGCCATCAATGACTTTTTGCTCAACCTGCTGATGTCAGTGGCCATTGTGATAGGCGTACTCTGCCTAGTCATGGGCTGGCGCATAGGTGTTGTGGTTGGCAGCACTCTCTTGCTAACCGTGCTGGGCACGCTGCTGTTTATGGGCCTGCTAGGCATTGATATGGAGCGTGTATCGCTTGGTGCATTAATCATTGCCATGGGGATGTTGGTAGACAACGCCATCGTGGTTGCAGAAGGTATGGTGAGTAATATCAAGCGAGGGATAGGCACCAAAGAGGCAGCAAGCAGAGCAGCAAATCGCACCCAACTGCCGCTATTAGGTGCCACTATTATTGGCATTATGGCCTTTGCGGGCATTGGGCTTTCAGACGATGTTACCGGTGAATTTCTCTACTCATTGTTTATCGTCATTCTGGTTTCACTACTGCTGAGCTGGCTGCTTGCCATTACAGTTACCCCCCTGTTTGGCTACTACCTGCTCCGCAAGAATGACTCAGACTCAGAAGACACAACGGACCAGCCGGCAAACAGTAGCGAGGAAGAGAGCAGCAAGCACGAACTCTATGGCGGCCTGTTTTATCGAGTCTACCACCGGCTACTGATACTAGCCTTGCGTTTGCGCGTGATTACCGTTTCAGCACTGGTGCTTGTTACTGCTGTTTGTATATGGGCCTTTACACACCTTCCCCAATCCTTCTTTCCTCAATCCACCACCCCACTCTTCTTGGTCAATGTGGAGCTACCCCAGGGCAGCGATATTCGCGCGACGGCCAGCCATGCTGAGGAGATAGAGGCGTACATATTGGAGCAAGATGGCGTCGTGTCAGTTGCCAGCTTTATAGGCCAAGGCGCCACACGCTTCATGTTAACGTACGCCCCAGAGCAGCCGAACAGTGCTTATATTCAACTGATGGTACGCACTGAAGATCTGGACGTTATTCCGGCGCTTGACCGTCAGTTCTATCGAGAACTCAATGAAGCCTTTCCTAGTGCACAGATTCGCACACAGCGGCTACAGTTTGGCCCAGGGGATGGCGCCGATATAGAAGCTCGTTTTCAAGGGCCTTCACCTACAGTATTGCGTGAGCTGGCAGCCGAGGCAGAGCGGCGTATAGATGCTAGCCCCTATCTTATTGACCCACGTAATAATTGGCGCCAACAGGAATTGGTGGTTGCGCCGCACATTAACGAAGAGCGGGCGCGCATTGCCGGGGTCAGCCGAGAGGATATCACCAGCACACTGCAGTTTGCTTCTTCAGGCGTGCGGGCGGGCACTTACCGTGAAGGGGAATATTTACTGCCGATTGTCGCTCGCCCTCCCGCGGCGGAGCGTGATGATGTGGCGCTCCTTCAAGACCGCCATGTATGGAGCGGCGCCCAACAGCGATTTATACCGCTGAGCCAAGTGGTGAGTGAGTTTGAACTGCAAAGCGAAGAGTCGTTAATACAGCGACGCAATCGCGTACGTACACTAACGGTCGGTGCCGACCCCGCTGAGGGTTATACCGCAGCGCAAGCCTTTGATGCCATTCGCCAAGAGATTGAGTCAATTTCTCTGCCCCCTGGCTATCACCTAGAGTGGGGCGGAGAGCACGAAGATTCTGGCGAAGCCCAGGCAGGACTAGCCCAACAGCTACCTATTAGCCTGCTGGTTATGCTGCTGATCTCAATACTGCTTTTCGGCAAACTGAAACAGCCGCTTATCGTCTGGTTGGTAGTGCCAATGTCGGTATGTGGTGTAGTCATTGGCTTATTGGTATCGGGCCTACCTTTCTCTTTCACAGCCCTTTTGGGCATGCTCAGTCTATCTGGCATGTTAATGAAAAATGCCATTGTTTTGGTGGATGAAATAGATGGGCAAATTAACGAAGGTAAAGCACGCTTTACAGCCCTGCTAGATGCCAGCGTTAGCCGACTGCGTCCAGTTTTCCTAGCCGCCGGAACCACCATCCTAGGTATGCTGCCACTGCTTGTAGATGCTTTTTTCAACAATATGGCAGTCACAATTATGGGAGGCCTTGCGTTCGCATCGTTGCTAACGCTAGTGGCAGTTCCTACCCTTTATGCCATGCTATTTAGTATACAAAGCGATGAGGTAGAGAAATAACCCGTCACTTTGCCCAGTACCAGTAGGCTCTCCTGCTGGCACTGGGCGCCTCCCAACGTTCAACAACACAAAAATAGAGTAATAAAACTACAAAATTAGCTTTTATTGCCGCAAAATATCTCAAAATGAGTATAAAATATGTAAGATAACCACAATCCAAACTTGCCGTTTCTACCGTGCAGAGGTCTATATGCCGAGCCCAACCCCCGCCACTCTCAACTCAACTGTTGCTAATGTTACCCGACGCATTCGTGAGCGCTCTGCCGAACGGCGCGCACTTTACGAGTGCCGTATGGCCGATCAGCACAGCCGTGGCGTACATCGAGCGGAGCTCTCTTGCGGCAACCTAGCCCACGGTTTTGCCGCCTGTAGCGCCCAGGAGAAAGATGCCTTAAAGCTGATGAACAGCGCCAACCTGGGAATTATTTCTTCCTACAACGATATGCTCTCGGCCCACCAGCCGTTTGAAACCTTCCCTGAAACGATTAAAGCCGCCGCCAATGCCATGGGCTCAACCGCCCAGTTTGCCGGTGGCGTTCCGGCCATGTGCGATGGTGTTACCCAAGGGCAGCCAGGCATGGAGCTTTCGCTGTTTTCCCGCGATGTAATCGCCATGGCCGCCGCTGTAGGGCTGTCCCATAACATGTTCGATGCTGCCCTTTATCTGGGTGTGTGCGACAAAATTATCCCTGGTCTGTTTATCGCCGCTGCACGCTTTGGCCACCTGCCAGCGATGTTCGTACCGGCGGGCCCGATGCCCAGCGGTTTACCGAACAAAGAGAAAGCGCGCATTCGTCAGCTTTACGCTGAAGGCAAAGTTGGCCGAGAAGAGCTACTGCAAGCAGAGTCCGACTCCTACCATAGCCCTGGCACCTGCACATTCTACGGCACGGCTAACTCTAACCAGCTGATGATGGAAGTAATGGGGCTTCACCTGCCGGGCACCTCGTTTGTAAACCCAGGCACCGAGATGCGTGAAGCACTCACCCGTTACGCCACGGAACAAGCGATTCGTAACACCGCACCCGGCGGCGACTACCGCCCGTTCTACAAACAGATTGACGAGCGCGCGATTGTCAACGCTGTGGTGGGCTT
This sequence comes from Halomonas sp. 'Soap Lake #6', assembly GCF_003031405.1. NCBI lineage: Bacteria > Pseudomonadati > Pseudomonadota > Gammaproteobacteria > Oceanospirillales > Halomonadaceae > Halomonas > Halomonas sp. 'Soap Lake #6'. The sequence goes on from NZ_CP020469.1 coordinate 2,132,855, forward strand.
GCTTGCCTCTGGCGGTTCAACCAACCACACGATGCACCTGATTGCCATGGCTGCCGCTGCGGGCATCACCCTAAACTGGGACGACTTCACTGACCTGTCAGCGGTCACTCCTAGCTTGATGCAGGTTTACCCCAACGGCCAAGCAGACATTAACCATTTTCAGGCAGCGGGCGGTATGAGCTATCTGTTCCGCGAGCTGCTGAGTGCTGGCCTACTGCATGGGGATATTCCCACCGTATTCGGCACTGATCTCACCGCCTACACCCAGGAACCATTTCTGGAAAATGGCAAAGTCGTATGGCGTGAAGGCCCCGAAAAAAGCCTGGATGAAGCCGTTTTACGCCCAGTGGCCACCCCTTTCGCCGCTACCGGCGGCCTGACCGTAATGAAAGGCAATCTAGGCCGCGGGGTGATTAAAGTCTCGGCAGTTGCTGAGGAGCACCGCGTAGTAGAAGCACCTGTAAAGATTTTCGAAGACCAAAACGAGATGAAGGCGGCTTTCGAATCTGGTGCCCTGGATCGCGATGTGATTGTGGTCGTACGTTTCCAAGGCCCGAAAGCCAACGGCATGCCGGAGCTGCATAAACTGACACCGTTCTTAGGCGTGCTGCAAGATCGCGGCTTCAAGGTGGCGCTGGTAACTGATGGCCGCATGTCCGGTGCGTCAGGCAAAGTGCCAGCAGCGATTCACATCAGCCCCGAAGCGCTGGATGGCGGCCCGCTGGCAAAACTGCGCGATGGCGATATTGTACGCCTGGACGCCAATGCAGGTACGCTGGAAGCCAAAGTAGAAGCGGCTACCTGGGCGGATCGCGAGCACGTGGAGGCTAATCTGGACCACTATCACGTTGGCCTGGGCCGCGAGCTGTTTAGCGGCTTCCGCCACTTGGCCATGCGTGGTGAAGAAGGTGCAGGCTCTCTGGGTGGCTTCGAAGCCGACGATCTTGCTCGCCAACAAGGCCAGATTCTTCAAGAGGATGCCTGATGCGATCGGCATTAATTGGCGATATTGGTGGTACTAATGCACGCTTGGCGCTGGTCACGCCAGGCGAGGTAGCGCCTCACGACATTGTGAACCTGCCCTGCGCCGACTACCCAGGTGTAGTGGAAGCGGTTAAGGACTACCTGGAACGCGTTGGCGCAACGGGTGACAACGCACCTCAAGAAGCCTGCTTAGCTTTCGCCTGCCCCGTTCACGCCGAGCGGGTCAAGATGACCAATAATCACTGGGACTTTATGAAAGGCGATGTTCAGCAGGCACTGAACCTGTCGCTGTTCAAAGTAATTAACGACTTTACTGCTCAGGCGCTGGGCGTGCCCCATGTGGACACTGACAACTTAGTGGAAGTACAAGCAGGTGCGGCTCAGTCCCACTCCGCCCGTTTGGTGATTGGGCCCGGCACGGGGCTAGGCGTTGCAGGTGTTTTCCCCGGTCAGCATGCATGGATACCACTGCCCACCGAAGGCGGCCATGTGACGTTCGCCCCGACGGACAGCACCGAACGTGCGCTGCTTGACGTATTTTTACAACGCCACAAACGCGTTAGCGTCGAGCGCATTTTATGCGGCCAAGGCCTTCTGGAACTGTATCAGGCACATTGTGCACTGAACGAACAAGCGCCTAGCTGCACAACGCCAGCAGAGGTTACTCAAGCTGCCAACCAAGGCGATCCCATTGCTACCGCCACCCTATTGCGCTTTTTAAAAATCCTCGGCGATGTATGCGGCGATGCGACGCTTACCATGGGCGCCAGAGGCGGCGTGTATCTTTGTGGTGGAATTCTACCGCGCCTGTTGGAGTGGCTACCAAAATCAGAGTTGCGTGACAGCTTTGTGAACAAAGGCCGTATGGGCGCCTATAACGCCGACATTCCCGTATGGGTTGTTACCCACCCCTGGGTGGGCCTGTTGGGCGCCGCCGAAGCGCTGCACAACGAAGAAGTCTTTTAACTTATTAGGAATGTCCATGCCTGCTCACACCTTCGACGCTCCCTTTGTTCTCGGCATGATGCGCCTGCATGAAGCGCCAGAGATGCACCAAGCGAATCACCTTGCCGACTGGATCGAAGCGCGTATTGAGCAGGGTTTGCACTGGTTCGACCATGCCGACATTTACGGAAACAGTGATTGCGAGACGCTATTTGGCCAAGCACTGCGTGCCCGACCTACACTGGCCAAGCGGCTTCACGTGGTGACCAAGGCTAGCATTGCCAACGACAACCCAGCCTACGGCTCTGACAAGGTGAAGCACTACAATGCTAGCCCCGATTATCTAAGCCGCGCCATTGATGCTGCCCTGAACCGCCTGGGCGTTGAGCGGCTAGACCATTTTTTGATTCACCGCCCTGACCTGCTGATGGATGCCGCCACTACTGGCCGCGCACTGGATGAGGCGATTGAAGCTGGCAAAATTGGCGCGGCAGGCATATCTAACCATTTGCCCAGTCAGTGGCACAGGCTGCAAAACGCCATGCACCACCCTTTACTCGCCAACCAAATCGAACTTTCCATTAGCCATAACACGCCACTGTTTGATGGCAGCTTTGATGAGCTATGCGCCGACGGTCATGCGCCAATGGCGTGGTCACCGCTAGCGGGCGGCACACTAATGCAAGGTGACGTAGGTAACGTTCTTAACCACTTAGCCCGCGAGCAAAACAGCACACCTAATGCGCTAGCACTGGCTTGGCTGCGTACACTGCCTAATCGCCCGGCCCCCGTTGTGGGCAGCGTAAAGCCAGAGCGTATTGCTGAAATGCTCAACGGGCCTGAGACACTTTCAAGAGAAACATGGTACGCGCTATTAGAGGCCGCGCGAGGCCACTGCGTCGCGTAACTCATGCTCAACATTAACAATGACTAAGGAATGCTTTATGACGCCGGTGATTGCTTTCGGTGAAGCCTTGGTAGATATGCTGTCTAGCCGCTTGGGCGATGACACTGGCCAGGAAACCTTCACGCCTTACGCGGGCGGCGCGCCTGCCAACGTCGCCGTCGCCTGCGCCCGCCTGGGGGTACCTAGCCAGTTTTTAGGCATGGTGGGAGATGATACCTTCGGGCATTTCTTGGTGAGAGAGCTCAACAGCCACGGGGTAGACACTAGTGGCGTTATGTTCACCAAACAGTCGCGCACAGCACTAGCATTTGTTTCGCGGGATAGCACTGGCGAGCGCACCTTTGATTTTTACCGCCCACCCGCTGCGGATCTGCTGTATCGCCTTGATCACTTGCCCCACGGCGTATTCGAGAACCCTGCCATTGTACACTTGTGCAGTAACAGCCTCACTGATCCAGAGATTGCCGACACTACCTTAGCCATTGCATCGATGGCAAATCGCGCTGGCTGTTTAGTGAGCGTGGACGCCAATCTACGCCACAATTTGTGGGCCGAAGGGTCAGCCAACCTCTGGCTAGTGACCGAACTATTGGATAGCGCCGATCTCGTCAAAGTATCGCTAGAGGAGCTTGATTATCTCCGTGGAGGGCACTCACAGGAAGCGTGGCTATCTGAACGACTTGCTGCTGGGGTAAAAGTGATTTTGATCACCGACGGCCCCAACAATGTGGTGCTAAAAGGCATTGGCCTTGAGCACACCATCACGCCACCCCAGGTAACCGCTGTTGATACTACCGCTGGTGGCGATGCGTTTATTGGCGGTCTACTGGCGGAGCTTTCACGGCACGGTATTGACGAGAACTGGCAACAAGACAGCGAGCTTTTAATCCGTTCGGTGGATATTGCCTGTCGCTGCGGTGCCCACGCAGTGACACGTCCAGGTGCCTACGCCGCGCTGCCGACCCATAGAGATATTGAAGCGCTTAGAAATACCTAACCCGCGATGTAAAAGGACGTGCAATAGCACGTCCTTCACACACCAAACTTACGCTAATACGTGCAAGTAGTAGCGGTGTCTTCTTTCGCTACTGCTAACTCAGGGTTGATCGATACCACACTACCGCCCAGCAACCTTGCGCCGCCTTCCAGAACATTTACATCCATCGAGCCTTGAGCTTGATTTGCATAACTAACCTGAGTAATCGCGCGTTGTTGCGTATCGCCGTTAACCAGTATTTCCAGCGAACCATGATCACACCACCACTCCAGGGTTACGATCAAGCCATCAACGCTGCCTGCCGTATGGTCACAAGCGAAATGCTCATCGAAAGCAGCTTGTCCATTCACACCTTGTCGCGTGTAGCGTAGTCCAACGTCCTCATCTCCCGCTTCAAGAATAAGCCACTGATGATCGCCCTGCTGCAGTGACAGCGCCACTCGACTGCCTGACATCAAGGTAAGCGTAAGCACCCCACGACCTATCGCTTGCTGAAAGGTAAAGAGTACGTGTTGGCCAATACCCAGCCACGACTGCGGCTCAATGATTTGCGGATCAGCCGTTAACGCTTCATGGCACTCGCTGGCAATACGCTGACAAAGCTGAACGCCATTCGATGTCGCACGCAAGGCTAGCTCTCGGGGTAGGCTCATCATTCCCCGCCAACCGGCCTCAGGTGCGTGGTTGGCGTACTGCCAATTGTTCAGCCACTCCACGGCTAAGCGACGCCCGTTAGTATTCGACCAGCTTTGCACGGCGTAGAAGTCGCGCCCTTCATCCATCATCAGGACGTCATCGGGAGAATGGTCGCTAGTAAAACGCTGCCCATCGAATTCCCCCACAAAATATTGCGTGAACGAGCCAAAGTCATTATCTGGGGTCGCGCCAATGCCTACGATTAACACCCAACGGCTAGACACCTGCCCAGTTCTAGCGCCTTCCACGGGTAGTTCGAACAGATCGGGGCACTCCCAAGGGTGCTGAGTATGCGCCCCGTGACCCTCGCCAAAAGCGCTGGCAAACTGCCAGTCCAGCAGATTATCCGAAGTATAAAAATGAATTTCCTGCCCGCAGGCCAGCGCCATTACCCAACGCTGGGTAGCCGAGTGCCACAACACCTTTGGGTCACGAAAATCTTTAAACCCTGGCGCGGGAAGCACCGGGTTATGGGCGTACTGATGCCAAGTGCGGCCCTTGTCGCAGCTATAAGCCAAACACTGTGACTGCTCATAATCTTCAGGGTCACCGGAAAGCACTCGGTGGCAGGTATAAAACGCCAGCAGCCCCGGCTGGCCGTCAAACAGCCCCGTCACATCATGCTCATCCACAATGGCACTACCTGAAAAACACGCCCCTTGGGCGTCTGGCATCAGTGCAATAGGCAAGTGCTCCCAGTCGCAGAGATCGGCGCTTACCGCATGCCCCCAATGCATGGGACCCCATACCGTGTCGTGGGGATGGTATTGATAAAAGAGATGATACTCCCCTTCGAAATATACAAGCCCGTTGGGGTCATTCATCCAGCCAGTAGGCGGCGTAAAATGCAGCGTTGGCCTAAGAGGAGTAAATTTGATGAGATTCAATGTGAAAAACCCTAACTTAATCGATTAAGTTGAGGCTATCACGCTTTTTTCTTCCCGGCTCTAGGTTTAGTGCGAATGCTCGGCTAAAGGAGGATAAACAAGGGAAAAATTAACAAAAACCATCACGCTGCCTATTCCTGCACTTCCTCGATGGCACTAAATAGAGATTGAGCTAGCCGGGTCGATCTTTACGATGATTTAAAGACTCAAACGTCAACATGGCACGAGAGGTTCTTCAAGCAATGTCGACAGTGGACCTGCCAGGCTCAGCCTCCCACTGCCCGTGCATATACTTCAGTGGCGTCATCCCTGTGTGCTGACGGAAGAAATGAATAAAGGCGCTGTCCGAAGAGAACCCCAACAGATAGGCCACATCGTTAACCTGACGTTGCATTGATAATAGTTCGATAGCTGCAAGCAGACGCCATTGCTGGCGCCAGGCCTGGTAGCTCATCCCGGTTTCACGGCAAAAAATCCGGCTAACCGTCTTAGCACTAGCACCAAACTGTCCTGCAAGCGGGATCAGAGCTGGAGGTAATTTCCCCTCAGGGCCCCAGCGTTCAACCAGCGCCTTCAAACGCGGGTGTAACGGTAGCGTCAGTTGCAGTGACTCACGCTCAGCCTGCTGCATCTCTTCTATAAACAACGCCAGCGTGTTGTGCGTATTAACATCCGTTATATCCCAAGGCCACCAGGCCATACGTTCGATCAGTGCGCGCAAAAGCTCATTCACTACGACCACTTTCACCTCCTGGCCAAGTAACTGAGACACCTCGAGGCTAAAGTAGACGGAGCGGTATGACACCACATTGGTCATCATCGCCTGATGCTGAACCCCAGCAGGAATCCACGCCGCTCGAGTTGGCGGCAGCACGCATCGCTGACCATCAAGCACAATGCGCATACACCCACGGGGGGCATACAGCAGTTGCCCTTTGGCGTGACTGTGCATACCTGAATCATGGCGACCGACCTCGGCGGCAATTCCCACCACGTTGCCGACTACCAAGTCCGGGTTAAAAGACTGCTGCTGGTTGATCAGTGCCACTGTCTTATTTTCGACATATTTGGTTTGAATAACGTTATTTGAACAACACAAGACTAAGTAAGCTAGCGCCATGTTTCAAGAGACATGGAATCGTTACAATGAACCCGCTACTTTTTTTGATCCTGGCACTGATGATGTTCCCCCAGGTGGTCGAGACTATCTACAGCCCTGCACTACCGTCGATGGCGAGCTTTTTCGGCGTATCAGTCTCCACCGCAGGTCTGACCCTCTCGTGCTATTTTTTAGTGTTCGCCTTCGGCGTAGTGTTCTGGGGCATGATGGCAGACAAGCTAGGTCGTCGTTCGGCAATGCTGCTTGGGCTGGGGTGCTACGCACTTGGTTCCGGCATTGCTATCTACGCTCCCGATTTTCATTGGCTACTGCTAGCCCGAGCGCTAAGCGCCTTTGGCGCAGCGACCGGCTCTGTGGTCTGCCAGACAATCTTGCGTGACCGTTGGCAGGGAGCGAAACTGGCACGGATTTTCTCTTACATGGGAATGGGTATCGCCCTTAGTCCAGTGGTCGGTCTGTTTGCTGGCGGGCAGTTGGTCAGCGTTGGTGGTCATCAGGCAGTGTTCAGCGCACTACTTGTGCTGGCACTCCTGTTGCTTGCCATCACCGCCAAAATACTGCCAGAAACCCGTCAGGTACAGGTGCCTGTTGACCTAGTCACGCTAGGAAAACAGATGGTGAAAGACGCTGCGCTATGGCGCGATGTCATTCTGGTGGCCTGCTTTAACGTACTGCTGTTTGGCTATTATCTACAGGGCCCATTCCTATTTGATAGGCTTGGACTGAGCGCGCAGGCGTTCGGTTACAGCGGGTTAGCGCTGGCAACCGGCAGCATACTTGGCAGCTATGCTAACAAGACGCTACTCAAGAATGGCGGGAGCCCTCACCAACTTATCGTTCGAGCCTGTCAACTAGCGGTGGTCAGCGCCCTAGGCGTCTACACCCTGCAATCTTCCTTGCTATTCCTGTTACCGATGATGGGCATAGCAGCAGCGTTTGCGGTGGCTATTCCCAATATCCTCAGCCGAGCACTTAAAAACTACCAGCAGCAGTTGGGCAGCGCTGGCGCCCTATTCGGCCTCGGCTACTACCTGCTAATAGGAGTAGGACTCGGAGCTAGCAGTTGGCTAAATAATATGGGCCAGAGTGCATTACTGTGCGCCATCACGGCACTACTCGCCACGCGTTGGGAAAAGTCGCGTCGATAACCCCCTACCTGGCGCACCACAAAAAAGCCCGAGCATGGCAATATGCTCGGGCAAATGACTTACCCACACGACCCGATATCAGTGAGGCAAGTAACGAGAGTGCTCGTGTCGATTTACATCGTATTCGTTAGTGGTGAAAACGCTCAGCGGCCTGACGGGCCAGCTCGCGAATACCGTCCCAATCCTCTGCTTCAACCATGGCTTTCGGCGTTAGCCAAGAACCGCCTACACACATAACATTGGGTAGTGACAGGTAGGTTTCAGCGTTATCAACCGTGATACCACCGGTTGGGCAAAAACGTGCTTCGGGAATCGGCGCGCCAAAGGCTTTGATAGCTTTGGCACCACCACTGTACTCAGCCGGGAAAAACCTGAAGCGGCGGTAGCCGTATTGCCAGCCAGTCATCAGCTCAGAGATCGTTGATACGCCGGGCAACATCGGTACCGGGCTCTCTACGCCATAGCGATACAGCGCTTCAGTGGCGCCGGGTGTCACCACAAAATCTGCACCTACCTGTTCAGCTTGGCGGTATTGTGCGGGTGTTAACACGGTACCTACACCGATGCTAGCGATAGAATGTCTTGTCGCCTGCAGAAGGGCCTTCATACTCAGGTGGAACGGTAACGTCAGTTTCTATGGCACATAACAGCCAAGCCACTGAGTAGACAGAATATTTTTAAGTTTACACTCCCTAATCTCTAGGTCGTCGCGTCAATTAGGCGTTGTTTGGCGGCTCGTCGTATTTCATCCTTGTCATCTGCTGATAACTTCGCACAATACTCGACAATCTGATCAGAGCCGAAGTAACACTGCCGTAGGAGTTCTACGCCCACTCTCCGCCATGCCGGATCTGGCTCGCTAATCAATGTTTCAAGAGCACGGGTTTGCTCATCCGATATAGGCGTCTCGTGTTGCAATACACTAGCCGCGATTGCTGGCGGTAAGCTACGCGATAGAATGCGATCTATAACAGTATTTCTGAGAGACTCCGACATGACGATCGCATCCAGCACACGCTCTTTACCAACATTGCAAACGCCGAATTGTTTGTCAGCCAGTGTTGCTAGCAACCTATTGTCATCGATCGCGTTCTGTGCAATCAGTAGTTTCAGCAGCGTCTCGCGCGGACTTGATGGGGTGGCATCACCCTCATATTTTGATTCATAGTCCAGCCATTTATCATAAGCGTCGATGATATCTTGGACCTCAAGTGGCTGCCCACGCTCAGCCAAACTCTTTGCGAGGTTAGCTGCCGCAGACGCGATTTCACAAGACTCACTGGCAAGGCCACGACGAATCACCTCGCACAGCGACAATGAGAACTCGACTTTTCCTTTTTCAAGTCCCTTGAACAAATATTCAGCTCCGCTGGACAACGGTCCAGCCAGCCGATCAAGAATCACTTCATTCGCAACATCAATCGATTGTTGCCCCTGAACCACCTCCGTCGCTGCCCATAGAGAAGCCTCCCCTGCAGCATCATTAAGCAGAGAGCGAGACTCTTCTTGAGTTAAGGTTGACGCCGCTAGAATGTTTCCTGCGACAAACGCCATCCATATCGAGCCATGATTCATCCCCGCCACAAGCATGGCGCGATCGGGTATCAGCGCTGCGGCTTTGTGCCAATCCGGCTCGGGGACATCGACATGGGGGATATCGAGATCGAATGGCCTGAACCCATCCTCGGCATTGGCCCAGCGCACAACAGTCGCCGCCTCGGCGCTCAACGCCTGCGGATCGATCGCCGAGGCATGCACCAGGGCCTGCACGACGGTGCGCACGGCCGTAGCGTCATAGATGCCTTCCCATCGATAGACGTCATAAGCTGGAACTTCGTTGAAACCGGTCAGCGTGATAAGCGCGCCAAACTGGTAGAGCCGAGATGGTTCGGGACCTGCACTGCCAGCCTCCCCGCTTTCTGCAAGAACAGCCTCAGCCAGGGCGCGCAAAGCACTCACGGACGCGTGGCGCCATTCTTCAGTGTTCAGCGGGGCAATCGCTGAAAGTGCCGAGGAGCGCCTCCAGGGAAGCTCAACCTCTTCGGCGATGCCGCGGGCCCTAAGCAGTGTTGTGACTTTACCCTCAAACCTCAAAGAGCCAAACGCCTCATGACCAAGTTGGGTCTCCGCGAAGTTCTTGAGGTTGGCATCCGGCTGCGCATCCAGCGCTGCGAGCGCAATACATTCGATTAAATCACGGTCTTTGTCACTAAAAAGGCGTAAGCCACCGAGCAGCGATGCACTCATGGACTTGCTGATAGTAGGTAGTAATGTGCTCAGCACCTGAGCAAGCTCATCAGCTCCATAGCTGCCGAACTCAGCTGAAACCACGGATGCCCAAGCCACCAACTTAACCGCGCTACGCTCGTCATGGAGGTATTTGGCGGCGATCGGACCGACAATGGATGAATGTATCTTGGCTAGATCGGAGAGAGCTAGGCCTACGCTGAACCGGTCCTCCTCCTCGGCTTGCACGGCTGCAAAGGCTAATACGGTAAGTTGCTGTACGAAGCCGTCGGTCACCTCGGCATCCCTGTCACCAGCAATAGCAAGCGCCCGCTCCATCTGGCCGGAATATCCGGACGCTCGGCGCTCGACAAGCAGGCGTGCAATCTCGTCTCCCAGGCCAAGGCCACCTGCAAATGCAATCGTCTCGTGCCAGTCAGGCTGATCGACGAGCAGGTTGAGATGTTTCGTGCGCTGCTCGTCAGGCAAATCCTTGAGATAACGTGCTGCAGTGAACTCAGTAAAAGTCTTATGGACGAAAGTCCAGTAGGCGGTGCCATTATGATGGAGTTGCTCGATGATCCCGAGCTGCTCCCAATAGCACAGCACTGTCTCCACCCGTTCAGTCATGGCCAGCTTCGTACTCCCCATCGGCTCTGCGAGCAGCTCGGCGCAGCGCTCTGTGAGCGTATCAGCCGATACCAACGAGTCCTGCATTAGTAACCAGCCTAAACCGTTCAGAACATGCGCTGCAATGTGCGAAGAGGACGGGCGTAACACTACAGCTCCGCCGACGGTTTCGAAGAGTCCGATGAGTTCAGAGTAAAGCCGAGGCCGAGTATCTGGGAGTTCTCCGCTGGACGAGATGAGCACTGCAGCCATCCCCAGAAGATGAGGGCTGGTACTGATCGCCTCTGCCGCGCGCGATTTTGCAAGCTCGTGTTTTGCAACTTGGAGCGAGTCCTCGGCGTCATTAAGCGCGCCTAGCAGCTTAGCCAAATGAGCTGAGCCGTGATTCTTGTCAGGCGGCAGAAGACGATAGTGCTTCCAGTCCGCCAGTGCAGCAGTTGTATATCCGATCGGACGCGTCGTTACGACAATACGGGCGGTCGGGTGGCCCGATGCAAAGGCGCGGATCGCCCGCGCAACCGCGTCGTGGTTGCCGCCGCAATCGTCGAGACCGTCCACAAGTATGACAAGGTCGTTCAGTTTCGCACTATTGAAGCACTCAGGGGTGATGCCCGAACCGTCCAGTGCCTGATTGCGAAGCGCATGCTCGAAACTGTCTCCACGCGCCATTGCTGCGGCAATCGGCTTGAGCTTTACATCCAACACTGGAAACCCATCTGAGGCATAGCTACTGGCGAGCAAAGTCATCAAGGTCGACTTCCCCAGTCCCGGACCCGCTACAACAACCGCACGGTGCCTAAACCGACCTGTCCACTCGGCGTCGAAAATAGGGGCATCACGCTCGAGGGCACCTACTGCGTCGTGATAACGAGCGAGTGCCTCCGCCGCGTCTTCGGTATTCGGTTGCTCGATCGCCGTCCCGACTACTCGCATTTCAAGTAGTGTGCTAAGCGGTAAACGCTTTCGTGCAGTCGGCAGCGTAAAGCAGTCACGTGTCGAAAACACCCAGTCCGCTAGTTTCATCGATATCGCGGCAGGAAAATCGGCATCACGGATCTCGATACTTTCTCTCTGGAGCAACCCAACCAAATGGGTCATGGCCCAGCGCCCACGGTGCTCGATCAGCGCTACTGCGTCACGATAGAGTGCACTCCAAGCAGCGCCCGCCCGGGATTCGTCTGCACACACCCATCGCAGCGCCTCTATTGCCGCCATGATGTCTGCGTTCTCTGCGCTGAGAGCATGGACAACACGGATATTGACCCGTTGGCATGCCTGCTCCCATGCACCGCCTATGTCCAGAAGTCGGCGATGTAGCTCACTCCCGATTTCTGTGAGCTGATCACTTCGGCCTTGGCCAAGCCGCTTGAGATCCTTAGTTAGGTCTTCGCGGATCGTACCACTCGAATTCGGTGCAACCGCCAGTGCCCCATAATCGAAATGTTTGTCCCTGATAGCCGTGATCAAGGCTTCAAGCGCATCCCACAGCGCCGGACCGCGATTGAGACCTTTCTTCGCTTGTACCTCGGCCGAGACAGCAGTTGAGAGTTCGAGGCGCACGTCATCGCCGGCCCCCTCGCTCTCTGCCCATACCGCCACAGGAACATCAGCCACCGGAAGCCAGCCGAGCGGCGTGCCGCGCAGGAGATGCACACCAGCGATCGCAGTCACCGCCGCCTGGAAATTGACACCTCCTCCAGCCGCAGTTCCACCGCCAGCTTTTTTGATTCGAGCAGGTTTTGCTGATGCAGCGGCTAGATCCGCTCCATGTGTATTTGAAGTCACTTACTTTCAGACCAATGGTATTGTTAAAAATGGAAGCCACAGACTAACACTTGAACGTGGGAAATCTCGCCAATTTCTTGTTATTCAGACTAGTCTTAAGCTTTATATCACACCCTTTAGTCGACGTCGGTAGCACCTGCCTAGCACACCACAAAAAAGCCCGAGCATGGCAATATGCTCGGGCAAACGTCTTGCGCACACGACCCGACATCAGTGAGGCAAGTGACGAGAGTGCTCAGTATGGTCTACATCATGCTAATCGCAGATCAGTGGTGAAACCGCTCGGAGGCTTGGCGAGCTAGCTCACGAATGCCGTCCCAGTCTTCTGAATCAACCATTGCTTTGGGCGTTAACCAGGAGCCACCCACACACATGACGTTGGGCAGTGAAAGATATGTGTCGGCATTGTCTACGGTAATACCGCCAGTAGGACAGAAGCGTGCTTCAGGTATCGGGGCACCAAATGCTTTAATCGCTTTAGCACCGCCACTGGATTCCGCAGGGAAGAACTTAAAGCGGCGGTAGCCATATTGCCATCCGGTCATTAACTCAGAGATGGTCGAAATACCGGGCAACATGGGTACTGGACTCTCTACGCCGTAGCGGTATAACGCTTCGGTTGCGCCAGGGGTGACCACAAAATCTGCACCAACCTGCTCAGCCTGACGGTACTGGGCCGGCGTTAACACCGTACCCACTCCAATACTGGCGCCCGGCAGCGCTTGACGCATACGTTTGATGGCTTCTAGTGCACAATCTGTACGCAGGGTGATCTCCAACACCGTTAAGCCACCCTCTACCAAGGCGCGACCCAGCGGTACGGCATCTTCAATGCGCTCAATGGTAATTACCGGAATAACTTCGGCTTTTAAGCAAATGCTGTCCAGCTCGGCGGTGCGCGTTGAGGGTAACTGTTTATCGATGGTCATCTATAAATCTCCAAGCAATTATTATTGGCGAAGGCCTGCCCTTAGGGCGCCCAGTAAATCGCCAGCGGGCAAGATAGGAAGGCGCGGATGGGCAGTTGGCGAACATCGTCACCACTCATGGCATTAGCCAACACGGTGCGCTTTTCATCGCCGGTAATATGCAGAATATGCCGCTTTGCCTGATGCAGACGGTCGGCAGAGAAGGTAATCCGTGGCTGTGGCTGACTTGGCGTTCTTACTGCCACTAAAAGCTCATCCGTGGCGAGCGCCAGGGTCAGCTCAGGGCTATCAGGGAATAGCGATGCCGTATGGCCATCGCCTCCCATCCCCAAGATGACAACACTGGCAGGCCAGGGCAGAGAAGCTGTGCGCTTGGCAACCTCCTCAACGCCCTCTTCCGGCGTCAAGTCACCAGAGGTCAGCGGTACAAAGTTGGCATCAGCAGCCGCTCCCTGGAGCAGGTTTTCTCGCACAAGCTTGGCGTTACTATCGCTGCTTTGCTCATCGACCCAACGCTCATCGGCCAGGGTGATATCAACCCGCTGCCAAGGTAGTTGCTTCGCCGCCAGGGCTTTGAAAAATGGCACCGGAGTGGAGCCACCAGACACAACCAAGAGAACACGCTCTTGACGAGTAAGGTCATCAGTTAATGCTTGAAAAACCGCCTCTGCTAACTGCTCGGCCAACGCTTGGCGTAGTTCACTCATATCAATAATCCTCATACCAGCTGCGGCCGTCTTGGGTGATCATAGCGATGGAGGCAACCGGCCCCCAAGAGCCAGCGGGGTAGCGGCGCGGCGGTGTTTCCCGTACTTTCCAGCCGTCGATAAGCTGGTCGCACCAACGCCAGGCGTGCTCAACTTCATCCCGGCGTACAAATAGATACTGCTGGCCTTTCATTACTTCTAGCAGCAGACGTTCATAGGCATCAGGGATACGCGATTTGGGGAAAGCGCTATTAAAATCCAAATGCAATGGACCAGGACGCAAGCGCATGCCTTTATCTAAGCCGCTATCTTTGGTAAGCACCTGGAGAGCAATACCCTCTTCTGGCTGCAGGCGAATAATCAGTTTATTAGACGCAATACCACGCTGATCGGGGTCAAAGATGTAGTGCGGCTGCTGGCGGAAGTGAATAACGATTTGCGACAGTTTTTCTGGCATGCGCTTACCAGTGCGCAGGTAAAATGGCACGCCTGCCCAACGCCAGTTAGCCACTTCGGTCTTCATCGCCACAAAGGTCTCAGTATGGCTTTGGGTATTAGCCCCCTCCTCCTCCAGGTAGCCAGGTACCGGCTGGCCATCGCTGGTTCCCGCAATATATTGGCCACGCACCACGTCGCGGCCTAAGGCCTCGCCAGTAAATGGCTTCAGCGCTTTCAGCACTTTTACCTTTTCATCGCGGATAGCATCTGCATCCAGATTGGAAGGTGGGTCCATGGCGATCAAACAGAGCAGCTGCAGCAAGTGGTTCTGCACCATATCGCGCAGCTGTCCGGCATCATCGAAGTAACCCCAGCGGCCTTCAATACCCACCTTTTCCGCGACGGTGATTTCAACGTGGGAAATATGATTCTGGTTCCACTGAGTGCCAAATAGCGGATTAGCAAAGCGCAAGGCAATCAGGTTTTGTACCGTCTCTTTACCTAAGTAGTGATCGATACGATAGATACGCGACTCGGGGAACACCGCACCGATGGCATCATTGATCTGTTCTGAAGAAGCCAGGTCATAGCCAATTGGCTTCTCAACCACCACACGGCTTTCATCATCCAGGCTACCGCTGGCCTGAAGGTTATAGCAAATATCGCCATAAATACGTGCTGCCACAGAGAGGTACACCACCATGGGCTGACTGGAGCCTTCACGCCATTGGCGTATCTGCTCAAAACCGCCTGCTTCTTTGAAATCCAACTTGAGGTAGTCCAGGCGGTTAAGAAAGCGCTCAAGACTCTCAGGATCTTGCTCGCTTTTTTTGAGGCGCTTTTGCAACGCTCGGCTTACCAGTTGGCGAAATGCATCAACATCGTGCTCCTGGCGTGCCAGCCCCATAATCCGCGTACTTTCAGGCATCAAGCCTTCGCGGTCTAAATGATAAAGGGCGGGAAACAGCTTGCGCATAGCAAGGTCGCCTAACGCACCAAAAAGCGCTAAATCAATCGCATGCTTCGGATCGCCCAGCGGGGCATGTGACTGGCTCATCTCAGCTCCTATTTGTAATTAGATGATCTAATGTAGTTAGATTACCTAAAATCTATCTGATAATGGGCATTATACGCAATATTTCATGTAATTTTACTACAAATATTATTTCCTACCTCTTATTAGTGCTTTTTACTTAGTCATTCAGCCTTCACCGCGCGCTTATCCCCCAGCGAGTACTCTCCGCCCTACGCCCCTTAGATACGCCACCTCGCCTTGTCACAGGGAGGAGGTAGCTTTGCGCTGAATTAGCGACGCTGGTAATGAGCAAAGCACACCTAATCGCCTTCGTGCATATGCGCAATAGAACAACCATGCGTAATAACAACCATACGCAATAACAATAATGTTACAAAAACGAGGTAATCACATCATGGCAATGTCTCGAGCATTTTTCACGCCACTGCTGACCGCTACGCTAGCTACCTGCACCACCTTACCCGCCTTTGCATTCGAGGATGACCGTCTAACTATTTGGATGGGCGACAATAAAGGCCAGGAAGGAATCCGCGTTGTTGCCGAGCAGTTTTTTGAAGACACAGGAATAAAGGTGGAAGTGGTCTTCCCTGACAACCTTACCGATCGCTTCCAGCAGGCAGCTGGCAGCGGCCAAGGCCCGGATATCGTTATCTGGGCACACGACAGGATAGGCGAATGGGCGCAAAGCGGGTTACTACAACAGGTCGCTCCCAGTAACGCTTTCCGTGAGGAATTTTATGACTTTACCTGGGAAGCCGCATTGTGGAATGGCGACACCTACGGCTATCCGATATCGGTTGAATCAGTGGGACTGATTTATAACAGGGCGCTAGTAGAAACACCGCCAGAAAGCTTTGCCGAACTGATGGAACTTGATACGACGCTCTCTCAAGAAAGCAAAAAAGCCATCCTATTTGATTACAGTGAGCCCTATTACGGCTGGACTCTGCTCGCTGCCAACGGTGGCTACCCTTTCAAGCAGACAGAGAATGGTTTTGATGTCAGCGATATAGGCGTAAATAACGAAGGTGCCCTGCAAGGGGCTGAGCTGCTAGTACAACTGATTGAAAGCGGCGTACTTCCCCGGGGAACCGACTACAACTTAATGGACACCCGCTTCAACCGAGGCGAAGTAGCCACCATGATCAGCGGCCCCTGGGCATGGCCTAATCTAGAGCGCAGTGGGATTGATTACGGTGTCGCACTGCTACCCAAAGTGGGTGATGAGCGGGCCAAACCAATGTTTGGCGTGATGACAGCGATGATTAACACGGCCACACCAAACGACTTTTTAGCTATTGAGTTTTTGGAAAGCTATCTGCTAAGTGAAGATGGCATGCGCACCTTCAATAGCGATGGCTCGCTGGGCGCGGTAGCACATATCAGTTACCAGGCGGAACTTGCTGATAACCCTAACATTGCCGCAACACTTGAAAACGCGGAATCTGGCATGCCTATGCCGAATATTCCTGAAATGGGGGCTTTCTGGGCAGCCATGGAACCTGCGCTACAAAATATCGGCAGCGGGCGCCAATCGCCTCAAGAAGCACTAGATGCAGCGGCTCGGCGTATGCGCCAGTAGCACTTTTTTGCCCCTGCTGCCCGGTGGTGCTTGCCATTGGGCAGCAAGCAGCCTTCAGGATATCTCTATGTATACCACCAATGCGTCTCGTGGCCTTCCCCGCCACCGTTCTCGCCACCTCACCGAACGCTACACACGCTGGGCACTACGCTGTCTGATCGCTGTATTAGTAATCGCACTTTTATGGCTAGTGCTGGCATTTCACCTTAACGGTCAGTGGATGTTTGCACTGCTCTTTTCAGTGCTGGGCGGCTCGCTTGCGGTTGTGTTTACCAAACGCACACTGATGAGCCACCGCTATATTTTTCCAGCGGTAGCTGGGCTTGGGGTGTTTGTTATTTTTCCTCTGCTTTACACCATTGGCATCAGCTTTAGTAATTACAGCTCCAGTAATTTACTTTCTGAAGAGCGTGTACGCAGCCAGTTGATGCGCCAGACCTACCAAGAAGATGACGCCGCGTTTGATCTCGCGCTTTATCGTGATGGCGATTTAACTCGCCTATTGTTGGATAGCGGCACGCAGAGGTTTGTTTCATCACCGCTTAACTTGGCCAATCAGGAAGCTCGCCAAGTTGGCATACAAGTCGCCGATGTATTGCCTGCTAGCGAAGCGCTGCCCACGCGTGAATTGATTCAGGCCCGCAGCGCTCTCCAAGCATTACGTTTAATCACCCCTGATGGTACTGAACTGCGCATGGCGGGCCTTCGCCAATTCGCGCCTATGCTTGACCGCTATGAGTCGCGTGAGAACGGTACGCTTTTTGACCGCCGTGATGACCGGCTGCTGACGCCTGATCACACTATTGGATTTTTCGTCTCGGATAGCGGAGAGCGCATAACACCTGGCTGGCCAGTGAATGTTGGATTTGCTAACTACACACAGATCTTTACCGACCCCGATATTCGCGGCCCATTCATGCAAATCTTTGTATGGACCTTTGTGTTTGCCGCACTAACCGTCGTTTTTACATTGGCCGTGGGCTTTGTGCTGGCATCGTTGCTGCAGTGGGACCAACTCAGAGGTAAAGCCATTTATCGAACGCTACTGATCCTGCCTTACGCAGTCCCTGCGTTTATCTCGATTCTAATTTTCAAAGGCATGTTCAACCAGCATTTTGGTGAAGTGAATATGATTCTGGACACACTGTTTGGCGTGCGCCCAGAGTGGTTCACCGACCCATGGCTAGCACGTTCCATGCTGCTGATTGTGAACACTTGGCTTGGCTATCCTTATATGCTGCTTTTATGCATGGGGTTGATTCAAGCAATACCCCAGGATCTTTACGAGGCCTCGGCGGTAGATGGCGGCGGCCCTATCACCAATCTACTCAAAATCACCTTACCGCTAATAATTAAGCCGCTAACACCGCTATTGATTGCGGCCTTTGCCTTTAACTTCAATAACTTTGTCCTGATTGCACTATTAACAGGAGGCAATCCGGATATTTTGGGTGCAAGCACCCCAGCGGGCACTACCGACCTATTGGTCAGCTATACCTATCGCATCGCCTTCCAGGATGCCGGGCAGAACTTTGGCCTCGCTGCCGCCATTGCCACGCTGATTTTCCTACTGGTGGCAGGTATGTCGTTGCTTAATTTGCGCCTTTCCAAGGTCAAAGTTTAGGAGGTTTATTATGGCGATGGTTCAACCCCGCTCCGTAGGCGTGCGCCGCTTAGGCGCCCACCTGGCGCTGATCTGCTTTGTTTCGCTGATCGTATTTCCGCTACTGCTGGTTATTTCGATCTCATTCCGTGAGGGTAACTTTGCTAGCGGCAGTTTAATTCCAGAACGCTTTTCGTTGGAACACTGGTCGCTAGCCTTGGGTATACCCTGGGAACGCCCGGACGGCAGCATTGTACAACCTCCCTTCCCCGTGCTGCTGTGGCTATGGAACTCCATCAAAGTAGCAGTAGTATCGTCAATACTAATTCTGATGTTGGCCACCACAAGCGCCTACGCCTTTGCACGTATGCGCTTCAAAGGCAAAGAATCGCTGCTGAAAGGTATGCTGATATTCCAGATGTTCCCCGCAGTACTGTCGCTTGTGGCGCTATACGCCCTGTTCGACCGGCTGGGACAGTTTGTTGGCTGGCTAGGTATCAACACCCACGGCGCACTGATCGTGGCATCACTAGGGGCAGTCGCGCTGCATATCTGGACCATTAAAGGCTACTTTGAGTCGATTGACGGCTCGTTGGAAGAAGCCGCAATGGTCGACGGCGCCAGTACCTGGCAGGCGTTCCGCTATATTCTGCTGCCACTCTCAGTTCCCATTTTGATGGTCGTGTTTATCCTGGCGTTTGTGATGAGCATTATGGAGTACCCCATGGCCTCGGTACTGCTGGTGGACGAACACAAGCTGACCTTGGCAGTTGGGGCGCAACAGTATCTCGCCGACCACAACCAACGGTGGGGCAACTTTGCCGCTGCCGCTGTGCTTTCAGGCCTGCCCATTACCGTCGCATTCTTGATCTGCCAGCGCTGGATTATTGGCGGCTTAACCGCTGGCGGCGTGAAAGGATAACTCTATATACAGTGGATGAAACTGTTTCCTCGCTTGAGCAATTTGCTCATGGCCAGCTCCATTGAGAGCTGGTTTTTCTTGGCCAGGCTAATAGAAATAAAAAAGCACCCTGGCTATACCAGGGTGCTTAATCACACATAGATCACGCCTAGCGACAAGGCTAACTATTGGCTTACCCCATCTACCACCACCTGCCGAGGGCAAGCATTACCCTGCTGATCAAAAAGATGGCAGTGCTGGCCTGCTAAGCCCAAGCCCACCGTTTGACCTTCGGTTAGCTGCGCCAAGCCATCCAAGCGCTGGGTTAAAGTAGCATCTATTCCATCCACTTGGAGGTGTGCCAGGGTTTCGTAACCCAGTTTTTCCGCGACAACTAACGTTGCATCCAGCGTTGCTTCTGCTTGCTCAGGCGATAAAAAATCTTCCGCCCTCAGCCCAAGCGTTGCCCTATCCCCTGGCTGAAGGTGCTTGCCATTAACCACCACTGCAAGCTGTTCGCCATTGGGCAAACGTACCAGCGTTTGACTCTCACCAGGAGTAATGACCGTGACGGGGAAGGTGTTAATGCGCGGCGAGCCAATAAACTCAGCCACCTCCAAGGTTTTAGGGAAGTGGTACAGCGAGAGCGGCGCGCCTACCTGAGCGATGCGACCACGGGAAAGCAGCACAATACGGTCAGCCAGGGTCATCGCTTCCACTTGATCGTGGGTCACGTAGATCATAGTGGCGTTCAAGCGCTTATGCAGTGCCGCAATTTGCACCCGCATATCCACCCGTAGCGCGGCATCCAAGTTGGAGAGCGGCTCGTCAAATAGAAACACCGCAGGCTCTTTTACCAGGGTTCGCCCAATAGCTACCCGCTGGCGCTGACCACCGGAAAGATCTTTGGGCTTACGCTCTAGCAGCTCTGTTAGATGCAGCATTTCAGCGGCATGCTGCACACGACGGTGAATCTCGGTTTTATCAGTGCGCGCCAGCTTTAAGCCAAACGCCATGTTTTCCGCCACACTCATGTGTGGGTAAAGCGCATAGGATTGGAACACCATACCGATATCCCGCTCCTGAGGCGGAATCTCGTTGATCCGCTGGCCATCCAGCTGCATATCCCCTTCGGTGATATCCTCAAGGCCCGCAATCATACGCAGCAAGGTGGATTTTCCGCAGCCGGAGGGGCCGACGAATACCACAAACTCTCCATCCTCAATGGTGAGGTTGATATCTCGCGAGATTTCTACGCCATCAAAAGATTTACCGATGCCGCTTAGTGTTAAATGCCCCATGGTGCGTCCTCCTCGGATTGCGAGCAGCGAGCAATCGCCACACCGTATGCCGGTAATGTTAATTGGCCAGCCTGCCACTCTCCATTCAGCCAGGCAGGTGCACCAGCAATCGCCTGCACCCCATCAGGCACTGAGCGGATGACGGCTTTGTCGCTAAAGTTAAGCGCTATCAGTAAGCGTGTTTGCTGATACGTGCGCTCTAAGCAAAGCACGTCATCACGCACGGCGTGATAACGCACCTGGCCCTTCACTAGCGCAGGCTGAGTGCGGCGAAACGCTAAAAACCCACGGTAGGCATTGAGCAGCGAATCAACGTCGCTATCCTGCTGATCAACAGCAAGGCCGGCATGTGACTCTGGCACTGGCAGCCAGGGCTCGTTGGCGCTAAAGCCAGCATGGCGAGCATCGGCCCGCCAAGGCTGTGGCGTTCGGCAACCATCTCGGCCTTTGTAAGCGGGCCAGAAGGTAATACCAGCGGGGTCGACCAGTTGATCAAAGGTCAGCTCGGCTTCGGGCAGACCCAGTTCTTCGCCCTGGTACAGGCATACGCTGCCACGTTGAGTGAGTAGAAACGCCATATAGAGGCGTAGCTTGTCCAACTGCCCTTCTGCCTGCCAGCGAGTAGCCAGGCGAGTGACATCATGGTTACCTAACGCCCAACAAGGCCAGCCATCGCCAATACGCGCCTCCATTTCAGTCAGCGTACCATGCAGGTAATCGGGATCGGCTTTATCGGTCAGCAGATTAAATGAGTAACACATGTGCAGGCGATTTCCACCCTGGGAGTATTCAGCCATCACACCCAAGGCGTCGTCATCACCCACCTCACCGACACTTGTCGAGCCAGGGTACTCATCCAGTAAGCTGCGTAAGCGCTCTAGAAACACCAGGTTTTCCGGCTGGGTTTTATCATACTGATGCAACTGATAGCCGTAGGGATTATCTGGACGCACGCCTAGGAAGCTTTCAATTACTTCTGCACGTGGTGGATTATCCTTCAACTCGCCATGGGTACAGAAATTCACTGCATCTAGCCGAAAACCATCTACCCCTCGCTCTAGCCAGAAGCGTACTTCTTCCAGTATCGCATCAACCACTGCTGGGGTGCGGAAGTTAAGGTCTGGCTGGCTAGCCAGAAAATTATGTAGGTAGTACTGGCAACGGCGGGTGTCCCACTGCCAGGCGCTGCCGCCAAATACCGACTGCCAGTTGGTGGGCGGTGCACCATCGGGCTTTGGGTCAGCCCATACGTACCAGTCAGCTTTCGGGTTGTCTCGGCTTTGGCGGCTCTCTTCAAACCAAGCGTGCTGATCAGAGGTGTGCGACATTACTTGATCAATAGTCACTTTTAGCCCCCTGGCATGAGCAGCTTCTATCAATCGATCAAAGTCTTCCAGGGTGCCAAACATCGGGTCAACACCACGATAATCGCTAATATCGTAGCCAAAGTCCTTCATAGGCGAGGTGAAAAATGGCGATAACCAAATGGCATCGACGTTTAGCGAGGAAATGTAATCAAGCTTATCGATCACCCCTTTTAAGTCACCAATACCATCGCCCCGGCTATCCATGAAGCTGCGCGGGTAAATTTGGTAGATCACTGCGCCACGCCACCAATCAGCCCCCTGACTGCCTACGTAGTGGGAAGTAGAAGTTGTCTGCATCATTGTTTTGCCCTTGCCTTTGTTATTGCTGGTTACTTGGCATGATGCAGGGTTGCTCGCAAGATAAACTCCTCCCCCTTAGGAGACACTGGGCGTAGGCGTCAGGAGTAGCCAGTTGCTGTGACTACTCTCCCTGAATATGTTCCAGCAGCTGTCCGGCAAGCGCTATCGCTTCGTCGCGCCGTCGAATATTCTGTTTTTGATAGAGACTTCGGATATGAGTTTTGATGGTGGTAGGTGCTACCGATAGCTGCTCAGCAATCTGCTCATTGGACAGCCCTGCATGAATCAGGCCTAGGATCTGCCACTCTCGACGAGTCAGCGGCGACGTGCGAATTAGTTCAGGCACATCCGGACGAGCGACGATATCGGCAATCACTGTCTCGTCCAACATTAAGCGCACGGCGCTGCCAAAATCTTTCTGTCGGCTTGCTAAGACTTGCAGTCGCTCTGCACGAGCCTGCTCAAGTGGAGCTAGCACGCCGCTCGCTGAAAGACTCCCCAGCAGCTCGCACAGTGGCTTGCCTAGGCGTAAAAAGCTGCCTACCAGCGCGGTACGCGAGGCTAGGCTCAACGCCAGCTGCATATGCTTGCTCGCTTGGGTGACTTGCCCCTGGTGCCAAGCCAGCGCTGCCAAGCAAAGTTGGTTGCGGTTGGCATCAGTCACCAACCCCAAACGCTGGGTATGCTCTTCAAGCGCACTCAGCAGCGCGTGGGCCTCGTCATAGCGGCCCAGTAACGTTAACGCACGCGCATGGTTGCGCACATTGCACTGGGAAAAGTGGTTTGTGGCGCTATCAACCAGTGGCGCCGGGGCTTCCTGACGCCAACGCTCTACAGCGTCCATGTCATGGGTAGAGTGCCACCAAGCCAGCAGTGTGGCATGGGCATTCGCAACCCAGTCAATATGATAATCGCCTTCTGCGAGAATTTTGCGCAGCCGTCGCATATGGTCGGCACACTGAGCTTGGTCACCACGACTCTGGGCGACTTTGGCTAGCTGAATATGGCACTGCAAGGTCCAACGCTCACCCTGGTTATCCAACACAGCGATACCTTTCAAGGCCGCCTGCTCTGCTTCATCCAGGCGGTGCCACTCCCACAGTACTTGGCTGCGAATGCGGTATAGAAACTCCGCAACGGGCAGGTGTTCAAGCTCGGCCCACTCCAAATGAGCAAAGGCACGCTCTTGAATATCGTAGGCGGCCTGCAGGCGTCCTTGGGCAACCAATACTTCTGACTGATGACAAAACGACCATAGCAGTAGTTGGTTATCGTTACGCTGCCGAGCCTGACGTTCTACTTCACGAACTCGCTGAAGTGACTCGTCTAAACAGCCCTGCACAAAACGCGCCTCGCTCAGGATAGCCGTTGCGGTTAGCGGGGTTGAAGCCAAGTAACGGGCTGGCAAGGCTAGCGCCTGCTCGGCCAACGGCGCCGCCCGCTCGGCATCGCCTTGGTTAATCGCCAACTGGGCACGCAGAGTGGCGAATTCAGCACTAAGCGCTTGCCACTCAGACGCGTCCAACTGCGCTTCAATCCAGTCAATCACTCGCGCGGTAATATCAAACTGAAATTGAGCATGAGAGACCCAGCCATAGAGCAGCGTATGTTCGGGGCTAGTGGAGAGCCGCGGTTCTCCTAACAGTGCAAACCCCTGAGCCAATAGTGCGTAGGCGCCACTTGCCAATAGGGCTGGCCCTTGCGCAGTCAATATGCTGGCCACATCCTCAGGCATTTCGGCCAGGATCGCTTGACGCAGTGCCATAACCGGATCGTTCAGGGCTAACCATGCCTGACTTGCACGTTGATGCAATATCCGTTGCGTGGCTAAGCTCAGCTCATGACGCCGGTGACGTAGGTACTCGCCAAATAGCCGTTGAAATCGGTACCACTGATCATGAGGATCTGGACGTTCAATAAACAACCCTGCCTGTTCAAACGCTTCCAGCCGTTGGGTCAACCGTTCACCTTCCAATAGGCGCGCCATTAACTCGGGGGAAAAGCGCTCAAGCACCCCCAGTTGCAACATTAACTCGCGCTCTTCCAGGGGCAGCGCCGCACAAAGCAGTTCGTCAAACCAAGCAACAAAGTCTGGGTGGGCACCGCTTAATCGATCTACCAAGGCATCAAACCCTGCCCGCGTGGTGGTGCGCTCAACAAGCCAGCCCAACGCCATCACCCAGCCACCGCTTCTGCGCAGCGCTCGTTCCAGGCTTACCCGAGTGGGTGGAAAGCTCAGTTGCTCGGCACACAGGGTTTGTGCTTCTTCGCTGTCAAAGGCCAACGCGTGTAGGTCAATCTCTTCTAATTCGCCTCTTAGCCGCAGGCTAGCCAAACCCAGCGCTGGCCGCGAGCGACTGGTGAGGGTTAAGGTTAACCAGGAAGGCTGGTGGCGTAGCCAATGGGCTATCCCGGCTAAAATACCTGGGTGGTTTAAGTGCTCAAATTCATCCACTACCAAGCGGCACGGCCCACGCTGAGCTGGCAGCTCACCCAGCCAGCGCTCTAGCTGCTCAACACAATCACTATCGTCGGCCACCGGGGAAAGTAATATTTGCTCACTGAACAGCGTATTTAGTGCTGCCTGCCAGTAGATTAAAAACCGTGCGGGCTGGTTATCTCGCTGGTCCAGGCGTAACCACGCCGCATCTTGCTCTAGGGCGGGAAGCCGTTCAGCCAGCAGTGTGGTTTTGCCATACCCCGGAGGAGCTTGCACCACCAGTAAACGGACGCGTTCATTTAACATGAAGTGGTCATTCAGGCGTGGCCGAGCCACCACGCTAAGCGGCAGTGATGGCGCTTTTAGTTTCTCTTGTAGTAGTGGCATAAGATCTCTCCTGGGTAGCTCAGCTAATCGCCCCTCAAACACTATTAAAGCTATACAAAAAAGCCCGCGACATGTCGCGGGCAACGTACATCGGAGAAGAAACAGTTAAAGGAACCATCAACCTTAATGGCTTAGAACCACACCTCTGTCTGCACGCCAAAGGTCCATTGGCCGCCAGTAAAACCATCGCTACCCAAGGAACTGGCACCGTAACTATTGAGACTTTCATCCCAATCACTATAAGTAGTGAACAGACGGATCTCAGGTCGCTTCCAGAAACCACCCACATCCGGCTTAAACGTCGGCGCGATAGTGAACTTCATATAATCGCCATCAACCTTGTTACGATCACTATAGCCCTGGGGATCTAAATCCATCCACTGATAGCTGGCCTCATACTGCATCTCGAAGTTCTGGTTAATTTCATTCGCAAGACGCACACTCAGTGTTGCCCAATCATAGCTGTCGCCATCAGCAAAACGGTCTCTGCTGGTTTCAGCCAGAATGGAAGGTGCAATACGCCACTTGGGTGCAATGTAGGTCGTTCCATATAAAGCCAGCCGCGTGGTGGTCGCGTCATCCGTCAGGTCGCCGTTACTACCCAGCCCTTTCACTTCAGCCCCTAGGCCTTGACCGTGCAATACAGCGGCCTTGAAGTTACCTTCACCCATGCCGAAGAAGCTGTCGCCGTGGTAAGCCACCATGGTATGCCAGCCTGTATTGGCCGCGGTTTGGCCCTCACCGATATCACGTTCATCGTTATCAGCAGCAGACATACCGTTGACCATGACCTGCCAATTGCCAAAGTAATTATTGGAGGTCAAGACAAGGTTATCAGTATCGCTACTTTCGCCATCTAAACCGGGGTTTTCACGGCTGACGACCGGATAATCGCTGAAACTGCGACCATATAGGGAAAAGTTACTCTTCCAGTTATCGGCTAGCTGAACGTCATAAATACCGCCACCGGTACCAGCAAGGAAAACGACATCACTATCAAGCCAGTGAATATCGAAGTTATCGCGGTCAAAACGTTTACCAGCCCAAATGGAAGCGTTTTCAAACGCACCGGTGAAGCTTGGCAAATCACTAAACTCGGCATACACCTGACGCACATTCAAGTTGGTATCATCACCGACCCAGTCGTTGCTGGAATTAGTACCGGCAGCCAACATGGTGGTGTAACGGGCTTTTGCACCGTTATCAAACTGCATGCGGTAGTTAAGAATGGCTTCGGAATAAGTATCCGACTCATTGCCCAAACGACCAACGGCACCGCCATTTCCACCAGCGGGTGTTAAGTAAGGGCCACCGGGCGCACTTTTACCATCTTCGCCAATTAATAGGCCAGAGCGAGCATATACATTAAAAGAGAACCCCTCTTCACCGCTGGTTTGGCGCTCCACACGGGCAAGGCGCTCTTCAATGTCAGCATCTGATATAGCGGTTGCAGGCACGCTAGAGGAAGACGTACTTGTCGTTGATGTTCCCCGCCCTTGCTCTGCTAGCTCGGCGCGACGCTCAGCAGACTCTGCACGCTGTTCAGCAGCGATAATGCGCGCTTCCAACTCAGCGAACCGCTCTTCCATCGTCATATTGGCATTGGCCGCACCGCTTAACACTAAGCTAGCTGCCGCGACAGCAATCGCGAGCGGTGTCTTAAATGTCATGTTATTCATTGTTGTTCAATCCTATTGCTATCAAGCTTTATTGTTTTGAGAAATGCTTTTAGAAATTGCTTTGAAAACCAGGTTTTTGAAAACCAAGCTTTTGAAAACGAGCGTTTTTAATCCAGCTGTTCAGGGCACATTTTCACGTCGCAAAACCTCACCAATGTTGAAAAGCAACAACCTTTCGGTTCGTTTCAGAGTGGAGACTGAAACTTAATCGATTAAGGGCACGTAAACCAACAAGATTTTGCTAATAATCGACCAATGTCTAAAGCATCAGTTAGATTAGGAAAGGCTTATTAGAGAGGTTAGACAAAAGTCGCTATTGAACTTCATGCAAAGAGGCGGCTAACTGGCACTATACTTAATCGTTTAAGTAACAGCCCGGAGCGCTCTGAAGAGCCAGAGCCCAAAATAAATCATCCACAACAATAAACGCCGAGGAACGCCATTATGAACAAAACCCTACTCATGTCGGCTATTGCTTTAGCCAGCATTGCAAGCACCACCAGCGCGGCACACGCCGCTGATCTAACGATTTCTTGTGGTGCAGTTGGTGCCGAACTAACACTCTGCCAGGAAGGTGTGCGCGCCTGGGAAGAGAGAACCGGCCACAGCGTCGATGTTGTTTCTACACCCAACTCCTCTACCGAGCGTTTATCGCTTTACCAGCAAATTCTTTCCGCTAATTCTAGCGATATTGATGTGATGCAAATTGATGTGGTTTGGCCTGGCCTATTAGCTAACCACCTACTCGATCTAAGTGAGGTGTTAGGAGAGGATGCCGCCGACGGTCACTTTGAAACCATTGTTACCAACAACACCATTGATGGCCGCTTGGTAGCCATGCCCTGGTTTACCGACGCAGGCGTGCTCTATTACCGTAAAGACTTACTTGAAAAACATGGTTTCGATGCCCCCTCGACTTGGCAAGAACTTACCGAGATCGCTCGTACCATCAAAGATGCAGAGCGGGGCGAGGGTAACAACCGGATGCAGGGCTTCGTCTTCCAAGGCCGTGCTTACGAAGGCTTAACCGTTAATGCCCTTGAGTGGGTAGCAAGTTTTGGTGGCGGTACTGTGGTTGATAATGAAGGTGAAGTCACTATTAATAACGAACGTGCCGCTGAAGCGCTTGACCTTGCTGCATCCTGGATTGGTGATATTGCACCAGATGGGGTGCTTAATTACACCGAAGAAGAAGCACGCGGTGTGTTCCAAGGTGGCAATGCAGTATTTATGCGTAACTGGCCTTACGCATGGTCCCTCGCTCAAAGCGAAGATAGCGACGTACGGGATAAAGTTGGGGTGACCCAATTACCTGCTGGCGGTGAAAATGGCCAAAGCGCTGCTGGCTTAGGCGGCTGGAACTTAGCCGTTTCTCGCTATAGCGATAACCCCGAGCTTGCCGCCGACCTCGTCGCCTTTTTAACCGGGAACGAGGAGCAGAAACGCCGCGCGATTCAATCCTCCTATAACCCCACCATCGACGCGCTCTACCAGGATGAAGAAATCCTTGAGGCAGTGCCCTTCTTTGGCACGCTTTACGAAACCTTCGTTAACGCTGTGGCCCGCCCCTCTGCGCCTACTGGCAGTGCCTATGGCCGGGTTAGCAACGCATTTTTCAGCACCTCTCACGACGTACTGTCCGGCACTAAGGATGGCGCCCAAGCGGTCGCCGATCTTGAAGCCGAACTGGCTCGCCTGAAGCGTCGCAACTGGTAACCCCGGAGCCTGAGCTATGTCGACCTCCATCAAGCATAACGACGCGCCCCTTGAGGCGCGTTCTATAGCGACCAAGCCGCGCCGCGGTACAAAGGTGCGGCGCCAGCGGGTTAAAGCCGCGTGGTTATTTTTAGCACCAATGCTGATTGCGCTAACTCTTGTGGCTGGCTGGCCGTTAGTACGTACCTTTTTCCTCAGCTTTACCGATGCCTCACTGTCGGATCTAGGTGCAGCTAACTTAATCGGTTTTGAGAACTACTTAATATACGAAGATGGGCGCTGGTATGGCGTGCTAGCTGATCCTATTTGGTGGCGCTCGGTTTGGAATACGGTCTACTTCTCAGTGGTATCGGTATCGCTGGAAGTGATTTTCGGCGTGATTGTTGCGCTGATTCTGAATGCCGAGTTTAAAGGGCGCGTGATTGTTCGCGCAGCGGTGCTTATTCCGTGGGCAATTCCAACGATTGTTTCCGCACAGATGTGGGCGTGGATGCTCAACGACCAATTCGGCATCATCAATCATCTACTGATGAATGTGGGCATCATCGATAACCCCATCGCCTGGACCGCCAGCGCCACCTACTCCATGTGGGCGGTAATTATGGTCGATGTTTGGAAAACCATTCCCTTCGTCGCACTACTGGTACTTGCCGCTCTACAAATGCTGCCCAAAGATTGCTACGAAGCTGCTGAGGTAGATGGCATTCACCCGCTGCGGGTGTTCTTTAAAGTCACCCTTCCGTTGATCACCCCAGCGCTAATGGTAGCGGTTATTTTCCGCTTACTGGATGCACTGCGCGTTTTCGATGTGATCTATGTGTTGACTTCCAACTCTACCAGCACGATGTCGATGTCGGTCTATGCCCGCCAGCAGTTGGTTGAATTCCAGGATGTTGGGTACGGCAGCGCGGCCTCTACTCTGCTGTTCCTAATCATTGCTCTCGCCACCATCGCCTACCTCTACCTGGGGCGTAAACAAATCCAATTGGGAGGTGACTGATGAATACTCGTCAGTTAGCCAAAGTTGCCAAGCGCATCGGGTTTTGGGCGCTGATTGCATTGATAATGGTGTACGCCGTTTTCCCGTTCTACTACGCCGTAGTCACTTCATTAAAACCCTCTAGCGACCTGTTCCGCGTTGAACTTTGGCCTTCGAGCTGGAACCTCGATAACTACGCCCATATTTTCAGCCAAACCAGCTTCCTACGCGCCATTTTCAACTCGATTGTGGTGGCATTTAGTGTGGTTTTTATCGCCCTGCTATTCGGCCTGACTGCTTCTTACGCCCTAGGCCGTGTGCGCTTTCGCGGTCGCTCTACGGTACTGCTAGTGATTCTGGGTGTATCCATGTTCCCTCAGGTAGCAGTGCTCTCGGGGCTGTTCGAGGTGATTCGCTCTTTAAACCTCTATAACAATCCTGCTGGCCTGATCTTGAGCTACACCATATTCACCTTGCCCTTCACTGTTTGGGTGCTGACCACCTTTATGAAGCAACTACCCATGGAGCTGGAAGAAGCGGCCATTATGGACGGTGCAACGCCCTGGGTGACGCTCACCAAAGTGTTTTTGCCGCTCATGTGGCCTGCCATGGCGACCACCGGGCTGCTGGCATTTATCGCTGCCTGGAACGAGTTCCTGTTTGCTCTCACCTTCACTCTTACCGACGCTCAGCGCACCGTACCCGTCGCCATCGCGTTACTTTCTGGCGGCAGCGCCTATGAACTGCCCTGGGGACCCATCATGGCTGCATCCGTCGTTGTGACGGTTCCGCTGGTCGTATTAGTGATTATTTTCCAACGCCGCATTGTCTCAGGCCTTACCGCCGGCGCTGTTAAAGGATAAGGAATTTTTTATGTCAGCTATGGATTCTACTATGCAGGACAACACAACAGCCCAGGCCAGCACTCTGCAAAACACTTTCTGGTGGCGCGGCGGGGTTATCTATCAGATCTATCCACGCAGCTTTATGGACAGCCGAGGCGATGGTGTAGGTGATCTCAAAGGCATTACTGAAAAGCTTGATTATGTTGCCTCACTCAATGTTGATGGTATCTGGCTATCGCCGTTTTTCACTTCTCCAATGCTCGATTTCGGTTACGACATTAGCGACTACCGCGATGTCGACCCGATGTTCGGCACCCTGGATGACTTTAAAACGCTGCTTGAAAAAGCCCACTCGCTTGATTTAAAGGTGATGATCGACCAGGTGATTAGTCACACCTCTGACCAACACCCCTGGTTTAAAGAGAGCCGCCTGGACCGTAGCAACCCCAAAGCAGATTGGTTTGTATGGGCAGATCCTAAACCCGACGGCACGCCGCCTAACAACTGGTTATCAATTTTTGGTGGTGCCGCCTGGACCTTTGATTCACGGCGCCAGCAGTATTATCTGCACAACTTCTTAACCAGCCAGCCGGACATTAACTTCCACAACCCGGAGGCACGGCAGGCTCAGCTGGATAATATGCGTTTTTGGCTGGACCTGGGAGTAGATGGCTTCCGACTGGATACCGTCAACTTCTATTTCCACGACGCCGAACTACGCGACAATCCGCCAGTTCCGAAAGGGGAAGCCAAAACCTTGGGCG
Organism: Halomonas sp. 'Soap Lake #6'; assembly: GCF_003031405.1. Classification (NCBI taxonomy): domain Bacteria; kingdom Pseudomonadati; phylum Pseudomonadota; class Gammaproteobacteria; order Oceanospirillales; family Halomonadaceae; genus Halomonas; species Halomonas sp. 'Soap Lake #6'. The sequence goes on from NZ_CP020469.1 coordinate 2,164,154, forward strand.
CACCAGAAGCCAACCCCTACACTTGGCAGCGCCACGTTTACGATTTAAGTCGCCCGGAAAATCTCGGCTTCCTGAAAGACCTGCGGGCGCTAATGGACGAATACCCTGGCACCACCACCGTGGGTGAAATTGGCGACGATAATCCGCTAGAGCGGATGGCAGAATATACCGCTGGTGGTAACAAGCTACATATGGCTTACACCTTTGACCTGCTCAACAAGCCCCACTCTGCGCGCTATATTCATGAAGTTCTGGAACGCTTTCAGCGCTTAGCGGGAGACGCTTGGCCCTGCTGGGCAACCTCAAACCATGATGTGGTGCGCAGCGCAACTCGCTGGGGGGCAGACGAAGACCCCAATGCCTACCCCAAAGTGATGCTGGCAATGCTACTTTCGCTGCGTGGCAGCGTCTGCCTGTACCAGGGCGAAGAGCTTGGTCTTCCGGAAGCCGACGTACCCTTTGAGCGCATCCAAGATCCTTACGGCAAAGTACTTTGGCCAGAATTTAAAGGCCGCGACGGTTGCCGTACGCCGATACCATGGAACGACGGCGAACAAGGTGGCTTTTCCAGCGTAGAGCCTTGGCTCCCCATGGCGGACAAACATCGGGATCTTGCCGTAAGCCGTCAGCAGGATGATGCCAACTCCACCTTGAATGCCCTGCGCAGCATTCTGGCCTTCCGCCGCCAACATCCAGCACTGTTTGATGGCGACCTAACGCTGGTTGATGTAGGCGAAGAGCTTTTAGGCTTCACCCGCCAAAAAGACCACGAGACAATTTTGTGTGTATTTAACCTTACCGGCGATGAGCAGTGCACCAAGCTACCGCTTAAAATCGCCAGCGATTTGGAAATAGCCACGTTTACGACCATGCGGGAAGCTAACGCACTCACCCTGCCTGCTTACCAAGCCGCTTTTATGCGCGTCGCTTAAACCGGCGCCAACTAGAATAGTCAACAATGACAGCCGACCCAAAAGAAGCAGGATCGAGGTCGGCGAGGAGTTACCCATGGCAAGTGTCAAGCTTGAAAAGGTCAATAAAACATTTGGCCGCGACCACATTATTAAAGATGTCGACTTATCCATTGGCGATGGTGAGTTCGTTGTTTTTGTTGGGCCTTCCGGCTGCGGCAAATCCACACTATTACGTTTAATTGCCGGACTCGAGTCAATTACTGACGGTGATCTCATCATCGGCGAAACACTGGTCAACGACCTCCCCCCACGGGAGCGTGGTGTCGGCATGGTGTTTCAGTCATACGCGCTATACCCTCATATGACTGTTTACGACAACATGGCATTTGGCCTAAAACTTGCCAAAACCGCCAAAGAAACGGTGCATGAGCGGGTGATGAGCACCGCAAAAATTCTTCAGCTTGAAGAGCTGCTACACCGTAAACCCAAAGCCCTTTCGGGTGGCCAGCGCCAGCGGGTAGCCATGGGCCGAGCGATGGCGCGGGAGCCACGCATTCTGCTCTTCGATGAACCGCTCTCCAACCTGGATGCCTCACTAAGGGTGCAGATGCGAAATGAGATCGCAAGGCTGCATAACCGCCTTGGTTCAACCATGATTTATGTTACCCACGACCAGGTAGAAGCCATGACCTTGGCGGATAAAATCGTGGTACTCAACCGTGGTAATGTGGAGCAGGTAGGCAGCCCTCACGAACTTTATCAACGGCCAGCAACCAAGTTTGTAGCTGGTTTCATTGGCTCACCAACGATGAATTTTATGCCTGCTGAGCTGATCAGCGGAGGAGCCGATGGCTGCCGAGTGAAAGCAGCAGGGCTGAGTGAAGTCACCCTTCCCCAGGCCGCAGATGACTACACCAAAGGTACGTCACTAACTCTGGGTGTGCGCCCCGAGCACTTACGCCTGGAAGCACCAACAGCCGATAACTGTTTTGATATCGTTAACGTTGAATATCTTGGAAACGAGGTCTACGTTTACCTGGATCCCAAAGAGGGTGATACGCTGCTGATTCATCGCAGTGAAGCACCCAGCCAGTGGAAAGAGGGCCAGCAGGTTTCACTTGTGCCCAATACCGAGCATGTTCACCTGTTTGATGAAAGCGGCGCGGCGCTTAAGCTTGCCAAGACCCGTTCAGCCGCTTAACAAGCTGCGTTATACATTACAGCGTGACGAATACGGCCTTGGATGAATGATCCGCACCTTTCTTTATATAGAGGGTAGTCGACATACCACCAAGGCCGTTATTCTTGTGCGCAACCACCTAATAATTAGCCTGCGTTGTAGTTGTGATTGTAGTTGTAATTGTAATATGACGTGACGCACTTAACTTGCTTAGGAAGCACCGTGACTGCTCCTCGCCGAATGACACTAAAGGACCTGGCGTTTGAACTTGGCGTTTCCACTGCGACGATTTCCAACGCCTTTAACCGCCCCGACCAACTCTCCCCCCTGCTAAGAGAGCGGATTCTAAAGGAAGCTAAGCGACTGGGTTATAACGGCCCAGACGCCAAAGCCCGAAGCCTGCGTACCGGGCGCTCTAGCATTGTGGCGGTAATTTTGGCGGAAAGCCTGACCTACAGCCTGAACGACGCCGTGGCCAGTGAGTTTCTTTCCGGCGTTGCAGAGGTGCTTGATGCCCACGGGCACACCATGCTGCTGCTAGCAGGCCGAGGCCATGCCTCTCAGCCTCCTGGCTCAGCCAATATCGCCGATGGCTTTATTGTCTACGGCCTAATGCCCAATAACCAGCTGCTCAGCGAACTGCCCACTCAGCATCCGCTGGTTTCAGTAGACTTTGATATCGACGGCTGCCCTACCGTGCATATTGATGACCGCGACGCCAGTTATCAGATAGCTCAACATGCTCTTATCCAGCGTCCAAAAAGGCCTGCTATCGTCAACCTGAGGTTAACCAAAGAGCACTGCAATGGTCGCGTTACCCCTGAGCACACTCTGCTACCGGATAGCAGTACCATCAGTCGAGCACGTTTAGCAGGTTTTCACGCCGCATTAACAGAACACGGCTTTGATACAGAGCAGATACCGCTCTGGAACATTGAAGAAAACGTGTTTGATGTGTGCTCACCGGTGATCACCGAAATATTAGATGTGCCCGTACATCAGCGGCCAGATTTACTGCTATGCATGTCGGATCGTATTGCGCTTACCGCGCTCACGCTGGCAGAGCAACGCAACATCCGAGTGCCGGAAGAGCTAAGAATTACCGGGTTTGATGGCATTGCAGAAGGACAATACCGGGCGCCACGCTTGACCACAGTACGCCAGGATAGCGCAGGTAAAGGTCGAGTAGCCGCACAGATGATTCTGGGGCGTTTACCAAAAACCCCGCAACTGCTCAAAACCGAGTTACTACTCGGTGATACTTGCCCTTGAGGAAATGAAGTTGAGCCTAACAGGAAATCGTGCCTGAAAAGCTGCTGTGCTCGCTAGCTTTTCAGGCATTCTCTGAGGCCTGATACGTTACTTAGCGGTCGCCTGCATCGCCAGTGCAGTATCCAGCATACGGTTGGAGAAACCCCACTCGTTGTCGTACCACGCCATGATTTTTACCAACCGTCCATTAACACGGGTGTGATTGGCATCAAAGGTCGATGAATTAGCATCGTGATTGAAATCGATAGAGACCAGCGGCTCAGCGTTAACCGCAAGCACCGGTGAGTTCGCTGCCGCCTTCTCGATGATGGCGTTAATCTCTTCTTTGCTGGTCTCACGGCTTGCGGTAAAGGTCAGATCCACCAGAGAGACGTTGATAACCGGCACACGCACCGCTAAACCATCAAACTTACCCGCCAGCTCCGGTAATACCAAGCCAACCGCCGCTGCAGCCCCCGTTTTGGTCGGGATCATCGAGTGCGTCGCGCTACGGGCACGGTACGGGTCTGAGTGATAGACATCCGACAGATTCTGGTCATTGGTATAGGCATGAATAGTCGTCATTAGCCCGTTTTCAATACCAACCGCGTCGTTTAACGCTTTTGCCACCGGTGCCAAACAGTTCGTAGTGCAAGACGCGTTAGAAACAACCGTATGCTCTGCGGTCAGTACATCTTCGTTTACCCCATACACAACGGTTGCATCCGCATCAGGGCTGGGAGCAGAAATAAGCACACGTTTCGCCCCTGCTTCAATGTGCTTGGCAGCCGCCTCACGCTTCGTGAACAGCCCCGTGCACTCCATGACCAAATCGATGTTCATTGATGCCCAGGGAAGCTGTGCCGGGTCACGTTCCGATGAAATCGCAATACGATCACCATCAACCGTGATGCTCTCCGCATCGTGCTCTACCTTAAAGGGAAAGTGACCATGCACAGTGTCGTGACGCAGCAAGTGTGAGTTCAGTGAAGGGTCGCCCAGATCGTTAATCGCAACTACCTGAACACGATCACGGTAACCATTTTCATACAGTGCACGCAGCACATTGCGGCCAATTCGACCAAATCCGTTAATAGCTACTCTTATTGTCATGGCGGCACCTCAATTAGGCAGTGAGCTTAGATGGCGTTCTGAGAAAAAATTACTAAAAGTACGTATTTAATACCCTTGATGGCTTTCCTGAGCTGTAAAAAACACTCCAAATGATTAACAGCCACCCAATATGTAGTAAAATTACTATATAAAGACTATCGTAGTCCAATACTAAATCGCTGCCAATCGATGGCGCGGCCTTACGCGAAAAATACGCAGAAACGCTTTCTACAGGAGCAACAGCCATGACGACCTCAACACTCCCCACTCCTCTTCGTCGCACAAAAATTGTCGCGACACTTGGACCCGCCAGCGACCGCCAAGGGGTGTTGGAAGCCATGCTGAAAGCGGGTGTTGATGTGGTACGGCTAAATTTCTCCCATGGCGCGGCAGATGACCATCGCCGACGCCTTAACGATGTCCGTGAGATCGCCCAGCGCCTTAACCGCAGCGTGGCTGCGCTGGGTGACCTGCAAGGTCCAAAAATTCGTATTGCACGCTTTGCCGAAGGCTCCGTTCATCTGAAAGTTGGCCAAGACTTTGTGCTAGACATGGCGCTAGATGCCAACAGCGGAAACGCCGAGCGTGTCGGCTGCGACTACAAAACGTTAATTGATGACGTCGTACCCGGTGATCGCCTACTGCTCGACGATGGCCGCGTAGTACTCGATGTCACCTCAATTATTGGGCAAGAAGTTCACACTCGAGTTCACGTAGGCGGCAAGCTTTCGAACAATAAGGGCATTAACAAGCAGGGAGGCGGCCTGTCTGCCCCAGCGCTAACGGAAAAAGACAAACAAGACTTAAAGACCGCAATTGAAATTGGTGTTGATTACCTAGCGGTATCCTTTCCACGTAGCGCAGCGGATATGCAGGAAGCCCGTGCGCTGCTCGGCGAAGCTGGTAAAGAGATTGGCCTGGTCGCCAAGATAGAACGCGCCGAAGCAGTGGCCAACGATGAAACTCTGGATGCCATTATTGAAGCCTCGGAAGCGGTAATGGTAGCCCGTGGTGACCTAGGCGTAGAAATTGGCGATGAAGCACTCATTGGCACCCAAAAGCGTATTATCAAGCATGCCCGAACGCTAAACCGGGCTGTGATTACCGCTACGCAAATGATGGAATCGATGATTGAGTCGCCCCTGCCAACTCGCGCTGAAGTATTCGACGTGGCTAACGCAGTCCTCGATGCCACCGACGCAGTTATGCTTTCCGCGGAAACCGCTGCTGGCGACTATCCCGTTGAAACCATCGAGGCAATGGACCGCGTGTGCTTGGGCGCCGAACGCGAGCGCGTTGCCCAGGCCTCTGGCCACCGCATTCACGAGGGCTTTGAGCGCATTGATGAAACCATCGCACTGTCTGCTATGTATGCTGCCAACCACTTAACCGGCGTACGTGCGATTGCCTGCATGACCTCCACTGGTTACACACCGCTTATCGCTTCGCGCATTCGTTCCGGTCTACCCATCGTTGGCCTAGCCCATAGCCCTATTGCTCAACGCCGCATGGCTTTGTATCGCGGGGTCGTATCAATCCCCTTCGACACTACTCATCTGGATGCCGCCGAGGTAAACAAGGCAGCCATCCAATTGCTGAAAGACCATGGATTGGCACGCTCAGGTGAGCATGTCATTCTTACCCGAGGCGATCATATGAATGCCCACGGCGGCACCAACACCATGAAAGTACTGGCCGTTGATGCAGAGTAACTATAACCATTAAAAATAAACGCAACCATCCAGGAGAGTCATGCCATGACCGACGCCCTGCCACCCCGCCAAGTTGTGCGCACACTGGAAGCACGAAAACGCATCGCGCTCATTGCCCACGATGGTAAGAAAACCGAAATGCTGGAATGGGCGACGCGCTGGCAGCATACGCTTAGCCAGCATACGCTAATCGGCACGGGTACTACCTCCGGCCGGCTGAAGAGTGCCTTAGGGCTGGAAGTTGAAGGGCTGATGAGCGGGCCACTAGGCGGCGACCAGCAGATAGGTGCGCGCATTGCCGAACAGCAACTGGATGTGCTGATTTTCTTCTGGGACCCATTCGCACCTCAGCCCCACGACCCTGATGTTAAAGCGCTGCTACGCCTGGCCGCACTATGGAACGTGCCGGTAGCATGCAACGCTGCCAGCGCCGACTTCCTGTTATCCTCGCCCTACCTTAGCGAACGCTATGAGATGGCGATTCCGGATGCCAATGCCTGGGCACAGGCGCGCTCTGTTTAATCGTACGATGCACAGGGCAGGGCTATGCAAGCACCGCTTTAACCCAACACCCAACATCTGTTCAACCAGCACTTGTTCAGCAAGCACTTATTACTGAGCCAGCACTTATCGAGTACGCAGGTGGCGCGCCACCACCTGCTGCCCGCACTGATAATCGCCGTTCATCGCCGCCATCGCGCAACTTAAGGTTAGCTCAGCAATGCGATCATAATCCTGTAACGCTGAATTCACAGGCTGAGGCAGGAAGTCCAATAGCCGATGGTCGCCAAAGGTGGCGAGCCGAATATTCTCCGGCAACCCTCCTCGCTCTAAAAACACATCAAACACACCTTCCAGCAGGACATAAGACGCAGTAACCAGCGCATCAGCCCCACCCTCTTCATCCAGCAACTGCGCTGCAAGGCGTGAGCCCTCGCTGCGTTCATAGTGCGTACCGCTTAGCAAAATCGGCTCGATATGAGTGTCCTGTAGCGCTGCCTGAAAGCCCGCCCGCCGCTCGCGACTGATCGATAGGTTTGGCATCGCCTCTAACCACGCAACTCGCCGCGTGTCGCCTGTAATGACCGAACGTGTTAGTGCATAAGCCGCTTCCTGATCGTTACTTACTACGCTGGCAAAGCGCTTCGGAGCAAGCCCCCGGTCCATCCCCACGACACACCAACCTTCATCCACCAGGTCAGAATAAAAGGAGTCGTCTTCTGCCAGGCAGCTGGCGGTAATTAATACCTCACAACGTTGGGCGCGCAGCGCCAGCGCCAAGGTCCGCTCGCTCTCGGCACAATCATCTGAGCTGACCACCAGCAGTTGATAGCCACGCTCCCGCGCACCGCGCTCTAAACGTTTGGCCAAGCGTGCATAACTGATATTTTCCAAGTCAGGCACGATCAAACCAATCAGCCGGCTAGCCCCACGGCGTAATGCCGCTGCCTGCGGGTCAATGTGGTAGCGGTGCTGACGCACCACGGCCATCACCTTCTCAATGGTAGCCGTACTGATCCTACGCTGTTCGGCTTGGCCATTAATTACATAGCTCGCCGTCGTGCGCGATACGCCCGCAAGCCGGGCAATGTCGGCAAGTGTCATGCAATTCTCCCTCTGGTTGCCGGAGTAGTTTATCAGCCGTTTCGCTCTACTCAGACTAAAGTCTAGAAAGACAACCCTTGTGTCTAAAAGTGAATCGATTCAGCATAGCCAACTAACCACAGATGATACGATTCATCCAGCTAAGCTCAACGCTCTACGACTAACGTTTTATGCACTAGTCTATTGCTACCCATTGCAGACGTTATCGTTACCTTACAGCGTTTACAGGAGAACCCTATGTTAACTCTCGGCCCAGATGACATCTTGCTCGACCGCCATGCGGACGATTGGCAAGCTGCACTCGACATTGCCGCCAAGGCGCTAGCGGACGCTGGCTTAGTTGAGGCCGAGTATCGCGATGGCCTTCACGCCCGCGAGGCGCAGTCATCCACCTACCTTGGTAACGCCATTGCGATCCCCCACGGCACGCAGGAAAGTCGTCAGCACGTAAAACACACCGGCGTCCGAGTACTACAGTTTCCTAAAGGCGTCCAATGGCACGATGGTCAAACAGTTCACGTGCTGGTTACCATTGCAGCACAAAACGACGAACATCTGGATATTTTGCGCCAACTGACCCATGTGCTAGATCGAGAGGGTGTTGCCACTGAGCTAGCCCACGCCAGCTCAGCTGCGGAAGTTGCGCGACTGCTCTCTAAACCCCAGTTAACAGCGCGACTGGATGCCGATACCTTATGCATTAACTTCCCTGCCCGCGACCCTCAAGAGCTGGCCCTGGCAGCAGCAGCACGTCTACGCCAGAGCGGCTGTGTCGATAATGCATTTATCAGTGCAATTGCTGGCACCCAACCCCAGTGGCTAGGCAAAGGCCTATGGCTCACCAGCTATGCTCAGGGAGTCACTCAACCGGCCCTAGGCGTTGCCACCCCTGCGGATACCGGCCTTGAGCACAGTGGCCACCCAGTGCATGCACTATTCTGCCTAGCCGCCAGCGGTGATGCCCATCGCCCTCTGCTTGAACAAATAATAGCAGTGCTGGATAACGGAGAAAGCGAAAGCCTAGTAGGCAAAAGCAGCGCTCAGCTGCTGGCCATCTTAGCGGGGGAGACTAGCCATACTCAGACTCGCCGAGTAAGGGTACTGAACCCACACGGGTTACACGCCCGGCCAGCAAAGCAGCTAGTGCAGATTGCCCGTGCTCAATCCATGCCAATCAATGTTCGCCTGGAAGAAGGCAATGCCACCAATGTTTCTGCTGCCAGTCTGACCAAAGTAATCGGCTTAGGCGCACGACGCGGCCAGTGGCTGGTGTTCTCTGCTGAGGGCGAGCAGGCAAACGCTGCGCTAGAAGCAGTAGCTGCTGCTGTTGAAGACGGCTTAGGCGAAAAAGTGACGCCGTTTGACGGTGGGTTTGACCCTATCAGTTTTGACACCAGCGCTGCTGCTGACACAAGCAAACCAGCTATCGAGCCTTTAACTGCTGATATGCCACATACCGGAGTTGCTGCCTCACCAGGCTTAGCCATTGCGCCGGTCTTCGTGATTCGCCCACTGCAGTTCGACTACCCTGAGCATTCAAGCGACCCTGAACATGAAATTAGTCGCTTGCACGTGGCACTCAAAGAGGGGGCAGCCCAGTTACAAACGCTAGTACATAATGCGCCAGGCGGTGAAGTAGCTGACATTCTCTCGATGCACGAGGAGATGCTTGACGACCCCGAGCTACACCATGCTGCCATTGATGCTATTCGTGAAGGCCGTTCGGCGGAAGCGGGCTGGTGGGATGCTATTGACACCGCAGCCCATGCTCAGGAAATGCTCTCTGACCGTTTGTTGGCAGAGCGCGCCGCCGACCTACGTGATGTCGGCCGCCGCGTGCTGGGCGTGCTGTGCGATGTGCAGCTACCCGAGCCGCCCAACCACCCCTATATTCTGGTGATGGACGATATCGGCCCTTCCGATGTTGCTCGCCTGGACACCTCCCGGGTGCGCGGCCTACTTACTGTACGCGGCGGTGCCACCGCCCATAGTGCCATTCTGGCCCGCGCCTTAGGCATTCCTGCCGTAGTAGGCGCAGGAGAAGCAGTAATGGCACTGCACAACGGTAGCATGATGGTTTTGGATGGCGAACGTGGCCGCATAACACCCCAGCCTTCCGAAGAGCGCCTGCAGCGAGCCGAACAGCAGCTACTCGAGCAGCAACAGCGTGAAGCAGATGCCTGGGAGCTGCGCTTTGAACAGGCCCAAACCCGCGATGGCCATCGAGTCGAAGTAGCAGCCAACTTAGGTAACACAGCCCATGCTGCCGATGCCGTAGAACGAGGTGCTGAAGGCGTTGGTTTGCTGCGTACTGAGTTCCTGTTCATGGCCTACTCCAGCGCGCCGGACTTGGCGACCCAAATAGCCGAGTACCGCGAAGCCACCGATGCCCTTGATGGTCGCCCGCTAGTTGCCCGCACCCTAGATGTAGGTGGCGATAAACCTCTGCCCTACTGGCCCGTGCCACAGGAAGACAACCCCTTCTTAGGTCTGCGTGGCATTCGCTTAGCACTGACCCAGCCTGATGTACTGGAAACCCAGTTGCGGGCTCTATTAATGGCCGCTGTAGATAGGCCCTTACGCATTATGCTGCCAATGGTTAAAGACGTGGCCGAATTCCGTGCCGCCAAAGCCATTTACGACCGCCTGCTCAGTGAAATTCCATCACACGAGCGTGCTGCCGATGTACAGCTGGGTGTAATGATCGAAGTGCCCTCCAGCGCTCTGTTAGCCACCACCTTGGCTAAAGAAGTGGACTTCTTCTCGATTGGCACCAACGATCTCACTCAGTACACACTGGCGATTGACCGAGGTCACCCGGAGCTTTCCGCCCAGGCCGACGGCCTTCATCCCGCGGTGCTGCGCTTAATTCAAATGACGGTTGATGCCGCCCACGCCCACGGCAAATGGGTAGGCGTATGCGGCGAGCTAGCCTCGGATGCCATGGCAGTGCCAGTCCTAGTAGGCCTGGGTGTGGATGAGCTTTCTGTCAGTGCACGACAAATCCCTCTGGTCAAAGCCCGGCTACGTGAGTTTGACCTTGCCGACGCTAAAGCCTGCGCCGAGTTAGCACTGAGCAAAGCCACCAGCGATGAGGTGCGTGACGCCTTGGAGGCCCGCTAATGGCCAGGGTAGTTTGCATTACGCTCAACCCAGCGCTGGATTTAGCTTTCAACCTTGAAACGCTAACGCTTGGGCGCGTAAACCGTCCTGACAGCGCGCAATTAGAAGCCGCTGGCAAGGGCGTTAACGTGGCGCGGGTGTTGGCAAGTCTAGGTCACGAAGTAACCGTTAGCGGTTTCTTAGGTAGTGAGAATGATGCCCCCTTTGCACTGGTTTTCCAGAAACTGGGCTTGATCGACGCCTTTGTGCGCGTACCCGGCAGCACCCGCATCAACGCCAAACTGGCCGAGAAAAGCGGCCGGGTCACAGACATTAACAGCCCCGGCATGCCCATTACGCCTGCTCATATCACTGCCCTGCGAGATACGCTGGATGGTATATTTCAACACACCGCCGCACCTCAAGCGGTGGTAGTAGCAGGCAGCCTTCCACCAGGTATGGATCAGCTCCTTTTTGCTGAGTTGTTAGCCACACTAAAAGGCTATGGTGTGCCGCTATGGATAGACACCAGCGGCCCCGCACTGCTGACCGCCATTGCCGCTCAGCCTGCCGCCGTAAAACCTAACGAAACGGAACTCGCCGAATGGGCAGGTAGCGAGCTCGATTCTGACCAGCAACGCCAAGCAGCCGCCGAACGACTGCACGCCAGCGGTATCGAGCACGCGCTGATTTCTGCTGGAGCAGATGGCGTTTTATGGGTAAGCCAGCAAGGCATTTGGCACTCCATTCCACCCACTGTTACCGCTACGAATACCGTTTGTGCAGGCGATACCTTTGTTGCTGGCATGCTTCACGGGCTGCTCAGCGGACTCCCCCCGCAAGACACCCTTCGCTTCGCTACGGCACTTTCTGCCGAAGCGGTTCGCCATGTTGGCGTGGGCACCCCTCATGCCGATGATTTTGACTCACTCCAACAACATACCCGGGTACGGCGTCTTGATGACACCATCACCGAGGGAGCCACGCTATGAATATTATTCTGATTACCGCCTGCCCCAGCGGCATGGCGACCACCTTCCTAGCCGCCAAGCGCCTTGAACAGGCCGCCACCCGGATGGGCTGGGGCGTGCATGTTGAAATGCATGGTGAAATTGCTCCACTACAAGCTGCCTCCGCGGAGCAGATCGCCAACGCTGATTTAATTGTGGTTGCCGCCGACCACGTGCCTGCTCCAGAGCGCTTCGAGGGCAAACGCCTCTTCAAAGCGCCAATTGCCAGTGCCCTCCCCGACCCGAGCACCTTTCTTGCTCAAGCCAAACGTGAAGCGCCTATTTTCAGCGCCCCGGCTGCTTTATCCACGCCCCTTACTGCAAATACCTCGGGCGGCAAAAAAATCGTTGCTGTCACTGCCTGCCCAACCGGTGTGGCCCATACCTTTATGGCCGCAGAAGCGCTAGCCGAAGCGGGCAAAGCCATGGGGCACAATATTCGTGTAGAAACACAGGGCTCAGTAGGCGCGCAGAATCACCTAACCGAAGAGGAAATTGCCCAGGCTGACATAGTGTTACTGGCCTGTGATATCGAGGTTGACCCATCGCGCTTTGCAGGCAAGCGCATCTACCGCACGTCTACCAGCAATGCACTTAAAAAACCTCGCCCTGCTATTGAAGCGGCCCTGGAAAATGCTGCGCTGGAGAGTAGCGGTTCAGCAACTACAACCAGTGATAATAAAAGCATTAAAGAGAAAGGCGTTTATAAGCACCTACTGACCGGTGTTTCGTTTATGCTGCCAATGGTGGTGGCAGGCGGTTTATTGATTGCACTCTCTTTTATGTTTGGCATTGATGCCTTTGAACAGGAAGGCACCTTAGCCGCAGCGCTCATGCAAATTGGCGGCGGCACCGCCTTTGCACTCATGATTCCCGTGCTAGCTGGTTATATTGCTTACTCCATCGCCGACCGGCCCGGTATCGCCCCCGGTATGATTGGCGGCATGCTCGCGGCGAATATTGAAGCAGGTTTTATCGGTGGGATTTTGGCGGGCTTCTTAGCGGGTTATGTGGCACTGGCGGTTATCCGTTACGTTAAGCTGCCCTCAAGTGTTGAGTCGCTCAAGCCAATACTAATTATTCCGTTTGTTGCTAGTTTGGTCACTGGCCTAATCATGATCTATGTGATTGGTGAACCAGTCGCCGCCATTATGGCTGGCTTAACCAACTTCCTGGCCGCCATGGACTCCACCAACGCCGTTCTGCTGGGCATTCTGCTGGGCGCGATGATGTGTTTCGATTTAGGTGGGCCGGTTAATAAAGCCGCTTATACCTTTGGCGTTGGTTTATTGGCGTCGCAAACCTACGCCCCAATGGCCGCTATTATGGCAGCAGGCATGGTACCTGCCATTGGCATGGGCATTGCTAGCTTTGTAGCGCGTAACAAGTTCTCAGCGCCAGAGCGCGAAGCGGGCAAAGCGTCATTTGTGCTTGGCCTGTGCTTTATCAGCGAAGGGGCAATTCCCTTTGCCGCTAAAGACCCGCTGCGGGTCATTCCAGCCTGTATCGCAGGTGGCGCATTAACTGGCGCACTCTCTATGCTAATCGGTGCCCAGTTAATGGCACCTCACGGTGGCATCTTTGTACTACTAATTCCCAATGCCATTACCCCTGCACTGCTCTACCTTGGCGCGATAGTAGCCGGCTCACTGGTGACCGGGTTAGGCTATGCATTTATCAAGCGCGGAGCTGTTCAAGTAGCGGTTGCCAGTTAACTGTTGGCAATAACGCTGGGTAGGCTAGGCACATGCCTATCCAGCACCTCTTCTGCAAATGGACCTCAGGCCTCAGCTCACGGCACTTTTACCTGCTACCTTTACATCGCTCTTTTTCACTGTTTTATTACTTATTTTTTTGTATAAATTTCTTATCATCTGCCTCAAACGAAGCTTTATGTAGTATTTTTACATAAATAGAATGAGGCATGGGCTGCCGAACCGCCCTCGTCACTTAATAATGATCGAAAACAACAGGACCGCCTTCTATGTTTCAACTCACCCGCAGCGTTACCTGGCAGGCACTCGAACGCCTACGTGACAAAACCGCCAACGACCGCATTCGTGATTACTTCACCAATGACCCGCAGCGCTTTGAAAAAATGAGCCTACGGGTGGGCGGTTTATTCCTGGATTACTCCAAGCACCATGTCTCTGATGAGGTGCTCTCCAAGCTGCTTGAGCTAGCCGACCACTCAGCCCTGGTACAACGCCGCGCGCAGATGTTCTCTGGCGATATTATTAATGTCACCGAAAACCGCCCGGTACTGCACACCGCTCTTCGTAACTTAAGCGATGAACCAGTGCATGTAGACGGCAATGATGTGATGCCGGAAATTAATCGTACCCGTGAACAGATCAAGCAGTTTTCGGAAGCAGTAAGAAGCGGTGAATGGAAAGGCTACAACGGCCAACGTATCAAAGACGTGGTTAATATTGGCATTGGTGGCTCAGACCTTGGCCCTAATATGGCGGTACGGGCGCTGCTTAAATACCGCCACCCAGAGCTGCACTTTCATTTTGTTTCCAATGTGGACGGCACCCACATCCAGAAAGTGCTTTCCCGACTAGATCCGGCCACAACGCTGTTTATCGTTTCAACCAAAACCTTTTCGACCCAAGAAACATTGCTGAATGCAAAAACTGCACGACGCTGGTTTGTGGAAAATGCTGGCGAAGACGCCGACGTAGGCGCGCACTTTATTGCCGCTTCCACCAACCGCAAGGCAGCGATGGAGTTTGGCATTCGCGAAGAGAACGTATTCGAGTTCTGGGCCTGGGTCGGCGGCCGCTACTCTATGTGGTCGTCTATTGGTCTACCGATCGCGCTTTCGATTGGCTTTGATGGCTTTATCGAGTTGCTGGAAGGCGCCCATGAGATGGACCGCCACTTTATCGAAGCGCCCTTCTCACAAAACATGCCGGTGCTGATGGCACTGATCGGCATTTGGTACATCAACTTTATCGGCGCTGAAACCCAGGCCATCGTGCCCTACGACCAAGCACTTAACCAACTGCCCTCATTCCTGCAGCAGTTGGATATGGAGTCTAACGGTAAATCGGTGGATATCTTCGGCCATCCGGTGAATTACAAAACCGGCCCGATAGTATGGGGGCAAACCGGCTCCAACGGTCAGCACGCCTTCTTCCAGCTGCTGCACCAGGGCACCCGCTATGTGCCGATTGACTTTATTGCCTCGCTGAAACCAGAGCCTGGCGTGGAAGACCACCATTTCGCCCTACTCACTAATATGCTCGCCCAAGCCAACGCCTTTATGGAAGGTAGCCAGGGTGACAGTAAAGAACTTAGCCAACACGATCCCTACAGCTGCCCCGGCAACCGCCCTTCCAGCACTCTGTTACTGGATGAGCTAACACCGAAAAATCTAGGCGCGCTGATAGCTCTCTACGAGCACAAAGTGTTTGTGCAGGGCGTAATATGGAACATCAACTCCTTTGACCAGTGGGGCGTGCAACTAGGCAAACGTATCGCCGGTGAAATCAGCGAACGCATCGACACCAACGCCGCCGACTTCGACGCCTCCACCCAAGGCCTGTTAGAGCTGGTGCGCGCGCATTTTCCCGGCGGTGGCAGCAATGAAAGTGAAGCGAGTCCTGTGAGTGCAGATAAAAAGCCTGCAAAGAAGAAGCGTTAAGAGAAAGGAGGGTAAACATTAGAGAACAAAACGCCTTGGCTTGAGAAAGCCAAGGCGTTTTAGTTTGCTTACATGCCTTAGCCAACAGGCCGGTCAAGCGTAAATTTTAATAATGGCCGACTGTAAACAACTACATACAAAAGTGTTCATGGGCTGCATATCGTTACTGGTGTAAGCTATCTACTACTCTCCCAGATTAGTTCAGTGCTCCAGCCTTGCCTGCAGCAACTCCGTGGCAATTGCCTTGGCTTTTACAGCCGCTTTTAGATCCCCCATAACATGGGCTTGGACGGTCGCTCCTTCTTTTAAGGTTGCGATAGCTCCCGCCAGTGTCGTCACCGTTTCTTCATCCGAGAATAACTGTGAAACATACCCGCTTATCAAGCCAAGCATCGCCCTTTTGTGACTGGCGCATTGTTGGTGAATGGGGTGGTTTAAATCGCTGAACTCAGCACTGACATTGATGAAATAACAACCATGGAAAGGGTGAATCAGATTTACTCTCTCATTAAACCAATCGTCAAGCGCATCGAATAAAGCACAAATCGCGCTTTGTCCATCAGGTGCGCTTTTTGTGCGCTCTTCGATCCAGGAGAAAAATTGCCGGTCACGATACTCAACCGTTGCAGCAACCAAGGCTTCTTTGCTGGAAAAATGGCTGTATAGCGTTTTCTTCGCCACACCTGATTCAGTAATGATCCGGTTGATGCCAATCGCATGCACCCCATAGCGATAAAATAGACTAAAGGCGGCCGAGACTAACTGCTCCTTCCTCTCCATGTCTAAACCTCACATTGATGTTATGAGCAACATATTGACGCCTGGAGACCGATCTGTCTACCATAGCCAGCGTAGACAGATCGGTCTCCTTCGTTGTTATGTTAAATATGAGGTTACTTTCATGAAGATTATGCAGTTTTTACCTACCCAACAAAAAGCGGCTCTGCTAGCAGGTATCGGGGCTACCAGCTGCATAACAGTGCTTAGCCTTCTAAGTTCACACAGCCATACGTTGTGGCTAATGGCACCATTTGGCGCAACAATGGTAATACTGTTTGGATTACCCGCTAGTCCATTAGCTCAACCACGTAATATTGTGGCAGGTCACTTAATAACGGCGGCTTTGGGTCTTGCTGTAGCTCATCTATTAGGGGTGCACGAATGGACGCTAGGTCTGGCGGTCGGCTTATCAATAGCAGCTATGATGCTTACCAATACGACCCATCCCCCTGCTGGCGCTAACCCCTTGCTGATTATGCTGGCAGGCGAGAACTGGCACTTTATAATCACTCCCGTAGCGTCTGGTGCCATTATGATTGTGGGTTTTGGATACGTGTATCATCGATTTATTTCAGGACAACAGTATCCAAAACAATGGTTTTAGACGCGTCAGGGGTAGCAACGAGCTTCTTATCACAACTCGTTTATAGTGCTAGTCGAGGAGAGTCAGTGGCTAAAGCCCTTTTTTGGCCCTGAGAATAGCAGCCTCAACTGCTGACAGGGCTTGGGGGCTATTCTTCCAACAAGTGGTTCTCAGCATTGAGGCTACCGTTTCAGCAATATCTTTTGCATCGTAAGTAGATAGTTTACTAAAAGAGTCGATGCCAATATCTTCGAATCGCTTCACAACCGTAGGACCGACACCTTTCAGCTCTAACAAGGCAGCCTTTTCAGCCTCAGAAAATGCCACTGTGTATCTCCTCTCGTGTTTTTAGTCACCATAACCAACAGCCAAAAGTAGCACCTTTGGCTGTTGGCATTGATAACACTATTTATAGCGGCTTATCAGCGATTTTTTTGATGTTTTCGTGGATTTTGAACAGCACCATCAATAGCTCACACCATATTCTAGCGCCAACTCCACCACCTATAATTATTCCAAGCCCCACAAGAAACTTGCTAAAAGTAATGCCACCATATCCTGCAAACATAGCGCTTAGACCTGATACAACAGCAAAAAACAGAAGCAGCCAATATACAAACGTGATGATCTTTGGGGTGAGCATCGAATTAAAAAAGAAAACTTCTTTCATATGACGTCCTTGATTTTTCATTAATGAATAACAGTGATTACACGGCCAACTACAGAATCCAATAAACATTCCGTACATTCATTATGACTAAGCAGCCACCCGTTTTAACTCTACCCTATTGCCCCCATTACAGGCAAAGCATAGTTTGGCAAAATAGCCAGAAACTATGCTGCTGTGGAACTATGCTACTGTATAGTTTGATATGGATGTTGCCTGGCCAAGCCAATCGTGGGGGTGAGAAGCTCACCTCATTCTGGTAGCCACACTGCTTTAGAACGCCAGAGCATCGCTGACAGCAGTCTGTTGAGCAGTGGCTGATGGTTCACTTTTCGCTACTAACATGGCTCGCAGCGCCCTTTCCCCCTGGGCGCTAAACACAATGATGCGGGAACCACTCTCCTGTTTCGCCCAGCCTAGCTCCTGAATCCGGGCAAGCAGCGCAGCCCCAAGCACTCCAGCTAGATGATGCCTGCGCTCGCTCCAATCGAGACACGCTCGACAAAATGATCTTCTTGAAGAAGTAAGCGCATCTGTATCGATGCCAAAGAGGTGAAACCACTCTCGCCCATGCTCAGTAAGCCGTAGCCCACCTGGGTGCTGCTGCAAGACACCCGTATGGAGCATCTGCTCATACACGAAAACACCCAACTCTCCAGCAAGGTGGTCGTAACAGATGCGAGCCTTACGCAGAGCTGGTTCGCGTGGGCCGGTAGAGGGGTGAGCTCCTTTGCCTTGAAAAGCAAGGCCCATCAGTGACTCTAAAAGATTAGCAACCTGTGGCCCCGCAAGCCTGAAATAGCGATGACGGCCCTGTTTATCGACCATGATAAGGCCTTCGTCTCGTAGTTTCCCAAGGTGGAAACTCATGGTCTGCTTAGTGACACCCGCCATGGTTGCCAGCTCGGTCGCTGTCAGGGCACGACCTGACATCAGGGCACCGAGAACCTCTGCCCGAGCATTATCTGCGATAAGTGCGGCAACGCGCACGATATTAGGACCTTCACTCATAGTTCGATCCTAGTCGAACCACCAGGGGTCGGCAATACGCTATTGTTCCCACTAGCATTCAAAGGAGATAGCCACATGAGCATTACCTGCGTCATCCGTTACGAGATTGATCCCTTCCAGCGTAATGCATTCAAAACGTACGCTGAAAACTGGGGGAAAATCATACCCTGGTGCGGCGGCCACCTCATCGGTTACTTCCTTCCCCATGAGGGTACGAATAATGTCGCCTGGGGCCTAATCGCGTTCGACGACTTGGCATCCTATGAGGCCTACCGCACTCGGTTGCAGTCTGACGAAGGAGCCCGCGCAAATTTTTCCATGGCCCAAAAACACCGCTTTATTCTCAAGGAGGAGCGCAGCTTCGTCGAAGCAGTGGCTGGCACCCTGGCTGTTAAACCTATCAATACAATGAACATATCAGCGTAATAAACATACCAATGCAAGGAGCACTGCATGATCGCCGTAATTTTTGAGGTTCTCCCGCATACTGAGCGGAAACAAGACTACCTGGATACCGCCAGCGCATTGCACCACCATTTGGAAGCCATCGACGGTTTTATATCTATAGAGCGCTTCGAAAGCCTCACGCATCCTGGAAAAATTCTCTCTCTATCCTTCTGGCAGGATGAAGAAGCTGTGAGACAGTGGAGAACGTTAAAGCCTCACCGGTCTGCCCAGAAAGATGGTCGGCAGGGTATTTTTGCTGACTACCGGCTACGCGTCGCCACCGTCATCCGAGACTACGGGCTAAATGACCGGCGCGAGGCACCAGAGGATTCACGTCAAGTACACCAGTCCAATAGAAAACTTGGGGTCTAACACAAGCCCAAGCTTTGGACTTATAGGGTGGGCCAGGGCTTAAGCTTGTGGTGAGGAGTCAATCAAAGACAACACATCGCCAGTTGTGAGGATAGTGGCGTACTCCCCTGCTAAGTTCGCTAGCGACATAGCGTGTACCTCATCTGCGGTGCGGTAAGTACCAGCATAGTCGTGTTTGGCAAAGGTAAAGGTGGCATCGCTTATTACTTGGGTAGCAAACCCTAAGTTGCCTGCCATACGCGCTGTGGCTTCAACAGAGTTGCTGGTGCTTACGCCCACGATGACTAATTGCTGAATACCGCGCACCTGTAGCCAGCGCTCTAGGCCAGAGTGAACAAATGCATCTGGTACATTTTTCTCTACCACATGCTCTGAAGGTAACGGCGCCAGCGCGGACTGGAACTCAGAACCGCTTTGCCCTGGCCAAAAGGGTGAGCCGGGCGTGCGGGAAATATGCCGTACATGAACCACTGGCAAGCCTGCCGTTCGCCAAGCTACGAGCAGGCGCTGAATATTATCTTCAGCATTAGGGTTGTTGCGCTCCCCCGCTGTGGGGTCACTCATGCCGCGCTGCATATCGATAATAATTAGTGCTGAGCAACTCACGCGATTGTATTCCTTTTAACTAATTGTATTCCTTTTAACTGGCAGTGTTACCGCCCCCCCAGCTACATCGATAAACGACCCAGTGACGTATGAAGCTTCATCCGAAAGTAACCAAGCGATGGTATTGGCCACTTCCTCAGCGGTACCACCACGCTGCATAGGAATTTGCGGTGCCAAACGATCCACCCGCTGCGGCTCACCACCATCGGCATGCATTTCAGTGTAGATAAAGCCAGGGCGAACGGCATTAACACGAATCCCCGAAGCAGCAACTTCGCGAGATAGCCCCTTGGTTAGGGTATCCATGGCACCTTTCGATGCAGCGTAATCAACATACTCAAATGGCGAGCCTGTTTGAGAAGCAAGCGAGGAGACATTAACAATGGCACCACCTGATTTAAAGCGCCTGACAGCTTCTCTTGAACATAGAAAACAGCTCACCACATTGCTCTTCAGAACTTGATTAAAGCGCTCAAGGTCGATATCCGCCAATTTAGATTGGGTGAACAGAATGCCTGCATTATTGACCAAATGCGTCACACTGCCAAAGCGCTCCTCTGCTGAATCAAACAGGCGGACCACATCAGCTTCACTACTAACATCCGCTTGATGGGCAAACGCTCGACCGCCATTACGGGTAATGCAATCAACCACCTCATCCGCCCGCTCCCTATTGGCAAGATAGTTAACACACACTGCATAGCCTTTAGCGCCCAGTAACTGTGCCGTCGCTGCTCCGATACCTCGGCCTCCCCCTGTCACGATAACCACTCTCGACATAATCCCTCCTCGCTAGCGCTTTGGTCACAACCCTACTGAGCAGATTAAACCTGTGGCAGTTACTTGGGTAGCTTCCGTTTAACCACCGGTCGGGCTCAGTCATTTACCTGCGGTTGATTTCTTTTAGCTTTACAACTACTGTATATAAAACCATATCACCAGAGGTGGTTCCATGGCATCTCTTGGCCAGCCTGATCAAACGACGCTTTACAAAGGGCGCGGAGCGACCTACAACCCGCACAACCGCTTTGCGCCTAACCATAGTGTGGCGGGAGACGACGGCTGGTGGCGAGAAGAAGCATCTACCACTATCGCCACAGAAGTGCGTGAGGAAGTGAGCAAAAGCGCGCTGTCGTGGAATCGCTCACCGGATTTACCTTTTGATCGCTCACTGAACCCATATCGTGGCTGCGAGCACGGCTGTGTTTACTGCTATGCACGCCCTTCTCACGCCTATTGGGATTTGTCACCTGGGCTGGATTTTGAAACCAAATTAATCGCCCGCAGTGGCTTGGTGGAGCGTTTAACTGAGGAGCTTTGCCACCCAAACTACGTGTGCCGCCCCATCAATCTCTCCGGCAACACCGACTGCTACCAGCCATTAGAGGCAACTTACCAAACCACACGGCGTTTGCTGGAACTGCTATTGGAGTGCCGCCACCCGGTAACGCTAGTGACGAAAAGCACCTTAGTGCTACGTGATTTAGAGCTACTAGCAGAAATGGCAGAGCACCGCCTAGTACGAGTGTTTGTCAGCTTGACGAGCCTGGATGCCAATCTAAAACGTACTTTAGAACCACGGGCTGCATCACCTCAGGCTCGCTTACGTGCAATTCGTGAGCTGAATACCGCAGGTATTCCCGTGGGCACGCTAATTTCGCCGGTTATTCCAGGGCTAACCGATCATGAAATTGAAAGGCTGCTGGAAGCTGCCAGCCGTGCAGGTGCTCGCACGGCAACCTGGATGCTACTGCGCTTGCCCCATGAAGTCGCCCCACTGTTTGAAGCGTGGCTGGAGGCCCATTACCCAGAGCGCGCAGCGAAAGTAATGAGCCTGATGCGTCAGTGCCGTGGTGGCCAAACCTACGATGCACAGTTTGGCAAACGCTTTCGTGGCGAAGGGGTGTTTGCCGATTTGATAGCGCAGCGATTTAATCGTGCCAGCCGCCAGTGGAAGTTACAGCCACGCACCGAACAAGGCCTAAACACCCACGATTTTCGGCCACCGCAGGCACAAGGAGATTTGTTTTATTGAGTAGCGCGGGTCAATAAACAGAAATGCTTTTTGCCTTTTTGTACCACCCAATAGGTATCAAACAGTGCGAAATTCTCGCCCAGGCAAGCCTTGCCAGCACGCTCTCCGTTTATGCGCACGGCACCTTGCTCAATTAGCTCTCTAGCCTGACGTTTAGAGCTTGCTAGGCCACCTTTTACCAACGCGCCCTCTAGTGGCTCTTCCGGTGATACTTGAAAACAAGGCAAGCCATCCAGTGCTAACTGCTCAAGCTCATGTAACGCCAGCGTTGCAACGTCACCGCTAAATAGTGCCTGGGAAATACGCCGAGCAGTCTCAAGCCCTTCCTCACCATGCACAAAGCGGGTCACTGTTTCAGCCAGGATTCGTTGTGCTTGGGGCTTTCCTGCCGCTAGCCGGTCATTGGCCTCAATCTCATCAATCGCATCACAGCTTAAAAAGGTGTAGTAACGCAAAAAACGGTACACGTCTCGGTCGTCAGTGCCCAACCAAAACTGGTAGAAGTGGTAAGGAGATGTTTGCTTAGGGTCGAGCCAAACAGTACCTGACTCCGTTTTGCCAAACTTGGTGCCATCGGCTTTGGTGATTAGCGGTAGCGTCATCCCCATTACCTGCTCACTGTTCAAGCGTCGGGTTAAATCAACACCACTAACAATATTCCCCCACTGGTCGTTACCACCTATCTGCAAACGGCAGCCTAGCGTGCGATTTAAATGGGCAAAATCGTAGGATTGCAGCAACGCGTAGCTAAATTCGGTAAAAGACATCCCTTGATCTGGCCGCTCAAGGCGCTGCCTGACAGACTCTCGATTGATCATGGCATTCATCGAAAAGTGTTTGCCCACATCACGGAAGAAATCAATCACGTTGATCTCGCCAATCCACTGGGCATTATCTACCACCTTAAACGGTGCTTCCAGATGGGGTGCCATCAGCCAGTAAATCTGCTCATTTAGCGCCTTTACCCAGCCCTTCACCGTTTCAGGGGAGTTAAGTGAGCGCTCGGTAGCCTTAAAACTGGGATCACCAATCATGCCTGTGGCACCGCCCACCAGCGCTACGCCATGATGACCTGCATCCTGAAACCGTTTTAGCATTAATAGCGGCACCAGATGACCAATGTGCAGACTGCCTGCAGTGGGGTCAAAGCCGCAGTAAACCGTTTGTGGCGAACTCAGTAGTTCGCTTAGCGCTTGCTCATGGGTAGTTTGAGCAATTAAACCACGCCTATGTAAATCGCTTAGTAGCAATGATGTGCTCACGTTGTCGCCCTTTTAGTTGTTTCATCCGGACACTAAGGCTAAGAGACATTGTGAATTAGCACGATATCCCTAAAGGGATAAAGGCATGGATTAACGTGGTGGTGTTGACGCTGCAACGGTATGGTTAAGAAACAGGCCAAATAGCTCACTCAGAGACGTAATATCCAGTTGCGCATAAATACGCTTGCGATGGTTTTTCACTGTGCCGTGGCCTATTGCTAAATGCTCGGCTATTTCGTGGCTATCCATACCCTGCACTAAAAGTGCGGCAACCTGCTGCTCTCTTGGAGTTAATAGCGCTTTCCCAAAGCTTTCGGCGGATTGGCGCAGCATTGCCGCTATATCACTATTTACTGTCGCGTTGGCAAGATGAAACGGTACTTGCCAATGCTGCTGGCAAAGTGCGGAGAGTACCCCCAGGTAACCGGTTAGCTGATCGCGGTCGGCATATGTAAAGCCAGCATGCCGAGTTTCCTGACCACTTAATTTCCCCAGATATACTACCAGCCAACGCTCCCCACCAAGTTGCAAGGTAATGCATAACTCATCCTGCCAGCCCGTTTGCTGATAAAAACCCTGCTGATAAGCATCGCTAACGCGCTTAAATGGATAGGTGTCTTCGACGCTAAAAACGCCCTGCTCTTGTTGCTGGGCAAGCAGTAGCAAAAATGGGTCTTCCTGGTAGGCATCCATTAAATAACGCTGGAACAGTAGCTCGCGCTGCTCATGTAGGGAGTCGAACAGATAAATAGGGTGTTTAGCGGGCCGGTAGCCCACTATAACGGCACAGTCGAAGGCAACTAATGTACGCAGAAGCTTGGTAAAATGTGGGGTAAAGTGGACAGTACGCAACGTACTGATGGCACCTGCGAGCGTTTGGTTAAGTTCGTTCGAAAACGTTATTTCCTGACTATGCACCGAATTATCATTTGGCGTTACCATCTCAACCCCGATGCTATGCTGACTTCATCATTTTACCGCTATTTTGCGCTTCAACAGGAGATTGCATGACCACCGCTTTAAGCAAAACCAAGTCGAGTTTTTACCGCCGCCTATATGTAGCGTACTTAATTGAGCAAGGTATCGCGAGCGTGCCCGCACTAATTGAGGCCACCGGCATGCCTCGCCGTACAGCGCAAGACACTATCTCCTCACTTGCAGAGCTGGATATCGAGTGCGTGTTCGAGAAAGGCGAAGGCGAGCGCCATAATATTGGCCACTACCAGATACGTGACTGGGGTGCGATAGATCCTCGCTGGGTCGCTACAAATGCTGAACGACTTAAACAAGTGCTTGGTTATTCGCTTTAATTCAACTTATCGGAACCATTGCCATCCGGCTCAGACCATGCCAATCGCGCAGCATTAAGCGTTACGCTAAGTGAGCTTATTGCCATGGCTAGCACCGCCACCAACGGTGGGATTGCCATCACCACCACCAACCCTAGGGCCAGGGTGTTATAAAGCGCTGAGAAAATAAGATTTTGCACCATCACTCGGCGCGTGCGTTTAGCAATTTCAAGCAGCCGCACCACGCCACTTACCCCAGGGGTTAGCAGCTGAGCTGCTGCGCCCTCCCTAGCGGCTTCGCTTGCCTGCATAGGAGCAACGCCAACCCCTGCTGCGGCTATACTGAGTGTATCGTTGACACCATCTCCAACATAAAGCGTGGGAGATGGTAGCGCGGTTAACAGTTTTGCCTTGGCTTCCGGCGAGCGC
Source organism: Halomonas sp. 'Soap Lake #6' (assembly GCF_003031405.1). Taxonomy (NCBI): domain Bacteria; kingdom Pseudomonadati; phylum Pseudomonadota; class Gammaproteobacteria; order Oceanospirillales; family Halomonadaceae; genus Halomonas; species Halomonas sp. 'Soap Lake #6'. The sequence continues at coordinate 2,189,174 of NZ_CP020469.1, forward strand.
TGTGAGTAGCATGCTTCTTTCGGCAAGCCCACCTGCAGGCTCACCCAGCTCACTGGTCCTTGACGGTCCCCACTAATCATCGCCACCCCATAGCCCGACATTTGTAGCTGCCGTATTGTTACTTGGGCATCGGCTACTGGCTGATCGGCTAGATAGAGAGAGGCTAACCACCCCTGGCTATCGGCCACCACTACTTGAGAAGCAAAACCGTAAGCTGGATCCAGGGCGTTTATAGGCAATGCTTGATCCTGTTGTTGCAGCTGGTGCTCAACCCAAACGGCACTGCCTAGCCACCACTGCTCACCTTTGCTGAAGGTAATACGCTGGCCCGCACCAGGGGTCTCTACTATCTCGGCAGGATCAGGTTTCCCCCCATGCTCCCCTAATGGTTTGGCCCAGTGCAGTAGGCCGTACGCTAGCGGATGTTCGCTATGCTCCACAGCGGTATATAGCATTTGCTGAAAGACGGCCTTGCCTTTGGGATTGCGCAGGGCGACATGCAGCATGCGGTGCTGCCCACGAGTTAATGTGCCGGTTTTATCGAATGCGATCACATGTACTTTGGCGAGAATTTCCAGTGCTGCGGGGTCACGTAGGGCAATCCCTTGCTGCATAGCCTGGCCGCTGCCTGCCAGACTGGCCAAGGGTACTGCAAGCCCCACCGCGCAGGGGCAGGCCACTACTAACACCGACAGTGCGCGCACTATGGCATCTTCCCAGCCTACGCCGAATAGCATCGCAACAGGTAGTGTTAATCCCCCCAGCACAAGCGCGGCTGGGCTTAACCACGCTGCAAACCGCTCAGCCATGGTTTGTAGTTCGCCCTTTTGTGCCTGAAAGCGGCGCATTTGCTCACATAGCTTATCAACTCGCCGCTGCCCAGCAGGTGCAGTGACACGTAGCATGAGAGGAGTTTCCACACCTAAATAGCGGCAGCCTGCATATACCTTCTGCCCACTAGTATAGAAACGCGGCACACTTTCTCCGGATAGCATCGCACTATCTATCCATCCTGGTGTTTCCAGCGTGCCATCCAGCGGTATAGTTTCACCTGATGCCACTTCTATTTGTGCACCCTGGGGAATCTTTTCAACGGGCAAAGTTTCTCGCTGACCGTATTGCCAAACAACCACATCGACGCTGGGTAACGCCATCGAATCAAAGGCTCTCAAGCCCCGCTGTCTGCACAGGGTTTCTACTAGGCGGCCGACGAGTAGCAGCACAATCAGCATCACGGCAGTGTCGAAATAGACCTCTGCCGAACCACGCCATAGCAGCCCAACAGAAACTACCATCGCACCAATAACACCTAAACTTACGAGCACATCCATACCTGGGCGCTTGGCGTGAAGCGTACGCCAACCCGCACGGTAAAACGGCAATCCTGAGTAAAGCACCACGGGTACTGAAAACGCCCCAGAGGCCCACGCCACTACGCTTTCCACCTGATGGCTAGGCAGCGCACCGGCATATATCAACAACGATGCCAGCATGGTCCACATACCAAACACCGCTCCTACAACTAACCGAAGCGTAAGGTAGCGGCTCTCTTGTTCAAGGCGCACATGGGCATCGCCAACAGCTTCAAGCTCGGTTAATTGGTAGCCGATACTAGCTACACGAGGGGCTAGCGCAGCTAGCTGGATAGCGTCAGGTTCACCTTTCACCCATACCGTAGCGGTTGGGTAGTGAACGCTAACCTCTGTAACTCCCGAAAGACGTTTAAGCACTCCCTCCACAGCCAACGCGCAGCTGGTACACCACATACCGTGGAGGGTATAGAGCGGTGCCTCCCTCCCCCTTTCGTGCTCAGCGCCTTCTTTATGCATGGTGAAACAATACCTTTACAGGCAAGGGGGCACTCCAATAATAGGCAGCGCGACGAACACAACGCCAAGTGCGGAAAATAGATATAACCCCGCTGAAATTGCCGCATTGAACCGCCGCCGTCCTTGGTGCTGTTTCGCTGTATGACAACACCCCAAGGCGAGTGCTGCCAGCAAGGTAATGGTCAAAACGCTAACCAGCAGCAATCCCCCATTCAGTAGGGTAAATACGCCCTGTTCAGGCGCGGGCGCCGCAGCTTCACAGGCTACCGCGTGCCCGCCATAAACCGCGACAAACCAGGCACACCATAGTGTTAAACCAATCACAAAGTGGAAGGGGTGAGTTAAATGCAAACGTTCCATCATTGATGCCATAGTGTTTAGCTTCCTATTACACGGGGCAGCACAGCTAGCGCACCCACCAGTACCCAGAAAGTAACCACGTTATAGCGCCATAATTGTGCCACTACCACTGGCTCAAAAGGCGCATAGGCACCCACGTAACCATAGCCCACGCGTAGCCCTTGCAGTACCGTCAGAATAACTGCCAAACCACCGTGAAACAGGGCGTATATAAGCCCGAACAACATTACTGCATCATGGCTGGTTTCAGTGGGTGATAAGTTGGCTCCATAGAGCGCCCAGCCAGTGAGTACTACCTGTACAGCGCCTAGTCCACCAACCAAGTACAAGCCAGCACCCAAGCCCGCATCACTTTTATGGCGAAGGGCACGTATCAGCTTTTCCATCACACCGCACCCTGCCGATACCGCAAGTCCTGCCGCCACCAACATGCTTAAGGAGAGCGGTGACACATCGGGCATACTCCACTCGGGCGACACGGTCCAGAGATAGAACCAGCCAAAGAGGTAGGAGAGGAAAAACGAGCCGTTGGCAATCAAGAAGATGGCCATCGCCCACACCCCTGGGCCATCCATCGTACGTGAGTGCAGCGGCGGATCGCCAGGGGCTACATCCGCCTCTGGCGCAGCTTTGGGGTGCGTGCCATTTTCCCACGACCAGCGCAGTAGAAAAACGCCCGCAATCAGGACAAAGATGCCTGCCAATGCATAGACACGCACCAGGAGGCTAATACACACGATGGCCAAGGCTGAAGCAGCAAACAGTGGCCACCATGAGTTACCCGGCAGGTGAATAATTTCGCGTACCTTGCCAGTAATCGGATCGGTTCCCCACATTTCCCTCCGGCCATGAGAGGCAACCGCCAACGAGTGTTTGCCTTCAGCCATGGTGTAGGGAAGATTCGGATCATCCCAGAGGGGGTGACGTGTCTCCACTTTCGGCAGGCTGACAAAGTTATAAGCGCTTGGCGGCATGTTATTTGCCCACTCAAGCGTATCGGCATTCCAGGGGTTCTGTTTGGCAGGCTTGCCAAAGCGGAAGTGCAGCGCTATATCCAGCAAAACCATCGCTATGCCTGCCGACATAACGAAGCTGCTTACCGATGAGAGCAGATTATAAATATCCCATCCCATGCCAGTATCGTAGGTATAAATGCGGCGTGGCATGCCCAATAGCCCTGTCCAGTGCATGATCAGGAAGGTGCCATTGAATCCTAGGAAGGTAAGCCAAAACCCCCAGCGGCCTAAATTTTCGGACGGCATGCGCCCAGAGAATAGCGGCAGCCAGTAGTAAAGCCCAGCAATTAACGGGAAAAACATACCGCCAACCAACACGTAATGCATATGCGCTACAACAAAATGGGTATCATGCACTTGCCAATTAAACGGTACCAGCGCCAGCATCACGCCGGTTAAACCGCCACACACAAAGATAATTAAAAAGCCCATTACCCAGAGCATTGGCAGCTTCATTTTTGGCTTGCCAAGCCATAGTGTGGCAAGCCAAACGAATACTTGAATAGCTGTAGGCACAGCCACCAACATACTGGCAGCTGAGAAAAATGCTTGGGCAAGCTGGGGTATGCCCACGGTGAACATATGGTGCACCCATAAGCCGAAACTAATAAACCCCGTCACTATGATGGCGAATACCACCCAGCCATAGCCAACAATGGGGCGCCCAGCAAATACGGGTATCAGCGTAGAAATAATGCCCGCAGCAGGCAGGAAAATGATGTACACCTCAGGGTGACCAAAAAGCCAAAACAAGTGTTGCCATAAAATAGGGTCACCGCCGCCGGCCACCTCAAAAAACGGCATCCCAACAGCACGTTCAAGTTCGAGCAAAATACTGCCCAAGATCAAAGGAGGAAACCCCACCACAATCATTAGCGCCATGGCGAGGATATACCAGGCAAATAGAGGCATCTTATGCAGCGCCATGCCCTGGGTACGAGTACGTAAGATAGAAACTACAATTTCAACACCTGCCGATAGCGCAGAGATCTCCACAAAGGTAATGCCCAGCAGCCAGAAGTCTGAGCCCAAATCGGGTGAAAACTCACTGCTACTGAGCGGCGTATACATAAACCAACCGCTGGACGGCGCCATTTCTAAAATTAGACTAGAGGTCAGAATGATGCCGCCAAATAGGTAGCACCAATAGCCCAGCGAGGTAAGCCTGGGGCAGACCAAATCTCGAGCGCCGATCATCTTGGGGATCATATAGATCGCTAACCCTTCCAACATGGGAATAGCGAATAGAAACATCATCACCGTGCCATGCATGGTGGTAACTTGGTTATAGATGTCCGGCGACATGAAGTCTTGATCGGGCATCGCCAGTTGGGTGCGCACCAGCATGGCAAGAATGCCGCCAATCAAGAAAAACACCATCCCGGTGACCATAAAACGCAGGCCCAGCGTGGTGTGATTGACAATCGTAAGGGCTTTAAGTCCTTTTGGGTTCCCCCAAATCTCATGCAGATCATCATGTAACTGTTGAGGGTCTTGCTTGGCAGCGGCTTGATTTACTGTATTTGTGGAGTCTGTACTCATGGGCTCAAAGTCTCCAACCAAGCACCCAGGGCATCCAGGGTGTCCGTGTCCATATCGCCATGCGATGGCATCCTATTCCCAGGCTTGAGCGTTTGATGGTGCTTAAGCCACTGACTCACAGCACCCTCCTCCATAGCCATCACCCCCGCTCCTAAAGTGGCACGGCTACCGATATCTGATAAATCTGGGCCAATATTGCCGCTACTTACTCCTGCCACTTGATGACAGCTGGCACAGTGCGTCATGAAGGCGTCGCGCACCTCTTCCTGGTCGGCATCAGCTGTGGCTAGCAGGCTTAGCTGCTCATCTTGCCGGGCCGCTAGCCAAGCGTCGTACTCTTCTCTGGGGAGCGACTCAACATACAGATGCATGTTCGCATGGCCAACACCGCAGAGCTCCGCACACTGTGCACCAAAAACAGCAGGTATATCTGCTTCTAAACGAATCCTGTTGACACGCCCAGGGATCATATCGATTTTCCCCCCTAAGCGTGGTATCCAAAACCCATGAATCACATCTGCACCACTAACATGAAAATCAACCGACTCCCCCACGGGCATGACCAGATGATTTGCGGTCACCACTTCTCCCCCTTCGGCGTCGGGGTAGCGCACCTCAAACCACCACTGGTGGCCAATTACCTCTATGACTTCCGCTGGCTCCCCCAGTGGCAACATCCGCTGCCCAGCAGGTACACCAAAAGCTAATAATGCAGTGATGCTTGCTACAGGCAGCACAATGCCACCGCCTATAATCCAACGGCGAGCAATACCGCGCTCCTGAGCTGCTGTTCGTGTGACCTCCCTTGGCTTAAAGGCATACAGCCATAATACGGTGACCGCGATAAGCACAACCGTGCTAAAGCTGAGCATGATCCACCAAATTAACGCCACATCACGCGCAGCTTGCCCCGCAGGGTCTAAAATAGACTTATCACCCGAGCACCCTGCGGTAAACCCAGCAATGACAACCACCGCTATAAGGGCTATTAGGTTGACCCACCGGCTCGATACGCGTTGAATATTCGACAAGATCGTGTAGCTGTTGCGTTCCCTCATTTGCTATTTCCCTTTGTCTGCCCACAGGAAGTGACTATGACACCTACTCCCCAACGATCAATCAAAAGCCGAGCCTCTCTGGCCGGCCATCCACTGCATCCAGTAATGATCCACTTTCCTGTGGCCGCCTTGATGGCGCTGGTTGCCAGTGACTTGGCTTACTGGTACACCAGCGATCCCTTCTGGCTGCGTAGCGGCCTTTGGTTGGCTGGCGTAGGCGCTTTTGGTGGCTGGATTGCCTCCATTGCAGGGATCATTGACTTGGTCACCGTCTCGCGTATCCGCCGTCTGATCACTGGTTGGAGCCACGCGATTGTGGCTGTTGTAATGCTCTCGCTGGCGTCGCTTAACTGGCTGCTGCGTCTTAATGAGCCAAGTGCCATTCTGCCCTGGGGGCTTGCAATATCGTTGCTCACTGCTGCGCTTATCGCGCTGGCGGGCTGGCTCGGCGGCCAATTGGTTTACGAGCACGCCGTAGGAGTGGATGTGGACTGATGACGCCACTTGGTAAACGAAGCTCTTCATAACCATTTAACTCCAGTCCAGTGGCTTGGCTAGCACAAACCCCAACACGCCTAAAATACCTGCCACAGCCAACAATAAAGCAAGCAACATGGTAGCTTTCACGCCTTTATAAATGCCCATTTCCAAACGCAAAATTAACCAGCCAAAGCAACCGTGAGCAGCCACCATCAACACCACGGCAACAAGCTTAAAAATTAACCAGCCACCTAAAAGGCCGTTTAACAAAAACAGTAAGGTGCCCGATGCAATCGCTGCGAGCGCTGCGGGGGTGGCAATCGAGTTGTAGAAAAAACGCGGCATGGGCGGAGCGCCCTGGGCAAAGCCAGAATCTTTGCGAAGCTGCAGGGCGTGACTAAGCAGAGCAGGTAAATACAATAAGGCACCGCACCAGATTACTAGCGCGGCTATATGGAGCAGTTTCAGCCAGGGCATTACGGCTTCCTTGCGTTGCGTTGCGTTGCGTTGGGGTGATCCACTCCCATTAACCTTAGTCAACTCGCATCGCCCTGGCTAGCCGTTTAACTCACCAAAACCTCGTAACCTGTGAATTTACGAAGGTTAATAACGCCTGTGTCGAACATGAGGTATTGCCCTTTAACACCTTGTAAAACGCCTTCGACTTGAGGCTTTTTATCAAAGTTATGCGAGACTACCTTGCTTGGAAACGTGTCGACGGGATAGTTAAAATAGAGTGGCTGATCATGCAACGTGCGAATCGCGTCAGCGCCGTGCATCTCTCGCAGCTGAGCTAGTCCATCGGCTAATTCAGCGAAAAGCCGGTCACGCTCTGCGGCTAAGTCCAACAATGCCACTTCACCTTTAAGCATGGTGCGCCAATTGGTGCGATCAGCCACCCGCTCTTTAAACAGCATCTCCACAAGGCCAGACTGTTGGCGAGTATCCACCTCCAGAATAGGCAAAGCCTGAATAGCCCCCTGATCAAGCCAGCGGGTTGGCATTTGTGTTTTCCGTGTAATCCCAACCTTCAGCCCTGATGAGTTCGCTAAATAGACAATATGCGGCTGAAAGCAGTGTTTTTCGCCCCACTCAGGTTCGCGACAGGTCCCCTGATGGTAATGGCAGGTTTCCGGCTTCATGATACAGGTGTCACACTGAGCTAAGCGCTTAAAACAGGGGTAGCAATAACCTTGGGCAAAGCTTTTTTTAGTTGCTCGGCCACAGTGCGTGCAGGCAATAGCCCCGCTCCAGGCGAGGCTAAGTCGGTCACCAATGCGCTCGTTAAGTAAAATGCGCTGCTCACCCGCGCGCAGGTGATAAACCACCGACTCATCAGGGTTAGCAGGCAATGCTGCTGCCATTTTGCTTAAACAGCCTTGGGCAGTTAGTGACATGGGAGCCGGTGACTGGTCAGCAAACAGGCTATCAGTCACGAGTGGCATCCCGAGCTAGGCCCGCCATTTCAGGTGTCACGCCAACGCCCATAGTGCTAGCGCCGCAGGTACGCTGTTCAAGGTAGCCTACACGGTTCTCCTCAGGCACGTTATTTTCAACTTCGTAGCGTATTACCGCCTCTAAACAGAGCTCTGTTTGCTCAGGTGTTAGCCGACGCCCATCAGGCCATTTGCGTAGCGATACCGCTTGCTTGAGGCTTTCATAGATCGCAGGGGTTATTTGATTGATCATTCGATCAAAGGTCATATCGCTCATCGTAAGCTCCTCGCTCAGCGCTTGCTTCGTTTAGATGAATAATACCATCCTGTTGCTAGCCCCACGAGCAGCCCGCCCAGGTGTGCTTCATTGGCTACGTTGCCAAAACCAACACTGCCAGCGACATCAGTCATGGTGAACACCATCCACCCCAGCATAAAAACCACCAGCATTTGGGGGACAAAGAAACCACTTTGTGGAACACGTCGAGACATCAGCCATACGTGGGCTAGCAGTGCGTAGACAACACCTGACATTCCACCAAATAGGACGGTACCTGTAGCATATTGCGCCAAATTGGCTCCGATACCGGCAAAAATAAGCAACCACAACATCGTACGGCTGCCTTGCAGTTGCTCAACTTGGCGACCGAAATACCACACCCACATCAGGTTAAATATCAGATGCATCCAGCCAAAATGAAGAAATGCAGGAGACAGTAGGCGCCAAACCTGACCGGATACAAGTGTATCGCCAAGGGAGCCATAGACCAGTTGCCCGCCCGCTATGCCAATCGGCACGATGGTCAATGCAACCACGAGCAAGTCACCAAAAACACCGATTAAAGCGAAAATAATTAGGCTTACACCAATCATCAAAGCGGTAACCGGCAACTGACGGGTAATGGCGAAAACACTGCGCGATGCTGGCGGGCGAGCCTTAGGGGGATCGATAATCAGCGGCTCTCCTCGCTCCCAACGGGCTAGAAGCCTAGAGAGCTCAGCGTGCTGGCGTGGATCTGCCACCCAGAGTAGCTGCCCATCTGCTTCATTGGTAATACGGTGCCCAATGCGGTAATGCCATAACGCTTTGCGCAGCTCACTGGTGTCTGCATCAATAGGTAAAAGCGTTACTGGATGCATGGCGTCTTCCTTATTTGCATATTACTTATTCCAAGCGTCTGCAGTCGTCGGTTTGGCCAGCGTGTAAACAAAAAAAACCGGCGGAGGGGGCCGCCGGGTAAAAGCAAGGGATCATTCAAGGGAACACTTACTCTGATAGCCGGCAACTAGGTTAGTTCAGCAGTTTTGCAAAAATTATGTAACAAAGTGCATATTAATGTAATTTTATTTAATCAAAATCGATTTCCCATGGCTTTAGCTGTGATCGTTCTTCTCTAGGCACTTGAATCCAAACAAAATGATCAGCATTCAATTTTTCTTCGCCACTCCAACGGTAAGCGACTAAACGACCATATTTTACTGCGCTATAGTCTAAGCAGGCGATGTTATGGGTCGGTAGCGCAGGAATTCCCTCACACCAGTAGTGGCCAATAAATAGAGGGGGTTGCTCGGGGCTATAGTAGCTCAGGCGCTGCCGCTCATGGGGCGTCAAGCTTCGAGCCTCCAAATTACCGGGCAAATTATCCGGCTGGAAAACCACATCTCCCCACTGCTGCGGATTAGCTGACCAAAAGTGGGTGCGAAAGCTCTGCCGAGTGAACCCATCTCCAGAGTGGATAGCAATTCCCGGAGGCAGCGGGATATAGGTACCACGGGTTAAGCGATCAAGAATACGAAACGCTTGAGTAGAAGGATCCGTGGATTCAACTAAGAAACGGTTGTCCATACAAGCATCGGGCGCACGGCTCCTTAACTCGCGGATTAACGCTTCGTCCCAACAGGCATGTACTACGCGAATACCATCTAGTTCAAGGCATAAAGGAATGGTTCTAAACCATGCCAGAGTATCTTCCCATTCGTTAGTGTAATCACGGTACTGGGCCAAAGTATCTTCAATAATACGGTTACGCCTTGGGGTGTGTTCACGCAACCAACGTTTATTGCTGCCAAGCGGCGCGGGGCATGTGTAGGCAAGGGCGTTATATTCATGATTACCCATCACAATATGCGCTTCGCCCTCCTCTACCATCCGCCTAGCGATTGTTACTGCTAAACGAATGCGCGGCCCGCGGTCGATCAAGTCGCCCAGGAAAATGACCTTACGGCGTGAGTGCCGGTACACACCGCCACGCTGGTGATAACCTAACTTCTCTAACAAAGCAGCCAGGGTAGCTCCACAGCCATGCACATCGCCTATTAAGTCGTATCCCTCCATGCCCTAATCCCCTAACCGATGGCTCCAGCCAAGTTTGCTGCGCAGTACTTCATAGAAGTTGTGCCCAATGGGGTGCACCAGTTGAACACGCTCAGGCTTGCGCTTTATCACCAATACATCATCAGGCTTTGCAACGGCACGGGTTTGCCCATCGCAGCTAATATGCGGGTAGGAGTGATTGGTTTCACCAATATGGATGCGTATTTCGCTTGCGGCATCAATCACAATCGGGCGGCTGGAAAGCGTATGAGGGAACATCGGGACCAGCGTAACCACATCCAGCTTGGGGTGCATAATAGGCCCACCACCAGAAAGTGCATAAGCAGTGGAGCCGGTAGGAGTAGCGATTATCAGGCCATCACTGCGCTGGCTATAGACAAACTGACCATCAATAAACAGCTCAAACTCAATCATGCGCACTGCCTTGCCAGGGTGCACAACCACTTCGTTTAGCGCATCCCCATTACCCACCGCCACACCGTTACGATAGAGCACAGCATCAAGCAAAAAGCGCTCTTCAATCTCAAACTCTCCAGCCAGCACCTCGCCTACTCGGGTTTCAAGCTCGGCAGGTGAAATATCAGTCAGGAAGCCCAAGCGCCCTCTATTTACACCTAGAATCAGTGTGCCACTGCGACAAAGTGTTCGGGCGGCGCCTAACAGGCTGCCATCACCACCAATTACGATGACTAAATCACAAAGCTCACCCAACATCCGGCGGCTAGCTTCTGGCTGACCATGGTCAGGCACTACCGTTGCCGTACGATCTTCAACGATTACTTTGTAGCCGTTTGACACCAAGTAATTAACTAAGCGCCTTAGCGAGTCAACTACCTTATCGCTTCCCAGGCGCCCGATTAAACCAATGGTGTTAAACGGTTTATCACTATGTGCAGGCGCTATTGGTGCAGTATTTATTGTCGGGGTGTTAGGCATGGGCGCCTCTCGCTAGCATCAGCCGACATTATGGAGAGTCGCGGAGTATCGAGCAAATAATCACACAGTTGCTATCGCGCGGCGCTTTAACCACCACTGATTTAGCCATAATGAAGCAACCATAATTACCGCTCCTAATATCAGCCGTGTAATATCCGCATCACGGTTCCAGATCACAAGATTGACCACTAAACCAGCGGGCACCAGCGCGTTATTCATAACCGCCAGCGTCCCTGCATCAACTTTAGTGGCTCCCTGGTTCCAAGCGAAATAGCCCAGTCCGGAGGCTACTAAACCCAACCAGGCCAGCACGCCCCACTGGACAGGAGTGGTCGGCAAACCAGAAACATTGCCAAAGATCAGAAATGCGGGCAGAGCCACCGCCATAGCACCAACAAAGAACCAGCCAAACACACTGTGCCATGGCAGTGTTGGAGGAAGATCGGCTGCTAAACGACGATAACCCACTTGACCAATCGCAAAGCAGAGATTAGCGCCCTGTACTACTAAAAAACCCACCCAGAAACCACTATCTACACCATCGTAACGAATCACTCCGGCACCAATCACGGCTAACAGAGCGGTCACTAAATAAATGGGCGTGAAGCGGCCAAACATTAAATCGTCTAGTAGCGCGATATAAATGGGTGTAAAAATTGTAAACAGCAACACCTCAGGCACTGAAAGCAGCAAAAACGATTGATAAAAGAACACATACATAACGCCCAGTTGCACAGCACCAAGCGCCATTAGCGCCAAGCGCTGCTTGCCACGCAGTAGGCTGGGACGCAGAAAGGGAAGGAATACCAGCATGGCCAGAGTAACCCTTACCAGTACGGCAAAATAGCTGTCTACTTGACCAGCCAGGTAAACACCAATCAACGAAAACGAGAACGCCCAAAGCGCCGTCACCCCGATAAGATAGCCCATTAGTAAACCTTATATAAAAGAGTAGTTGACGGCGATTATACGCGCTTCGCGACGCCTGCCAATGGCCTAAAAAAGGGGTAACACAACGTTTAGCGCTTATTTAGCCATATAAAGGCGTAAACCACGCCAGGTAGCCAGCCCATTAAGGTTAAAGCAGTGCTAATGGCTACTCGCACTACTCCTCCTTCCGTTAAGCCCACTGCCATTGGAGGAAACAACACCGCAAGAGCACGGTAAGCAAACAGCAGAGCACTTGGCTCCGTGACAGTTACAGGCGGTGGGGGCGAATGTGCTGCTGGCTCATTATGGGTCGGAGGAGTAAAGTGCCCTACTGCTGCTTGAGCGTTTGCAGCTTGCTCTTTTTCATGGGCAAGCGCTTTCCGATGGGCCTCTTTATCGATTTTTTGCTCAAGTGTTTCAGCACCCTCCGCCAAATCAGCATGGTAGTGCTCCCAATCCTCCCAGTCGTGGGGCGTGCCTGAATTGGGCCGCTGATTACCCGAGCCACGCGCACGCTCCCACGCTTTCTCTTCTAGCGTATTAGGCCGCTCTTGATCACGATCAAGACCAACACCTTGGCGATTTAAGTATTCACGTGCGTCCATAAAGACTCCTCACATATTTTCAAAGACAAAGCTGGGAATGAGGACAAAGCGTTGAATGCACAAAGAATGGGAGCAACGCAGGTCTAGCTAAATCTTCTACATTAATAGAGTCGACAATAGTCGTCGATTTTCGTTTTATTTCAGAGTAACTGTGCGCAATACGCTATGGAGTGCTCCCATGAACAATAAAATCCCGGATACCGTACGCGATATTATGTCCCGTGACTGCTACCGTGTCTCGCCTGAGACCTCCATTACTACTCTGGCACAGGGATTAGCCCTTCATCGCCTGCCCGGCGCCCCGGTTGTCGATGCCTCAGACCGGTTGATTGGCTTTATCTCGGAGCAGGATGTACTGGGCCGCGTACTAGATAGCGTTTACCATGATGATGAAGCCCCTCTGGTGCGCGAGCTAATGCGCCAGGAGGTTTTAGCCACTACACCTAACAAAAGCATCACTGACCTAGCCCAGGAAATGCTGGGCGCAAAGCCTAAAATTTACCCGGTAGTGGAGCAGCAGCGCTTGGTTGGTATCGTTACCCGCCGAGATATTTTGATCGCTTTACTGACCATTCGTCGCCATTAAACACTGGATAATTCAGGACAAGCGCCCTGGCTACATGGAAGCGCAAAACAAAAAAAACCGCTGCTTAATTTAATAAGCAGCGGAAGCAAGGGATCGAAAACAATAGCCAGAGCAACACTATTAGCGACTGCTATCACTGTGTTGCCTGTACACACTCTGACACTCTGATCATGAAAAGTTCGCAAAACAGCAATATTTTCGTCTTCCCGAGCACCGGCGTATACTAATTACTTCATGCCACCCGAATGTATAGGGAACTCCACATGGCGCTTTATTTGCTGGTACTGGGGGTCTGCTTACTGGTCATAGGCTGCGTTTTTCTAGCGCTTGTCACTGCAGGCACGCCCCGCTATCGCACCGAAGCTAACGATTTACTCTCGCTATTCGATAAAGCTCTCAACAGCCAAGTCAGCGAAACGGAGTGGAACACTATAATTGGTTACCCGATACGTCACGATGAGTATTTGGACAGCATCCGGCGCCGAGCAATGCATTTGATGGACATACATGGGCGACGCTGGCAGATTGCCCAGGGTAAACCGTTGCTGAATCAGGAAGGCCATGCAGAGCTCACCGTGTTGCGTGACCATCTGGCAGCCCATACAGCGTTGCGCCAGGCTCAACAACGCTGATGCAGGCCACCACGCAACACCGATGAGGAGATCACTATGCCTAGTAGCACTATTCGTCATATTCCTTTGGAAAGTGCCACACAGCACCATGCCCATGATTTCCATCAAATAGTGATTACGCTGTGCGGCTCCTCTGAGTTCGAAATTGAAGGGCTAGGTGGGCGGGTTAACGCATTCTCAGGCTGCATAGTGCCTGCTAACCATGAACACTATTACTCGGGCAATGGCCATAACCGCCAACTGATTCTTGACTTGCCAGAAGATGCTCCTGCCCTTACTGGCGAACATCGTGAACTTGTCGCCCTGTTCGATGCTCCGCGCTTTTTTGCGCTAGATAACCCGCTTCGTCACTATTTGGCCTTCGTGGAGAGCGAGCTGACCCAAGGATTTGACACGGCAGCAACCTCTTTTCAGCAAGACCGCTTAGCAGCAACGTTGCTGGGTTCTCTAAAAGCACGCCTAGGCACAGTACCTACCGCAGCTCAACGGCGCCTTGATCTTGATCAAATTGATCGTTTTATCCGCCGACACTTGGCTGATGAATTCCGCGTCGGTGATCTAGCCAAGATTGCCTGCCTCAGCGAAGCGCATTTTTCAGAACGTTTTCGTGCCCAAACAGGCTTATCACCTTGGCAGTACGTCAGACGACAGCGCTTACATGCCGCCCGACAGCTTATTTTACAAAGCCGCCTCCCACTCACTGACATTGCCATTCAAACAGGCTTCGCCAACCAAAGCGCGCTCTCCCACGCCATCCGTCGTAGTTACGGCCTGTCGCCACGAAAATTACGCCAGGGTTCCACTGCCACAATAACCCCTAAAAACACTCCGTCATCATACTCAGTCAACTTACCAACATCTGCACATTAACGTGCCAGAAGCAGTTGGAAAGCCGAAAAAAATTAAACTAAAGTCTTAATGTGACTAATCTTGCCGTGAAATTGACACGTTTTGCCATGAAAACGACATACACCTGAGAGCGGAGCGCTCTACATTCGAGCGCTAGCTTGGGCACTATGCCCTGCCATTTACTGTATTAGCTCAGACTCGCGGGGGCCTCAATGCTCAATGCCAAGAAAATGCGTGACTCTGCCATCTGGCAAACCGACCTTGATGCACTTATGCAGCGTGTTAGTGACCACTACATCGTCGACGAAGACACCTACGTAAGCGAACTAATCAAGCTGCTGGATGCTGATCGTGAAGACTTCACTCGCATTGAGGAAAATACTGCTGCCCTGGTACGCGACGTGCGCAAGATGGACACCGCCGTCGACACTATCGATGAACTACTGCAGCAATACAGCCTGGATACCCATGAAGGGCTAATGCTGATGTGTTTAGCAGAAGCCATGCTGCGCATTCCCGACAAAGAAACCGCCGACGCCCTGATTGAAGATAAACTCGGGCCCGCCGACTGGCAGTCCCACGTAGGTAAAAGTGAGTCCTGGTTGGTCAATGCCTCTACCTGGGGTTTATTGATGACCGGTCGCGTACTCAAGATGGATCACCCCAAAGAAGGGCAGCCTGCCAACTTCATTAATCGCATGGTTAACCGCATGGGCGAACCGGTTATTCGCCGCGCCATGTACGAAGCGATGAAGATCATGGGCAAGCAGTTTGTATTAGGGCGCGACATCAACGAAGCACTCAAGCGTTCAAAGCCACTGTTTAATAAAGGCTACACCTACTCCTACGATATGCTGGGTGAGGCTGCCCGCACCCGTGACGATGCCAAACGCTATTTTGATGATTACGCGCGCGCTATCGAACAAGTAGGCAAAACCTGCAAAACCCTTGGCGACAATACACCTGCACCGTCTGTTTCCATCAAGCTATCTGCGTTGCACCCTCGCTATGAGTTTGGTCGTCGTGAACAGGTACTTGCTGAACTGGTCGATACCGTTATTAAGCTCGTTACCCAGGCCCGTGCATTAGACGTGGCTGTCACTATTGATGCGGAAGAAGTCGATCGGCTTGAGCTTTCACTGGAAGTATTCCGGGCCGTCTACGAAAGTACGGCAGCCAAAGGCTGGGGGCATTTCGGTTTAGTCATCCAGGCCTATTCAAAACGTGCACTACCAGTATTGCATTACATTAACCGACTAGCCGACCAGCAGGGAGACGAAATTCCCCTGCGCTTGGTGAAAGGTGCCTATTGGGATACCGAAATTAAAGAGTCTCAGCAGCTTGGTGTTGACGGCTACCCGGTATTTACCCGTAAAGCGGGCACCGATGTGGCTTACCTTGCCTGCGCGCAATTCCTACTTTCTGAAGACACCAGAGGGCGCATTTTTCCGCAGTTCGCTACCCACAACGCCCACACGATCACTACGATTCTAGAATTTGCCAACCGTGATAGCCGCCCGTTTGAGTTCCAGCGTCTGCACGGCATGGGCGAAGCCCTATACGACGCCGCTCTTGAGCGTGCACCTAAAGGCACCTATTGCCGCATTTACGCTCCAGTGGGCGCCCATAAAGATCTGCTGCCCTACTTGGTTCGCCGCCTACTGGAAAACGGCGCAAACTCATCGTTCGTTCACCAGCTAGTAGATCCGGACGTACCGGTTGAATGGCTGTGCAAGCACCCAATAGAAACGCTTCGCCAGCAGAAAAACCTGGCTAACCAGAACATCCCATTGCCCAAAGACATTTACGGGCCAAAACGACGTAATTCCCGCGGAGTGAACCTAAATATACGCAGCCACTACTATCCGCTGATGGAAAAGATGGCCGCGTTTATGGATAGGCAATACCCCGCTAAGCCGCTACTGGCCTTTGATGTGGCTGACGACGCCGCCAATACCCATAGCGTGACTAGCCCATTTGATCGCCGTCAAACCGTGGGCAGCGTGCAGTGGACCAGCAAAGAGCAAGCGACCAAAGCACTGGACGCCGCCTGGGCAGCGTTTCCCCGCTGGGATGCGACACCTGTGGCCGAACGTGCTGCGATCGTGCGTCGTCTTGGTGATTTGATGGAAGAGCACATGCCAGAACTGATGGCATTATGCTCACGGGAAGGCGGCAAGCTGCTCACCGATGGCGTTGATGAAATCAAAGAAGCGGTTGATTTCTGCCGTTTCTACGCCATGCGCGCTGAAGAAGATTTTGGCGAAGCTGTGACGCTTCCTGGCCCTACTGGGGAGTCCAATCGCTTGATCTTTGGTGGCAAAGGCGTATTCGCGGCGATTAGCCCCTGGAACTTCCCCGTTGCCATTTTCTGCGGTCAGGTAGTTGCAGCCGCCGTCGCTGGCAACACGGTGCTAGCTAAGCCTGCAGAGCAAACTTCAATTGTGGCCCATCGCGTCATTGAACTGCTTTACGAAGCAGGCATGCCCCGCGATGTTGTTCAGCTGTTGCCAGGCGATGGCCCGACCGTGGGCAGCGTGCTGACCTCTGACCCACGGATTACCGGAGTGGTGTTTACCGGCGGCACCGACACTGCGCAGATTATCAACCGCGCATTGGCGGCGCGGGAAAATGCTCCTCTGCCCACGCTCATCGCTGAAACGGGCGGCATGAACGCCATGATTGTGGACTCAACTGCCCTGCCAGAACAAGTCGTCGTGGATGTAATTCAATCTGCATTCCAGAGCGCCGGGCAGCGCTGTTCCGCGCTGCGAGTTCTTTACCTTCAGGATGATGTTGCTGATCGCGTCATTGAAATCCTCAAAGGCGCCATGAATGAACTGCGCGTTGGCGACCCGCGCGACCTAGGTACCGATGTGGGGCCCGTTATCGACGAAGATGCTCGTAAAGGTCTGCTGGCTCATATCGACACATTAAAGGGTGAAAACCGCTTAGTGGCAGAAACCACCATGGCCGCTGAGCACACTCAAAACGGTACTTTTGTTGCCCCTGTCGCCTTTACGATCGACAGCATTGACGCACTGACCCGCGAGCAATTCGGCCCGGTATTACACATAGTGCGCTACAAAGCCAAAGAGCTCGATAAAGTCATTAATGACATCAACGGTCGCAACTACGGCTTGACGTTTGGAGTGCACAGCCGCAACGAATCCTTTGCCGCTGAAATAGCACAGAAGATGCGAGTAGGTAATGTGTACATCAATCGCAATATTATCGGTGCGGTGGTGGGCGTTCAGCCGTTTGGTGGCCAAGGTCTTTCAGGCACAGGCCCTAAAGCCGGTGGCCCTCATTACTTGACGCGCTTTGTGACAGAGAAAACGATTACTAATAACACCGCTGCGTTAGGCGGGAATGCGTCGCTGTTGGCGCTTGGCGATGAGTAATCAGCTCATCGAGCATTACTAACCTGAAGTTCTGAACAGGAAGCTATCTTATGGCGGAAAATAATACAGGGATTGCCATTGCATTCGCAGCCAATCAACTGCGCATGCGTGGCAGCTGCCTTCTTAGCGGGCGCTCTCCGGAGCCAGTAACGTGAATATAAAGGGCTAACAAAAAAAACCGCGCCACTACCGAAGTCTGCATACGACCCGATTATGCACGGTAACTGCGCTGAACCTGTCGGCGTTAGGGTTGTACGAAAAGTCAGCTAATGCAGGCATTTTTCGTACAAAATCTAGCCCCGTTCTGACGAACTGGAGAAGTTTCATGGCTATAGGTGTTTGGATCAGTCTAATCGCGTACTTTGCGCTCATGATCGCCATTGGTATTTATGCGATGCGCAAATCCACCTCTTCATCTGAAGATTATATGCTGGGTGGCCGTACCCTCAGTCCAAAAGTCGCAGCCCTGTCGGCGGGTGCTTCGGACATGAGCGGTTGGTTGCTGCTAGGTTTACCCGGCGCAATGTTTGTATCGGGCTTAGGCTCAGCCTGGATTGGTATCGGTCTGCTTGTAGGTGCTTTCTTCAACTGGGTTCTCGTTGCACCGCGCCTTCGTGAACAAACCGTTCACTATGGTAACGCGATTACCATTCCAGCGTTCCTGGCCAACCGGTTTCCGACTCGGTCTATGTCGCTTAGAACCGTCTCCGCGATCGTTATCGTTATCTTTTTCGCGGTTTACACAGCATCAGGCTTAGTGGCCGGCGGTAAGCTATTTGAAAGCGCATTTTCCGGCATTTATAACTTCGGCGATATGAGCAACTACGCCATGGGTGTGATGATCACTCTCGGTGTAGTGCTTATTTACACTGTTGTAGGCGGCTTCCTAGCGGTGAGCATGACTGACTTCGTGCAAGGCTGCATCATGATGCTGGCACTGGTGATCATGCCAGCGGTCGTGCTATTTGGTGAAGGTGGTGGTGGGTTCTCCCAAGCGTCTGAGACACTCAATAGCGTCGATCCCACGCTACTATCATGGACGTCGGGACTGACCTTTATCGGCTGGCTGTCTGCCGTTACCTGGGGCCTGGGCTATTTCGGCCAGCCGCACATTATTGTGCGCTTCATGGCTATCAGAACACTGAAGGATGTACCTATTGCCCGCAACATTGGCATGGGCTGGATGCTAATCTCCCTAATCGGTGCCGTTTCGCTGGGTATCTTTGGCCGCGCCTATGCAATCCGTAACGGCCTGGATATTCAGGATCCGGAAACGATCTTTATTGTCCTCGCTAATTTGCTGTTCCATCCGCTGATCACCGGCTTCCTCTATGCCGCCCTGCTTGCAGCGGTTATGAGCACCGTTTCCAGTCAGCTTCTGGTGGCATCGTCATCACTAACTGAAGACTTCTACCGCCTGTTCCTGCACAAGAACGCAACCGAGCAGCAGTGTGTAGCCGTAGGCCGTGTCTGTGTAGTGCTGGTAGGTGTCGTTGCCGCTGTGATTGCATCTAACGAAGATTCCCAAGTGCTTGGGCTGGTCAGTAACGCCTGGGCAGGCTTCGGTGCGGCGTTTGGACCGCTGATTATTCTGTCGCTGATGTGGCCGCGTACGAACGGCAATGGCGCCATCGCTGGCATGGTGGTAGGTGCTGCCACCGTCATGATCTGGATTGCGCTAGGTTGGAACGGTGAATTTATGGGTGGCCCTGGTATCTACGAGATCATTCCTGGCTTCATCGCCTCTTTCATCGCCATCATGGTGGTGAGTAACGCGACTGCCGATTCTGGTGAGTATCAGCACATCACTCGCTAACACCACAGAGCACATTCAACGTATAGAGAGGGCTCCCGCGGGAGCCCTCTATCGGTTTGACCTTTTTGGCACGCTTAAAAGAACGACTACACCCTGGCCGACGCATCAACGCTACGTTTCGGCTAGCAAGGAGAGACCCAGTATGAACGAAGCCAATCCTCATCTGCATAGCAACGTGAGTGATCTACGCTCACGCATTCGCAATAACTACGATGCCAATGAGGCAGACGTGCTGCACGGGCTTGTTGAGCGTATCAAGCTGTCGGAGGGTGACCGCAAAAAGGTTGCCGCTATTGGCGCCAACTATGTAGAGCGCGTGCGCAAGGAAAGATCGCCCTCTATGATGGAGGCGTTCCTGGCCGAGTACGGGCTCTCGACCACCGAGGGCGTCGGCCTCATGTGTCTTGCAGAAGCACTGCTGCGCGTGCCCGACGCAGAAACCATCGACGACCTGATCCACGACAAGATCGAGCCCTCCGACTGGGGCGCACACCTGGGCAAGTCCTCCTCATCGATGGTCAACGCCTCGACCTGGGCGCTGCTGCTCACCGGCAAGGTACTAGCAGAAGACCCTAAAGGTCCGACGCGGGCGCTGCGCGGCCTGGTACGCCGCATGGGCGAGCCAGTGGTGCGTAAAGCCGTTGGTCAGTCAATGAAGATCCTTGGCCGCCAATTCGTGCTCGGCCAAACCATCGAAGAAGGCATGAAGAATGCCCGCGAATTGGAGAAACAGGGCTACACCTACTCCTACGATATGCTAGGCGAAGCAGCACGTACCGATGAGGACGCCGTCCGCTATCACCAAGCCTATGCCAAAGCGATCACTGCAATTGCCGAGCAGGCCAGAGGTGATGTGCGTGGCAGCCCCGGCATCTCGGTGAAGCTCTCCGCGCTGCATCCGCGCTATGAATACACCCACCGCGACACGGTGATGGCAGAGCTGGTGCCGCGCGCCAAAGAGTTGGTGCAGCAAGCAGCCAAGGCCAATATCGGTTTCAATATCGACGCCGAAGAGCAAGACCGTCTGGATCTCTCCCTCGACGTGATTGAGGCACTGATGTCCGACCCCAGCTTGGATGGATGGGACGGCTTTGGCGTCGTGGTGCAGGCCTATGGTCGCCGCGCCGCGCCAGTGATTGAAGCACTCTACGAACTGGCCGAGCGCTTTAACCGCAAGATCATGGTGCGTCTGGTGAAAGGCGCTTACTGGGATACCGAGATCAAGCTGTCTCAAGAGATGGGTGTGAAGACGTTCCCGGTCTTCACGCGCAAGGTCAATACAGACGTCAGCTACATGGCCTGCGCCCAGATGCTGCTCGACCGTCGCGACCGTATCTATCCGCAGTTCGCCACTCACAACGCTCACACTTGTGCCTCTATCGTTGAAATGGCGGGCAGCGACAAGGACAGCTATGAGTTTCAGCGCCTGCATGGCATGGGCGAGTCGCTGCACCACATCGTTAAAGAGACAGAAGGCACGCACTGCCGCATTTACGCCCCGGTCGGTGCACACCGTGACCTGCTGGCCTACTTAGTACGCCGCCTGTTAGAGAACGGTGCAAACTCCTCGTTCGTCAACCAGGTGGTGGATAGCTCTATTCCGCCCAGTGAAGTCTCAAAGGATCCGATTGAAGGGTTCAAGCAGCTCGGCAACGACGTCTCAAGCCCACTGATCCGCCAACCCGGCGAACTGTTTGCGCCGGATCGCAAGAACTCCAAGGGTTACCGCATCAACGAACCGGCCTCTATCCTGCCGCTGCTCAACGCCCGCGGAGCGTTTGCAGACACTACCTGGACAGCAGGCCCCATGTTGGTGGGTAACCCCGCCCCCCAAGGCCCGGCGCGTGATGCCCTGTCCCCCGCCGACGGCAAGCGCGTCATTGGTAAGGTGCATGAGGCCACCCCAGAAGAGGTAGCCACTGCCCTTGACGCTGCCGAGGCAGGTTTCCGTGAATGGTCGACGCGCCCCGTGGCCGAGCGTGCAGAGGTATTGCGCCGCACTGCCGACCTCTACGAGGAGCACATCGCTGAGCTGACCGTTATCACCACGCGAGAAGCTGGCAAGATGATGTTTGACGGCATCGCTGAAGTGCGTGAGGCCGTGGATTTCCTGCGCTACTACGCCAACGAAGGCGAGCGCCTGGAAGCAGAAGAGCCCGGCAGCGCCCGCGGCATCTTCGTTTGTATCAGCCCGTGGAACTTCCCACTGGCGATTACCACCGGTCAGATCGCGGCAGCCTTGGTAGCTGGCAACGCGGTACTCGCCAAGCCCGCCGAGCAAACGCCGCTGATCGCCGCCCGAGCGGTAGAGCTAATGCGTGAAGCGGGCCTGCCGGAAGCAGCACTACAGTTGCTGCCTGGCGATGGCCCAACGGTGGGTGGCCCGCTGACTAGCGATCCGCGTATCGCGGGTGTCTGCTTCACTGGCTCGACCCCGGTCGCACAGATCATCCACAAAGCCCTGGCGGAGAACGCAGGTCCCAACGCGGTGCTGATCGCCGAGACCGGTGGTCTTAACTCCATGATTGTGGACTCCACGGCGCTGACCGAGCAGGCGGTGCGCGATATTCTGATCTCCTCCTTCCAGTCGGCTGGCCAACGCTGTTCGGCGTTGCGCATGCTATATGTCCAGGAAGAGGCCCGCGACCGGTTGCTCAACATGCTCTATGGCGCCATGGACGCGCTCACCATTGGCGACCCCTGGAACACCGACACCGACGTATCACCCGTGATCGACGCCGATGCCCAGGCCGAAATTAGCGACTACGTAGCCGCCCACGAGAAAGCGGGCAAGGTGCTGAAGAAGCTATCCGTGCCAACCACCGGCACCTTCGTTACCCCGGCGGTAATCGAGGTTGGGGGAATTGAAGATCTCGAACGTGAAATCTTCGGCCCTGTTCTACACGTGGCCACCTTCAAGGCGCGCGACATCGACAAGGTCGTCGACGATATCAATGGCAAGGGCTACGGGCTGACCTTCGGCCTGCATACCCGCATTGATGACCGCGTGCAGCAGATCGTCGAGCGCATCCATGTTGGCAACGTCTACGTCAATCGCAACCAGATCGGTGCCATTGTCGGCTCTCAGCCGTTCGGCGGCGAAGGCCTCTCTGGCACCGGGCCCAAAGCTGGCGGACCACTCTATATCACTCGCTTCCGCCGAACTGCCGCCGCTGAGCACAGCGACGCGCCGCAGGGAAATGCAGTGACACTCCAAGAGCTGGAGTCGGCCTTCAAGGGCTTGGATTCGCGTAACTGGGCGGTACGCCCTAATCGGATCGAGGTGCTGCGCAAAGCGCTCTCCGGCAAAGGCGGCGTGATCCGCAAGGCGCTTGCCGAAACGGCAGCGTTGGATATGACGCCCCAGACATTGCCGGGACCGACGGGGGAAAGCAACCGTTTGGCGATGTATCCCAAGGGAGTGATTTTGTGCCTAGGACCGACCCTGGACATCGCTATTGCCCAGGCTGCTCAGGCCCTCGGCACCGGCTGTGCAGCGGTTGTCGTCACGCCAGGCGCGGTTCAAGCAGTTCAACCATTGATTGATGCCGGCGCACCAGTGGCCGGGCTTGATGGAAGTGTCTCCGCCTCGACGCTCAGCGAGATCAAAGGCATTGCGGCGGTAGCCGCGGCTGGTGCCAGCGATTGGACGAGTGAGCTACGAATTGCGCTGGCTAAGCGCGACGGAGCCATTATACCGCTCGAGACCCAGACCATTTCGCCAGATCGCTACGTGGTGGAACGCCATCTGTGCATCGATACGACTGCGGCGGGTGGCAACGCCAGCTTGCTGGCAACGGCCGAATAGGCTCGCCAGCTTTGTTGACGTCTCAATTTCGCCACTGAACGTAGTGACCTCATATTGCCGGGAGGCGGCCAGCACTGGCGCCTCTGACATGAGTGACTGGTTGGGTTGCTATTGGGCCTACCTAGCGCAATATTTGGTGAGCAATATGACTGCTGACGCGGGTGAGTATAAGCATATCGATCGGTAGACGCGTGCGGTTGATGCACTCGACATAGCCAAACAATCGTTGACCATGAGACCTTCCCGACTATTCGGGAAGGTCTCATTCGTTTCTGCGACACCATCACCACCTTGGCAACCTCTTCAGCCACTCCGAACAGCCTCGTGCAGCTCAGTTAGCAGTTGGAAAAAACTGCCTATGCTGCGTGCAAGCTCTTTGATAGCCATAGTCGATTAAAAACATATATTAGCCATCCTTTTTACAGTACTTCTTAGCGCTCTTTGCCCTAGGTCAATAACTGCTCTTCCACGACTCGGTAAACTCTCCATCATGATATGACCTTTTAATTAAATGACTTAAACCGCCAGGAGCAACGCTATGCGCCATCGTACTGTACCTACCCTACTTGCCGCAGGCCTCGCAGCAGCTACGCTAGCTACCAGCAGCCAAGCCTTCGCTTATGGCGCCGGCGACTTTTTCACCCGTGTGGGTGTGGCGCAGGTATCCCCGAAAAGTAATAACGGCACATTGGCAGATGGAGCCTTCTCGGTTGATGTTCAGAACAAAACTGATTTTGCCTTTACCTTGGGCTACCGCTTTCACGATAAAGTCGGCATCGAGCTACTGGCAGCGCTACCGTTCAAGCACGATATCGAGTTAAATGGCGACAACCTAGCCTCCACCAAGCACTTACCCCCCACCCTTACCCTGCAGTACTACCCTCTGGGCGGCACTGACTCACGAGTACAGCCTTATGCTGGCGTAGGTATTAACTACACGCGCTTCTCTAACGAGAGCCTGGCAATTGGCGACTTAGACTTAGATAACTCCTGGGGCGTCGCTGGTCAGCTAGGCGTCGACTTACTCATTGATGATAACTGGGCGCTTAACGCCGCTGCTTGGTATATCGATATTGATACAGATGCGAAAATTAATGGCCAGGCTGCTGGCACTGTAGAAATTGACCCCGTTGTTGTAATGGCAGGGATCAGCTACCGTTTTTAAAAGCGCCATTTAGCGCTCTTGCAGTCACAGCGTTCTTGTAGTCACAGCGTTCTTGTAGTCACTTAGTTGTCATGTAGCCGCTGTAAAAAAATGCCCAGACCACGTTTGCGTGAGCTGGGCATTTTGCTTTGAGCAGGCAGTACACTTAAGATCAATTACGAACGTTCAAATCAATTATCCGTGACGAGTTGATCAACTCTCTCAACGGCTCGCACTACCAGCACCTGATCACTAACACGCACTTTCTCCTGCATTAAATACGCAGCCACTGCAGGCGCTATCTCACATTTAGTTGGCATGGCAGCATTGGCTTCGATTAATGCATTTAAACGAACGATAAATACGTAGCGTATCCACTGAGGCAGCGTCATCGTATCGATACAAAAGGGTTCCTGGCTGGCAAATGCCTCTGCATCAGGTGTAGGCGTGCGCCATAAATTGGCGGCCTTCATGGCGGCTTCAAGTTCAAGAAGTGCGGTTTGTAGCTGTTGATGGACGCTCATAGGCACCTTAAAAGTCGTCATGGATATGTGCATATTATCCCAACTCTGTGAACAACTTGCCACTCAGACTGTGATGAAAAAAGGTTATTCACAGATTCACAGAAAACCTGCAAGAGGCTGTGGATAAACTATGGAAAGGTGCCGCAGCCGCTACTCCCATGTGGCTTGGGCGAAGTTGATCATTTTTTAACCAAACGATGAATAAAGCTGTGATTTATCAGCTATTACGGCTGACACTGCTACACCAGCAAGGTAGAGTGCAGGCTTGAAATACGGAAGGGTGTTATGCAACCAATTCAGTCCCTTGATGAGTTTTTTACACGCAGCGGTGCAGATGTTTCTCTATATCACATGGGGAGGCGCGTTGCCCCCTGCCCTCGTGAAACGCTACGAACTTTTGAAAGCGGCGCACATGCTTGGCCTGAACCCTGGCAACACCAGGCGCGCCTTGGCATCGTATTCCGGTTAGGTGACATGCCGGAGCCAGCTATCTGGTTCTTGGCACTACCGCTAGATGAACAAGGCATGCTCTCGCCAGCCCCACGCGATGGCTTTATTAACCGATTGCTAGACACCTTAGGCCGCAACGTTGCCAATATGGGCGCTGATGAGACAGAGCATCAAGAAACGGCAGACGTAGATCATTTAATGAAGGATAATCCCCTCGCCTTCACGCCTAATACAAATTTTCAGGCCATGCTAAACGCTCAAGCCACGCTCTCGCTGGGTTTACCAGCCAGTCAGCACCTAGAGCCTGTAGAAGCCTATCTGACCGGTCAGCAAAAGATTGACTGGCAAGCACTGGGCTTGCAAGGCATTGCAGATTTTAGCGTGCGCCTTGACGACACCATGGCCAACGCCCTGGCACAGAGAATCCCCCATTTACCCGCTAGCGTTATTCATTCGCTATGCTATTGCTTGGAACATCGGCCACTTACCGAGACGCTGGTAAATGCATTTTGTGAGCGCGGCGAGCAGGCGGCGAGTGACGGAGATCTGGAAACAGTATGCGCCTGCGTACGTGCCATTGGCAGTACCTCAAGCGCTAAAGCTGGTGATTGGTACACCAGTCTACTCAGTGACAGCGAGGCCTGTGGACCTGACCTATTGGCGGCAATTGCAGGGCGAGGCTGGCCATTTTTGGAAGATGCCGAACGTTTACCTCTCTTTTTGCGACGTCTAGCAGAAGATGAGCGCAGCAACTTTGCAGCGGTCGTACGCGATATCGCCTTGATACCTCGCCTACGCTTACCCGTAATGATGGCTCTTCGTGATGCGCCGGCGGGGTCAGCTATTCAGCAGCGCTTAACTGGCATGTTGCCCCGTGCTTAATGCATGTGTAACTTTTTTAGAATTACTAGCAAGGAGTGAGTCGTGAAGGAATTACCCTACCAGGCCAAAGCAGTCATCGGCCGCCGAGAAATGGTGACGTTACCTGAGTTAGGGCTTCACCTCTGCTGCAAAGCCGATACCGGCGCGCGTACCTCTGCGCTACATGCCGAAGAGATCGAAACTCACGAAGATGCCCAAGGTCAGTTATGGGTAAGCTTTATTACTCACAGCGGTGGCCCAGATACGCCAGCTCACCGCTATAGCCTTCACCTACATGATAGGCGCCGGGTAACAAGCTCTAATGGCCACAGTGAATGGCGCTATGTTATCCGCACGCCGATGCAACTGGGCGAATTAAACTTTCCGGTTGAGCTAACGCTAACCGACCGTAGCAACATGCGCCACGCCATGCTGCTAGGTAGACGCGCCATGCGTCGCTTACTAGTAGCCCCCGGCGCTGCATTTTTGCACGGCGAGCCCTAAACTAATGATGAATAGCCTATCCTCTTGGCCCGGAGCCCTGCATGCATATTGCCCTGCTTTCGCGTAACCGCAACCTATACTCAACTCGCCGCCTTATCGAGGCTGCCGAGCAGCGGGGGCATACTGCGCGCGTTGTTGATACGCTGCGCTGTTATATGAGCATTACCTCGCACCATCCATCAATTCACTATAAAGGCGCTGAAATTGAGCCATTTGATGCGGTTATCCCCCGTATCGGCGCTTCAGTGACTTTTTATGGCTGCGCGGTGCTGCGCCAGTTTGAAATGATGGGCACCTATGTTATCAATGACTCGGTCGCCATTACCCGCTCTCGGGATAAACTGCGCTCCTTGCAGCTACTCTCCCGCAAAGGGCTAGGCTTACCAATTACAGGGTTTGCGCACTCGCCTGACGATATTCCTGACTTAATCACTATGGTGAAAGGCGCCCCTCTGGTCATCAAGCTGTTAGAAGGCACCCAAGGTATTGGCGTGGTATTAGCCGAAACCAACCAAGCTGCCGAATCGGTGGTTCAAGCCTTTATGGGCATGAAGGCTAACATTATGGTGCAGGAGTACATTAAAGAAGCACGTGGCGCCGACATTCGCTGCTTTGTGATTGGCGATAAGGTAGTCGCTTCCATGAAGCGTCAGGCAGCTGAGGGAGAGTTCCGCTCTAACCTCCACCGGGGTGGCACTGCTAGCGTGATTCGCATTACTCCCGAGGAGCGTTCAACGGCCATCCGAGCAGCAAAGGCAATGGGCTTAAGGGTCGCCGGTGTTGACCTGTTACGCTCCAACCACGGTCCCGTGATTATGGAGGTGAATTCCTCGCCCGGCTTACAAGGTATTGAGAGCGCCACAGGTAAAGATATTGCAGGTATGATCATTGAACATATCGAAAAAAATGCCACCCCCGCACGCAAAGCACCGCCCAAGCCTAAAGGCTAAGGGTAAAATGTAAAAATAATCGTCTTTAGGGGTGGCAAATCATTGCTGCCACCCCCACAATCTGCGTCACCGAAGGAGGTAGACGCTCATGTTTCTCGACAATCGCCAAGTGGCGATGGACAGCGTGCTGGAAGCGCTGGCTGATAGTATTGATTATTTCCAGGATAATATTGAACGCCTGCGCCCCTCGCTGCGCGACGCATTAAAACCGCACTATACTGCGCGGCTAAAACAGATGCGTATGCTGCAGGAACTTGCCCGTGCGCATTTAAAAATGCTGCCCAGAGATGCAGACGTAGAGCGCGATGATTTTTTGTGGCTCTGGAGCCGCCTAAAAAGCTTTGTCGGCAATGATAGTCAAGTATTAATCAATGAGCTGCTGGAGCAAGAACGCGTACTGATGCAGGCGCTTTCTACACTGTTCACCCATCCGCTCCCCGATCCTATCGAACCGGTTGTGGAAGAGTGTATGCAAGGTTGCCGGAAGTTAATTCGTGAGCTATATAGCTTGCAGAAGCGCAAGACTCGCCGTTAACAAGGCTAACGGCCTCTAAGAGGCTGGTAGTAACGGCGTATAATCTCAGCAACAGTCTCAGCACGATCAGCGTCTTCTGCGCGGCTATTATCTTCATACTGCAGCTCTATGGGCTCTGCCGGACCTAGGAAATAGGGCTCTCGTCCCCAAACGTATAGATCTCCCAGGGTGGCCACTCGCGCCACCCATTCGCGAACGACTAAACGCCACTCCCCCGCAGTACGCTCATCCTCAGCGACACACCCTGTTACTTCCATACCCAGCTCTCGGGCAATGAACACTGCCCGTGGCAAGTGCCAACTTTGGGTAACCAAGAGCGCTTCATTGAGTTGAAATACATCACGGGAGCGAACCAGAGTGTCGTAGGTGCTAAAGCCTGCGAAGTCCATGGTCATTTGGTGAGACAGAACACCACGGCGAGAAAGTTCACGCCACATGGCGCGGGGTTCATTATAGGCCTGAGTACGATTATCACCAGAGAGCAGAAGATGGCTCACCCGCTGCTCTTCGATCAAACGCGCAGACGTGCGCATACGGGCGTGAAAGTGGGGGTTGCGTAATCCACTGCGCGTCCAGTGGGAGGTGCCAAACACAATCGCTATATTGCTTGGACGACACTCCTCCACACGGCTGTCAATATAGCGCGCCGTACTGGCCAGCACCCAAACATTACCGATCATAAATAGTAATGTCGCCAGCAGCAAAAATGCGGCTAGCGACATCAACAAACGCTTTAGAAAAACTAACAACGTGCTATGCATCCTGCTCCCTAGCCGGGGTTAGAACATGCCGAGCTCAAGCTTGGCCTCATCGCTCATCATGTCACGACTCCAGGGAGGACTGAAGACAATCTCAGTATGCACCTTGTTGATTTGTGGCGCGCCCAAAATTTTATTGCGCGCATCAGCGGCAATGACATCCCCCATACCACATCCAGGGGCGGTAAGCGTCATGCGGATGGTGACCATTCGTTCACCGCTAATCAAACGCTCTATGCGACAGCCATACACTAAGCCAAGATCGACAATATTGACCGGTATTTCAGGATCGAAACAGGTACGAAGCTGCTCCCATACAAATTGCTCAATCTCTTCTTCACTAGCACTTTCAGGCAGCGTAGGGCGCGGCAAGGGCTCTAGCCCCAAGGCATCTAAGTTCCGCCCCTCTATAAGATAGAGGCGGCCCTCAAAGCCAACACTTACCGAGCTGCCTTTGGCTTGCATGACACTCACTATACTGTCTTCCGCTAGTATATCCGTTTTACCAAACGGTATAGCAATAGCTTCAACATCGCGCTGGAGCGGCAGCTTCTGGCCTCGTTCGAGGCTGGCGACTTGCTCGATATCCATAACCGTCCTTAAATAACTGCCCTTAACGCACCATACCGATGACACGCTGGAGTGCTTCAATAAAGCTATCCACTTCTTCGAGGGTATTATACGCAGCAAACGATGCACGGCAGGTAGCATCCACACCAAAATGGTGTAAAAGCGGCTGGGCACAGTGATGGCCGGTACGAATAGCGACTCCCAACTGATCAATTAGCAGACCAATATCTTGAGAGTGAGCCCCATCGACTACAAAGGAGAGCACGCCCGCTTTATGGGGCGCTGTACCCAAAAGACGCAAGCCTTCTATTTGGCTAACGGCCTGTGTAGCGTGGTCCAGCAGCACCCCTTCCCAAGCACCTATCGCATCAACACCAACCGATTCCATCCACTCAATGGCCCGCCCTAAAGCAATTACTTCTACGATGGCGGGTGTACCCGCTTCAAATTTATGCGGGATATCTGCGTAAGTCGTACCTAAATCAAAAGAGACGGTCTTAATCATCTCTCCGCCACCCTGCCACGGCGGCATAGCCTCTAGTAAAGACTTTTTACCGTACAGCACACCAACGCCGGTAGGCCCATATACCTTATGCCCAGAGAACGCATAGAAATCAGCATCAATAGCTTGCACGTCAACCTTTAGATGAGGTGCAGCCTGAGCGCCATCAATCAAAATCAGCGCACCGTACTGATGTGCCAGGGCAGCCATCTCTTTTACTGGATTAATGGTGCCCAGCGCATTAGAGACGTGATTCACCGCCACAAGCTTAGTACGCTCATTTAGTAGGGCACGGTAAGCCACCATGTCCAGCGCCCCCTGAGAGTCGACAGGGATCACTTTAATCGTGAACCCACGCTCAGCTGCCAAAAGCTGCCAGGGCACAATGTTGGAGTGGTGCTCCAACATTGAAATCAGCACTTCATCGCCTGCCGCTAATTGACTACGCCCCCAGCTTTGCGCTACCAGATTAATAGCTTCCGTAGTGCCCCGAGTAAAAATAATCTGGCGCGCATCTTCCGCATTGAGAAACGCCTTCACCCGGTGGCGCGCACCTTCAAACGCTGCCGTGGCTTCATCCGCCAAGGTGTGCAGACCACGGTGTATATTGGCATTGTAGCGTGAGTAATAATCGTCAAAAACCTCGATGACTTGCCGAGGACTTTGGCTAGTTGCTGCATTATCTAAATAAACCAGCGGCCTGCCATGTACTTCTCGACTTAGCACCGGGAATTCTTCACGCAACGCGACCACATCAAAGGGGGCATTTGCACGAGCTAACGGCTTCTCAATTACGGAATGGGACATCGATAGCTCCTCAATTAGTCGTTAAGCGAAACAGCGGCTTCCACTAACCCAGCCAGATTGAAGCGCTCCGGAAGCTTACCTGCCACAGCTAATTCAACCCGCTCGGCAATCACATCCAGCGCCACTTTCTCAAGCACTTCCCCTGCAAATGCCAAGGTTAGCAAGCCACGGGCTGTCGCTTCATCAATACCACGCGTACGGAGTGCGTAGATCGCCTCTTCATCCAGTTGGCCGGTAGTGGTCCCGTGAGAGCACTTTACGTCGTCGGCATAGATTTCAAGCTCGGGTTTAGCGTCAATATGCGCGCGGTCTGAAAGCAGTAGATTCTGATTGCTTTGGAAGCCTTCAATTTTTTGGCTGTCACGCTTAACGTACACTTTGCCGTTAAACACACCATGGGCGCGATCGTCCAGGATGCCTTTATAGTTTTCGTTAGAGAACGTCAGCGGGGCGTTATGGTTAACCTTGGTGTGGTTATCCACGTGCTGGCGACCCTGACCAAAGAACAGGCCATAGAGATTGGTTTCCGCTCCCTGGCCGTTTAGGTCACTAATAAGATCGTTGCGCACCAGTGCGCCACCCAGGTTCAAATTGTAAGAGCTATAGCGGCTATCACGGCTCTGCTCCACGTGAATGCTTGCAACATGCATATCACCTAAGGGCGCTTCCTGGAGCTTGTAGTGGTGCAAAATCGCCCCGCGATCCAGCATCAGCTCAGCTACAACGTTGGTGAAATTAGCCGCATCAGCTTCACCGGTGTAGTGCTCGATCAGCGTTGCCTCACTACGCCCTGCCGCCTCTACCAAAATGCGCGGATGGCACATCACTGGTGAGCCTGAACGGGATAGAAACTGCAACAGGATGGGCTTTTCGACGACAGTGCCCGGCGCAATACGAACAACCACGCCCTCTTCCATAAACGCAGTGTTAAGCGCTGAAAATGGAGAAAAATCGACCCCCGTTAAACGGCCCAGCGGCCCCCCAACTGCTTCATGGTTCTCACTAAGCGCCTTGGAAAGCGGTAACACCTGAACACTGCCCGGCAGTGCATCAACATCCGATAACGCTGCAGAGAACACACCATCAACAAAGGTTAACCGGTAAGCATCCAGTGGCAACGTAAGGGCTGCGGCTTGAGCCTGGGAAAAGTCGGCGTTGTCGGCAAGGGCAAAGTTTCCCTGAGCAATCGCACGGACATCGGTGTACTTCCACTCCTCATCACGGCGAGTAGGAAACCCCATGGCTTCAAAGCGTGCAGCGCCCGCTTGGCGACGCGCCGCAATCCAGGTGGGCTCAGCGCCGCGCTGTTGGCTACGCGCTTTTAGCGTGTCCAAAAACGTTTGCGTATTGCTCATGCCACAAACTCCTCAATACCTTCGTAGCCATTGGCCTCAAGCTCTTTGGCAAGCTCAGCGTCGCCGGTTTTAACAATGCGACCATCAACCAGGACGTGTACTTTGTCGGGCACGATGTAGTCGAGCAGGCGCTGGTAATGGGTAACCAGCAAAATAGCGCGCTCGTCAGCACGTAGGCTATTAACACCGTCGGCGACTACTTTCATGGCATCGATATCAAGACCCGAATCAATTTCGTCCAACATCGCCAGTTTTGGCTGCAGCACTAGCATTTGCAGGATTTCATTGCGCTTTTTTTCGCCGCCGGAGAAACCTTCATTAACGGCGCGCTGCAAGAAGCTGGCATCCATTTTCATAAAGCCAAGCTTCTCTTTCACCAGCTTCATAAACTCAGGGGCTGGCATCTCGCCTTCACCGCGTGCTACGCGTTGAGCATTAAGCGCAGATTTGAGCAGGTAAATATTCTTTACCCCAGGGATTTCCACCGGATACTGGAAGCCGAGCAACAACCCTGCCTGGGCGCGCTCTTCAATTTCCATTTCTAATACATCCTGGCCTTCAAAAGTCACCGTACCTTGGGTAACTTCGTAGCCATCTTTGCCGGCAATCACCGCCGACAGCGTGGATTTACCCGCGCCGTTAGGACCCATAATAGCGTGCACTTCACCCGCGTTAATGGTGAGCGTAAGGCCTTTCAGAATTTCTTTGCCTTCGACGGTGACGTGTAAATCGTTAACTTGCAACATAGTAAAAGCCTTTTAAATTCTTTCGGGTCGCCCATGCGACGCTCTTAAAACAATTAGCAACGAACCAGATGCGGTTTAGCCTACTGCACCTTCCAGCGTTACATTGAGTAGCGCTTCGGCCTCAACGGCGAATTCCATTGGCAGCTCCTGGAATACATCTTTACAGAAACCGTTAACAATCATGCTGACTGCGTCTTCTTCAGAGATGCCGCGACTCTGGCAGTAAAACAGCTGATCTTCGCCGATTTTAGAGGTGGTCGCTTCATGCTCGATGGTCGCAGTGCTGTTACCAATTTCCTGATAAGGGAAGGTGTGAGCGCCACACTTATCGCCAATCAGCAATGAATCACACTGGGTAAAGTTACGTGCACCCTTGGCACGGGGGCCAATTTTGACCAGACCTCGATAGGACTGGTTACTTTTACCTGCCGAGATGCCTTTGGAAACAATGTAAGAACGGGTGCCTTCACCAATGTGGATCATTTTGGTGCCGGTATCCGCCTGCTGGTGGCCGTTAGTTACCGCGACTGAGTAAAACTCGCCAATGCTATCTTTGCCCCGCAGTATGCACGAGGGATATTTCCAGGTGATCGCCGAGCCAGTTTCTACCTGGGTCCAACTGATACGTGAGCGCGCGCCGCGGCAATCGCCACGCTTGGTTACAAAGTTATAGATGCCGCCTTTACCCTCTTCATCGCCGGGGTACCAGTTCTGAACAGTGGAGTACTTAATGTAGGCATCATCGAGAGCCACTAGTTCTACCACCGCCGCGTGCAGCTGGTTTTCATCTCGCATCGGCGCGGTACAGCCTTCCAGATAAGAAACCTGGGCGCGACTCTCGCAGATAATCAAGGTGCGCTCGAACTGGCCAGTATTGGCAGCATTAATACGGAAGTAGGTAGATAGCTCCATCGGGCATTTCACGCCTTCAGGCACGAACACAAACGAGCCATCGGTGAACACGGCAGAATTCAACGCAGCAAAGTAGTTATCCGCTACCGGGACAACCGTACCCAGGTACTGCTTGATCAGCTCAGGATAGTCACGAATCGCTTCTGAGATAGAGCAGAAAATTACGCCCGCTTCAGCCAGCTCTTTCTTGAACGTAGTCGTCACCGAAACCGAATCGAATACCGCATCTACTGCAACCCCTGCAAGGGCGGCACGCTCATGTAGCGGAATCCCCAGTTTCTCGTAAGTTTCGAGTAGCTTGGGATCAACTTCGTCCAAACTTTGAGGACGATCCTCAGGACGCTTAGGGGCGCTAAAATAGGAAATCGACTGGTAATCAATAGGTGGGTAATCCAGGTGCGCCCAGGAAGGTGACTCCATCTTAAGCCACTGACGATACGCATCCAAACGCCACTCAAGCATCCACTCCGGTTCGCCCTTCTTATTTGAGATAAAGGCGATGGTGTTTTCATCCAGGCCAGGTGGCAGGGTGTCGCTCTCAATATCTGTTACAAAGCCTTCTTTGTAATCGCGACGCACCAACTGTTCCATTTCTTCGCTTGCCATGGTGATACCCTCCGGGCAGTTGGATGGCGAGGCTAGCTCGCCGTCAATTTATAGATCGCTGCGCTGCTTAAGCAGAGGCAGCCGATAGATTAATAGTTTGAATAGGCAGCTGAACGGGCAGCTTAATGGGCGTGGTGTCCGCCAAATGCGCCAACGTTACGCTTTCAAGCAGGGTTCGAATGGCAAGCGACACACGCTGCCAGTTATCTGCAACACCACAGGTCGCCGCTAGCTCGCACTCGCCTTCTGCTTGGCTGCACTCGGTCATCGCGACCGGCCCCTCAATCGCTGAGATAATATCAGCTGCCGTAATATGCGATGCTGGGCGCGCTAATCGATACCCCCCTTGTGCACCGCGCTGGGACTCCAATAAACCAGCTTTAACCAACATTTTGAGAGTTTTGCTAACTGTTGGATGGGGTAACTGCACCGCCCCAGCCAAATCAGCCGCCGTATGCGAGGCACTGGGATGGCGGGCAATTTGCGCCATTACCACTGCGGCATAGTCTGTCAGCCGAGAAAGCTTGAGCATTGGAACTCCCGTTTGCCGTCATTTTGGGCTTCGCCGTTAATTGGGTACCATTTTAGTCCTGTATAAATTTGATGTGAAGCCCTAGAGCAAAATCGTTATCAATTTATGCAAAATAACAGCACGTTCGGCTCCGATAGCATCAAAAACAACAATCATTATCATTTAAAAAAACTATTACTTATGCATAACCTTCACTCATTTGTTTACATAGACAAGATTCGTCTGATAGCGTCAGATGAGCACTAAATGCCCCTACCGTTTAAGGCACTACGATATTTAGGAAGCAAGTATGGATTCAGCCGTAAACCATCTGGTAAACGCATCGTTGGCTTTGCAGCAGATACAAGTCGCACAGTAGGCACAACTCAGCGTTTTTAAAGATGTGCTGGACAATCAGGCAGCTCATACCACTGCTCTGATAAACACTGTTGTTAGAACCACCGTTTGCGGCTAGTGGCAGCGCAGGAACACTCCAATGCCACCGCATAGTCAGGCATGTACATGTGGTAGCCAGACATGAGGCAGGAAAACCACGAAAAAATAGCCCATTGAGATCAAGGGGCTATTTTTTGGTATCTAACTTTCTGCTATCTATTTTCAAACTCGCGGCGTTCAAGCTGCCTATTTTAGCTTTAGGCTTTTTTGACAAACTCCGATTTCAATTTCATAGGGCCTATGCCGTCAATTTTACAGTCGATATCGTGGTCACCCTCGACTAGCCGAATGTTTTTTACCTTAGTACCCACTTTTACGACCAGAGAGCTCCCTTTGACTTTCAAATCTTTAATCACAGTAACCGTATCGCCATCAGCAAGCATATTGCCATTGGCGTCGCGAATCCCCGAGCTCTCCTGCGCTGCACCTTCCTCAGCTTCCTTCGACCATTCGTTACCACACTCCGGGCAAACGTATTGCAGGCCATCATCGTAGGTAAATTCTGAGGCACAGGCAGGACAGTTAGGTAAATCACTCATGTAAAGCTCCAACGCAACTGGGCAAAGAAAGCGAAGGAGCCTACACGGCTAAAACGAAATGTCCAGCCTAAGATATCATCTGGCGCGTTGATACGTTCCCACTAAGCGGTTCATGCCTAGCAGGTGGGGCTCGACCTCTTTTAATAACTCTGTAAGCGTTAAACCTTCAGGCAGGTTGGTTTGATGATCCAGCGCCAGCACCCAAAAATAATATGAGTGTAAACCATGCCCTTCTGGTGGCATCGGCCCAACATAGCCTTGCTTACCAAAATCATTAGCACCGGTTGCGCCCAGCGCCGTTTTTTCAGTTAGTTCAGCTAAATCCCCTGGCAAGTTGTAAAGCACCCAATGGACAAATCCATAGCTGCCCTCTTTTACCAATGGCGCGTCAGGGTCGTGGCAGATCACGGCATACCCTTGCGTACCATCTGGCGCGCCATGCCAAGCAAGCGGAGGCGAAACATCGTCACCCTCACCTGTATATTTTCCAGGAATTGGCTGGTGATTTCCAAACGCACTACTTGTGACCTGCATTGAGGATAGTGCAAATGCCATTTTGCTCTCCTAATCTGCGAATGTCATATACCTAGCTAGCCTTATTGAAGGTAGTTAAGGTACTAGAGTGAATCCAGTAAAGCAGCGTGCTGCTGCTGCCACTGCTTGGCAATGCGCAAGTTTTGCGCGTTCATCGCTAAGTTTAGGGGAGCGGTAAGCTGGATATATTCACCACGGGTTCTAGCCATTAACAGTGGGTCTTGCGTAGCTAACTGAAGAGCATAAAGCGTTAGCATCAGCTCATACTCATCTTGAGTATTAAGCCGGGCAAGTAGTAAATGAACGGCAGGTAAACCAATTTCCCCCAGTCGCTCAGCGGCAATGTACCAAACTCTGGGATTATCATGCCCGCCATAACTGGAGACGAAGCGTTTGTCCGCTAACCGGCTCACATAGTAGGCTGCTTCTTCCTCGGGACTGATGAAGAGCGGCGGCACCCAGTCTGTGGCTGAAGCCGTGCCTGTACCTGTTATAGTGCCTGTAACAATACCAGACTGCTCCTGCGCAGCCTGTGGTACAACCGGTGGCGTAGACGGCTGTGGTGGCGCCGACTGTCCTGCACACCCAGCTAACCATCCTGCTAAAAGGCACGCTCCAATAACCTGCACCCATTTGGCCTGTCGCTGCATCATTAAATTCCCTGTTAAATACTAAGCTTAATCAGACCAGCGCCCTTCCCGCTTTAAGCGCCGCTGCACCCATCGATCATAATACCAGCGCAGCGCCCTTTTTATGCCAGGTAGACCAATTAACCAAGCAACAGGGCGCAAGACAGGAATACGCATCATCAGCAGTTGGTAGGCCTCTATCCCTTCGATGATATGGCCATCCTCCTTTTCAATATGCAGCGAACGCAGCGCAGCTTCTAGCGCTACTCCTTTTTCGCGCAGTACCTGCTGATGCTCAGTGGCATCACACCACTGTACATCGCCAGCACGCTTGCCAGCCCAGCGCTCAAATCGGGCACGGTCATTACGGCAGATAGGACAAACCGCATCGTAAAAGACATAGATAGACGCATTATCAGGCATATAGACTCTCGTCACAGTGGTGGTTAACAGTCCGCCTTTCCCAAGCCGCGAGCAAGTAATAGGATAGGGCTCTTCCCACTGAACACTAGCATCACTGGTTTTATGCATACAATGGTCTAAGCGAAACAGTGATTTCTCAAGGGGCCGGAGGGCACTCTATGGAAATCCGCCGACAAGAAGGCGGGATAATTTTGATAAAAAGCATTAGATGAGGCACTCCTACCGGGAAAGTGATCACTTTGGCGGTCCGTTCTGTGACCATTGACTACCAGTCATCGCACGCTAAAAATCAGAGGATAACTTGACATAGCTAATTTCTTATTAAAGACTAATAAAGCAATAAATTAGCAATCCCCCACCCTGGGGCATGTAGTAAGGCACCTGAACCACACTTACGTGGGTAACCCTTTTCCCTTGGCGATGGGTTTATTTTATTCAGGAGCCTTACATGACGTACTCCCCTAGCTACAACACTTCTCCACGCCTTTGGATTCGCCAGCCGTTGAGCTGTGCCGACCCAGCTGCAGCGAATGGCGTAGTAATTCAAAATAGCCTTATTGTCGAGCGCCTAGCCCTTGGTCAAGAACCTCGCCTCCCCGTTGACCAAATTTTCGACGCATCCCAGCATGTGTTGCTGCCAGGCTTGGTCAATACTCACCACCACTTTTACCAGACCCTGACCCGCGCCTACTCAGCAGCACTCAATAAAGAACTCTTCCCCTGGCTAACGACTCTCTATGACGTTTGGGCCAATCTTGACGAGAACCAAGTTGCAGTGGCCAGCGAGTTAGCCATGGTGGAACTGTTACTTTCCGGCTGCACCACAGTGGCCGACCATCATTATGTCTTCTCTGGCGCCCTGGAAACAGCCATCGATCGGCAGGTTGAAACTGCCCAGCAGCTCGGTGTACGTGCCGCTCTAACCCGCGGATCAATGAGCGTAGGTCGCGACGAGGGCGGCCTACCGCCCCAGTCGGTAGTACAGGACGAGACCCATATTCTTGATGACAGTCGCCGTCTGATCCGTCGTTATCATCAGCGTGAAGAGGGCGCCATGGTGACAGTGGCGTTGGCGCCCTGCTCGCCCTTCTCAGTGAGTCGCGAACTGATGGTAGCCACCGCAGAGATGGCCAAAGAGGAAGGAGTGCGCTTACACACCCACTTGGCGGAAACAGAGGATGAGACTCGCTATTGTGAGAATCTGTTCGGTCTGCGGCCACTCGATTACCTAGACGAGTGTGGCTGGCTAAATAGCCGTACCTGGCTGGCCCACGGCATTCACTTCAACGACGAGGAGATTCAACGCCTGGGCCGTGCTGGCACAGGTATAGCTCACTGCCCCTCATCCAACATGGTACTCGGCTCAGGAATCTGCCCAACTTTGGAGCTGGAGTGTGCAGGCGCACCAATAGGGCTCGCTGTGGATGGCTCAGCTTCCAACGATCACTCCAATCTCGCCGAGGAGATGCGCCAAGCTATGCTGATCGGTCGGCTGCGCTACCGCCCCAACCAGATCGGCCATGAGGATGTGATTCGTTGGGCTACCCAGGGATCTGCCCGCTGCTTGGGCCGTACCGACATCGGTGGTCTAGCTCCTGGTCAGCAAGCTGATTTAGCACTCTTCCGACTCGATGAGCCACGCTTTTCCGGCGCCGAAAATCCGCTGGCAGCCCTGCTACTGTGCGGCGCCCACCGAGCCGATCGAGTCATGGTAGCCGGTCACTGGCGAGTTATCGACGGAGCAATCCCGGACCTCGACCTAAGCGCGCTGATGGCTCGCCACCATGCTGCCGCCCAGCGGCTCTGGCGAGCCCTCTAAAAACCTGTCTAACAACGCACTCCCAATAAATCGGCAACTAATAATGACAACTTGCCGCCATCGCCCCTGCGCGAAGGAGTCCTACATGTCTAAATATACACCCCGGTATCACCGTTTCTCGGCCAGCGCCGATGTCAACGAGATGCCTCCTCTAAGACGGGCCATTCCCTTGGGTATACAGCATGTTCTAGCCATGTTCGTCGGCAACGTAACCGTGCCACTGATCATCGCTGGAGCCATGGACTTACCTAGTGAAATTACTATTTTCCTTATCCAGGCGACTCTGTTCGTATCCGGCATCGCCACCCTGGTGCAGGCTCTCGGGCTCGGCCCTTTAGGGGCTCGACTACCGATTGTGATGGGAACCAGTTTCGGCTTCGTACCAGTGCTGCTTCCTATAGCCCTCAACTTAGGGCTGCCAGCAGCTTTGGGAGCCACACTTTGCGCAGGCGTAACCATCGCCTTGGTTGGGGTTTTCCTGCCCTGGGTGCGTTTCCTTTTCCCACCGGTGGTCACCGGCACCTTTGTGCTAATGATCGGGATCCTACTGCTCCCCGTGGGCTTCGCTTACGCTGGTGGAGGCTTCGATGCCCCTGACTTCGGAGCCTCCTACCATCTCTTGCTGGCAGGGCTAGTATTCGCCGTCACACTCGGATGCCATCAGTTCGCTCGTGGCTTTTGGGCAGAAGCAGCACCGCTAATCGGTCTGGTAGCGGGCTTTGCCACTGCACTGACCACTGGTTTAGTGGATCTTTCTCAGGTTAAAGAAGCGGCATGGTTCACCTTGCCCCGACCTCTAGCTATAGGCATTGAGTTTCACTGGGCAGCGATCCTACCAATGGTGTTGCTGGCCCTAGTGACATGCGCTGAGTCCATCGGCGATATCGCTGGTACTACTGCTGGCGGGCTGGATCGTGAGCCCTCTGAGCAGGAACTCTCCGGCGGAGTGATGGCGGATGGCGTGGCCAGCGTCTTTGCAGCTTGCTTGAACGCCTTCCCTCAAATCAGTTTCAGCCAGAATGTTGGCATGGTTGCGCTGACAGGCGTAGCCAGTCGTTTCGTGGTGGCTATAGGTGGTTTCTTTTTGCTGGTGGCCGGCCTGTTACCCAAACTGGGAGCTCTGGTATCCAGTATCCCAAATGCGGTTTTGGGCGGCGCCGTCATTATCATGTTTGGCATGATTATTAGTGCCGGTATCAAGATGCTAAGCCACATTCCCTTTAGTAAGCGGAATATGGTGATCATCGGTATCTCACTGTCAGTGGCCATAGGCCTGCCTGCCCATGAAGAACTACTGTCAGGCGCTTCGAATAGTATCAAAGCCATGTTCGATTCTGGGCTCATCCCCGGCGCACTCTGTGCCATGCTATTGAACTTACTGCTACCCAACCCTAGCAAACGGTCATGTCGAACTCGGGTGCAAGAAGCGGCCCATGATTGACTTCTATCCGCATTCATAATGGGCTAGTGCTTCACACATAGTCATACACTGTAATGCTTGTGGCCCCACCATGCGGTGGGGTCTTTTCGTTGGCCTCAAACTTCCTAACACTTACTATTAACCTGGAAATATAAGATCAGCCCAGCTACTGCGCAACCGCTCGAAGGTCTCCATGTCTGACATAAATAAGCTACTCATCATTGCTCACGCGCCTTCCGACAACACTCAAAAAATGCTCCAGGCCATTATTAATGGCGCTTCTCATCCCGAAATAGAAAATGTGGAAGTGCTCTCTCTTACCCCACTTGAAACACAGCCTGAAGACATTAACTCAGCCGATGCCATCATCTTGGGCACGACTGAAAACTTGGGATACATGGCAGGTTTGACGAAGGATCTCTTCGACCGATGCTACTACCCGTGCCTGGATAAAAATGAGGGACTTCCGTTTACTTTTTATGTGCGAGCAGGCCACGATGGAACGGGAACCCGCCGGGCGATTGAGAGCATCACTAAGGGATTACGCTGGAGGTTGGTACAGGGCCCACTTATCTGTAAGGGGGATTTCCACACAGAGTTTCTTGACCAGTGTGAAGAGCTAGGGTTATCGATGGCTGCCAGCCTGGAAGCAGGCATTATCTGAATGAGTCATTGCAAAAGTATTATTCGTTAGAGCCTCTACGTCTATATTTAGCGTTTAGTGTCGATAATCACATTGTATAACCCTGTTAAGCCTGCCTTACTGTAAAGAAGCATGTCGAGACGGCAGTTTCATAAAAGCACCTATTCTCACCAACCGTCGCTCTTGCTATTACCCAACGCATGTATTTCAGGTAGCTATTATGCATAAAGTCATCGCCTTTTATGACGATCGCGTACTTGCTCATGAGCCTAATATTGACGCGGATTTTTTGCCTGAGCGGATTGATAGACGCATTCGACAGTTACTCGCAGGACTGCCTGTTCCATGGAAATACCCCGAACATCCAGGTCGCTTGAAAGCCATTCAGCAGTTGCTTGAAACATCACCTATTGATGGCCTTCAAATTGAAGGAGGAAAAGCAGCCACATTTGAACAATTAGCTCGTGTACACACCACCTCCTATCTAAGCGACATTATTAGCTTAAGGGGCAAAAATTCCTGGCTGGATGTTGATACTACGGCGGTTTCACCAGGTAGCGTGGATGCAGCAGAAGTTGCTGCGGGCACAGCTATTGCCGCAGTCGAGGCGGTGATGGAGAAACGCACCACGAGCGCATTTGCACTGGTACGCCCACCGGGGCACCACGCAGAGCCAGTTCGCGCCAGAGGCTTTTGCCTATTTAATAATGTCGCGATTGCGGCGGCTCATGCACGCAATGCCTTAGGCTGCGAGCGTGTGCTGATTGTTGACTGGGACGCCCACCACGGTAACGGCACTCAAGACATCTTTTGGGCCGACCCTGATGTGATGTTTTTTGACATACACCGCGCAGCGCCCTTCTACCCAGGCTCAGGCCACCTAACAGAGGTCGGAGCCGGCCTGGGTGAAGGCACTACCATCAATGTACCACTACCTGCAGGGGCTGGTGATGAGGCGTACCTCAAGGCGTTTCGTGACATTCTGGTACCAGCTGCCGAATGGTTTAAGCCCGATATTATTTTAGTCTCAGCGGGCTTTGATCCACACTGGCACGATTTAGCACTCAATGTTTCTTACGAGGGCTTTGGGGCGCTGACAGGTTTCTTACAACAACTAGCCGAACAACACTGTGGAGGCCGTTTGGTTTTCGTTTTAGAGGGCGGCTATAACCTGGAATCGCTGGCTAACGGTACTAGAGCGGTGCTTGCAGTACTCGCTGGTAATACCGTTCCCGTACCCGATACCTGTGGCATTGCGGAAGTCCAAGCGGCGGCTGACTTTCATCGCAGCGCGTTTCAAGCTATCTAACAGAACTGCCTTTAACAACACTGCATCTAATAGCGCTACAATAAAAAACGGCACCACGTGGGTGCCGTTTTGTTAGTAAGCGCCGTGTCTATTTAAGCCGTTCAAACACCGTCGCAACCCCTTGCCCCATACCGATACACATAGTGGCAAGGCCAAGAGTAGTATCGCGCTGCTGCATGACATTAAGTAGCGTTGTACAAATGCGCGACCCCGAACAACCCAGCGGGTGGCCGAGTGCAATAGCAC
Organism: Halomonas sp. 'Soap Lake #6'; assembly: GCF_003031405.1. Classification (NCBI taxonomy): domain Bacteria; kingdom Pseudomonadati; phylum Pseudomonadota; class Gammaproteobacteria; order Oceanospirillales; family Halomonadaceae; genus Halomonas; species Halomonas sp. 'Soap Lake #6'. Next base: position 2,232,549 of record NZ_CP020469.1, read on the forward strand.
CACCATTGAGGTTTACTTTTTCGTCCATAGCATCCAGGAAGCCAAGGTCTTTTAACACCGGTAGACCCTGAGCCGCGAACGCTTCGTTAAGCTCAACGGTTTGGATATCCGCTGCAGATAAGCCAGCGGCTTTTAGCGCTTTTTTAGACGCGGGTACCGGGCCGTAGCCCATGATAGAAGCGTCACAGCCAGCAACACCCGTTGAGAGCACTTTAGCAATTGGCTCAAGCCCCAATGCCTGGGCACGCTCATAGCTCATTACGGCCATTGCCGAAGCCCCTACCGACAACGCTGACGAGGTACCAGCAGTAACGGTGCCGTTGCGGGGATCAAATACTGGCTTGAGGTTTGCCATAGACTCAAGGCTTGCCTCGGGGCGTATCACTTCATCATTCTTGAACAGGATTTTAAAGCCGCGCTGATCGTGACCTTCCACACCGATAATTTCGTTATCGAAGTAGCCTTTCTCCATGGCCGCCTGAGCACGCTGATGAGAGCGCACCCCAAACTTGTCCTGATCTTCACGGGAAATGCCATGCATTTTACCCAGTAGCTCAGCGGTAAGCCCCATCATCATCGCAGCTTTGGCGGCGTACTTACTGGCCGCGGGGTTAACATCAACACCGTGAGCCATGGGCACGTGCTCCATGTGCTCAACCCCACCGATCACGTAAAAATCACCCATGCCCGCTTTAATGTTGGCCGCAGCAATATGTAACGCGGTCATTGAAGAGCCACACAAACGGTTAACTGTTTGCGCAGGCACCGAGCGGGGAATGCCGGTCATAATCGCCGCGTTACGGGCGATGTTCATTGACTGCTCAAGAGTTTGGTTAACACACCCCCAGATCACATCATCTACTTCAGATGGATCAAGGTTAGCATTACGATCAAACAGCGCTTGCATCACCGCAGCAGATAAATTCTCAGCGCGCACATTGCGGAATGCACCGTTTTTAGCTTTTGCCATGGCGGTACGTACACCGTCAACCACCACGATATCTCTTGGGTTCAAACTCATCTTATATCTCCTATGCGTGGTGGTTAGGCCTGAGAGCCAGAATAAAACTGCTCGTTATTTTGAGCCATCTGACGCAGTTTCTCAGTGGGCGCATAAAGCGGGCCTAACTCATCCGCCAGGTTTTCGGCCAATTTCACAAATTCGGCAACACCCATTGCGTCAATGTAGCGCAGTGCACCACCTCGGAAGGGAGGGAAACCAATACCGTAGATCAACGCCATATCTGCTTCAGCTGGGGTCTCAACGATGCCATCCTCAAGGCAACGAACAGTTTCCAAGCAAAGTGGTACCATCATGCGAGCAATAATGTCTTTGTCAGAAAACTCTTTCTGCTCCTTAACGACCTCTTTAACCAACGCGTAGGCTTGCTCGTCGGTAACTTTCTTGGGCTTACCCTTCTTGTCTTCTTCATAGGCATAGAAGCCTTTATCGTTCTTCTGGCCCAGGCGCTTGTTATCGTACATCACCTGAATAGCGGTTTTACCGTCCCGCGCCATACGATCTGGGAAGCCTTCAGCCATCACTTCATTCGCATGCACAGCAGTATCTAGACCCACTACGTCCAGCAAGTAGGCAGGCCCCATGGGCCAACCAAACTTCTCCATTACCTTGTCAACACGCTGGAAATCAGCGCCTTGCTCTACCAGGAAGCTAAAGCCGCCAAAATAAGGGAACAGCACACGGTTGACGAGGAAACCTGGGCAATCATTTACCACAATGGGGGTTTTGCCCATTGCACGCGCGTAGGCTACTGTTGCAGCCACTGCAGCATCTGAGGTCTTCTCGCCACGAATAACTTCCACCAGCGGCATACGGTGCACAGGGTTAAAAAAGTGCATACCGCAGAAGTTTTCAGGGCGCTTGAGGTTTTGTGCCAGACGGTTAATAGAGATTGTCGAAGTATTAGAGGTAAGGATGGTGTTTTCGCTAACCATTCCTTCAACTTCGGTAAGTACAGCATCCTTAACCTTGGGGTTTTCAACCACGGCTTCAACGACTAAATCGACGTTACCGAAATCACCGTAAGAGAGCGTAGGACGAATATTGGTCAGCTTTTCGGCCATCTGTTCAGTGGTCAGCTTTTTACGCTCTACCTGCTTGGAGAATAGCTTGCGTGCCTCTTTCAGGCCAAGCTCAATGGCATCATCGTTAATATCTTTCATTACGATGGGCGTGCCTTTACTCGCACTTTGATAGGCAATACCACCGCCCATAATCCCCGCGCCCAGCACAGCAGTTTGCTTAACCGGCTGCGACTGCTTCTCGTATTTACTCCCTTTTTTCTTCACTACTTGGTCATTAAGGAATAAACCAACCAAATTAAAGGCAACGCTACTCAGCGCCAACTTGGCAAATGCCTTTGCCTCAATGGCTTGAGCGCGAGCACGGGTTTCCCCTGCGCCTTTTTGGATTACCTTGATTGACTCTACCGGCGCTGGGTAGTGTGGGCCAGCCTTACCCGCCACAAACCCTTTGGCGGTTTCAAATGCCATCATTTGCTCAATCGCATTGAGGTTTAGCGGCGCTTTCTTCTCTTCACGACGTGCTTGGTAATCAAGCTCACCGGCATTGGCTCGGTCAAGCATGTCCAGCGCGGCTTCTTCAAGAAGTTCGTGGCTTACAACAGCATCGACTGCGCCTACTTTAAGTGCTGCGTTAGCACGGTTTTCAGTGCCTCCAGCAATCCACTCAATGGCATTATCAGCGCCAATCAGGCGCGGCAAACGAACACAGCCGCCCCAACCAGGCAGGATGCCCAGCTTGGTTTCAGGTAAACCAATTTTAGCTTTTTCGCTCATTACACGAAAATCAGTGGTTAGCAGCACTTCACAGCCACCACCTAATGCTAAACCGTTAATAGCCGTTACTGTGGGGAAAGGCAGGTCTTCAATAGCATTGAAGATATCGTGTACCTTGAGGTTCATCTCAACCAAGTACTCTTCACCCTTGTCGAAGAGAGTGTGAAACTCAGTAATGTCGGCACCAACGATAAATGCTTCTTTGCCACTGCTGATAACCAAGCCCTGCAAACCGCTTTCGGCTTGAAGCGCTTTGACAGCATCACCCAATTCAGCGACTACAGCGCTGGAAAGTTTATTGACGGACTCACCTTTCAAATCAAAAGTGAGCATTGCGATGTCATTGCCACCCTGGGTATCACGACGCTCCACCGTGATGGCATTGCCTTGATAGATCATCCGCGCTCTCTCCACAAGTTCGGGCTGGCGCTTTGTATTGCACCCGCCACGCATTTCATACGGTCGTTTGATTGCGTAAGCTTGGTTGAGTTACTGAAGAACGTCAACCCCTTACTTTTGGCTAATACGCCCTAGCGGCTATGACTAACCACCGAAGGCTCCGTTCAGTAGAAAACAGTTCTCTTAAAAAGAGATGGGCCGTCATACATCGACTTTCACTTCAAACCCAACGATGATGTTGTTTTATTGTGGGTTATTTTCCATGAGCGACCTACTTACCCCTTCGCGTATTTCATCACTGCAAAAGCGCATTGAACGCTTAGTCGAGCGCCTTAAACCATGGAGCTGGATGTGGCCGCCAATGGCGTTTGCTGCTGGCCTGGGCAGTTTTTTCCTGGTTGACCGCCAACAATGGCTCGGTGTGGTATTAGCACTTGGGCTGCTCTTCGCTTGGTTACTGCTAATATCTGAAGGCCTGATTAGTCGTTGGCTTGAGAGCCGAGGTCACCCCGCTCTGCCAAGGGGCGTTGCTACGTTTATCGCCCAGATGATCCACCAAGAAACGCTTTTCTTTACCCTGCCGTTTATTTTGATCACTACCGTTTGGAATAGTGGCCAAACGCTATTTGCCGCATTGATAGTGGGCATGGCGGCGCTATCAATTATAGACCCGCTCTACTACAAGCTAGCCGGGCGCTGGCGTAGTCTCTACTTTTTTTTCCATGCCCAGTGTGTTTTTTTAGTCATGCTGGTGATCTTACCAATCATGCTGCACCTCACCACGCGTCAAAGCCTACAGCTAGCGCTTGTATTAACCGTACTGGTTGCATTGCCTAGCTTTTGGCATTTACTGAAAAAGCGCTCGTTAACACGTTGGTGCCTATTTTTGGGATTAACAATAATACTGGCGTATGCCGCCTGGCTGGGCCGTATTTGGGTACCGCCAGCAAGCTTATGGATGACCAGTAGTGCATTTTCACCTGCTTTCAACGTTCAACAACGAGAACCTCAGGGCTCTATTGCGCTCACCCCACTGGCCCTACAAGCTAATGGTCTATACATCTATACCGCCATACGGGCTCCTCGCGGTTTAAGCGAAACGATTTACCATGCGTGGCACCACAACGGAACACTGATGGATACCGTAGAGTTATCAATTCATGGTGGACGAGAGCAAGGCTACCGGGCGTGGAGTCACAAACGAAACTTTCCCGCAGCCCCCTCGGGAGAGTGGCGGGTCGACATCATGACCGATGGCGGTCAGCGGTTAGGCTTAATCCGCTTTACCGTGTCGGACGACCCCAGTAAGGCCTCAATTGCCGACAGCACCATTAGCCCCAGCGGGCTAAGCGGACTCAATTTACGCCGATTTATTCCTGGTAGAAACAGCGATACTGAGCCGTCAAGTAGTAACTGAATGTTAGAACACCTTGCATTCAGCGGTACAGCTAATGACAATTCGTTTACTCACACTTACTGGTAGCTAGATACTATGGCTTCATCAATTGGTTTTCGAATTGCACGCTTGCCACATTTGTGGCGCTCTATCATTGACCGTAGATTGGCCCCTCTGGGGTTAACACAAACCCGCTGGGTAACGCTCTACCACCTCTGGAAACTGGGAGAAGGCAATCCCCAGTGCGACCTTGCCCGTGCTATTGGGGTCGAAGCCCCTTCACTAGTACGCACCCTTGGCCAACTGGAGGAGCAAGGCTTAGTCGAGCGTCGAGCCTGTGATAATGACCGCCGCAGCAAGCGTATCTACCTGACACCCGCGGCCATGCCTCTGCTAGAGCAAATAGATAGCGTGGTGCTCGAAGCGCGCAGACAGATGATGGAAGGACTGAGCGAAGAGGAGCTCGACAAACTGGATAAGTGGCTTGGCGTAATCGAGGCTAACGGGTTAGCCATGCAAGCGCGGGACCAAGACAGCCCCAACGCCTGAAGGGTTAATCGCCGCGCCGCGTAGTTAAGATCTAGTTAAGATCTAGTTAAGACCGAGCTAAAAAAAGTGGCGCCCTACGTTTTGAGCGCCCAAAGGCTTAACAGGCCTATCTGACAACCCGCCGAGCGCACTTCTTAGCTGATTAAAATCACCCAGGTAAGTCGTAAAGCGCTCGGCGTTTTGGGACTCCCACCACCACAAGGTGAGCGAGTGGGGGGTGGATTCGATCACTAGCGCATCTTGAGGCAAACGCTCAAGTAGCGCCTTGAAAGGATCGGTGGCGTTATCAGGCAGCTCTCGTAGCGGCGCGATACGCCACCGCCACCCAGCATGGTAAAGCTCAAGCGCAGCACTGGCACTTTCTTCTCTTAGCAAAACAAACGTAGGCCCAGGCGCATCCTGTGGATAGTACCAGCGGTACGCAGGCATGGTACCCCTAAAATGGTGCAGCGGGGGTTTATCCATTTTAATTGCCACCCCTTGCTTCCGAGCACTTTCACGCAGAGCCATCTGCCGCTTCTGCTGGGGGCTTGGCCTAAGCCACATCACTGGCGTAATAACGAACATCAATATCAACACAATGATTAACCATTCCATCCTGTCTCTCACCCTATTCCGGACAAACTGCGTTAGCTACTTGAAAAAACCATGATATAGATCGTTGTTAAGGTAGCGCGTAAAGCCTAAAGTAAAGGGCATATAACAAAGCTTCTTCTTTGTTAATCATCACTGGGGAGAAAAGCCATGAGCTATCACCACATTCTGGTAGCCGTTGACTTGACGAAGGACTCGCACAAGATCTTAGAGCGTGCGGTTGCCATCGCCGAACGTAATAACGGCGCCAAGCTATCTATTATGCATACACTTGAACCGTTAGGATTTGCCTACGGCGGCGATATCCCTATGGACCTTACCAGCATCCAAGATCAGCTAGACGACCACGCTAAGAAGCGCCTTGCTGAGATTGCAGCCCCCCATATTGCACAAACCGACCAGCACGTTTTAGTAGGCATGCCAGACACTGAAATACACCGGTTTGCAGAAGAGCATAATGTTGATTTGATCGTGGTGGGTTCCCACGGCCGTCACGGCTTTGCCCTGCTGCTTGGCTCTACGTCTACCGGCGTTTTACACGGTGCCCAATGCGATGTCCTGGCGGTACGAGTAGGCAAAAAAGGCGAAAAAAGCGACGAGTGATCTTTTAACGCCTGATCGTTAATAAAGCATAAGCAGGCGCCCGCTAAGGGCGCCTTTGGCGTGGGCAGTTATTCGCCGTTAGCCATCGCCTCCAGTTCCATCCAGCGCTCCATGGCAATTTCCAGCCCTTGCTGAACACCTTCTAACTGCTGCAGCTTCGCTGTCACCCTAGTGGCCTCTTGCTGATAAAAAGCAGGGTCACCTATCTCTTGCTCTAGCGCCTCAATCTCGCTTTCTAGCCGCTCTATTTCACCTGGCAACGCATCTAATTCACGCTGCAGCTTGTAGGAGAGCTTAACGGTTTTCTTAATGGGTTCAGCCGGAGGTTCAGGCTTTTTGTCCACCGCTATGCTAGTCGGTTCAGTTTGCTGACGCGCAGCCCCTTCCCAAGGTGCTGGTGGCAACTTGCCGCCTTGGCGAATCCAGTCAGTGTAGCCACCTACATACTCACGCACACAACCTTCTCCTTCGAAGGCCAGCATACTGGTGACAACGTTATCCATAAACGTTCGGTCGTGGGAAACCAGCAGTAGCGTGCCATCGAAGTCCAGCAGCAGTTCTTCAAGCAGCTCCAGGGTTTCCATATCTAAATCATTGGTCGGCTCATCCAACACCAGTACATTGGCAGGCTGGGTAAACAGCTTGGCTAGCAGTAGCCGGTTGGATTCACCACCAGAAAGCGCTTTTACCGGCTGGCGTACGCGGTCTGGAGTGAACAGGAAATCCTGAAGATAACTCATCACATGGCGATCTTTACCACCAACGCTGACGCGATCACTGCCTTGGGCCACGTTATCGTAGACAGTTTTTTCCAGCTCCAGGCCAGCACGCAGCTGATCGAAGTAAGCTACCTTCAAATTGGTACCTAGCTGAACACTACCTTCAGTTGGCGCAAGCTCGCCAAGCAAGATTTTCAGCAGCGTGGTTTTACCTGCACCGTTGCGACCAAGGAAGCCAATACGGTCACCGCGCATCACTTCAAGATTCACGTCACGTAGAATGACCTCATCTCCGAAGCGCTGAGTCACGCCTTTAAGCTCGACTACCCGCTTGCCAGTACGCTCGCCGCTATCTACGGTGAGATTGGCTGTGCCTTGGCGCTCACGGCGCTGGCTACGCTCCACGCGCATCTGCTCAAGCTCCCGCACACGACCTTCGTTACGGGTACGCCGCGCCTTCACACCTTGACGAATCCAGACCTCTTCCTGGGCCAGCTTCTTGTCAAAAAGCGCATGCTCACGGGCTTCTACTTCCAGCTCGTGTTGCTTGCGTTCTTGATACTCGGCGTAGTTCCCAGGGTATCGACCCAGTTTTCCTCGGTCTAATTCAAGAATATTGGTCGCCAGCTTTGATAAGAATGCGCGGTCGTGGGTAATCAACAATACCGCGCCATTGAACGCTAGCAGTTGCTCCTCCAACCACGCAATAGTGTCTAAGTCCAGGTGGTTAGTGGGCTCGTCAAGGAGCAGTAGATCAGGTTCTGACACCAACGCACGCGCCAATGCGACGCGGCGACGCCAACCACCGGAAAGTGCATTCATTTCCGCTTCAGGCGGCAGCCCTAAACGGGTGAGGACAACATCGATTCGCTGATGGAACGACCAGCCATCGATGGCTTCGATGCGCGTTTGTAGCGTCGCCATTCGCTGCATGTTAGGGTCTGGATCGTTAATCAAATGTTGATATTCAGACAGCAGCTCACCTGCTTCTGGTAGGCCCTGGGCAACCATATCAAAAATGGTCATACCTGAGGATTCTGGCAATTCCTGGGCCAGCACGCCGATTTTTAATCCTGGCGCACGCCAAATTGAGCCATCATCGGCTTGAATATCGCCTACCACCAGCTTTAATAGCGTTGATTTACCGGTGCCGTTGCGCCCGACCAGCGCCAGCCGTTCGCCTTTTTCAACCGTGAGGTCGGCGCGGTTAAGCAGTACTTGGGTGCCATAGGCGAGTTGCAGCTGTTCGAGTCGTAACAAGGTCACGCAGTGTCCTCCTTCGTCGTGAGGCGCACAGTGTAACGCATGCACTGCACAAGAGGGGCAACCTTAATAGAGGCCTGCGCCACATCGTGCTAACGTCATAGGATAATTCGATAAACATTATGTAGCGTCTGGGACGTTATGGGGGCAGGTGTGCTGTGACCGTGACTGTTTCAATGCACTTCGTAAACGAGCTGTTGTGTGGCTTATCTGATAACGCTCAATCGCATAATCGCTACCTGGAGCAGGCGGGCATTTCTCCCTTTTTGCTTAGCGCGCCCAACGGTCGGGTTACCGTTGAACAGTTTGCCGAGCTTTATCGGCTTATTGCGCTGGAGATAGATGACGAAACGCCACGCTTTTTTTCACGCCCGCTGCGCTGCGGAACCTTAAAGCTACTCTGCTTAAGCTTGCTTGATGCTCCCACTTTGCACGTTGCCCTACACCGCTATACGCAGTTTTTCAGGATAATTCTGGACGACTTTAGCTACGCTTTTTCTGTCAGTGATGGCGTGGCACGTATGGCACTGGTTGAGCATGCCCCGCTGCCTGGCAGCCGCATTCTCATTCACGAACTGATGCTAAAACTGTTTCACGGCATTGCATCATGGATGATTGCTCGCAAAATACCGCCGGTACTAATGGAGTGTAATTACGCACCACCCTCTTATAATGCTGACTACCTCTATTTTTACCCAGGCAAGGTACTCTTTAACCAGCCACAAACAGCAATGTCGTTTGATCAATCATTATTGAATCACCCTATTCGCCAAACTAAGCAGCATTTAGGTGCGTTTTTACAACGCGCACCTGCTGACTGGTTTTATGTCTCGTTTGAGGAACAGCTTTTAACCCACCGGGTACGCGAGCACTTAAGGCGCCATTTACCTGCAGCTGCAAGCGTTTCCCATGTTGCCGATGCACTGCATATGTCAGTTCGCACACTGTCCCGCCGCTTAAGCCAAGAAGGTACGCATTTCCAAGCGGTGAAAGATGAGTTTCGGCGTGATTATGCGGTGCAAGCATTAACCCGCAGCGCTCAACCACTGGCCTCTATTGCCGACACGCTCGGCTTTGAAGACTTAGCCTGTTTTAGCCGAGCATTTAAACAGTGGACAGGAAACTCGCCCGCCGCCTATCGCAAAGCGCGTACGGCGGGCGCTAGGAGATAGCCGCTATATCTCAGTACGGATACGCTTTTTATCTAACTTACCCACGCTGGTTTTAGGGATTTCATCAACCATCCGAATTAGTGATGGGATCCCCCAGCGGTTGATAGCGCCCAGCTTGACGAATTGCTCCATGAATGCCTGTACATCCTCTGCCGTGGGTGGGTTGCCCAGATCACTGGGCACTACCAGCGCTGCAGGCCGTTCGCCCCATTTATCATCCGCAATCCCTATCACGGCTACTTCAGCGACGCCTGGACACTGGCTGATGTAACTTTCCAACTCAAGCGATGAGAGCCACTCTCCCCCGGTTTTAATAACATCTTTGATGCGATCACTAATGGCCAAGAAGCCATGCTCATCAATGGAACCTACATCACCGGTGTGTAGCCAACCGTCGCGCCATAACTCTTCGCTACGCTGTTCTTCTTTATAATAAGCCTGGGTAAGCCAAGGCGCTTGAGCGCGTACTTCACCAACACTTTTACCGTCATGAGGTAGTGGCTTGCCATCGGCATCTACTACTTGCAGCTTCACCAACGGCACCGGCAACCCTGCCTTACAACGCCAAGGAAGCTGGGTATCGAAATCCGCTTCCCCAACATCCAGCGGTAGAATATCCGCCGTTAGTAGCGGGCAAGTTTCCGACATGCCGTAAGCGCTTCGGGTATCAATCCCCAGCGACCAAGCACGACTGACCAGCGCCTGGGTAAGCGCACTCCCACCTACCAGCACCTTCCAACCGTTTAGATCCACTTGCTTTGAAGCAACGGCGTCGGCACTTACCACCATATTTAGTAGCGTAGGGACACAGTGGGAAAAGTCGACCTTTTCACTTACCAAAAGCTTGATCAACATTTCTGGCTCGTAACGGCCAGGATAGACTTGGGTAGCCCCCATAAGCGTTGCAGTATAGGGCACTCCCCAGGCATGCACATGGAACATCGGTGTGATGGGCATGTACACCTTATCGCGATTGAGCAGCTCACAACCCGGCGCTTGAAAAGTGCTGGCTTCGCCCAGGGTATGTAGCACCAACTGCCGATGGGTAAAAAACACGCCTTTCGGATTGCCGGTGGTGCCTGTGGTGTAAAACAGCGTTGCGACAGCATTTTCATCAAATGTGGGAAAATCGTAATGACTAGGCTGCTCACTTAATAACGCTTCAAATTCTCCAACCAAAGGTAGAGAGGTACTGACATTTTTAGCGTCTTCCTGGCACAACAAGTAGCCGCGTATGTTGGGTAATTTGTCTGCTAGTGGCTCAAGCAGTGGCACAAAATCTTCATGTACCAACACAAACACATCCTCAGCGTGCTCCATTGTGTACAGAATCTGCTCAGGCGCCAGACGCACATTCACCGTGTGCAGCACAGCGCCAATCATAGGAATAGCAAAAAAGCACTCAAGATAACGGTGGCTGTCCCAATCCAGCATAGCGACAACATCCCCTGCTTTCACCCCCAGGGCAGCCAGAGTATGGGCAAGTTGATGGACTCGTTCACGAAAATGCCGATAGTCATGACGACATTGATCGCGGTACACGATCTGATTTTTTCCCGCCATGCGAACGCCTGATTCCAGTAGGTCACCGATTAATAGGGGTGAGCTGGCCGCTGAAGGCGTTGGAGGAAGAATCTTTGGTGTTATCGTCGACATACAAGTACACCTTTTGATTATTGTTGGCAGAATTAACGAATTAGAGAGACGGTGTTCTCAAACGTGTTCTCAAACGTGCTCTCAAACATAGTGTCAGCAGCGCTCAATCAGCAGGGCAATCCCCTGCCCACCGCCGATACAAAGTGTCACTAAACCAAAGCGCCCCTGAGTGCGCTCTAACTCATACAAGGTTTTTAAGATTAAAATGGCACCTGTTGCTCCCACCGGATGCCCCAGCGCCACCGCACCACCATTGGGGTTAAGTTTTTCTAATGGGAAACCCAGCGTCTCGGCAACGGCCATCGCTTGAGCAGCAAAAGCCTCGTTGGATTCAATGACATCAATATCGTTAATTTGAAGCCCCGCTTGCTGGAGGCAGCGCTTAACAGCAGGAATCGGCCCAAGCCCCATCAGAGAAGGCTCTACACCAGCGGTAGTAGCTACCCTCAGTCGCGCTCGCGGCGTTAAGCCTCGCGCTTTGGCTTCATCCACATGGGCCAGCACGAGGGATGCTGCACCATCATTAATGCCTGAGGCGTTGCCCGCTGTCACAATCCCATCTTTTTTGAAGGCCGGTTTTAGGCGGGCTAAATCGCTAAGTTCCAGCCCTTCACGCACATGCTCATCTTGTTTGAAGGAGATCGTTTGTTTACCTTGGGCGACTTCAACTGGCACGATTTGCTCGTCAAAGCGCCCCTCTGCAATGGCCCGTGCCGCCTTTTGGTGACTATCGACTGCGAATTGGTCCAACTGCTCACGAGTTAAGCCATACTGTTTGGCAATATTTTCAGCGGTAATCCCCATGTGCCCGCTGCCAAACGGATCGCTAAGAGTGCCCAGAGTAAGATCCTGAATATTGGCATCTCCCATGCGAATTCCATTACGCGCTTGGGGGGGCAATACATAAGCACCACGTGACATGGACTCTGCCCCGCCGGACAACGCCAATCGGCTATCACCCAATGCAATTTGCTGGGCGGCAGACACCACTGCTTGAACACCAGAGCCACACAGCCGGTTTACGTTGAAAGCGCCAGCCTCCTTGGGTACGCCAGCGTTCAGCGCAATATGCCGGGCAAGGTAAGCATCCTGGGGACCCGTAGTAATGATGTGCCCGTAAACAGAATGATCTATATCACTACCCTCAACCCCCGCCCGACGCAGCGCCTCCTGGGCAGTGATCACACCTAACTCATAGGGTGCCAGCGATGCGAGAGTTCCCCCAAAACCACCAATGGCAGTGCGTGCACCACCCAGAATAACGACGCTATCCAGTTGCATGCTATCTCCTTCATCATGGCATACGGCAGTGAGGCTTATGCCACTTTGCCCAGCAGTGAACGTGCGACAACTTCTTTCATAATTTCAGAACTGCCTGCATAAATGGTTTGTACGCGGGCATCCAAGTAGAACCGTGAAATCGGATATTCGTGGGTATAACCATAGCCTCCAAACAGTTGAAGACAGCGATCGACAGCGCGGCACTGTAGCTCGCTAAGCTGTAGTTTGAGAATGGCCGCGTCTGTGCTGCTCATCGTGCCCTGGCGATACTTGTCTACGCAGTGATTAAAGTAGGCTCGGGCCATGTCCAGTTGCGCTTTAATCTCTCCTAACGTGAAGCGAGTGTTTTGAAAGTCTGCTACCCGCTGGCCAAACGCTTGGCGCTGCTGTACGTACTCCAGGGTAAGTGCCAGCGCGCCTTCTACCGCCCCTAACGCTTGGGCACCCACACCCAAGCGTTCGCGAGGTAACTCCTGCATTAGGTAGCGAAACCCCGCCCCCTCTTCGCCCAATAGAGCATCACGGGGAAGCTGCATGTGATCAAAGGCAAGCTCTGCGGTATCGCTAGCGTGTTGGCCGATTTTTTTGATTGGTTTGCCACGCGAAAAGCCTGGCAAGCGGGTGTCGACTAAAAACAGTGAAACACCTTTAGCACCCGCGGAAGGGTCAGTCTTAGCACAAACAATCACCAGATCGGCGACTTGACCATTGGTGATAAAAATTTTACTGCCAGTTAACTCCCAGCCGGCTTTGGTTTTAGTGGCACGGGTTTTCATCGCAGCCAAATCGCTACCAGCATTGGGCTCTGTCATGGCAATAGCACCCAGGCTTTCGCCACGGGCCATGGCAGGCAACCAAGTCTCACGCTGCTCATTGGTACCTAGGTTTTGAAGATAAGGCATCACAATATTGGCATGGATGTTATAAGCACTGGCTAGTCCGCCGAAGCCTTGCCGAGATATTTCCTCAAGCGCCAGTTGAGTAATAGCAATATCAGCGCCAGCCCCACCCCACGTATCATCAAGATCAATTCCTAACAACCCTGCGGCCCCTAGCGCTCTCCATAGTGAGCGGGGTATTTCACCCGCCTCTTCCCAGTGCTGATAAAAGGGAGCAACCTCTTGCGCCAAACAGCGCGAAATCATGGCGTGAAACAGCTCGTTGGTTTGAGCGTCCATGCTTACTCCTTAAGATCTTGACGAAGGTGGCGTTTGAGGATCTTACCTGCCGTACTTTTGGGCAGAGTGTCGGCAAATACCACGCGCTTGGGCACTTTATAGGGCGCTATCAAACTTTTAGTATGGAGGATTAGCTCATCTGCGCTGACGACCTGACCATCTTTCACCACAACAACCGCAGTAATTGCCTCTATCCACTTTTCGTCCGGTAACCCAACCACTGCTACCTCAGAGATGGCCGAGTGCTTGAACAACGCCTCTTCCACTTCGCGGCTTGCCACCAGCACTCCGCCGGTATTAATCACATCCTTGATACGATCGACCACATACAGATAGCCTGCCTCATCGAAATAGCCCACGTCGCCGGAGTGAAACCAGCCACCCTGAAAGGCTTCGGCGGTCATCTCGGGCTTCTCCCAATAGCCCGTCATTAACTGAGGGGAACGGTGGACTATTTCACCATGCTCGCCAGGGGCCACATCGTTCATGTCTAAATCTACGATGCGAGTTTCCACTGTTAGTATGGGCCGCCCTGCCGATGCCGGGCGATCAGCATGCTCTTCTGGTCGCAAAACCGTTGCTAAAGGGGCAATCTCACTCTGCCCATAGCAATTGTAGAGGCCTACACCCTGAAAGCACTGCTGCATCTCCTCCAACACCGGCACGGGCATAATAGAGGCGCCGTAATAAGCTTTCTTGAGACTGGTTAAATCAAACTGATCAAATTCAGCATGGCGAAGCAGACTGATCCACACCGTGGGCGGGGCAAAAAATGAGGCTATTCTGTGCTCTGCAATTGCAGAGAGGCAGTTCTCCGGCAAAGGCGCTTCAAGTAGATGCACTGGCGCCCCCAGTAGTAATGCAGGCATTAAAAAGACATGCATCTGCGCCGAATGGTAGAGCGGCAACGCCGCCAACATGGCATCGTTGCTGTTTATATCCAGCTCAACCATGCATGCCATGTATTCAGCCATTAGCGCTTGATGCGTCATCATCGCAGCTTTTGGTGCAGCGGTAGTTCCAGAGGTATAAAGCAGTTGGGCAAGGCTACTTCCCTCCAGCGTCACATCAGGCTCATGTTGTGTCTGAAACTTCCGCACACACGCCAGCACATCAAATGCCTGCTCGCTATAAAAACCACCTTGGGCACCCTGCTCCGTTGCATGCAGAGTTCCCTGCAGTGTTAACTCCAACCCCTGCGTAGCTGCATTTACTTTATCAGCTAGCACTGTATCGCTAAGCACCCCCTTTGCTCCTGACTGCTCAAGGATATAGCGCAGCTCTTCGCTACTGAGCGCAAAGTTGATAGGAACATGCACAAGGCCGGCTTTCGTAGCAGCCAGCCAAGCAATCACGTAAGCATCCGAGTTTTTGCCATACACCGCTAACCTATCCCCCGGTGAAAGGCCCGCCTCCAGCAGGCCATTAGCAACTTGGTTAGCGGCACTATTTAGCGCTTGATAACTCCAATCACGTTCACCAAAGGTAAGCGCTGTTCGCTGTGAATATTTGCGAGCACTGCGGCTTAACGCAGCGCCGATGGTATTGCGGTGGATTAAACGTGTGTTCGACATGCCAAGTCCTTTCTGTTGTTGTGCTTGATTGGCAGGGCGTTAGCTTTTAACTAGCGGGCAGACGCTTTCAGACAGTGGCCGGAATGCCTCTTCGGCAGGAATAGTACGCACCACCCTGAACAGGTCGTCTTCATCGGCAGACTCATCCGGTGATTTCACCTCAACGAGGTACATATCGTGCACCATGCGGCCGTCTTCGCGGATATAACCGTTGGTCGCAAAAATATCGTTAACGGGTGTATCTGCCATCTGTTGGCGAACTGTTTGGGTATCGTCCGTTCCTGTAGCCTCAATGGCTTCTAAATAGTGGAGGGTACTGGAATATAGGCCAGCGTGAACCATGGTTGGCATACTGCCGGTGCGTTCGCGAAAACGCTCCGCCCATGCGCGAGTTTCGTCATTTAAGTCGTAATACCACGCTTTAGTGAACTGCAGACCCTGAGCATTTTCCAAACCAATACTGCGAATGTCGGTACTAAACAGCACCATACCTGCAAGAATCTGGCCTGACTGGGTAATACCAAATTCACCCGCAGTTTGAACGGCATTGATGGTATCGCCGCCGGCGTTATTTAGAGCAATAACGTCAGCACCGGATGCCTGGGCCTGCAGCATAAAAGAGGAGAAATCACTATTCGGGAAAGGGTGGCGTGCTCGACCTACTATAGTGCCCCCATTTTCAGTCACTACCCGCTCGACATCGGCTTCGAGGGCATGGCCAAATGAGTAATCGGCACTTAACAAGTACCAGTTCTTGTAGCCCTCATCGGTAATGGCCTTTGCCGTGCCGTTCGACATCGCCCAGGTATCGTAGACCCAGTGGATATGGTTAGGGGAACAGTGCTCATTCGTAACACCGGATGACACAGCGCCGTTGACCAAGCCAAGTTTGTCGGCATCCTCTAAAAGTCTCACCGCCGCCAAAGTAACCGATGATGCCACTAAGCCAGTCACCATATCGACGTTACGTTCATCAATCCACTCACGTACAACGCTGGAGCCTACATCAGGACTATTACGGTCGTCAGCACTAAAAACCACTATGTTGGCGCCATGTACACTGCCGCCAATATCTTCAATAGCCATCTCAATCGCATCTTGCCCCAGAGGGCCGATAGGGTCTCGATAAATACCTGACATATCAGCCAGATACCCGATTCGTATCTCGTTGTCCGAAATACCATCACTGGCAAATGTGGCAGGAGTGTAACTCGCAGTAAGAATAGCGGCCGATAGTGCGGAAATAGCAAAGTGTCGCGATAGCTGCATGTCAGTTAACCTTTCTATTGTTGTTATTGGATAGGCTTCAACGGCGCTTTAGGCCATGCCTCAACTGCATGTTAAGAGTAAAAGCGCCTCTTCTGTTTACCTATCAAGCCAGTTTTTTTGCAATTCGTGCCATTCGTAACTGCTTTCCACTTTATCTCGGCATTAGTCGCTACCGCTCACGAGCGGTACAATAGCGTTTTAATTGCAAAGCAGGAGTAAGGTGTGGCCACCCCCTATAGGGATGATTTTTTACCCGAGTCGCTACAGTTTCGCCCTCGTACGCCGCTGGTTGATATTGGTGCAAACCTGACTCACGAGAGCTTTCAGCGTGATCTTAGTGATGTGATCGCCAGGGCAAAGGCCGCCAACGTAGCTACCCTAATCGTCACCGGTACGGATATCGAACACGCAGAGCAAGCAGTAGCAATGGCGCAGCAGTTTCCCGGGCTATACGCAACAGCCGGAGTTCACCCCCATGACGCAAGCGGCTGGAACGATGATGTGGCGCGCCAACTTAAAGCACTCCATCAAAAGGCAGAAGTCGTTGCCGTTGGCGAATGTGGGCTGGACTTTAACCGCAATTTTTCTACTCCCTCTGAACAAGAGCGAGCTTTTGAGGCACAGCTTGTATTAGCAGCTGAAAGTGGCCTACCACTTTTTTTACATGAGCGCGATGCTGGTCAACGCATGCGTGACATACTGCGTAGCTGGCGAGATGATATAAGCCAAGCGGTTATCCACTGCTTTACCGCTGACCGCGATACACTCCACGGTTACCTGGATCTAGACCTACATATCGGTCTAACAGGCTGGATTTGTGATGAGCGTCGTGGGCACTCTTTACGCACTCTGGTTAAAGACATCCCGCTGGAGCGGTTAATGGTAGAAACCGACTGTCCTTATCTGTTACCCCGCAACCTTCCAGCAAAGCTGAAAGGACGCCGACATGAGCCAGCCCTGCTACCCTGGATTGTAAGAGAGATTGCTCTTTGGCATGACGTAAGTGAAGCCGAGCTGGGCGCTGCAACCACTCGCACCGCCCTGCGTTTTTTCCGCATCGATGCGGTATCTTAGAAGGAGTAATAGCGTGGCTGATTACCCAGGATTTATTGCCATTGAGACGGGCGACGAAGATGGTTTGCCACTGGTTATTGCCTGGTCTTTGCCCGATGGGCGTATCAAGCAGACATTAATTCAGCCTGATGACAGCTGGATCAATGAAGATACCAATGTCATGGGCGCTTATAGTATTGAGGAGTTAGAAAGCTTAGGCGTTAGCCCACTAGATGTGATTCGTGAGCTAGAAACCGATCATTTTTCCGCAACGCTGTATACCAGCGACAATGGTGATGATGAAGCTGCGCTAGCTCGCCTATTTGACACCTACGGGATAGACCCTTTTGTAGAGCTAGCGCCTGCAAAGGTGCTGTATGAATCCATTAGTTCAAGCGAGTGGCACCGTTTGCGCAGCGAAACATTTAATGACCTTGGTCTTGAACCCATGCGACCCGAAGATGAAATAGCGGTCATGCTTTCACTACACCAACGGCTTACGGAGCCAGACTAATCAATACAAGCAGTTAATACGTCATTAGTGCGTAATGCCTCTCGCCCCCGCTGAATAGCAACGCTTAGAGAGTCAGAACACTGATAGTAGCGTGTCAGCGCAATATGGAAAGCGTTGGCGCGCTCAGGTAAGCCCTCTTCCTTATAGCGCTGCGCGCGGCTAGCCACTTTTTGTGCAAATGCTTCACGGTCCACTTCCCCCTCACCGCCCAGATTATCAACGCTTACATGAAAGGTGCGGCCACAGGCCTGTGTAAAAAGCAGCTCAAGTGCTTGAGGAGCGATTTCAGCTTGCTCGAACGCCCTCTGCTGCTCCACATTGCGCCCATCGGGGTAATACCAATAACCGTAATCCTCTAGCAGGCGACGCTTTTCCCCAGCGATGCACCAATGGCTGATTTCATGCAGAGCACTGGCAAAATAGCCGCGAGCAAAAATAACCTGGTGATAAGGCGTGCACGGTGTTGCTGGCCGATAAAGAGGTTCATCACCGCCTTTTATAAGCCGTGTTTGATAATGCTCAGCAAAAACGCCATCAAAGAGCGCCACTATATCGCTAAGTATCCAACGTCCTTCGTCTAGAGTTGTCATGGTGCCATTTTAGCCAACGATTTTGCGCAGTATACCTTAGTGAATTACACACACTGAAGAACCGGGCAGTCTAAAGAATGCGACAGCCTGAAGAGTAGACGGCAAAACTTAGCAACACCTGCTAATCTATCGGCTTTTTATAGGCCACTTTGCTAACTAGGAGCTTTACCTTGGGCGGCTTTGCTAAACAGATCAAAACGACCTACTGGCCAGAAACACGGATGCTAGTAGCCCTGGCGCTCCCCATTTGCGGTGCCCAGCTTGCTCAAGCGGGCATGAGTGTAGTGGATGTAATGATGACCGGGCGGCACAACGCCACTTCCCTAGCTGCGGTCTCAGTGGGTTCAAGCCTATGGATGCCACTCATGTTATTTATGACCGGCACACTAATGGGGCTAACTCCAATTGTGGCACATCTGCTAGGCGGCCAGCGTAACGCGGATATTCGCCCTGCTGTACACCAAGCATTATGGGTTGCACTGGCATTAGGTATCGTTGCCGCCTTGCTGCTCTGGCTAGCCGTTATGCCAATCTTCGAGCGCATGAGTGTGCCTACTGCTGTTGCCAGAGAGTCTGCAGCCTATCTCTCTGCGGTTGCCTTTGGGATGCCAGGGATTGCGCTATTCCAGGCACTAAGGGCATTTTCAGATGGTATGAATCATACGCGCCCTGCCCTGTGGATCAGCTTGATAGGGCTATCGGTCAATATCCCTAGTAACTACGTATTAATTTACGGCGGTGATGGGTTAGTAAACCTGTTAGGAGATTGGCTACCAACCACCATTCAGCAGTTGCCTGCATTGGGCGCCTTTGGTTGCGGCATCGCCACCGCACTTTCAATGTGGACCATGGCCTTCGCCATGGCCTACTACACGCGCCGGGGCCGCACATATCGCAGCGTCTCGTTGTGGCAACGACTGACGCCGCCCAGCTTAACCGGTATCCGTGAGCTAGTTGTGGTGGGCGTACCTATTGGGGTCGCTATCTTTGTCGAAGTAACACTGTTTACGCTTATTGCGCTATTTATTGCCAGCTTCGGTGAGGTCACGGTTGGCGCGCACCAAATTGCACTGAGCTATACCACAATTCTGTTTATGCTGCCGATGTCACTTAGCATGGCCCTAACAGTACGCGTAGGTAACACCCTCGGACAGCGACGCCTGGCATTAGCCCGAAAGGTTGCCTGGAATGGGATTGCCATCAGTGTGATGGTAGCTATCATCAATAGCGCACTGATATGGATGACGGCACCTACGGTCATTGCACTGTACACCTCGAACCCTGACGTCCAAGCCTTGGCACTGACGATTATTTCTCTGGCGGTTATCTTTCAACTGTCAGATTCACTGCAGGTTAATTTGGCCGGCGCACTCAGGGGTTACAAGGATACCCGCATCGTGATGATTATTACGGTGCTTTCTTACTGGATAGTGGGTTTAGGTGGTGGGCACTGGTTAGGAACCCATGGCTTCGGCAATATGTCTGAACCAATGGGTGTACATGGTTACTGGATAGGCTTAATTGCCGGGCTTAGTACTGCCGCTCTGCTACTTGGGTGGCGATTGAAGTGGATCAGCCAAAAGGAGTAACCACTCCATGCCTCCTACCACTCTTAAAAATTTTCTATGCACCCTCCCAGTAGCGCTAGCACTGGCAGGGTGCAGCAGTAACGATGCCGAACAACCTTGGACTACCTACCACGAACAGCTTGCTGCTGACCTCGGCATTGCGTCTATAGACCGCTCCACGCCACGCAATATAGATGCCTTCCCTGAGCGCCAAAACAGACAAATCCCAATACCTGAAATTCGTGCAAGCATGATGAATGTCTATGCCTTGCGGGAGTGCCAAATCACTTCGTTGGTTGCTGCGCGTAATAACCAACTTGGCCGTGTCGCCCCACCAAGCCAGCAGTGGCTTTACGAGCGCACGCTCTGGCAACGTCTGAGTAGCTGCTGGGAAAGCGAGACCGCCAACAACTTAAGTAGTGAAAATAGAGCACGCCTGGAGCAGTTGACCTTACAAAAAACTGCTCAGTTACCCGCCGTTGGCTGGAATGCAATTTTTGAATCATCTGAGTGGGAAAAAAGCTTTTCAAGGGCCAGTCAACCAATCGCTCCCAGTGAAGCCGCTGATATCACCCAACAACTTGCTGCCCTTCACTACTTAGGCCAGATGGTGATGAATCAATTTAATCCTGAATGGAAGCAGGACTCCTCTACCCTTGAACAACACCTCAAAACACTTCAAGAGCGTCCATTAACAGCAGAGTTATTACGGTCGCTGCTGCTAGCAGAGCAGCGTTTGAGCGAGGCAAATCTAGCGCTTTCAGCACAAGAATTCCCGGCTGAAACATGCTTACAACCTTGGGACACTGCTTGGCTTACCACTGTCGAGCAACAGGCTGAGCAGTGGCTTCTCGCCATTAATCGGCTGATTGATGCACACGATGTCATACCTCCCGAAGCCGTATCAGAGTACCAAAATACTTGGTTATCAATGAGCAACCCAGAAGCGCCATGGCTGCAGTTTCAGGCTGCTAAAACAGCCCATAAGCAGCTCAGAAGTCATTTTCTAAAATGCTCAAATGCGTAAAAATCACATTTCCCTCTTAACCTTATGGAAAACCTGTGCTATTGGTGAACTATGTGGTGAGCAGAAATCGCTGCTTACCAACGTCGAGACCACGCAGCACAAGGAGGGACTTCATGGGCGCACCCCAGTCACCCCGCTCTGCCCAGGTTATCGACCTGGATACCGTGCGTCAGCATCATCAGGCGCAAAAATGTTTGGTCCGTCTGGCACCTGAGCTAGATGGATTAGAGATGGTTTACCAGCTCGCTGCGAGTCCCGACACTTATTACGGCCTGCCAATCTTGGCCTGGGGGCTACGTAAGGACGGTAGCGTTATTGGGCTAGTCCCTTGGATGGAATCGCTGGCAGCCTGTCATGAGCTGGATAACCAAGAAAATGGTTTATTCGTCGGCTATCGTGACCCTGAAACAGAAGAAATCTTCGCGCTCCCCCCCGATCATAAACATGATGAGCTAATGGCTGCAGCTGATTACTTTGAGTATGAAGCTTCAGAAGAGGTTTCTCTCATTCAGCAGCTCCCAGATACGTTGGGTACTCACGCTTTGTGCATGAACCATCCCAGCGCTCCCTGGCATATGAAAGCCGTATACGGCTGGCGTCTTTATAGTGATGGCAGCCTTGAAGCTCTCCTTGCTGATGAGCAAGAAGCAACCATGACGCCCATCCTGCTTGGCGATAAATGCCTTTACGAGGCTCGCTCACGCCACCAAACGGTTTATTTCTTCCAACGTCACATAGCGAACCGTATTCTGGAGGAAGATCCCGCTACGCTGGATGCCTTGGCAATGATGGTTATCCCTAGTGGAGAAGCCGACTAGCTCTTTTACATACGAGGCTATCCACCATTAGTCGGCTCTAGCCTCGTTATGCTCCACAGATCTATGCTAAACAGATAAAGTAGAGATAGTGGCCATCGACTTCGCGCTGTGCTAATAACTCATGTCCTAAAAACTGACAAAATTTAGGTACATCTCGTGTTGTCGCAGGATCGGTTGCTATCACTTTAAGCACTTGCCCTGGCATCATCTCTCTCACCTTGTTATGCATCAGCATAATAGGCTCAGGGCAGTACAGCCCTGTGGTGTCTAACGATGCGTCAAAAGCTTGTGCGTCATCGGTATTAACAGTCATTTATACTCTCGGTTAGGAAACACACAGTATGATCAAAGTAATCATTGAACGGCGTATTATGCCCGGCCTGGAAGAAGAGTTTGAGCAAGCAGCACGTGAAGCAATGCGCGTTTCCCTTGGTATACGAGGGTTTGTAGGTGGTGAAACGCTGGTGGAGCTTGGTCATACTGATCGACGTCTGATGATTACCAAATGGCGCGATTTACGCGCCTGGAAAGAGTGGCATGCAAGCGAAGCTCGTGCAGCGGCCATGCAACGTATTTTACCGCTACTGACCGAGGAAGAAACTATTCGGATTTACGAGCCTGGTTACTAAAGGCTCCTAGTTCTCTTTCACCCGTTATTTAGTGAGCTAGCCGCACGTGAACTGTCACCTCTTCCCGGTCATGGTAGAGGTGACGGCAAGAAATCTTAGCCCGCACTCCGGCTTCTTCCAACGCCTCTTCCAATGATGTTAAGCAACGCGTGACCTCTTCCCAGCGCTTTTTCATGGGCAGCTTAAGGTTAAAAATCGCTTCGCGACACCATTTACGAATAAGCCAACGCTCTACCATGGCCAAAACGCGCACCGGCTTATCAACAATATCGCACACCAACCAATCCAGCCGCTGAGGAGGCTCCCAACTAAAGCCATCTTCACGCAAATGATCAACTTGGCCAGTCGCCATAAGCTGCTTATCCATGGGACCATTATCAATCGCGTATACGTACATCCCTCGTTGCACCAACTGCCATGTCCAACCGCCCGGTGCTGCACCTAAGTCGGCTGCTTGCATATGGGCTGAGAGCCGCGTGTCCCACTCATCTCGGGGAATAAACTCATGCCACGCCTCTTCTAGTTTCAGTGTCGAACGGCTAGGAGCCCTAGAAGGAAAGCTCAATCGGCGAATACCGTTGATTAATTCACTGCGATTGTCTGGAAAACTCATTCCCAGCTGTACTCGGTCGCCATCTGTCCAGAAAATATGTAGCTTACGAGCACCTGCCTTACCACGGAGCGCACCACGCTTTTTCAGCATACTCTGTAGTGGCTTGGTAAGCGCCTTAATTAGCCCCGCCAGAGCTTTCCCATCGTTAGTATCCGGCGTTTCATGCAAGATTTCTTCAAAGCTCCAACGACTTTCCTTAACCTGATCCAAAATAGCGGTAAGGCGATCTTCGCGAGAAAGCGTTAAAGGAGGCAACGCAGCCAAACTTTGACGGGCAAAAATAAGCCGCTTAAACGCCGCTTGACGATGCACATCATTAATTGGTTCTCCATCCAGGCGCGTTAAACTAGCCCACCCCTCCCCCTGCGTAGGCTCACATGGTACGCCTTGCTGTTTGGCATGGTGCTGCATCTCGGCTAGCGCATCACCTTCAAAACCTGGGCGGCAATAAACCAGCCACGATGTGGGTATCGCTTCACTCACCTCTTCACCTCGAATTTTGCCCAATATAACTGAGTTAGTTATCTGACTGATTATTAAAGCGCATCATAACACTTATCCAGTGACCATTTTTTGTTTAGCGCCCAACAAAAAACCCCAGTTCCATTTGGAACTGGGGTTTTTCTTAATAAGTGCCTGACGATGACCTACTCTCGCATGGGGAGACCCCACACTACCATCGGCGCTAAGCGGTTTCACTTCTGAGTTCGGCATGGGTTCAGGTGGTTCACGCGTGCTATGGTCGTCAGGCGTAACGGGTGATGTATATCATGCTGTACGTGTCATCAGTGTCTTGTCTGCGTCTCTCGCCACGCCCTCTCAGGGCACAGCGTACGTATCCGGGGTTCTTGCGAACCTGTCGTTATCATTGCGACCAGACCCCTTGGGTGTTATAGGGTCAAGCCTCACGGGCAATTAGTACACGTTAGCTCAACGCCTTGCAGCGCTTCCACACCGTGCCTATCAACCAGCTGGTCTTGCTGGGCCCTTTAGGAGGCTCTAGGCCTCAGGGATGTCTCATCTTGAAGGGGGCTTCCCGCTTAGATGCTTTCAGCGGTTATCCTGTCCGACCATAGCTACCCGGCAATGCCACTGGCGTGACAACCGGAACACCAGAGGGTCGTCCACTCCGGTCCTCTCGTACTAGGAGCAGCTCTTCTCAAACATCCAACGCCCACGGCAGATAGGGACCGAACTGTCTCACGACGTTCTAAACCCAGCTCGCGTACCACTTTAAATGGCGAACAGCCATACCCTTGGGACCGACTTCAGCCCCAGGATGTGATGAGCCGACATCGAGGTGCCAAACACCGCCGTCGATGTGAACTCTTGGGCGGTATCAGCCTGTTATCCCCGGAGTACCTTTTATCCGTTGAGCGATGGCCCTTCCATACAGAACCACCGGATCACTAGAACCTGCTTTCGCACCTGCTCGACGTGTCTGTCTCGCAGTCAAGCACCCTTATGCTCTTGCACTCACTGCACGATGTCCGACCGTGCTGAGGGTACCTTCGTGCTCCTCCGTTACTCTTTGGGAGGAGACCGCCCCAGTCAAACTACCCACCACACACTGTCCTCGATCCGGATAACGGACCTGAGTGAGAACGCCAATGATGCCAGGCTGGTATTTCAAGGTTGGCTCCCCTCGAACTGGCGTCCGAGATTCAAAGCCTCCCAGCTATCCTACACAGGCAACATCAGCGTCCAGTGTGAAGCTATAGTAAAGGTTCACGGGGTCTTTCCGTCTAGCCGCGGGTACACCGCATCTTCACGGCGATTTCAATTTCACTGAGTCTCGGGTGGAGACAGCGTGGCCATCATTACGCCATTCGTGCAGGTCGGAACTTACCCGACAAGGAATTTCGCTACCTTAGGACCGTTATAGTTACGGCCGCCGTTTACCGGGGCTTCGATCAAGAGCTTCGGACGAATCCTAACACCATCACTTAACCTTCCGGCACCGGGCAGGCGTCACACCCTATACGTCCTCTTACGAGTTAGCAGAGTGCTGTGTTTTTACTAAACAGTTGCAGCCACCTGGTATCTTCGACCGGTTCGGGCTAGGAGAGCAAGTCTCTTCACCCTACGCCGGCGTGCCTTCTCCCGAAGTTACGGCACCATTTTGCCTAGTTCCTTCACCCGAGTTCTCTCAAGCGCCTTGGGATTCTCACCCTGACCACCTGTGTCGGTTTGGGGTACGGTCGCACATGATCTGAAGCTTAGAGGCTTTTCCTGGAAGCGTGGCATCAGTGACTTCCTGACCGTGGTCAGTTCATCTCGTGTCTCGGCTTTAAGATCTCGGATTTGCCTAAGATCTCGGCCTACTCACTTTCACCAGGACAACCAACGCCTGGCCCACCTAGCCTTCTCCGTCCCCCCATCGCAATCATGTCCGGTACGGGAATATTGACCCGTTTCCCATCGACTACGCCTTTCGGCCTCGCCTTAGGGGCCGACTCACTCTGCTCCGATTAGCGTAGAACAGAAACCCTTGGTCTTCCGGCGAGGGAGTTTTTCACTCCCTTTATCGTTACTCATGTCAGCATTCGCACTCGTGATACCTCCAGCAGACTTCTCAATCCACCTTCATTGGCTTACACGACGCTCCTCTACCGCTCATCCCTAAGGATGAACCCGTAGCTTCGGTACCTGGTTTAGCCCCGTTACATCTTCCGCGCAGGCCGACTCGACTAGTGAGCTATTACGCTTTCTTTAAAGGATGGCTGCTTCTAAGCCAACCTCCTAGCTGTCTGAGCCTTCCCACATCGTTTCCCACTTAACCAGGATTTGGGGACCTTAGCTGACGGTCTGGGTTGTTTCCCTTTTCACGACGGACGTTAGCACCCGCCGTGTGTCTCCCACGCTGCACTCACCGGTATTCGGAGTTTGCCTCGGGTTGGTAAGTCGGGATGACCCCCTAGCCGAAACAGTGCTCTACCCCCGGTGGTGATACGTGAGGCGCTACCTAAATAGCTTTCGAGGAGAACCAGCTATCTCCGAGCTTGATTAGCCTTTCACTCCGATCCACAAGTCATCCAAATCTTTTTCAACAGATCCTGGTTCGGGCCTCCAGTTGATGTTACTCAACCTTCACCCTGCTCATGGATAGATCGCTCGGTTTCGGGTCTATATCCAGCGACTGTGTCGCCCAGTTAAGACTCGGTTTCCCTACGGCTCCCCTATACGGTTAACCTCGCCACTGAATATAAGTCGCTGACCCATTATACAAAAGGTACGCAGTCACAGAACAAGTCTGCTCCTACTGCTTGTACGCACACGGTTTCAGGATCTATTTCACTCCCCTCTCCGGGGTTCTTTTCGCCTTTCCCTCACGGTACTGGTTCACTATCGGTCAGCCAGGAGTATTTAGCCTTGGAGGATGGTCCCCCCGTCTTCAGTCAAGGTTTCTCGTGCCCCGACCTACTCGATTTCACGTGATCAGATTTTCGGCTACGGGGCTATCACCCGCTATGGCGGCACTTCCCAATGCCTTCGCCTAATCAGTCACACGCTTAAGGGCTGGTCCCCGTTCGCTCGCCGCTACTAGGGGAATCTCGGTTGATTTCTTTTCCTCAGGGTACTTAGATGTTTCAGTTCCCCTGGTTCGCCTCCTACCCCTATATATTCAGGGCAGGATACTGACCTTATGGTCAGTGGGTTTCCCCATTCAGAAATGCCCGGGTCACAGGTTGTTTGCCACCTCGCCGAGCCTTATCGCAGGCTACCACGTCTTTCATCGCCTCTGGCTGCCTAGGCATCCACCGTGTGCGCTTCATTGCTTGACCCTATAACCCGAAGGAGTCTGGTATCTCGCAATGTTAACGATTGCCGGATACGCTTGAGACGTATCACAAAACAATTTACGTACAAACGTTTTAAAAACGTTTGTGTCAGCATGATATACATTGTTAAAGAGCGACTGCTATGCGCAGTGATAAGACATCGCCGGAGGCGACTGGCTTATCACTGCGTATCAACAGCATTCTGATCAGGTAATTCATTGTGAGCGCTTACCGCGAGGGATGATGCATCGTTTAAGGAGGTGATCCAGCCGCAGGTTCCCCTACGGCTACCTTGTTACGACTTCACCCCAGTCATGAACCACACCGTGGTGATCGCCCTCTTGCGTTAGGCTAACCACTTCTGGTGCAGTCCACTCCCATGGTGTGACGGGCGGTGTGTACAAGGCCCGGGAACGTATTCACCGTGACATTCTGATTCACGATTACTAGCGATTCCGACTTCACGGAGTCGAGTTGCAGACTCCGATCCGGACTGAGACCGGCTTTTCGGGATTAGCTGACTCTCGCGAGCTCGCAACCCTTTGTACCGGCCATTGTAGCACGTGTGTAGCCCTACTCGTAAGGGCCATGATGACTTGACGTCGTCCCCACCTTCCTCCGGTTTGTCACCGGCAGTCTCCTTAGAGTTCCCGCCATTACGCGCTGGCAAATAAGGACAAGGGTTGCGCTCGTTACGGGACTTAACCCAACATTTCACAACACGAGCTGACGACAGCCATGCAGCACCTGTCTTACAGTTCCCGAAGGCACACCAGAATCTCTTCCGGCTTCTGTAGATGTCAAGAGTAGGTAAGGTTCTTCGCGTTGCATCGAATTAAACCACATGCTCCACCGCTTGTGCGGGCCCCCGTCAATTCATTTGAGTTTTAACCTTGCGGCCGTACTCCCCAGGCGGTCGACTTATCGCGTTAACTTCGCCACAAAGTGCGCTAGGCACCCAACGGCTGGTCGACATCGTTTACGGCGTGGACTACCAGGGTATCTAATCCTGTTTGCTACCCACGCTTTCGCACCTCAGTGTCAGTGTCAGTCCAGAAGGCCGCCTTCGCCACTGGTATTCCTCCCGATCTCTACGCATTTCACCGCTACACCGGGAATTCTACCTTCCTCTCCTGCACTCTAGCTTGACAGTTCCGGATGCCGTTCCCAGGTTGAGCCCGGGGCTTTCACAACCGGCTTATCAAGCCACCTACGCGCGCTTTACGCCCAGTAATTCCGATTAACGCTCGCACCCTCCGTATTACCGCGGCTGCTGGCACGGAGTTAGCCGGTGCTTCTTCTGCGAGTGATGTCTTTCCTAATGGGTATTAACCACTAGGCGTTCTTCCTCGCTGAAAGTGCTTTACAACCCGAAGGCCTTCTTCACACACGCGGCATGGCTGGATCAGGCTTCCGCCCATTGTCCAATATTCCCCACTGCTGCCTCCCGTAGGAGTTCGGGCCGTGTCTCAGTCCCGATGTGGCTGATCATCCTCTCAGACCAGCTACGGATCGTTGCCTTGGTGAGCCATTACCTCACCAACTAGCTAATCCGACATAGGCTCATCCAATAGCGGGAGCCGAAGCCCCCTTTCTCCCGTAGGACGTATGCGGTATTAGCCTGGGTTTCCCCAGGTTATCCCCCACTACCGGGCAGATTCCTATGCATTACTCACCCGTCCGCCGCTCGTCAGCATCTAGCAAGCTAGATCTGTTACCGCTCGACTTGCATGTGTTAGGCCTGCCGCCAGCGTTCAATCTGAGCCATGATCAAACTCTTCAGTTTAAAATCATTGTGATGCTTACTCGTTACTTAAGGACTAGCCGAAAGTAACAAAAGCGCATCAAACTTGGCTCAAGGTTCAAACGAATTCATTTCAATTTACATTGTCATGACCGCTTGCCTTGATATTTGGTGATTTATCACCCTCATCGGCAAGCGCCCACATGAATTACCTGATCAAATTGTTAAAGAGCAATGTCGCTGTGTAACCCGTGGTTACTACCCGGCCAATCGATGAACTGTTTGGCCTCAGCGAGGAAGGCGTATTCTACGCATTTCCTGGTATTTGTCAATCACTGTTTTTCGATGAAGAAACTAATTCATCTCAAACGGCGCGCTTTCTTAAAAGCGTTAACTGTCTGACAAACCAAGGCTTTTACACCTTATTCACCGCTGGTAACGCTTGGCGTCCCCGGCAGCGGATGCGTACTTTACGGTTTCGCTGCCGCTTTGGCAAGGCCTTTTTGGAAATAGCCGGAAATAAAAAAGCGGCAGACATTGTTCATAGAACAATGCTGCCGCAAACCACCGATCAGAACGCCTGACCAGAGAGTGCTCAGTTACCGATGCATACTGGCTACCTATTCAAAACAGCGCACAAAACATCGGCGAAAAACGTCATGCCAGATCTCAAAACCTCTAGATTTCAAAACCTCTAAATCTCAAAACCTAAGCCAAAATCATCACTAGAAATAGTCATTAGGCTGTCCGCACCCGCTTGAATCATTTGCGCATGCGCTTTAGTACGCGGCAGAAGCCGTTGATAGTAGAACTGCGCAGTATTTAGCTTAGCCGCGTAAAACGCCTTGTCTTCACTATCAAGAGAACCAGATGCCTGCTTGGCCGCTAAGGCAAATAAGTAAGCCAAGGTGACATAACCAGAGTACATAAGGTAATCAACACTCGCCGCACCTACTTCTTCACGGTTTTGCATTGCCTTCATACCCACGCCCATGGTCAGCTCGCCCCACTCCGCGTTCAACTTAGCCAGCGGCTCGACAAACTCTTTGAGGGCCGGGTTGTTAGACTCTGCTTTACAGAACTTGTGAATCTCTTTGGTGAATACCTTTAACGACTCACCTTGGCTCATCAGCACCTTACGACCCAACAGGTCTAACGCCTGAATACCTGTAGTGCCTTCATAGAGACGGGTAATTCGAGCATCTCGCACCAACTGCTCCATCCCCCACTCTTTAATGAAGCCGTGGCCGCCATATATCTGCACACCTTCATTGGTACACTCAAAACCAACTTCAGTAAGGAATGCTTTGACAATTGGTGTCAATAATCCCAGCAACGTCTCAGCTCGCTCTCGCTCCTCACCAGGCTTGCCGTGCTCAACAATATCCAGCATTTGCGCGGTGTAAAGCACCAGCATACGACCACCTTCGGCGAACGCCTTCTGGGTAAGCAGCATGCGACGCACATCAGGGTGCACAATAATTGGATCGGCTGCTTTGTCAGGCGCTTGAGCACCGGAGAGGGCACGCATTTGCAGGCGATCGCGAGCGTAGCTCAACGAGTTCTGGAAACTTGCCTCCATTAGACCAAGCCCCTGGATCCCCACCCCAAGGCGAGCGGCATTCATCATGGTGAACATGCATGCCAACCCTTTATTGGGCGGACCCACTAAATAGCCAAGCGCGCCATCAAAGTTCATTACACAGGTAGCGTTACCATGAATGCCCATCTTGTGCTCAAGGGAGCCACAGCTGACGCCGTTACGCTCACCAGGATTACCTTCGGCATCCGGCATGAACTTAGGGACAACAAATAGAGAAATGCCTTTCGATCCTTCAGGCGCATCAGGCAGCTTAGCCAAAACAAGATGCACAATGTTTTCTGCTAAATTGTGGTCACCAGCAGAAATAAAAATCTTAGTACCGGTAATTGCATAGGCATCACCTTCCGCAGGCACCGCACGGGTTTTAATTAACCCCAAGTCAGTGCCACAGTGCGGTTCGGTAAGACACATAGTGCCTGTCCAAACACCTTCTACCAGCTTGGTTAGATACGTCGCCTTTTGCTCATCTGTTCCGTGGTGCCTGAGCGCATCAGCGGCACCATGAGAGAGGCCTGGGTACATGCCCCACGCCAAGTTGGTGGCGCAAATCATTTCAGAAAGCATCATCGCTAACGAGTGCGGCAAACCTTGGCCACCCTGTTCAGGATCTGCAGCTAAGCTTGGCCAACCACCTTCTACATACTGCTGATAAGCCTCTTTGAAACCCTTCGGCGCTTTTACTTCGCCACCTTCTAGCAGGCATCCCTCTTCATCGCCGCTTTGGTTAAGCGGTAGCAACACCTCACGGGCAAAGCGTGCACCCTCTTCCAAAATGGCACTTACAACATCAGGCGATGCATCATCACCATTCGGAAGTGCCGCATAGTGGCTGGGATAATCAAACATTTCGTCCATCACGAAACGTATATCACGCAGAGGGGCTTGATAGCTGGGCATATCACTTCTCCTAAACAAGGGGCTGAAAACAGCTCTGAGACTCACTGGGATTGAGCTTCAAAAACAGCTTTCAAACGCATGTTTGAAAGTTAGCGTGCACGCACCCGACAGTCAAGCGGTCGTTTGAATTTAACTCGTCAATCGACTACTACTTTGGTCGCCTAGTTAAAATATGGCTTGGTCTTTTGATCGGTCAGGCAAGAGAGACTACTAAGTATCTATAGTGGGACTAAACTTATGGACTGTAAGAGGAGAAGCTTTCACGTCTTGGCAGTGACCTTAGCAGGGTTGAATCGATATAAAAGCCAATCCATTGGAAGAGCACCAACTACAACTCATACCACGCGACCTATCCAGGTCACTCACATCTGGCCAATTCAGTTATATGATGGTGACCATCAGCAGTGGCGATGACCTCTCGCATTTTGTTGCCCTCAAGATAAAGGTCTAGGATCAGTGGAAACTCATCATCTTCGTAAACCCCTACTCCTTCCAAGCGCCAATGGCCAGGCGCGACCTCGTTGTAGCTGCTATCATACTTCATCAGCGAATGCTCTGACTCAGCATACTCAAGAGCAAATACTTTTATGTCATGCGGCTCACAAAAGATGCCACCCTCGTCATTAACAAAGCCCCAAACACCCATGAATGGCGGGGAACCTTCTGGGGCCAATTCTAACAATTCTGAGGGAACTGCAACGTTTTTCTTACCATCTCCGGTCAGATCTAACATTGAAGCAGCACACCAGCGATAGCTAGCAACATTGAAGCCATTATCGATGCTCAACTCCCCTGGGTTTGAAGTTGTAATCCCCCATAGCACGCGTTCTGAGACACCACCCCCCATGCCTGAAGTGCTCTCAAGGTCAAGTGTCACCGTATAGACACCATCCTGTAGTGCAACGTCAGCAATGTGGCCCTCTATATGACTTGAGTTCAGAGCATCTCCCCAAAAGCTGACACTAGTGCTGTTCGTGACATTCGTGCATGAAGTACCAGCTTCAACATAAATCCCATGAAGGAGAGGCAGTGTTGCTCGCTCTTCGGCAGCCAAGTTCGTTGAAGTAATAGCAACAAAAACCAGCCCACCAAAGCCCAAAATACGAATCATGTTCTTATATCCCTGCTCATATGAACTTCAAACACATACTGCCGAATGCTCTCTTGAGTACCAATTTTGGGTACTTATCTTGAGCACCTATCTGGAGCGCTTATCTTGAGTACCTATCTTTAACACCAGCCCTGAAGAAAGAGCGCTTCATGTGCGCAGCTCAGCACTTAGCTACTACTATTAATTAATAGCAATATTAGTAGTACAACGGCCTGCCAACGAGACGCTGGCAGGCCATTAAACAAATCCCCTAACTGAGACTACTGCATACGAATACCGCCGTCTAAACGAATGACTGCTCCATTTAGCATCGGGTTGGTAATGATCTGCTCGGCGAGCTGCGCAAACTCATCCGGCTTGCCCAATCGCTTGGGAAAGGGCACCGCCGCGGCTAGCGCTTTTGCAGCTTCATCAGGGATTTCACTCATCATTGGCGTTTCAAAAACGCCTGGCGCAATTGCCATCACCCGGATAGCGTGACGCGAAAGCTCTCTTGCAGCAGGTAAACTCATCCCCACAACGCCTGCTTTAGAGGCACTGTACGCGCACTGACCAACTTGGCCATCAAACGCAGCAACCGAGGCGGTATTGATAATAACGCCACGCTCACCACTCTCATTGGGCGTATTTTTGGCCATAGCAGCGACAGCCAATCGCATGACGTTAAATGTGCCAACCAAATTGATATTGATGGTTCGCGCATAACCTTCCAAATCAGCAGCATTACCGTCACGGTCAACAAGCTTTGCCACACTGACCACTCCCGCACAGTGAACAACGCCCGAAAGCCCGCTTTCGCCCCCAAACACTACCGCTTCGTCTACTGCCCTTTGCATTTGTTCAGCGGAGGTAATATCAGCCATACAAGCCTTTGCACACTTGCCTAGTCGCTCGGCATGCATGTTAACGCTATCGCTTAAATCGCAAAGCACAACGCTTGCCCCAGCCGCCGCCAACCGCTCCGCAGTTGCTGATCCAAGACCGGAGGCGGCCCCCGTAATTAAAAATGTACGATCCTTTAACTGCATTACTTATTTTCCTTCTAATTATTTATCGGCCTGCACTTGTTCCGCAGCCTGGGCACGCAGTTTAAAGCGCTGAATTTTACCGCTAGGCGTCTTTGGCAGCTCATCGACAAATTCAATTACCCTGGGAAAGGCATGAGTGGATAGCCGCTCACGAACCTGCTGACGGATCTCTTCGGCAAGGGAGTCACTTGCTTCATATCCATCACGTAGCACAATAAACGATTTAATCACTTCACCACGGATCTCATCTGGTTGGCCAACCGCTGCTGACTCAGCTACCGCGGGATGCGTCATAACGCTATTTTCCACGTCGGTAGGACCTACTCGATAGCCAGCCGTTGTAATGATGTCGTCATCTCTCCCCGCGAACTGGAACGAACCATCTTCGTTGCGAATTACTACATCACCCGTCAGGTAATAGCCTTTTACAAAAGGATCTTTTTCCTGCCAGGTGTAACCTTGGAAAAAATGCGCGGGCGAGTTTGCAATATCAACTGCCAACACCCCAGGCTCCCCAGGTGGAAGCTCGTTATACTCAGTGTCCAGAATGACAAGCCGGTAGCCTGGCATAGGCACCCCCATAGCCCCCACATGCTTAGGGTGGTCAAGAGAGTGGTGGTTATTGCACGTCATACCAGTTTCTGTTTGACCATAGTGATCCATCACCGGACAGCCTAGCGATTTCTCAACCCACGTCACCACTTCGGTATTAAGCGGCTCCCCCGCTGAGCTGGCCGCTCGCAACTCCAACGTTTGGTGGGCATCATCGAAAAGCCCAGACGCTTTCATTAAACGGTAAGCCGTAGGTGCAGCAGCGAAGTTGGTTATATGGTGGCGCTTCATAAATGCCAGCGCACCCTCAGCGCTAAAACCAGCCTCACAAAAATGCGTAGTAACACCTAGCAACAGAGGCCCAGCAATGGCGTAGTACAGCCCGTATGCCCAACCGGGATCAGCCATATTCCAGAAACGGTCGTCTTCTCGAAGATCAACGGCAAGCTCCATGTACAGTGCAAACGCCGTCATTCCAGCAAGTGGCACTGCCACCCCTTTTGGCTTACCAACCGTGCCAGAAGTGAACATTTGCAAGAATGGCTGGTCGGGGTTGAGCCGGGGAGGCTTGTCGCTCATTGACGTTTGCGTCAACGCGGCATCCCAATCATGATCGGCCGGGTGCTCGCTGGTAGCCCCACCTAGCGCTAGCACAGGAGGGCATTGGCTTAAGCCGTCAAACTTGTAACGGTTCACGTGATCGGTGATAACCAGCTTGGTATCCGCACGCCCCAGGCGGTAATCCACCGCATCAGGGCCAAAGGCGGTGAACAATGGCTGGTAAACCGCACCTATCCTCCACGTGGCCAGCACAGCAACTAATAGCGCCGCTGAGCGCGGCAGCATACAGGCAATGCGATCCCCCGGCCCAAGTCCTTGTGCCTTAAACCAGCCAGCCAGCTTGCCGCTTCGCTCATCAAGCTCGGCATAGGACAGCGTATGTACTTGGCCATGGGTGTCTTCATGAACTAGCGCCAGTACTTCTCCCCGCCCTGCGCGCACATGCCGCCCACAGCAGGCTTCGAACGCATTAAGTTGACCATCTTGATGATCATCCAATCTGGCAACCATCTGGCCCACGGAAAAACTTTCTAAAAATGCCGAATACTTAGGTGGTGAGACTGGTGTCGCTGTCATGATGGCTCTCTTATGTTGTTGGTGATGAGCAGTCGCAAGCAAGCAGGCAAAGCAGAACTTCTGTCGCAAACCGTTATTATTGTCCGTTTACGTTAACGGAAGCCTGATAAGTAAAACAACGCTAAAAGCATTTGCGGGAGAGCGCAAGCAATCAGCGTAATAAAAAGATTAGACGTTGGTCGAGCCAACAAACAGGCGCACTGCTTAGCGGGACATAATCATCGCCACAAGCTCATCGGCAAGATCATCAGGCGTACGTGGGCCAGTAGGGTCATACCAGCGTACTGTCCAGTTAAGCGCACCTAAAATAAATTTTGAGACTAGGAAACGGTCTCCATGAATAATTCCAGCCGCCAGCGCCTCATCAATGACAGTTACCCATAAGGCTTCATAGGCATCGCGAAGATGACCCAAGTGCGCACGAGAAGCAGGATCTAATCGCCGCCACTCAAACAAAGCCACTACGTGGGCATTACGGTCAGCGAACAGTGTCTCTAGATGTGCCCTAGCCATCGCATACAGCCGCGATTCAGGATCAGCATCACAAGTGTTAAGCGCAGCCTTGGCAATACTTAACGCATTTTGTGTGCCCTCTTCTATCACTGCTGCCAGGATTTCCTGCTTATCCTTGAAGTGATGAAATAAGCTGCCAGATTTAATGCCCATTTCTTGCGCCAGCATACGCACCGTTGTGCGATCAAAGCCTTCTTGGACGAATAGCTGAGCTGCTAGGCGCGTCAATTCCTTGCGGCGGGGAGATGCATTCATTACATTCATGTCACTCACACTAGCGCTTGCTTGGTTAGAGAGGAGAAGACCACAGCTCGGTTAGTGGGTCAACGCATCACTTATCACTTAGTCAGATAATCACAGGCAAGATAATCACAGGCAAGATAATCACAGGCAAGATAATCACAATAAATGCACCAGGAGACACACCATGAGTAACGCTACCGATGTTGTATTTTTATCCGCTGCACGCACACCTATGGGCGGCATGATGGGCAGCCTTTCCAGTATGACAGCCCCCGAGCTTGCTGCAGTTGCGATCCGTGCAGCCATTGAACGCGCTGGTATAGAGCCGACGGTAGTTGAAGAAGGCATTATAGGCTGTGTACTCCCCGCTGGAGTAAAGCAGGGGCCAGCTCGCCAAGCCATGCGTCAAGCAGGTATTCCCGATGCCAATGGCGCTACTACCATTAACAAACTGTGTGGTTCCGGCATGAAAGCCACAATGCTAGCCCACGACTTGATCAAAGCAGGAACAGCCGAAGTCATGCTCGCGGGTGGTATGGAGTCCATGTCTAACGCCCCCCACGTGCTTACCAAAGCTCGCGGTGGCTATCGTTTAGGTCATGGCGAGCTGAAAGATCACATGTTTCTTGACGGCTTAGAAGATGCAGAAACCGGTAAATTAATGGGCGTTTTCGCTCAGGATGTCGCGTCGGAACGCGGCTATACCCGCGAGCGCCTGGACGATTTTGCCATTGCGTCTCTTGAGCGCGCCATGGCAGCTACCAATAACGGCCACTTAACAGCAGAAATGGCACCGGTAACAGTGACCACCCGCCAAGGCGAAACGTTGGTGGAGCACGACGAACAGCCCTTTCAGGCCAAGCTGGATAAAATCCGCCAGTTGCGTCCAGCCTTCGCCAAAGACGGCACTATTACTGCCGCCAACGCCAGCTCCATTTCCGACGGCGCATCAGCACTGATCTTGGCCAGCCACGAGGCTGCTAAACGTCACGGCGTGAAACCGCTGGCGAAAATGCTTGGGCATACCACCCATTCACGCCACCCGAGTGAATTCACGATTGCACCAGTAGGCGCAATTGAAAAGCTGATGAAGAAGCTAGGCTGGGGCGTCAACGATGTTGACCTCTTTGAGATTAACGAAGCCTTTGCCGTCGTAACGCTAATAGCCATGGACGACCTTGGCCTACCCCACGATAAAGTCAACGTGTTTGGCGGCGCTTGCGCCCAAGGCCACCCAATTGGCTCAACCGGCTCACGTATTATTGCTACCCTTATTCATGCACTACGCACTAAAGGCGGCAAACGCGGCATTGCCAGCCTTTGCATTGGGGGTGGTGAAGCCACTGCCGTTGCGGTTGAGCTAATCGACTAATCCTCTT
This sequence comes from Halomonas sp. 'Soap Lake #6', assembly GCF_003031405.1. Classification (NCBI taxonomy): domain Bacteria; kingdom Pseudomonadati; phylum Pseudomonadota; class Gammaproteobacteria; order Oceanospirillales; family Halomonadaceae; genus Halomonas; species Halomonas sp. 'Soap Lake #6'. The sequence goes on from NZ_CP020469.1 coordinate 2,269,823, forward strand.
TCAGACAACGCCCTGGCAACCTTATGGCTCCAGGGCGCTTAGGCATACTGCAGCAAACAGCCAAGCAAGCCCCAGCATGGGGATCGACCAACGATGAAACTCTTTCCAGATCCCCTGTTGGCGAGCTAAACGAAGCGCGATTAAATTAGCCATTGAGCCAATTGCTAAACCAAAGCCTCCTACGCTCACTCCCCAGGCCAGAGGCTGCCACTCACTTTGCTCTGCTAGCAGCAACGTAGCTGGTACGTTAGAAACCAGCTGTGAAAGCAGCACTCCTGCACTAACATCGCCACCTGGCCACTGCTGCATGATGCCGATCGCCTGCTGAATGAAGTTAAACTCCCCTAGCAAGCTTAAATTCACAAACATCAATATAAAAACAATTAACAGCAACCAATCAATACTAAATACCGCCCGCCGAGCAATCACTAACATTAGAAACAGAACGCATCCCACAGCCTGTACCGCCCACCCCATTTCAACCGCAAACAAAAATAGCGGATATCCGAATAGCGCTGCCCAAAGAGGCTTTGGCAACTTTTTGTTTGGCACAGCAACTACTTCATCTAAGCGTATTGAAGCTTTGGGAAAGGCCAAAGGAACCAGCAGCAAAAGCAATACCATCAGCCCGGCACCTAACGGCAACATGGTCCACAAGAACTCGCCAAAACTGACGCCCGAGTGTTGCCATAAATAGAGATTCTGCGGATTACCAATTGGGCTCAGCGATGATCCAGCATTCACCGCCAGCGCCTCAAACACGATTAAGCGTGCAATCGGTAGCGCCGCCATCCTGGCCAGGCTTAATGTAAGCGGCACCACAATAAACAGCGCCACATCGTTGGTCACCACTGCGGAAAGCAGCCCTGAAAACATGACCAGTCCAATGGCCAAGCGCCGCTCCCCCTTCAAGTGAGCTAATAACTGGCGCCCCCAAAGCGTTAAGTACCCGCTAAGCTCTAATGCTCGACTGAGTATCATTAGGCCTGTCAATACCGCCAAGGTTGTCCAATGAACACGGTTTGCCATTTCTACCAAAGGCTCAGGCCGTAGCCACCACAAAATACCCCACAAGCTCATCATTGCGAGCAACATGTGGTCATGCAGAAGACGACGAAAAAATACCGTGATCGTTGGCGCTAAATGCTTTATCGCAAACAAAGAAGGAATCTCTAAGAAAACAGCGTGATAGTGCCAGACTCCCAAGAAGTAATTCCACCCCTAAAAGCTACTAGCGCGCCACACCACCTTTTTCAGAGCCCGAGTCATACTCCTTGAGTCAGCTAATCAGTTAAATATCGCACTACAAATATATGAAAAAACATATATGATAAACATCTCCAGCCCAAAATGGTTTGAACGAAACAAGGTATGCCGCCATGAGCCAACTTAATGATTTGCCCAACATAGACGCCCAACTCTTTTCTCCCCCTAGTAGCGAAAGCCTGGGTATTTCTGCCAAGACTAATCACGCACCCAAATTCCTGTTGCTATACGGCTCTCTCCGTGAGCGCTCGTTCAGCCGCTTCGCGGTTGAAGAGGCCGCGCGCTTGCTCAATGCCATGGGCGCAGAAACACAAATTTTTGATCCGTGAGGTTTACCTTTGCCAGACGCTGAAGATGCCAGCCACCCAAAAGTGGACGAGCTGCGCACGCTTGCTAAGTGGGCCGATGGTATGGTGTGGTGCTCCCCTGAGCGCCACGGGGCGATGACAGGCATTATGAAAGCGCAGATTGATTGGATCCCGCTTGCGCTGGGTGGCGTACGCCCCACCCAAGGGAAAACACTTGCCGTCATGCAGGTGTGCGGCGGCTCCCAATCGTTTAATACAGTTAACCAACTGCGTATTTTAGGCCGTTGGATGCGCATGGTGACGATCCCTAATCAGTCCTCGGTGCCTAAAGCGTTCATGGAGTTTGACGACAACAACCGCATGAAGCCCTCGCCGTTTTATGACCGTATCGTCGATGTGATGGAAGAACTGGTGAAGTTCACACTGCTGGTACGTGACCGCAGCGACCTGCTTACGGACCGCTACTCAGAACGCAAAGAGAGCGCTGAAGAAGTTTCCAAGCGTGTTAATCAACGCGCCATCTAATCAGGGAGCGGTTGTATGACAACCCAAAATACGTCACCCCCCACAAGCGCCGATATGGGCCTGTTTGAACGCTACCTTTCGGTGTGGGTCGCGATTGCTATTGTCGCAGGTATTGCACTTGGGCAATTTGCCCCAGCGGTACCAGATACGCTATCAAGATTTGAGTATGCCCAGGTATCCATTCCGATTGCCATATTAATCTGGGCGATGATCTTCCCCATGATGGCACAGATTGATTTCAGTGCCATTGCCGGTGTACGTCGTCAGCCAAAAGGCTTAACCATTACCACCACGGTCAACTGGCTGATTAAACCGTTCACTATGTTCGCGCTTGCCTGGCTGTTTTTCATGGTGATTTTTCGCCCCTTTATACCTGAAGAACTCGCCAGCCAATACTTAGCGGGGGCTATCCTGCTAGGTGCTGCCCCCTGCACCGCTATGGTCTTTGTGTGGAGTTATCTCACTCGCGGGGATGCGGCTTATACACTGGTCCAAGTAGCGCTTAATGATTTAATCATGCTGTTTGCGTTTGCGCCTCTGGTGGTTTTTTTACTCGGCATTTCAAATATCCAGGTACCTTGGGACACGGTGATTTTGTCCGTGGTGCTGTATATCGTCATTCCACTCGCAGCGGGCTACTTCACCCGTAAAACACTGATCGCCAAACGTGGCGCACAGTGGTACGACAATGTATTCATGAAACGCGTTGGCCCTATCACGCCCATCGGGCTAATTATTACGCTGGTGCTTTTATTCGCCTTCCAAGGCGAAGTAATCCTGAATAACCCGCTGCATATCGTTTTGATCGCTATTCCGCTGATTATTCAAACTTTTTTGATCTTTTTTATCGCCTACGGGTGGGCAAAAGCATGGCGCGTACCACATAACATCGCAGCCCCCGGAGCAATGATCGGCGCCAGCAACTTTTTTGAACTGGCGGTAGCGGCAGCCATTGCGCTATTTGGCTTACAATCTGGGGCGGCGCTGGCTACGGTAGTCGGTGTGTTAGTAGAAGTACCACTAATGCTCGCACTTGTGAGAATAGCCAATAAGACTCGGCACCACTTTCCGGCAGAAGCACATTAATCAGGTGTACACGCTATGGCACACTATTTGGTATTTTTGGGCTCAACCCGAACCAGCACACCACCGTCCCCGGCCCGCCTTGGCGAGAGGGTAGCGAAAGCCTGTCTGCGCCTGCTGTCATCGCTGCCACATACAACGGCGGAGATCATTGACCCGCTAACACTCAATTTAAGCGACCCGTTTAAGCCCCATTTTGCCTATGCAAAAACCAATGCTCCGGATGACTTAGCGACGCTGGCAGATAAAATCGCGCATGCTGATGGCTATGTGATGGTGAGCCCTGAATATAACCACTCGATGAGTCCGGCCCTAAGCCATCTGCTTAATCACTTTGGCGCATCTCTGTTTGCGTTTAAACCCAGTGCTATCGTGACGTACTCGATGGGCCAGTGGGGTGGTGCCCGCGCCGCGGTAAGCATGCGCGCCTTTTTATCTGAACTAGGATGCCTACCAGTATCGGCTATGATCCATATACCAAAAGCTCAGGAAGCACTAAACGACGATGGACAATTTACCCAGGAACAGGAGCGCTGGGAAAATTATTTTGGCCGCACGCTGGGCCAATTAATGTGGTGGGCAGAAGCCGCTGCTAGCTATAAACACCAAATAGACCCGACGCACGTATCACCTGCCTTTCAGACAGCACCTTCACAACGCAACGCGCCCAGCAGTGAAGCCCCCTAAACCTATTTTGAGGCCACCATGTCAGTCACCATTTACCACAACCCCAACTGCGGCACGTCACGGAATACGCTGGCAATAATCAAAGCCTCAGGGGAAACGCCAGAGGTAATTCATTACCTTGAAACTCCGCCAAACCGTGAACGACTGGTGGCACTGCTTGCATTGATGAATATATCGCCAAGGGAGCTACTCCGCCGTAAAGGCACGCCCTACGACGAGTTGAACCTGGATGAACCTTCATTGAGCGATGATCAACTGATTGACGCCATGGTGGCCCACCCAATTCTGATTAATCGCCCCATTGTCATTACGTACAAAGGTGCGCGACTATGCCGACCATCCGAGCAAGTGCTCGAACTATTAGATAAACCTGTTACACACTTTATTAAGGAAGATGGCGAAGAGATCCGCACGCCTTCTCAACAGCTTTGAAGGCCAAAGAGAGAGGATAAATTGGTCAATGTCATTGAGGTAGATAGCGCTGCAATCGCGTTTATCAAACAGCACGGTGGCATACTTACCGTGCGCCTGTCGCCCCGGCATGGCTGCTGCGGGGGGCTTGCCAACGTTGCTGTAGCCGAGGCGAACTTGCCAGCAGATCCTTCGCTATACCAGCGCCATCATTACGAAGATATAACGCTATTTATTGACCCAACACTCGTCGGCCAAGGGCTAAGAGTCAACGTTGAAGGGTGGTGGAAATTACGCCACCTTTATGTGGACGGCCTACCCCTGCAGCCGGGCCACACGAATAAACAGAAGCGCTAAGCACGCCACCAACATCAGCCCAGAGGTCAGCCATAGCGCACCAGCACCACTGCGTCCTATTAATAAACCAAACAGCAGCGGTGCAAAAGCTTGCATGGCTCTGGCAGAGGCAATAATTATCCCTAACGGCGGCCAAACCCGGAAAGACCAAATAACGCTAACGGCAAGGTGCCAGAGCCAATCGCCATAGGCCATTAGTCGCCTGCCTTACATATCTATCAAGCGGGCAAGTAGTAACTGGATGCCCAAGCAAGGGTTTGTGCGCTACCTACGGTTAGCGTTAAACCCAGCCTAGGCGAACGAGTCATGCGGTCTGCCTAGGTAGCGCCAGCGCCATCAAGGAGCTTGCAGCCACTAAGGCCGCTGATACCCATAGGCAGGCACTTAACCCATAAGCCATATACAACCAGCCTGAAAGTAGCGTACCCACTAAACGCCCCATGGCATTGGCCATATAGTAGAAACCAACATCCATAGACACGCCGTCGGCACGAGCGTAATGCACTATCAAATAGCTGTGCCAGCTCGAGTTAATCGCAAATAGCACCCCAAAGGCGAGCAGCCCCACCACTAACCAACCCACCTGGGCTAACGGTAGCATTGCCAATAAGATCGCCAGCACCGCCAACGCAGCGGCCCAGCCAGCGGTAAGCGCCCGGGCATCGCCTTTAATCAATCTGGTTAACTTCGGTGCCTGAGTTTGCACACCACCGTAACCAATAATCCACACTGCTAACAGCCCGCCTACGGTCCAGTGGGTCCAGCCATGCTGATCGTATAAAAACACCGGTAACGCGACCACAAACCACACATCCCGCGCCGCAAACAGGCAGAAACGTGCAGCAGAAAGAACGTTAATCGCCCGAGATTTCGAGAAGATCTCGGAGAATTTTGGCTTCACTTTCTGGCGGCCTAAGTCCGCCTTTAACCGCAGCAGTGAGAGCAACAGCACACCACCAAGCATCACCGCCATTACTAGTACGGCAGCCTGAAAGCCAACCAGTGTTAGCAGTACGCCACCAACAAAAAAGCCCAGCCCTTTCAGGGCATTTTTAGAGCCTGTCAGCATCGCCACCCAGCGATACAGTGAGCTATTGGCGTTGGCACTCTCTTTGGGCACCAGCACCTTAACGGCGCTTTTAGCACTCATTTTGTTAAGGTCTTTGGCAATTCCCGAAAGCGCTTGGGCGGCCATTACCCAAGCAACCGTCAACCAAGCAGCAGGCACCAGTAACATCGCGAGCGCCACAATCTGCAAACCTAAACCAACATTCATGGTTCGATTGAGGCCCAACCGTGCACCCAGCCAGCCACCCACTAGGTTAGTTACTACGCCAAAGGCTTCATAAAACAGAAACAGCATGGCGATAGCTAACGGCGAATATCCCAACTGGTGGAAGTACATCACCACCAGCATGCGCAGCGCGCCGTCGGTTATCGTAAACGCCCAGTAGTTGCCGGTAATCAGCATATACTGGCGGACTTCAAACGGCAGCGCCCTTACTCGGGCGCGTATTTGCAACAACGGCGAGTCAGCCACGTCCCACCTGCCCACCATCTATCTGCTTACTTCCAACCATCAGCGCCAGCTCTGCGGTGCGATTGGCATAGCCCCACTCGTTGTCATACCAGGCATAGAGCTTTAGCTGGGTACCGTTGACCACCATGGTCGACAGCGCATCAATAATTGAACTGCGTGGGTCAGTGCGGTAATCAATAGATACCAGCGGGCGCTCTTCATAGCCCAGAATACCGGCAAGCGGGCCGTCCGCCGCTGCTTTTAGCGCTTGATTGACCTCATCGACAGTCACTTCCCGCTCAAGCTCAAATACCATATCGGTGAGAGAGGCATTGGCCAGCGGCACACGAATAGCGTGACCGTTTAGCTTTCCCTCAAGCTCAGGGAAAATCGCAGTAATCGCTTTTGCCGAACCAGTGGTAGTTGGAATCAAGCTCATGCCGCAAGCGCGGGCGCGACGCAAGTCTTTATGCGGTGCATCCAGGATCGTTTGAGTATTGGTGATATCGTGTACCGTGGTCATGGAGCCATGGCGAATACCAAAGGTTTCCTGAATGACCTTGACCACCGGCGCCAAACAGTTAGTGGTACAGCTGGCCGCGGTGACGATGTTGTGCTGCGCAGGGTCATAAAGATGGTCGTTAACCCCGACGACTACATTCAGCACGCTTGGCTCTTTCACTGGTGCACTAACCACTACACGGCTGACGCCTTGGTCAAGATAGGCCTGCAGCTTTTCGGTGGTTTTCAGTTTGCCTGAGCACTCGATCACCACATCACAGCCAGACCAGTCACTCTCGATGATTTCTTTGTTGGCACTAAAGGCAATGGGGTTGCTATCGATAACAATCGTATCGTCTGAAGCAGTAATACCTTTACCTGGTGCCCAGTGCCCATGTACCGAGTCAAATTCCAGTAAATGAGCAAAGGTTACCGCATCGCCGCCTGGGTCATTGATGCGGATAAGCTCAACCTCACCCGCTGCCACCTTTTCCCATAGACTGCGTAGCGTCAAGCGCCCAATACGCCCAAACCCGTTAATACCAATACGTAGTGTCATTTTTGCCACCCTTCTGCGGATTTTTCATATATGAAAAATCATATACACAAAGTCAAAAAAAGGGTTCAAGACACCGAAGACACAGGCTTCTATCTTCAGTGCTTTACTACCCAAATGGCTATTGCAAAAAAGCTCTTACGAACAACTTCTGACAAACAACCTATTCCAAGTAATCTCTATCAAAAACAGCGTTGGCTATTTATTTTCACAGCTTAGCCAAAACGCCCAGTAATATAGTCGTGGGTACGCTGGTTTTGCGGATTAGTAAATATAGTGTCAGTACTGTCTACCTCAACCAAGTCACCCATGTGGAAAAATGCCGTACGGTCAGCAACACGGGCAGCTTGTTGCATATTGTGCGTCACCATCACGATGGTGTAGCTCTCACTTAGCTCATCTATCAACTGTTCAACTTTACCTGTTGCAATAGGATCAAGTGCTGAGCAAGGCTCATCCATCAAAATGATGTCAGGACTTACCGCGATGGTTCTGGCAATACATAAGCGCTGCTGCTGCCCACCCGAAAGCCCCGTCCCCGGCTGATCCAAGCGATCCTTCACCTCTTCCCATAGACCAGCACGACGTAAGCTACTTTCAACCACGTCATCTAGTTCCGCTTTACGCTTAGCCAAACCATGAAGACGCGGGCCATAGGCAATATTCTCATAAATCGATTTGGGGAAAGGGTTAGGCTTCTGGAACACAATGCCTACCTGAGCACGTAATAACACTACGTCACGGTCAGGAGCATAGATATCCTGATCATCTAAAACAATTTTCCCTTCAACCCTGCAGATATCGATAGTGTCATTCATACGGTTCAAACAACGCAAAAACGTTGATTTACCGCAACCCGAAGGGCCGATAAATGCTAATACCTCGTTTTCATAGATATCAATATCAATACCGTTAATTGCTTGAGTATTGCCGTAAAAGACTTTGACATCTTTAGCGCCCATCTTAATGTTGCCTGTCGCTTTACTTTTGCGGCTCTCACCACCACCAACACTCACCATGGAGGAAGGTATATTAGGATGTGCAGAAGTATTCACTTACCACCTCGTCTCGAATTTTTTACGCAACCAAATTGCTAATGCATTTAAGCTAAGCATTAACGCTAGCAGCACAATGATGGCCGCTGACGTACGTGCCTCGAAGAAATTACGCAGCTCGTTGCCCTGCCATAGGTAAATCTGCACTGGCAGCGCAGCCGATTGCTCAAACGGCGTACTGGGCACGTTCGCGACAAAAGCATTCATACCTATCAACAAAAGAGGGGCAGTTTCGCCTAACGCCTGGGCAACCCCCAGTATGGAGCCCGTCAAAATACCCGGTAGTGCAATGGGTAGTACATGGTGAAATACTGTTTGCACCTTCGACGCACCAATACCTAATGCTGCTTGACGAATTGAGGGCGGGATAGAGCGAAGCGAAGCACGGGTTGCAATGATGATGGTAGGGAGGGTCATCAATGTTAGCACCAAGCCCCCGACTAGCGGCGCGGAGAGCGGCAGTCCCAAATAACCAATAAAGATCGATGCCCCTAACAGGCCAAATACAATGGACGGAACAGCCGCTAAGTTATTGATGTTAATTTCAATAATATCCGTTAAGCGGTTCCTAGGAGCAAACTCCTCTAAATAAACTGCGCTAGCAACACCCAAAGGTACCGAGAGTGCAATGACAATCATCATCATGAACAATGAGCCCATGAACGCACCAGCAAGACCGGCTGATGCGGGTGAACTACGAGAGTCCGTATTTAAAAACAGAGCTGTGCTGAATGCGTTACGAATAATCCCTTCGTCGTAAAGATGATCGGCCCAAGCCCGCGTTTGCGCACTTAACTGCTGTCGCGCATCGGCTAAATCACGATCTATGTTACCTTTTAGCCACACATCCACATTAGCGCTAGCCAGCATTTTCACTTCAATAGTTTGGCCAAGCAGTGATGGGTCATCCATAAACTTATTGCGCAGTGTAAAGCGCTCATTCGAGGCAAGTAACGCGCGTAGATCCCTCAACTGGCTCGGCTCCAAGTCCTCACTAAGCTTATCTTCCAATGCCCTATCGATCAAAACCTGCCAATTTACCAATCCTGCTTGGGTCTGCCAGGCTGAAAGACGCTGGTTGAAGTCTGACTGACTTTCGCCACTTGCCCTCTCGGGTTTTTCCTCTAGCTGAATAACCTCTGGGTCAAAGTAAAGCTCCATGAAAAAAGTTGCTTGCCAAAATGCCGGTACTCCACGCATTAGAATACTGGCAAACAAAATGGCAACTAAGATCATACCAGTCATCACCGCCGTTAAACCTAAGCGACGAAAACGTTTTTCTTTACGGTGCCGGGTCGCCAGCGATTTTTCAATCGTCATAAGTCGATGCTGGCGACGCTGTTCAATCGTTATAGACATAGTCGCTTTACTCGTATTGCTGGCGGTATTTACGCACTACAATCAGTGCAATGACATTTAAACCTAAGGTGATCACGAACAACGTAAGACCTAACGCGAATGCCACTAACGATTGCGGACTAGCAAAATCCATGTCGCCCGTCAGTTGGTTAACAATCGTGACAGTAATCGTTGACACCGCTTCAAAGGGGTTGGCATGTAGCACGGGGTTATTACCTGCAGCAAGCACCACAATCATGGTTTCACCGATAGCGCGGCTTGCCGCCAGCAAGAAGGCTCCAACGATGCCAGGCAACGCTGCAGGCAAGACTACCTGACGAATCGTTTCCGATTTAGTAGCACCTAACCCTAATGCACCATCACGCAGCGATTTAGGTACCTGGGTGATAATGTCATCTGACAGTGAGGAGACAAACGGAATAATCATGATCCCCATTACTAGGCCAGCGGTTAACGCACTGGTAGTACGGATATTGATACCGATCAAATCCCCGATGTTGGATAGAAATGGCCCAATAACGATCAAGGCAAAGAAACCGTAAACAATGGTCGGAATACCCGCCAGTATTTCTATAATCGGCTTAGCCACGTTACGCAACCACGGCGGCGCATACTCAGCCATATAGATAGCGGTCATCAACCCAACGGGAATAGCAACCAGCAGCGCAATAGCGCTGACCATCATGGTGCCCCAAAGTAAAGGGAGTAACCCGAACTCACCTTGGGCATCTGTTCCAGAGGTGCTAAAACGAGGATTCCAGGTGGTGCCAAGGAAGAATTCTGCTGGACTAATGAAAGTGAAGAACTTGAGCGTTTCTCCCAGCATAGACAGCACAATACCCACCGTGGTGAAAATTGCGACACCTGAGCTTGCTGCCAATGCGATGGTAATTACCCGCTCTACTTGATTACGTGCGCGCCACTGAGGAGAGATGTTACGTCGTGCAACGACCAAACCTGTCACAGCGAAGACAGCCATCAGCGCTACTAAGCTTAGATTCTCAAATGTTTGTAGCCTTGCCATATGCACTGCAGCAGCCAGTTCCTCAGGCGTTCCACCACCTGATACGCTGCGCTCATTCGCTAGCGCCGTTACTCGCCGTAAAAATGTTACTAACTCGCGGTCACTCATTCCAGCGACCATGTCAGCGGGTAACTGATGAGTTACCAGCATCTCAATCAATTGGGGTGCCAAAAAAGACCACAATAAAAATAGCGCTAGTGCAGGCAAACCACACCATAGCGCCACCAGCGCTCCATAATAGCCGGGGCGCGAGTGCATTCGCACATCGTGCTCTGCCGCAACCGCACGACTGCGAGTCAAGCCCATATGGTAAGCCAGGGCCATGATCATCAGCAGCGTGGCTATCAAGGCAAGGTTCGTCATTATCTCTCCGCCTTTGATTACCTACATTTAAACGCCGACATCAAGTTCTGATGCCGGCGCAGTAGCAGTCTCAAAACCAAATTAGACTGGTAAGCATCAACATGCTTATTCGGCAGGACTTACAACAGTGCGTGCTTGAAATTGCTCAAGCGCCTCGGCGCGCTCTGCTTCATCCATGGGAATCAGACCAGCATCTTCAAGTGGGCTGCCAAAGCCAGAGGTCATATCGTTCAGGAAAAACTCGGTGTATTCAGCAAGACCAGGAATCACATCCAAGTGCTCGCCTTTCACATAGAAAAATAGCGGGCGAGAGACAGGATATTCACCAGAGCCAATAGTTTCTAAGCTGGGGACAACGCCATTAACGGTGGCAACCTGCAGGCGATCACGGTTTTGGTCGTAGAAGCTCAGACCAAAGACACCTACTGCATCTGCTTGAGCATCTAAGCGGGCTAGTGTTTCAGTGTAGTCACCAGCAATTTCAACAATCCGACCATCGCCACGCAGGTTGTTACAGGCATCGCCTTCAACTTCAGCAACGCTTTCACAACCAATGTGAATTACTTTCTCTTCGAAAACTTCGCGAGTACCGTGGTTGGAGGCAGGAATCACCAGCACGATCTCTTGATCAGGCAGGCTGCTGTCAACCTCAGACCAGCGGGTATAGGGGTTAGCGACCAACTCACCATCAACAGTCACTTGTGCGGCGGCAGCTTTAAACACATGTTCAGGAGTCAATTCAAATTCAGCACGGTCAATGCGTGAGGCGAAAACAATGCCGTCATAGCCGAACATCACTTCCAGAATTTCATTCACGCCATTTTCATTACAGTTGGCAACTTCGCCACTGCGAATTGCACGCGAGGAATTGGCGATATCGATAGTGTTCTCACCAACGCCCTGGCAGAACTGGCGCAAACCGCCACCTGAACCGCCGGAGCCAACTACTGGAGTATTGAACTGAGAGAAGGTGTTACCGAATTCCTCCGCGACGATACTCGCAAATGGAAGCACCGTAGAAGACCCAGCGATTTGAACTGTTTCACGTGCCATGGCGGCCGTGGAAACACTCGCTGATAGAGCCGCTACTACAGCAACACCTAACGCCTGTTTTGATACGCTCATCGTCATATTCCCCTCTGGTTTAAAATCCGGCGAGTTTTGACTTTCCGGAAGAGTCGGCCTGATGACCTTTTACAACGCAGAGTCTGCACATAAACGATTGCAGAAATATGACAGTGTGAGTTTTTATGCGGGAACGTTAAATCAGCAGCCCTAGCGCCGCTAATGTGCACAGAGCAAGCGATGCGCCTTGTAGCAAACGTTTATCTAGGCGATGCGCGATGACATCTGCCAACGCATTACCTACCAGTACAGCGGGTAAAAACGTAAGTGCCAGTTTAAAGTGCCAAGTGCTGACAAGGCCTGCCAGGGCTAGGGTTGTGAGCGTTAGGAGCGACGTTACAATAAAAAAAGCAGCGAGATTGCCGCGCATGCGGTCAGGAGGGAAACCATGCATCAATAGCACAATGGGTGGCCCACCAATTGCCGCGACGGTACCAAAGATGCCAGAGAGCACGCCTGCGATAAAAAGCGATACACGATTCACCGGTAGCTTGAAGCGGCAAAGCGTTACAGCCACTGCAAACAGCACAATAGCGGCAATCAGTTTTTCCAGCACAACCATTGGTGCAGCCAACAGCAACCAGATACCTAGCGCATTACCTGGCAAACGACCAATCAGGGCAACACCAATCGCGCCTATGCGCACTTCTTGCCAGTAGCGGCGCACCATCATTAAAGAAACAGTGAACCCAAACAGCACCAAAATCACCGGCACCAAGCGTGGTTCTAACATTAACAACAGCGGTGCCCCTACCACCGCCAAACCGAAGCCTGTGGCGCGCTGAACAAAGGCACCTAGCATCAGCACTGCTGAGCATGCTAGCCACACGCCCAGCGACATCTCGACCCACTGCAGCAGGTTACTCATCTGAACCATGCATCACTGTTGACTTTCCACTACCGGAGCCTTGGTTAATTTTCTCACGCCGATATTACCCATCAGCGCGGCTCCTAGCATGGTAAGCACCATTGGCCATAAGTGCTCCACTTGAAACAGCCCAACCATCACCCCTGCAAGCGCCCCACAGCTAAACTGAATACCACCCAACAGCGCAGTGGCTGTCGCACTAATATGGCCAAAGTGATCCAACAGTGAAGAAATCGCATTAGGGGTAATCAAACCAATCATGCCGGTAAACACCATGATTAACGGCACCACTACATAAAGTGATGCCACATTGAGTGCCGTGGCAACCACTAGCCCTAGCGCTGCTATTAGCTGGATAGCCAGTCCCAGTCGCAGGTTCTGCTGAGGAGATCTTTTACGAAGCAAATGGATATTGACACGGTTAGACAGCGCAATCATCACCACGTTAACGCCAAATACAATCGGATAGACGCTTGGTGATAGCGAGAAATAATCCAAATAGAGAAACGGTGATGCAGTTACAAAAGCAAATAGTCCAGCGAAGGAGGCAGCCACGGCACAAATATAGCCCATACCTTCGCGATGGCGCAGCACGCTAGCGTAGTTACGCACCACTTGTCGGGCCGACGCTGCTGGTAGATTTGGGTCTCGAGTCTCAGGCAACCGAGTACCCAACAACCAAAGAAGAAACCCTGCATAAACGGCCAAAAACACAAAAATCAGCCACCACCCGGCAATGTGCAGCAGAATACTACCTACGGCAGGCGCCACCAGGGGCGCAAGCATCATGATCATCGCCATGGTAGACATCACTTTGGCAGCTTCACGCCCGCTAAAGCAATCACGCACGATCGCTGCGGAGTTAACCACGCAGGCACCACCCCCTAACGCCTGAATAAACCGCCAGACCAGCAGAGAAGTAAGGCTATCTGCCGTGGTGATCGCAAGGCTCGCCAACATAAACACGACCAGCCCACTTAACAGCACAGGCTTACGACCAAAACGGTCTGAGACAGGGCCAAAGCACAGTTGGCCTATCGCGAAACCAAGCAAAAACATACTGATAGAAAGTTCAGTATGGTGAATACTGGCATTAATATCTTCAGCTAAAATGCCAATAGCTGGTAAATACGCATCGATAGCAAACGGGGCAAGCGCGGTGTTGGCCGCCACCAATAGCGCTACCCGGCGCGGATTAAGTTCCATAAGTATCCTTGAAATTGTCCGTAACCAGCAGAGAATATCACTGAATAGATAGGCCGCTAATCATAATCGATTTCAATTGTTTTGTCGGTCTCTGTTCGCAGCGCGTGGGCCTTGCTAAAGTAGGTTAACGACAATCCAAGGAGCTATGCATGGCCACTAGCCTATTAACCCAGTTAAAAGAGATGACCACTGTGGTCGCTGACACCGGCGACCTGGAGGCTATTCGCCGCTTTCAACCCCAGGATGCCACTACCAATCCGTCGTTAATTCTGCAGGCAGCCCAACAGGCGGAGCGCCGCGCCCGCCTAGCCTCTATCGCCAAAGAAAGCACCGACCTTGATGATGCCGTTGATCGCGTTGCGGTGGATATCGGCAGCGAAATCAGCGAGTTGGTACCAGGCTACGTATCAACAGAAGTAAGCGCACGCCTTTCGTTTGATCGAGACGCTACCATCGCCAAAGCACACTCGCTAATTGAACTGTACGCCAAGCATGGTGTGGGAGCAGAGCGTATCTTGGTCAAGATGGCCTCTACTTGGGAAGGAATCCAGGCCGCTCGCCAGCTTGAGCGCGATGGTATTCGCACTAACCTTACGCTGTTATTTGGGTTTACCCAGGCCCAGGCCTGCGCCGATGCCGGCGCTACGCTGATTTCGCCATTTGTAGGACGTATTCTGGATTGGCATAAAGCGAAAAACCCCAATGCAGATTTCAGTGGGGCAAATGATCCCGGCGTACAGTCCGTTAAACGTATTTATGACTACTACAAAGGCCACGGATACCCCACCATTGTGATGGGTGCCAGCTTTCGCAATATCGGTGAAATAGAAGCGCTGGCAGGCTGTGACCGACTAACAATCTCCCCTACCCTGCTTAATGAACTAGACGCATCCAGCGGCGAGCTGCCACGCCAGTTGACACCCCTAGGTGCCAACAGCTCGTCTAATGAAGCATTAACACAAGCAGATTTCCGCTGGGCAATGAATGAAGACGAGATGGCCAGTGATAAACTCGCAGAAGGTATTCGCAAGTTTATGGCAGACCAACGCAAACTCGAAGAGCTGCTGAGTACGCTCCGCAACAGCTAGTTAGATCGGCTCTGGACAGTCGCCATAATACAGCCATCAATACAATCATCGCCCTCTATGAAGCTTTTCCATAGAGGGCGATGCTTTAAGCCCCAATAAATACTTTAAGTTCCAATAAAGAATCTAATGAAAAGGCCTCAATAAAAGGCTCACAAAAAAGCATTGAATGGCACGTCTATTCTATATAGCAGGTGTATCCTGAGATTCGAGCATTTCCACCAGTGGTTGAAATTGCTCGCGATTATGCTCATTCATATGCATTAGAATTCGATGCGCCTCCAATATTCTATTGCGAAGCCCCTCTTCGTCAGCAGGCTCTTCTGGTAGCTCCTCAAGCACATCATTAAGCGGTGCTTCTGCCTGTAAGGGCGCTTCCATTAATGTAAAAAACCGAGCGAAGCCCATTACGTCAAGCATCTGCCGAACATCTGGATTGTCGGCAATAATCGTTGGTGGCTGCTCTAAACGCCCTTTAACAGCCATTGCTACTTTAGCGAGAAAGCCTAATGCAGTGGAGTCAACGTTAGTTGCTTCACGCAAGTCAATCATTACCGCCTGTAGGCCCGGGGTTGCAGCAAGTCGCTGGGCTTGGGTATCAAGAGTCGCGCATAACGTTAGACGCACGTCACCACACAGTTTTAAAACAAAAACACCGGAATCGAACGCCGCTTTAATGCGGCCTTCTTCAATCAGCATGACCAAATCCGCTCACCATCATGATTGTCAGGTCATCGGGCAAAGCATCGCGGTCTTGGTTTACCTCATCGTCTGCATCTCCTTGTATCAGGAGCGCATTCGTCTGAGTTAGCCGGTCGCGCAACTGCTCAAGCGTGATACTTTCGCTTACTAATTGCTCGAGTTCCTTGAGCCGCGTGTCGAGCGTTTTACCCGGCAAGCATTCCAACACACCATCTGAGCATAGCCATAGACGAAACTCAGCGGGTAACGCACAGCTGAGTGAAGGATACTCCACATCAGGGAAAAGGCCTACTGGCATTCCTTCACCGGCTAAGCACACTAATGAATCATTCGTAGCCAACAGTGGCATAGGCAGCTGCGCACCGAGCGAATAGTGCAGAGTCTTTGCCTCATGGTCAATAACACCTACAAATAAGGTGGCATGTTTACCAATATCGGTATCTTGTAACTCTCTATTTAGCGCGGCCAACCAATTGGGGGGCAACAGTTCAGGGTGCAGTCCATCCCACTCGTTAAGCCACCGATTACAAAGGTATTTTAGCAGCACCGTCACAAACGCTGAGGAAGCACCATGCCCTGACACATCGGCAAAATAGAAAATACTGTAGTGTTCGTTATAGCGCTGGTAGTCAAGAAAATCGCCTGACAAATAGAGCGAAGGAGCAAACCAGTAATCGTAATAAACACCATTGATCACTTTCGGCTGTGCTGGCAAAAGGCGTCTTTGTATATGCCCGCCGCTCTGCTGGTCCATACGTAGCAGTGCAAGATGGGTTTCCAAGCTCTCATTGAGCTCTGCCAAGCGCTCTCGGTCACGATCACGCTCCAAAGCGAGCTGGTGTAGCTCAATAGCCTTACGAATCATACGCCGCAACAGCTCTGCGTGACGCAGAGGGTGCACGATATAATCGACTAGCCCTACATCAACCGCTTTTATCAGATCAGCATCTTGGCGGGAGTCACTCACCACCAAGGTAGGTAGACGATGCGTTAATTGAGACCACTGCTGACGCGGCACCGCACGTGCATGGGCAACAATTAATGCCGTACCAGCAGGCAAATCCTGGATACTGTCTGCTGCAAACACCGACATGCCATCGCAGGTAATCGCTTCGGCCAAGGCGTTGCGCTCTGGACCCGGCTCATCGATTACCGCGATCAACTGCTTGGAATGATCCATGTTAAGCCTCAATCGGCGAAATCGTCGTCACCAAAGTCAGTAGCATCAAATTCAAAATCATCCATGGCAAAAGGGTCATCACCTAGCTCGCCATCACTGATCAAAAACTGACGGCGCTGCAAAAATGCATCACGGATAAATCGGTAGCGGTCACCACGAATAAGCTCTTCCTGGTCTAATAACCCTGCTCGAATATGGACAATATCCAGCGCTGTCAAACCCGCACGCAGTTGATGGTCATCCATATACGTAACCGGATGGGCGGCGATGTCGAATGGAAGACCAGTGGCATCCCTAAGCGTGCGAGGCCCTAGCAACGGTAGGACGAGATAGCGAGAGTCTTCCCACCCCCATACCGCCAGGGTCTGACCAAAATCCTCATCATCTACAGTAATCTGCATGTGAGTGGCATAATCAAGTAAGCCACCAATGCCTACAGTTGAGTTGATCAAAAAGCGTGAGGTTGCTAAGCCAGCATTGCCAGGTTTGCCCTGCAAAAGACTATTAATGGCAGTGCGCACTTCACCCAGGTTAGAGAAAAAATTACCCACTCCCGTTTGCACTGGAGCAGGGGTAACATTGCGATACCCCGTGGCCACAGGTTTAAGCGCGTAGCGGTCTAGCACATCGTTGAAGGCAAATACACGGCGGTTAAAGCCCTCCCATGGGTCCTCCGGATGGGCTTCCTCTGCCATGTTTGAACCAGTACTGGCGCAGCCTCCCATGCCTAGCGTGGCTAGCAACAATATAGGCAGCATTCGCTGTCGCACTCGGCAGACAGGTGCTTGCTTCGCTAACAACCTCAGCATGATCGTTCCTCTTTCAACGTTAGAACACCTTTACAAATGACAAGTAGTACAAATGATAAGCAATCTTTTGGCTGCTACTGGCGGCGAACAACTACGCTACCGGCGCTGTAGCCTGCACCAAATGAACAGATAACACCAATATCACCAGATTCAAACGCGTCCCGGTGAAGGTGGAAAGCGATAATCGAACCAGCTGAGCTAGTATTTGCATAACGATCAAGAATGATTGGAGCCTGCTCTTCGCTAGGATCCCGCCCCAGCACCTTTCGTGCAATGAGATCGTTCATATGGCGATTGGCCTGATGTAGCCACATGCGCGTTAAGTCGCTACCCGCCAGTTCCAGCGAGGCCAAGTGGTCGATAATTAACTGCGCAACCATCGGGCAAACTTCTCGGAACACCCGGCGGCCCTCTTGTACAAACAGCTTGTCGACTGCAAGTGGGTCGCTGTCGGTAATACGGTTCAAGAAGCCAGCATTGTTACGAATGGCGTTAGAAAACTTGGTCACTAAACGGGTACCAAGAATTTCATAGCGCTGCTCAGCAACGGCACAAGTACTATTTTCTAGTACCATGGCAGTACAAGCATCACCGAAAATAAAGTGGCTGTCACGGTCTGTAAAATTTAGATGCGCGGAACAAATTTCAGGATTGACCACCAGCGCTCGTTTTACACTACCAGACGCGATGGCATTCGCCGCTGTTTCAAGCGCAAACGTAGCAGAGCTACAGGCGACGTTCATATCAAATCCATAGCCACTGGCACCTAGCGCTTGCTGTACCTCTACCGCTACCGCCGGGTAGGCACGCTCTAAATTAGAGCAAGCAACAATGACAAGCTCGATATCGCCTGGTGCCACTTGAGCTGCCGCTAATGCTTGACGCGCCGCCTCGGTCGCCATCTCACACTGAATCGACGGCTCATCGTTATTGCGCTGAGGTAGTTTAGGCCGCATACGCTCAGGGTCAAGGATTCCTGAGGCGTCCAATACATAGCGGCTTTTAATACCAGAGGCTTTCTCAATAAACTCGCTGCTGGAGTGGGCTAACGGCTGCTGCTCTCCGCGCGCAATGGCATCGGCATTGCATAAGTTTTGATTGTCTACCCAAGCATTAAATGCGGCGACCAAGGCCTCATTATCGATGGCGTGTTCCGGCGTATAAAGCCCTGTACCGGTTATCACCACATGTGTCATGCATCTCTCCTTGTAGCAGCCCACTACTGATCGTTGGCTGTCGGCAGCTCGTAAGCGCGAGCCTACTAGCGTATTACTGTGTGCGTTAACAACGCGCTGTACCAGCTGCGCTCTAAACGCTAATTATCTCTTCCCAGCGTTTTTCCAGGCGTTTCACCGATACCGGTATTTTAGTACCTAGCTGCTGTGCAAATAGCGAAACCCTAAGCTCTTGAATCCACCAGCCAAACGCTACTAATTCCGGATCTTCTATATCGCCTCGACGCTCGCTTTTACGGCGTGCGTCAAAGCGTGCCTCTAACGCTTGGACATCGTGCATCATCATTTGGTCGCGCCCACGTTCGCGGGCCGCTTTTTCAAGCCTAATGAGCGCCGCTTCTGTATAGCGCGGATAGTCTGCAAGCCACTCCCCCGAATCACGAATGAAGCCAGGATAAACCAAACGCTGCATCTGCGCGCTAACATCGCTATAAACCAGGGCTAAAGCGAAGTTGAGCTTACCCTTGAGCACCTTACTCACAGCCAAATGGCCCTTTAAGGCCACTTCAACCGTTTTCAGGAGAGCATTTGCATAATCGAGCAGCTCAGCCTCAGTGGCCTTTAAACGATCGTCAAGGGCACTTGCTGAACGCGGCAATGGGTACTGCGCTACCACCTGAGTAAATACCGCTAGTAGTAAATCATCTATTAACGCTTGCTTGCTACCGACTTTGGCAAATAGCAGCGCGCACTTTTCCACATCCGCCAAACGCTTAATGGCTTTTACAAGCTCTGGCCGCTTAGCAATTGCCAAGCGGGCGATACCCTCTTGATGGGCCGCCTCTGCTTTTGCAGGGTGGTCGAAAAGCGCAACCTTGAAGTCACCGCCAGCGGCCACTAGCGCAGGATACGCCTCGACACGAATACCTGCTTGCGTTGTCACCCGCGACTCAGGGAGCGGCTCATTAGGCAAGCCATCAAGAACTGGCGCTTGGCTGGCCTGCTCCGCAAGCGCTTGTGCACCAGCGCTTGCCGCAGCCTCAAAGCGCCTCTCTAGCGCCCGCACGTCCCGCCCCTGCCCTAATAACTTACCTGCATGATCAACCACACGGACATTCATCAGCAAGTGTGGCTCAAGCACATCTAACCGCCAATCATCGGTATGCACCCGCGTACCACTACGGCGACGAATAAACTCACCCAGCGCCTCAGTTAACGGGCGCTGGTCTGGCACGAGCATTTCTAGCGCCGCATCTACCCAGTCAGGTATCGGTACGACTTGGCGGCGTATGCTTTTAGGCAGCGACTTAAGCAACGCAATGCACTTTTCACGCAACATCCCCGGCACCAACCACTCTAAAGCATGCACTGGCAGTTGGGGCAACATCGCGGCAGGTACCGTGATCGTCACCCCATCGTCCTCAGCTTCGGGGTTGAAGTGGTAGCTTACCGGGTAGGCGACCC
This sequence comes from Halomonas sp. 'Soap Lake #6', assembly GCF_003031405.1. Lineage (NCBI taxonomy): Bacteria > Pseudomonadati > Pseudomonadota > Gammaproteobacteria > Oceanospirillales > Halomonadaceae > Halomonas > Halomonas sp. 'Soap Lake #6'. Next base: position 2,290,451 of record NZ_CP020469.1, read on the forward strand.
CTGCCAGGATGAGATGGTCCGGGTAGTGGGATTGAGTAATATCTTCCGCTTGCCGAGCTTTAAGCGACTCAATATCGAACTTAAGCAGCCCGGGGTCTTGGCGCTCAGCTTGCTTACGCCAGTGCTCAAAGCCTTTGCCATTAACAATATCCTCTGGCAGCCGCTCATCATAAAATGCAAATAGCGTCTCTTCATCGACTAAGATATCGCGACGACGTGCGCGATCTTCCAGTGCTTCAACCTCGTCAACCAGCGCTCGGTTATGGGCAAAAAATGCACCTTTAGTTTGAAACTCCCCTTCTACCAGGGCACGACGAATAAACAGCTCGCGAGACTCCCGAGGAGCGATAGGGCCATAGTGCACCCGGCGACGCGACACAATAGGCAATCCAAACAGGGTTACCTGTTCAAAAGCAACCACCTGTGCCCGCTTCATTTCCCAATGAGGCTCGCTGTAGCTGCGCTTAAGAAGGTGCTCGGCCTGGGGCTCTATCCACTGTGAATCAATTTTGGCAACCGTGCGCGCAAACAGTTTCGTGGTTTCTACCAACTCAAAGGCCATTAGCCACTTGGGAGTTTTCTTAGCAAGACCAGAGCCAGGATGAATCATCAACTTACGGTTACGCGCGCCAAGGTACTCACGATTCTCCAGCAAGGTGGCCACATTGGATAACAGACCAGTAAGCAGCGCCTGATGAAGCTTTCCAGACGTTTTACGACGTGCTTGCCGTGCCTGCTCTTCGCTTTCGTTCTCATCCTTGGGCAGCGGTGCAGGCACCTCGATATCCATATCACGTAACAGCTGACGCAGCTGACGGAAAGTGTCGTGCCACTCGCGTACTCGCAGGTAGTTAATGTAATGATCGCGGCACCAACGGCGTAACTGGTTGCCGGAAAGCGCCTCGCGAGCATTCTCAATACCGTGCCATAAATTTAACAACGCAACAAAATCAGAATCAGGATCATGCCAGCGCTGGTGTGCCTGGTCGGCCGCTTGACGCTTATCGGCTGGCCGATCGCGCGGGTCTTGAATAGCCAGTGCAGAAACCACAATGAGCACATCGCGCAGGCTGCCTCGTTCGGCACCGGCCAACACCATCCGCGCCAAACGCGGATCTATGGGCAATTTGGCGAGTTTACGCCCCAAAGGACTAAGACGCTGCTGCTCATCTACCGCGCCCAGCTCAAAGAGCAGGCGAAATCCATCTTTAACGAAACGGCTATCCGGCGGGTCGACAAATGGGAAGTCTTCAATATGACCTAGCTTCAGCGCCAGCATTGAAAGAATCACTGACGCTAAATTGGTACGCTGAATTTCTGGATCGGTAAACGCCGGCCGTGAGAGGAAGTCCTCTTCATCATAGAGTCGAATACAGGCCCCTTCGGCTACCCGTCCACAGCGTCCTTTACGCTGGTTGGCGCTGGCTTGGCTGATCGGCTCAACAGGCAGCCGCTGAATTTTTGACCGGTAGCTATAGCGGCTAATGCGCACTAAGCCAGGATCAATCACATAGCGAATACCAGGTACTGTGAGCGAGGTTTCTGCAACGTTGGTAGCCAGCACAATACGTCGCCCACGGTGGGGCGCAAATACCCGATTTTGTTCTTCATTCGAGAGCCGCGCATAGAGTGGCAGTATTTCAGTGCCTGTTAAATCGGCACGCCGTAAGGTATCAGCAGTCTCACGGATTTCCCGCTCGCCGGGAAGAAACACCAATACGTCACGGGGGCCATGTAACCAACCTTTCTCGCGCTCAATAAGCTCAATTTCTTGTACCGCGTGCAGGATACCTTCTTGCAGCGTACGGTCCTCTTCATCCTCCGCATCACGTACAAGGGGGCGGTAAAATACATCGACGGGGAATGTGCGCCCGGAAACCTCAACCACGGGCGCTGGTGTTGACGTTTCAGAGCTAACACCAGAGCGCTCAAAAACATTGCCAAAATGAGCCGCAAAACGTGCTACATCAATGGTCGCGGAGGTAATAATAACTTTAAGATCAGGCCGCTGGGGCAGTAGCCGCTTAAGATAACCAAGTAGAAAATCGATGTTTAAACTGCGCTCATGTGCCTCATCAATAATCAGAGTGTCGTAGCGCAGCAACAGCGGGTCGTGCTGGGTCTCGGCCAATAAAATACCATCGGTCATCAGCTTAACCAGCGTATTAGGCGTGCTTTGGTCGGTAAAGCGAACCTGATAGCCCACCTGCTCACCCAGCGGTACGTTAAGCTCTTCAGCTAAGCGTGTTGCTACGCTGCGAGCAGCCAAACGGCGGGGCTGAGTATGACCAATGAGCCCACGGCGGCCTCGGCCTAGCTCCAGACATATTTTAGGTAACTGGGTAGTTTTACCCGACCCCGTTTCCCCTGCCACAACCACCACTTGGTGGTCGCGAATAGCGTTGAGAATATCTTCTCGCCGCTCTACAACGGGAAGCTCAGCAGGATAGTTCAATACCACTGGCTGGGCTTCGCGCTGTCTGATTACTTGCCTAGCCCTCTCGAGATCACGCTGAACATCATATAAGCCACGATCAATGGGCTTCTTTTCCTGTAATCGACGCTCTAAACCAGCGACACGACGTGCTAGACGCTGGGCATCACGCAGCATTAATTGGCTCATCGCCTCGTTTAACGCGGTGAGTTGTTGGGCATCTGTGCAGGGTGTGTGTGTGTCGGTGGTCACGTTATGCTCGGTTTCCATCACATTAAAAAAAGTCGGCCCGCTCTTAGAGCAGGCCGACCATTGTAACGCTTTCAACTACGTGGCGCCTAACGGCGACTTAGCACGCGTTTACCACCGCCTTGACTAAGCGATTAGCTAGCCGTGTTTTCTTCATCCCTCAACTGGCGGCGCAGCACCTTACCCACATTGGTTTTAGGCAATTCATCACGGAACTCAACATATTTGGGCACTTTATAGCCAGTCAGCTCTTTTTTACACCAGCTGCGCAGTGTTTCCGCATCTAATTGGCTATTTTTTGTAACCACAAACAGTTTGATGGCTTCGCCAGCATTTTCATCAGGTACGCCAACAGCCGCCGCCTCAAGAACATCCGGATGAGCTGCGACTACATCTTCAATTTCATTGGGGTAAACATTGAAACCAGACACCAAAATCATATCTTTTTTACGGTCGACAATGCGGATGTAGCCATCCTCCTGCAGAATAGCGATATCACCAGTATGGAACCAGCCATCCTCATCAATCGAATTACGGGTCTCCTCTTCGCGCTGCCAATAGCCTTTCATTACTTGCGGACCTTGAACACATAGCTCGCCAGGGTCACCTAGTGCAACATCGTTCCCATCGGCATCCACCACTTTGACCGATGTGCCCGCCACAGGCTTGCCGATAGTACCCAACTGAATGGCATCAGTCGGATTAAAGCTCACAATAGGGGATGTTTCCGTTAGCCCATAGCCCTCCGCAATAGAGCAACCAGTGGTTTCTTCCCAACGCTGGGCAGCCGCTTTCGTCAGCGCCATGCCCCCTGAAATAGTGAGTTTAAGCTTAGAGAAGTCCAGTTGCTTAAAGTCATCACGATTACACAGCGCATTAAACAGCGTGTTAAGGCCGATAAACCCTGTGAAGGGCAACCCTTTCAACTCTTTCACGAAGCTAGGCAGGTCACGAGGGTTAGTAATCAATAGAGAGTGGTTACCGGTTTCCATCAAAAACAGACAGTTAACGGTAAAGGTATAGATGTGATAAACCGGCAATGGGGCAATCACCAGCTCTTCACCATCGGTTAAATGCTCCCCAATAGCAGCACGCGCCTGAAGCATATTGGCTACTAAGTTGCAGTGGGTAAGCATCGCCCCCTTAGGCATACCGGTAGTACCACCGGTGTACTGAAGGGCAGCCAAATCATCCAGGCTGCGACTCACCTCGGTATGGCTAAGGGAGGCACCTTTTTTGAGAGCATCCCGAAAGCTAACAGCACTAGGCAGCGAGTAAGCAGGCACCATTTTCTTAACATACTTGACCACTGCATTGATTAACCAGCGCTTCGGCACATCATGAAGATCCGCTAGCTGGGTTACCAGCACGTGCTTAATTTCGGTTTTATCAAGCACTTTTTCCAGCTTATCCGCCATATTCGCCAATATAACAATGGCCTTGGCATTTGAATCTTTAAATTGATGCGCCATCTCCCGCTCAGTGTAAAGCGGGTTGGTATTCACTACGACTAAGCCTGCCCGCAGTGCACCAAACACTGCCACGGGGAACTGCAAAACATTCGGTAATTGAATGGCAATCCGATCACCAGGCACTAAATCCGTTTCATGCTGTAGCCATGCAGCAAAATCTGCCGAGAGCCGATCAAGGTCAGAAAAAGTAAGCGTTTTCCCCATACAGGTAAACGCAGGTTTTTCCTTAAAACGCTTTACTGCCGAGTGGAAAACATCAGTGACTGAATTATATTGATCCAACCCTTCAAGCACTGGGCCACGTAAAATGGGGGCATTGGCGTATTCGCTCATGGGCAATCTCCGCTATCCGTGTCGATGATCATACCGACCTTGTTATTTTCGCGAGGGTGAAGGAGCCAACGATATACGACAGACACCACGCTGTAAAACGATCGATTGAAACTAACGTTTCAACTTTAGCTTATAGCCCAGTATCTCCCCAACAACGCCTCCCCTCACCTAACTGCTACTTACTACTGTAGCGACTGTTAGCGTTATGGACAGTAGCGGGCTTGAATTTCTCCATCCCGCCATACCAAAAGCTCGCCGGGTTGCATACGCTTCCAAGCTTCGTTTTGGGTTAGCGGCTCGGTAGCAATCACCGACACGACATCATTGGGCGTGGTGTGCTCGATAAAATTGACAGTGATTTCAGCATCAGAAAGCTCCGCCTCCCCAAAAGGCGCACACCGTGTAATGTGGGCGAGTTTTGTCGAGCAGTAGCAATAAAGATAGGTGCCATCGGAAAGCAGCAGATTAAATACGCCTAACCCACGGAGCTGCTCACACAATGCGTGCAAACGCTCCCAAACAAGCTCAGGGGCTGCGGGAGGCGTAGGGAAGCAGCGCCGCAGCTCCCCCATTAGCCAGCAAAATGCATGCTCGCTATCGGTGGTACCTACGGGGGTATAAACACCCAGAGGTAGTTGCTGCCAATCGCTTAACTGCCCATTATGGGCGTAGCACCAGGGCCGCCCCCACATTTCCCGGGTAAAGGGGTGTGTATTAGCAAGGCGCACGCCACCCACATTGGCTTGGCGTATATGGCTGATAACGACATTAGATTTGATAGGGTAATCACAAATTAACCGAGCAATCGGCGATTCAACCGAAGGATGTGGGTCACGGAATTCGCGATAGCCCCCTTCTTCATAGAACGCAATACCCCAGCCATCCCGGTGGGGGCCGGTGCCCCCACCGCGGTGTAAAAAGCCTGAAAAACTAAAGCAGATATCAGTGGGTACGTTGGCACTCATGCCCAACAACTCACACATTGATAGGCTCCTTAAGGGCCAAGCTATCCATTTTAAAGGCTGAGCGATCCATTAATTGATGACCGGCTCACGGCGGCGAGTAGGCTTGGGATCCTCCTCCACTTGGCGACGCTGAGGCGCTTCATCAATATCCTGAGGCTTACGCCACCACCAAAGTGCAATCCCCACGCAGACCCCAATCGCCATCCCTAATATCAACCATAATAGACCACCGCGCAGAGCACTTGAGCTACCCTCTAAAAGCCCTACCGCAGAGACCATAGCAGCAGGCGCCCAACCAGTATAAAACTCCCCTTCTTCCACTAGCGGCAAACGGAAACTGGCAGGTACCCACATCGCCCCAGCGACCATCCACGTCAAAACTAATCGTAGTAGGCGTGGCAGCCACGCCAACGCAAAGTACACTGCCACTAGCACTAGCAGCGAAAGGCCATAATAACTTAGCCACAGCAGTGACATTGAGCTTGCAAACAGCATAATACCCCTCATGTGGGTGGACTCACCCGACGTTGATTTCTCGTTATGGTACCTATCAATTTATGAAAGCACAGCCCGGCATTAATCAAGGCTCGCCCGCTGAGCGCTATTATCGCGCCAATGATCCAAAATGGCACTGGCTAGAAACACGCGAAGCTCCGGAAGTAAGCGAATTTTTAAATGCCGCCAACCAACAGCATAGCCAGTGGTTTGAGCCGCTCGCCCCTCTGGCAGACACCCTTTATAAAAGCCACTTGTCCCGCCGTGAACTTGCCGTCACCACTCTTAAGACAACGCTGGACTACTTTACGTTCTGGAGTGAGACCGGTGCAGAGGAGGACTACCCTTGCTGGTGGCGACATCCAAACGGCCAGCCCCTAGAGCGTGAGCTGTTTTTAGACGTAAGAGCACGTGCAGCAGACCAGCCATTTTATGATATGGGCGATATGGCGCTATCCCCCGATGAGCAGTGGCTTGCCTGGACCGAAGATACCCAAGGTGATGAGCGCTTCACTCTCTGGTTAAAAGCACTGCCTAGCGGCGAGCCAAAGCAGTTACTAAGCGATATTGGACCTGGACTTTGCTGGGCAGAAGACCAAACATCGCTAGGGGCTACACTGCTGTTTACCCGCTTTGATGATACTCAGCGCCCTGACAGCATTTGGCGGCTATGGATCCCTTTCCCGGCCTTAAGTGACATATCAGCCCCAACCCTGGTTATCCGCGAGGAGGATCCTGAGTTTTGGCTGGGTATTGGCAAAACCCGCTCCAGAGAGTGGCTAATTATTGACAGCGCCTCTAAGGACACCACAGAGATTGCCGTCCTACCAGCCACCACCCCTGCTGCGAAACCTGAGTATCTGCACGCTCGCCAGCGAGGCATTGAGGTCAGCATTGACCACCGTCCCGGTGTGTTCTATCGACTGCAAAATCACACAGGACCTCACTTTCAACTGGACTATTTAGCTGAAGAGCAGTTAGGCAGGCATGATGCTCCCTGGCAGCCATTAATTCATCACCGTGATGACGCAACCCTGGAAGGGGTTGATGCGTTTGCTTGGGGCCTAATTGTCGCTGAGCGCAGCCATCGCGAAGCACAGGTGGTGCTTCGTCGCCTCGTACTGGATAAACAGCAGCAAGCACTGATTGATGACTACATTGCGCTACCAGAGACACCCTGCTCACAGCTGCTAGAGGACTCCCCGCACTTTGATACGCAAGAAGTAAGATTAAGAGAGGAGTCTTTCACCCGGCCGCCCAGTTGGTTCTCACTGGATCTCCAAAGCGGTGAGCGCACACTGCTTAAACGTGTCGCGGTTTATGGCGACCTTTTACCGGAACAGCTGGTTTGCCGTCGCTTATGGGCCACCAGCGATGATGGCGAGCAGGTTCCCGTATCAGTTGTTATGCGCGCAGATTTGGTCAATCAAGCGCTGCCCACGCTGCTTTATGGTTACGGTGCTTACGGCGAAGCCTTAGACCCTTGGTTTTCCATTGCCAGGCTAGAATTGATAGAGCGCGGAGTGGCCTTTGCAGTCGCCCATGTGCGCGGTGGTGGCGAGCGCGGCGAGCCCTGGTACCTGCAAGGTAAAATGGCGCATAAAGAGAATAGCTTTAATGATTTTCTGGCGGCGCGAGAAGTGCTGGTATCCTCAGGGGTAAGCGATCCTCAGCGCATTGCTGCTTGTGGCGCCAGCGCTGGCGGGCTACTAGTCGGCACTTGCCTCAACCGTTCCCCCAAGGCGTTCTGCGCTGCGGTGCTCGATGTGCCTTTTTTAGATGTATTGCGCACCATGAAGAACCCAGAACTACCGCTCACCACCGCTGAATATAGTGAGTGGGGCAATCCAGAGGAGCCAGAGGTGGAGCAGCGCATCCGCAACTACTCCCCCATCGACAATATCACCCAACAAGCCTATCCAGCACTTTGGATTGAAGGCAGCTGGTTTGATACACGGGTTAGCTACTGGGAACCAGCCAAGTTCTACGCCCGCGTGTCTCAAGCCCAACAAGGCGAGGCGCCAATCCTACTGCATACCGATATGAGCAGTGGTCACGGCGGCGCATCCGGCCGGTTCAAGGCGTGGCGTGACACAGCGCGCCAAGACGCCTTTATTCTTTGGGCGCTAGGCCTTGCCCCACAAACGCCCCAGTAGCCGGTAAACAACCTAGCAAATCGATATAAAGCCCCTGCTGCTCAGCCTACAAAGAGATGGCAGCGTGGGGCTCTCGTTTAGACTCCATTTTAATTAGCCAACACTCACTGCAGGTTAGTACCTGCGGATAAGGTGTAGCTGATTATTTTTATGAAAATACTTTCCATAAAAATAATTTTACGCCATACTAGACCTTAGTCGAACACCCTAATATCGAAGCACTACACCAATATTCTGCTTAGAAGACTCAAGGAGAGCGCTATGAAGCATCAGGAACAGTTTCCCACTATTTGGGATGTATCACTCAAATCATCTGCTCGCCAGCAGAAGCAACCAACCACCACCAAAAAGACCTCACGCTCCCTTAAAGAAATATTCTTAACCTTCTGGGGATAGCGCCCAAGCGTAAACCGGCGACTTAAAGAGGCTGCCAGAGAAGAGAGATTGCCAAAGAGGGTGTGGATTACATGGGGAGTACTGCAATAATATGCTCTTCTAAGCGCCGCTCAGGCACGTCATCTTGCGAAACAGCAAAACCACGCACACTAACGCCTTTTCTATGCACCCGTTCAGCATCGTTACTGAGCAAAGGGTGCCAGCCTGCAAGTTTGCGCCCCTCGGCCACCCGCCGATAGCCACAGGTCTGAGGCAGCCAAGTAAACTCCTTAACAAGTGCAGGTGTGAGCTGGGTACAGTCCGGCACGCTGTCAAAACGGTTCGTATAGTCGCTGCATTGGCAGCTATGGGTATCAAGCAAACGGCAGGCAACGTTTAAAATAGCCAGTTCTTGAGTTTCATCATCATGTAGCTTTAACAGGCAACACTGACCACAGCCATCACACAACGCTTCCCACTCTTGGGGCGTGAGTTCATCCAGGGCGTATTTTTCCCAAAAGCGTTCGCGCATGGTAGCCTGCATTAACATTACCTTCATAAGCAATCGTTTGATAAATAACTGCTTGGGTTTCTATTAACCGCTTGATTTTCTAACTGCATGTATTTTCTAACTGCATGTAATATCGGGGTCGCCTAGCGTGGCTGTACACTCTGCCCACAGCGCCTGAAAATCGTCTTCTAACCAGTGGTAATTTTCATTGAGCCAAGGGACTAATTCAGCCAAACGATTGGGCCCCGATAGGCGCTTACCCACACCAGCGATAGCACGGCAGGTAAAGTCAAAATCCGCGTACCCCCTCAGCCAGTCATGCTTCACTAATAGCGGCATCATCGTCGAGAGACGGTTAGGGGCTGACTTAGCGGATAGCAGCTGATAACAGCGTTCTACTAGCGTCTCATAGGGCTCTTCGCCTAGCTGCTGCCTAGCTAAAAAGTGGTCCCAGACAATATCTAGCGCAATACCTACGTAGCGCCTTTGCAGATAAGGCGCCTGTTGCTTTGCGCTCAATACACGGGGGTGAGCGTCAACCCAGGCATCAACCCGCCGGTGGTGGCGGATACCACGTGCCACCGCAGTATGCCAAGCGCTTAGGTCGCTCCCTTTAACCCCGTCGGCAATCAAATTGCCGTAAAGAAAAGCATCACTACCACGCTGGGCTAACCACGCGTGGGCAAGAAAATTCATAGCTGATGATTAACTTGAGCGCGATGAACATCTAGCAAATAGGCTTCTTTTGCCGGCGGCATTTGCAGATAAAACCCCTGCGAATTGATAGAAGCCATGATGTCCGCCGCACTGGCTCGGGCTAGCTTTTTATCGGCGGTTAAGATCATCGTCAGCACAGCGATGGGTTTGCCAAACGTCTCCTTTAGCGTATCTGGCACTGGCGCTAACCCCTGCTTCTTATCAACGTACAGGTACATCTCCTCTTTACGAGAGCTTTTAAAAATCTCACAGAGAATTTTTTCGCTCATTGTGATGGCTCCTTAAAGATTTGGGAAAGGCCTTCGTTTAAACACTCAGCTCGCCAACCAGTTAAGGGTGCCAATGGCTCTCCAGCAAGTTGCTGCATTACCAAAGCCTCAATATCACGGCGGCGTAATAGCACCTCCGGTGCAACCCCTAACTCCGTAGCCTTATCATTGATAACCTTTTTCAGCGCCTTAAAACACCTTTTGAAATCGGACTGCATAGGATCTGGCCAAGGCGAGGGTAGATCATCCTCCGCGCAGTGGTAGGCTTGCTTTAAAAGCGAGAGCAGCGCATCCCCCTCCCGTTTGACCAACATTGGCTTTATTCCTTCAACCTCTGCCAGTTCATAACGGTTTTTGGGCATGGCTTCTGCCACCGCAAAGAGCAGCTTGTCACTGATTAGCCAATTACGCGGTAAATCACGTCGACGTGTTTCACCTTCGCGCCAGATCGTCATCAAACGATATGCTTCTAACTGATGGGGAGAAAGCCGCCACAGCTGCCGGTGCCGGGTATACCACTGACCATCGCTTTCAACGCTTCGACCAGCTTGCTCAATAAGCGTAGAGCACTCCTCTTCAAGCCAGGAAAGCCGCCCTAGCTGGTCGAGCTTGCTGGACTGTAGCGCCCACACCTTAAGCAGACAGATAACATCAAGCGCAGCGTATTCACACTGTGCGGGTGTTAAAGGGCGCTCCAGCCAGTTAGATCGCGTTTCCTCTTTTGACAGAGACTCACCTATCCACAGCTCTACCAATTTCTGGTAGCCCATACCAGGATTTTCACCCAGAAATGCCTGTGCGACCTGGGTATCAATAAGCGGTGCTGGCAGCACGCCAGCCCAGTGCTGAAAAACTTCCAGGTCTTCACTGCACGCATGCAATAGCTTCACCGCGTCGTTTTGCAATAGCTGGCGAAAGGCTGCTGTGCAAGGGGTCACTAACGGGTCCACCAGGTAGGCTTGCTCCCCCGCAGTAAATTGGATCAACGCTGGTATTGGAAAAAACGTATTTTCCCGAAAAAACTCAGTATCCAAAGCGATGACAGATGCATCCGCAACCTGTTCGCAGGCAGCATCGAGTGCTTCGGCGCTATCAATCCATTGATATAAGGGGGCAGTTAAAGAGGACAAGACATACTTCCAGGTTGGCACAATCGCCGCAGCGCTTGCGTTTAGAGGTTAATCGCTGGCGAAGGGCTGGCGACCATTAAATGCGCGACTCAAGGTCCCGCCATCCACGTATTCAAGCTCTCCGCCCATCGGCACACCATAAGCCAGGCGGGTGAACTTAACGCCATAATGTGCCAGCTGAGACGCTATATAGTGAGCGGTAGCTTCACCTTCCACCGTTGGGTTGGTGGCCAGCACCACCTCGCAGACAATGCCTTCTGCCACATACGCTTCCAGCAAATCTAAGCCAATTGCGTCTGGCCCGATACCGTCCAGGGGAGAAAGGTGGCCGTGAAGCACAAAATAGCGCCCTTGAAAGCCCCCCGCTTCTTCTATCGCAAGCTGATCGGCTGGCGACTCAACAACGCATAGCAGCGTGTCATCACGCCGCGGGCTCTCACAAAGAGCACAAATATCTGCTTCGGTCAGTGTTCTGCAGCGTTTGCAGTACCCGACTTCTTCGATGGCCCGCTGGATAACACTAGCCAGCCGCTGCCCACCTGGACGCTCACGTTCTAGTATATGCATTGCCATACGCTGGGCCGTTTTGGGCCCAACGCCTGGCAGCACGCGAAACGCGTCCATGAGCTGTTCAACCAGAGGAGAAAATCGCATTGCTTAAAATGGCATCTTAAAACCGGGCGGCAGATTCAAACCGGCGGTTGCTTCTTCCATTTTTGCCTTCGAACTGACCTCTACTTTGCGCACAGCATCATTGACAGCTGCGGCCAACAAGTCTTCCAAAAGCTCTTTATCTTCTTCCAGCACACTAGGATCAATCGTCACGTTACTAACATCATGCCGACCATTCATAGTGACCTTAACCATACCGGCACCGGCTTCACCCTGTACTTCAGACTTGGCAACCTCTTCCTGCACCCGTTGCATTTTTTCTTGCATCTCTTGGGCTTGCTTCATCAAGTTGCCCATTCCACCTTTAAACATGGTGATATCTCCTAATTATGGTCAGTAAAGTATGCGACAAACAGATTGTGTGGCAAACCGAGCTGTAACAAACCGAGCACGTGGTAAGAAAAACATCCTATCGATAGCATCAGCGTAGGCCCTCAAAGGGTATGTGTCATGAGCGCGTATCGGTTGTTGGCTTAACGCTTGATTCAATTAGCGTTGCCCCGAAGGCTTGCTGTAATTTCTGTACATTGGGGTCGCGGTGCAATAGATCAATAGCTTCGGCATGACGCTCTCGCTGCCACCTCTCCTCCTGCTGGCGCGGCGTTTCTACATCTGCTGCCAGCTCGGCCACCCTAAATTCGAGACGCCGGATGATGCCTTGTACTTTGAGGGCTTTTTCGATGCGCGTTTGATGTACTTCTGCTTGCATCGCTGCCTGGCTTGGGTCCAGCCGAAGCACCAGCGTGTGTCCATCATCGCTCTCTACTTGGCAGTGCGCTGCCAAGCTCCGAGTGAGCCCCCCCAGCCCCAATGCATTAAAGCGCGCCAGCCACTGTGTTTGGTCAAGCAAACCATCGCTTTGAGATAACGATTTGGGTGCAGACTCCTGCGCCAGTTCTGGTTCTGGTTCTGGTTCTGGTTCTGGTTCTGGCTCTGGCTCTGGCTCTGGCTCTGGCTCTGGCTCTGGCTCTGGCTCTGGCTCTGGCTCTGGCTCTGGCTCTGGCTCTGGCTCTGGCTCTGGCTCTGGCTCTGGCTCTGGCTCTGGCTCTGGCTCTGGCTCTGGCTCTGGCGAGAGCATAACGGCATTTTCCACTTCATCAAGCGACCAAGGCGGCGCTTGCTCATTCGATTCACTGGGTGGTTCTGAGATTGGCGCATCCTGCACAGCGGCTGGTGCAGGCGAGCTAGCCTGCGTAATTACTGGTGCAGGCTCAGGCTTTTTTGGCGCTACTTGCTCGTCCACTGGGGCTGGCTGCGCTGTCTTGCTAACCTCTTCAGCGGGTTCTGAACGCAGCGGTAATGGCGTACGAGATGGTTTAGGCACCCCCTGAGGGCGGAACGCAAGCATGCGCAGCAACGTCATTTCCAGAGCACTACGCAAGTCGGGCGCATGCACCATATCGCCTCGCCCCTGGATGCCAATTTGGTAATAGAGTTGTATATCTTCTGCGGTAAAGCGGCTGGCTAACTGCTGGATCAGCTCACGGTCGCCATGGCTGTTGTCCACCGCATCAGGCACCATCTGTGCCACTGCCAAACGGTGTAAAATTGCACTCAGCTCATCAAGCACTGCCGCGAAGTCGGGCCCTTGCTCTGAAAGCTCTGCAACCTCAGCCAACAACCGCTGCACATCCACCTCTGCTAGCGCCTCAACTAACGCTAGTACATGACGGTGGTCCAGCGTGCCAAGCATAGCGGCTACGTCAGCGTGGCGAACCGCACCTTGACCAAACGCAATTGCCTGATCAGTTAAGCTCATGGCATCACGCATAGAGCCTTCAGCTGCTTTGCCCAGCAACCACAATGCGCTCTCATCGTACTCGACCCCCTCTTCGCCCAGCACATAGGTTAAGTGCTCAACGACCCGCTCAGGGGGCATATGCTTTAGGGTGAACTGCAAACAGCGTGACAGTACCGTTGCGGGCAGTTTTTGCGGATCGGTGGTTGCCAGTAAAAATTTGACGTGGGGAGGTGGCTCTTCAAGGGTTTTTAGCAGCGCATTAAAGCTGCTAGTGGAGAGCATATGCACCTCGTCAATTAGGTACACCTTATAGCGCCCCTGGGTAGGCGCATACTGCACGTTATCCAGCAGCTCGCGAGTATCTTCCACTTTCGTTCGCGACGCCGCATCAACCTCAATCAAATCGACAAAGCGACCTTCATCGATGGCTTTGCAACTGTCACACTGGCCACAAGGATTTGACGTAATACCCTCGTCACCACGCCCCTTAGCAGTACAGTTAAGACATTTAGCCAAGATACGCGCAAGTGTGGTTTTACCGACACCGCGAGTACCTGTAAATAGGTAGGCATGGTGCAAGCGGCCCTGGTCAAGGGCATTAACCAAGGCGCGCTGAACATGGGCCTGGCCCACGAGCTCGTGGAATGTGCGCGGCCGCCATTTGCGGGCCAGAACCTGATAGCTCATTGAGCAAAACTTCCTTTGGCGGGCTGACTAACTATTGATGCTAAGCTGTCGATGCTTACTTAAGCACCATTCTAACGATTGCGCTAAAGCCCGCCAACCGCTTGGCCTATAGGCCAAGCGGTGCGCAGCATTATATGCTATGCGTTGTCGCCATTTTCTGCCGCGCCAGCACGTTGGGCAGCATCTTTAACCAACTTCTCCAGTTCGCCATTTTGATGCATTTCCATCACGATATCGCACCCACCTACTAGCTCGCCATCCACCCACAACTGCGGGAACGTAGGCCAGTTAGCGATTTTCGGCAGCTCGGCACGAATATCCGGATTGTCTAACACATTCACAAAGGCAAAACGCTCACCACAGCTCATTAGTGCCTGAACGGTTTGCGCAGAGAAACCACACTGAGGAAGCTGAGGAGAACCCTTCATGTAGATAAGAATCGGGTTTTCAGTAATTTGGCGCTGGATATTTTCGGCAGTCGTGCTCATCGTATGCTCCTAAAACAAATAATGTGATCCAAGCTAGTTTACGCAATTCGTAGACAAGCTTTAACCCCACGGCCAAGCGCCCTCTCTACTGCTGTACCAGCCAATACTTGAGCAAGCCACTCAACCTTATCGTGTGGCCGCCATTCTACGCATGCTGCTCGCGTTGCGCATCCCCTGCCGCATCGCTAGGATGGTGTTTTTGAGCGGAGAGAAGTCATCATGGCGACACGCCATTTCCTTACCTTGCTGGATTTAACACCTGATGAGTTGGCGTATTTGATTCAGCGTGCCATCAAAATCAAAACTGACTTAAAAGCCAACGGGCCTGTTTATACGCCGCTGCCTAACCGCACGTTAGCGATGATTTTTGAAAAATCATCCACCCGTACTCGCGTATCGTTTGAAACCGGCATGGCACAGTTCGGCGGTCACGCGCTCTTTCTCTCCCCTCGCGATACCCAGCTTGGGCGCGGCGAACCGATTGAAGATACCGCCCGCGTGTTATCCGAAATGGTCGATGCCGTGATGATCCGAACCTTTTCACACGCAGGCTTAGAAAAGTACGCCAGCGCCAGCAGCGTACCGGTTATTAACGCCTTAAGCGATGACTACCACCCCTGCCAGTTGCTAGCGGACATTATGACCTGGACCGAGCTGCGCGGCAGCGTAGAAGGGCGCACAGCGGTATGGGTTGGAGACGGCAATAACATGTGTCACTCATGGATTAATGCCGCACGACAGTTTGGCTTCCATTTACGGATTTGCTGCCCGAAAGGTTACGAGCCACGTGAAGATATTATGGCCGCCGCAGGTGACTGTGTAACTCTGCTTCACGACCCACAGTCAGCTGCCCAAGATGCCGACCTTATTACCACCGACGTTTGGGCATCCATGGGGCAAGAGGAAGAACAGGCCAAGCGCGAAGCGGACTTTGCTGGCTTCCAGGTAACAGAGGCACTGCTCGACAGCGCTAAGCCGGACGCACTGTTTTTGCACTGCCTACCCGCTCACCGAGGAGAAGAGATCAGCCTGACTCTGCTAGACGACCCACGCTCGGTAGTTTGGCAAGAAGCAGGCAACCGCTTACATGCCCAAAAAGCTCTCATCGAGTTTTTGTTGCTCGGCAAAATCGACGCCTAGACTAAACAGCTAACAGCTTATCAGCCCTGTGCGAGCCGACAGGGCTGATATTGGATAAATAAATGTCATAAAAAAAACGCCTCGCTATAATTAACGAGGCGTTTTTTTAATAATATTGGTGGAGCCTAGCGGGATCGAACCGCTGACCTCAACACTGCCAGTGTTGCGCTCTCCCAGCTGAGCTAAGGCCCCACAGGCTGTCTCAAATAAGCAGCGTGGCGAATACTATGCTAGAACTTGCGCATCGTCAAGATAAAGCTTAAACAACGAATTTCTAATTCTCCTTTGCCAAAAGCTATGGCACTCTGTGGCTTAGCGTACTGGGCTAACGCCCAAGCCCAAGAAGATTACACGCAGGAGCCAGCACCTTGATCAACGTTTTAATCGCCGATGATCACCACCTGGTGAGAACTAGTATTGCTCACCTGCTTAATGAAGAAAGCGATATCAAAATAGTGGGAGAGGTAGACGATGGCGAAAGTGCTGTTACCCAATGCCGCCTACTGAAACCCGACATCGTGCTCATGGACATACGCATGCCAGGTATTGGTGGGCTTGAAGCCACACGTCGCATTCATCGCACGTTGGCAGATGTTAAAGTCATTATCCTCACCGCCCACCTGGAAGATAGTGTGCTGCGCAGAATGCTTGATGCGGGCGCATCTGGCTTTTTAAGCAAAGGCGCTGATGCTGCAGAAATGACCGACGCTATTCGCCAAGTTTTTCACGGGCGACGCTATGTGAGCCAGGAGATTGCTCAACGCTTGGCATTGGCCCATTTCACCGATGAAGATAACCCCTTCAGTCAGCTATCTCACCGGGAGTTACAAATCGCCCTGATGATTGTGAACTGCCAACGTGTTCAAGATATTTCTGACCGGCTGCATTTGAGCCCAAAAACCGTCAACACCTACCGCTATCGATTATTTGACAAGCTCCAGGTTGCTACCGACGTTGAACTCACCCACCTTGCCCTGCGTCATGGGCTAGTCGAGGGTTTTGACGCAAGCCTGGGATAGACCTACCATCGCAGCTTCTGCCGTCTTGAAGCACCGATGCCCAGCCATGACTTTTGATGCCAAGCAGTTTCTAAGCTCAGTAAGCACCTCACCAGGTGTTTATAGAATGCTAGATGAGCAGCACAATACTTTATATGTCGGCAAAGCCAAACGCCTAAAAACGCGGCTTGCCAGCTATTTTCGCGGCCACCTGAATACCAAAACACAGGCGATGGTAGCGCGGATTGCCGACGTTCAAATTACCGTCACTCGCAGTGAAACCGAGGCTCTACTGCTTGAACAAACGCTAATCAAAGAGCTGAGACCACCCTATAACATCCTATTAAGAGATGATAAGTCCTACCCGTTTGTGTTTGTGACGGACCACCACCCCTACCCCGCTCTCGAATACAAACGGGCACGCCAGCGGCGTAACGATGGCCGTTATCTAGGCCCCTACCCTAGCAGTGGTGCAGTGCGGGAAAGTCTCGCCCTGATGCAAAAAATCTTTCGCATTCGCAACTGCGAGGACAGCGTGTTTTCTCATCGCTCACGCCCCTGTCTTCAGTTCCAAATTCAGCGCTGTAGCGCCCCCTGTGTAGACTACATCTCTAAAGAGGATTACCGCCGCGATGTAGAACACGCAGTCATGTGCCTGGAAGGCAAAAGTGAGCATGTTACCCAAGCACTAACTTCAGAAATGGAAACCGCTAGCCAAGCATTAAATTTTGAAGAAGCAGCTCGCCTGCGCGATCAAATACAGCAGCTTAGGCAATTGCAGCAGCGCCAGTTTGTCGATAATGAAAGCGGTGACGCCGACATCTTCGCACTGGCTCAGCGGCCTGGCGCGTTAGGAGTTTCAATACTAAGCGTGCGTGACGGGCGCCTGCTTGGTGCGCGTCACCATATGCCTAAAAACGACCTGGATCTGCCACCAGACATACTACTAACCGAGGTGGTTAGCCAATACTACTTTGGCCAGCCCCACAATGTACCAAGCGAGGTCATTACCAGCCACCCGCTGGAAGACGACCAACTCATAGCCGAAGCGCTTTCCCAGCAGGCAGGCAAACGAGTACGGGTTACTAGCCAAGTACGCGGTCACCGCGCCCAGTGGCAAAATCTGGCCATGACTAATGCCGAGCAACAGCTCGCTTCGCAACTTGCTAGCAAAACCCAGCTAACGCAACGCTTTGAAGCGCTACAAAAGGCCTTAGCGCTAGACAAGCTACCCGAGCGTCTAGAGTGCTTTGATATTAGCCATAGCCAGGGTGAAGCAACCGTTGCTTCCTGCGTGGTGTTCGATCAACAAGGGCCGCGTAAAAGTGATTATCGGCACTTCCGTATCGAAGGGGTGGCGGCAGGTGATGACTATGCGGCCATGCAGCAGGCATTAACTCGCCGCTTAAAGCGGGTAAAAAGCGGCGAAGCAGTTGCCCCCGACATCTTGATCGTCGATGGCGGTAAAGGGCAATTGAATATGGCGCGTGGCGTGCTATCCGAATTAGCTATCACCGATGTGATTTTACTTGGCGTTGCCAAAGGCACTACTCGCAAAGCCGGGCTTGAAACACTTTTCCTCGAAACCACTGACAACCCATTACCACTTGACCCTGCATCTCCCGCCCTGCATTTAATTCAACATATTCGCGACGAATCGCACCGATTTGCAATAGCAGGACACCGAGCCGCAAGAGACAAAGCGCGCCGCACTTCTACGCTACAAAACATCCCTGGCATTGGCCCTAAACGTAGGCGCGAACTCTTACGCTTTTTTGGCGGCTTACAAGGCGTTCAAAAGGCCAACCGCGACGAACTAGCACGCGTTCCTGGCATTAACGCGGCCCTTGCAGAAACAATTTACAATGCGCTTAATGGATAAACCTGCTCTTAACATGGATGCTGTGCGCTAAGGGGGATAGAATGTTTCCTCAGCATACATTCCGACTTTAACGATTCTCCGGCAAGGATCGCGCCCCGCGATGAATATACCCAACATACTGACTCTGGTAAGAATCTTCTTCATCCCGCTACTGGTAGTGCTTTTTTACCTACCATTTAGCTGGAGCATGCCGCTTGCAGCAGGGCTATTTGCACTAGCGGCCGTAACGGACTGGCTAGATGGCTATCTAGCACGACGCTGGAATCAGTCAACGCCGTTTGGTGCTTTTTTAGATCCCGTTGCCGACAAGCTCATGGTGGCAGTGGCATTGGCGCTGCTTATTGAACGCTTCGACACCCTAGTGTTAACCCTGCCTGCGCTCGTCATTATTGGACGCGAGATTGTTATTTCAGCGCTACGTGAGTGGATGGCAGAAATGGGTAAGCGCGGCATGGTAGCTGTCTCCTGGATAGGAAAGCTTAAAACCACACTGCAGATGGTGGCCATACTGATTTTGCTAGCCTTCCCACCTGGGCATGAAATTGCCTTATTCGGCGTAGCAGTGCTTTATGCAGCGGCCATCTTGACCCTTTGGTCAATGATTCAATACCTGAAATCTGCATGGCCGCACCTCAGCCGGTCAATGTGACAAGAGGTATCTGTTTGTGGTGATTGATAAATTCATTAATTGACAAGCTCATTCTAATGCGTATAATTCGCCCTCGAGTCGAGCGGGAATAGCTCAGTGGTAGAGCATCGCCTTGCCAAGGCGAGGGTCGGGAGTTCGAATCTCCTTTCCCGCTCCAACTTGGATAGCGTGGTAAAGCAAGAGAGGGTCGTGAGCTGGAACGCCAGTCCGATCAAATCTACTTCCCCGCCCCAACGACTTGTTAGGCTGGATGGCAGAGTGGTTATGCAGCGGACTGCAACTCCGTGTACGCCGGTTCGATTCCGACTCCAGCCTCCATTTTTAGTGTAGCGGCAGGTTTCATACCTACGATACACTGCCCGGATGGCGAAATTGGTAGACGCAAGAGACTTAAAATCTCTCGGAGGTAACTCCGTGCCGGTTCAAGTCCGGCTCCGGGCACCATTTATTATCGGTTAATATTTAAAAGCTGCGAGATCACTTGATCTACGCAGCTTTTTTGTTTGCTTACCTATCTGCCTAATAACAACCTACCAGCGTCTATCGATTTTTTACCCTCCACGCATCGCTAAGCGTATGTGGTCACGCTATCATGCCTGCCTGACTGTGGCAGCGTTTGGCGCGTACAGTGTTTGATAGCAAAAAGATGATAGCGAAAAGAAGGAGTGGGCTCCCATGAGCACGCCAACATCCGACATACTGATCATCGGCGGCGGCGTCGCCGGCCTAACCCTTGCGCTTGAAGTTGCCGACCAACTATCGGTCACACTAGTACGCCCAGCCCTTGACGATCAAGGCGCTAGCCGCTGGGCACAGGGTGGCATTGCTGCAGTGCTATCCCCCGACGACGACCTAGAAGCCCATGTGCGAGATACCTTGATTGCTGGCGACGGGCTATGTGACGAAGAGGCCGTCCGCCATACAGTCAACAACGGCCCTGCCGCTATTCAGTGGCTCATTGATAACGGCGTTCCGTTCACTCCAGACCCTGACCCAGCCGCCCGCTATCCCTACCACCTAACCCGTGAAGGCGGCCACAATGCCCGCCGTATTATTCACGCAGATGACGCCACCGGGCGTGCTGTTGTTGATACTTTACTTAGCAAAGTTAGCGCTCATCCCAACATTAAGCAGCGCAGCGATCTAACAATTTTAAACCTACTCAGCGATGATGCTGGCCAGTGTATTGGTGCCAGAGGGGTAGATAGACAGCAACGCTACCAAACACTGCTAGCCCAACACATAATACTTGCTACCGGTGGCTCTAGCGGGCTATACCGTCACACGACGACCCCCTCCCCCAGCAGCGGCGAGGGCATGATCATGGCGGCAGAGCTTGGCGCCACTCTTATGAATCTTGAGTTTCAGCAGTTTCACCCCACCTGCTTATTTGACCCAGACGGCCCTGCCTTTTTAATCAGCGAAGCCGTCCGCGGTGAGGGCGGTCATCTACTAAACGAAGCTGGTCTCCGGTTTATGCCCGATATTGACCCACGCGCCGAACTAGCCCCTCGCGATGTAGTGGCGCGGGCCATTGATGCGCAAATTCAACAAAGCACACTGGGGCATGTGTGGCTAGATATTCGACATATTGGAGAAGCTGCTATTCGCAGCCATTTTCCCACCATCCTCGCTCACTGCGCCACTCGTGGCATTGACATTATCCGTCAACCAATTCCCGTAGTACCTGCCGCACACTACAGCTGCGGGGGTGTAGCCACAGACTACAAAGGTGCCACCAACGTCCCCAACTTATATGCCATTGGCGAAACCGCCTGTACCGGATTGCACGGTGCCAACCGAATGGCAAGCAACTCATTACTCGAGTGCTTGGTTTATGCGCGCAGTTGCGCGCATCACCTAATGATGCAGCCCAAAGCACCACCAGATGGCAATAACATGACGCCCACACAGCCAAAAGCCTACGCTGTGGACACAGAAACCTTGACCACGCTGCGTAATGCTATGCGCGAAGCCATGAGCCACCACGTATCCATCGTACGTAGCAACCAAAGTCTTAACGCAGCACAAGCGAAGCTAAGTGAAATTGAGGAAAAACTGAAAGAGTTTCTTGGTAACACGTACGGACACACAGAAGGGGCGCATGCTCACCCAGAGAGCATTCGTTTACAGCAGTCACTAAAGCTTGCCCAGTTAACCGTCTTAGCCGCACTGGATCGCCATGAGTCCCGAGGACTGCACTACTCGACCGATTGGCCTACACAGCAAGCCAAAGCAACTGTTTCAGAACTCTCTTTACACCATTTAACGCCCCGGACGATGGCATAAACGACGTACCGCTCGATGACTCGCGCCAGGCAGGCTGTCAGGCCATAACCACAGCCTCTCGGCTCCTACATACAGCCCTAGGAGCCACGGGCCGACATAATCAAAGCGCACCGGCAGCTCCTCACCCAGCTCTCCCCCTACCAGCAGCCAGCGACCTGATAGCTGGCTGCCATTTTTTGTAAGCTGTAAAACTCCTTCGGGCTGCGCCAAATACTGACGCCATAAAACAAATGCCATACACAGCCCTAAGCCCATAACGAACCACAATGGTATAACCCAGCTTGCCGCCACACAGAACCCTAATGCCAAAGCAGCATGAAACACGCTTTGAGACTTAGAGCGTGCGATAGACAGAATTATCAGTGGTTTCGGCATGCTCAATAATCATCTGTACCAACCGGCTCAGCGCAGGGTCTTCAGGCCATTCACGATGCATCAACCAGACAAATAGATCCTGATCTTCCTCTTCGATTAATCGTTGATAAGCTAACTGGTCCTCCTCACTCAGCGTATCAAAACGCTTTTCAAGAAAAGGGATCAACAATAGGTCCAGTTCCCACATACCGCGACGAGAGTGCCAGTAAAGTCGCTTGCGCAGTATTGCCGCTGGTGAAGTATCGTCGCTCAACGTCAGCCTCTCCGGATAGATGAATGAAATGCCAGTATACCTAAGCCACAGGGTCGCGCCAGCGCCAACCTTCGCCTATGCTGTAATTCAGTTTTGCACTAACTGATCTAGTACCTTGTTTTATCTGAATTGTTTTATCTCGGCATGCGCAGTATGCTGACTTCGATGTTATCGAGGTCGCAAGCATGTAATGCGCCTTAAAGTTCGCAGGGAGCCAACCGATGACCAAGTCTGAATTAATCGAACAAATTGCAATGCGACAACCGGAGCTATCCGCCAAAGAAGTCGAAACAGCGGTGCGGATTATTCTGGATGATATGACAGATGCTCTAGCCAGTGGGGGACGCGTTGAGATACGCGGGTTCGGTAGTTTTTCGCTTCACTATCGCGAACCACGCATAGGACGTAACCCTAAAACTGGCGACCCCGTTGATCTAGACGGGAAGTACGTACCCCACTTTAAACCAGGCAAAGAGTTACGTGAACAGGTTGATGCGAGCCGCGCGCTGGGCTATTAGTCTGACTTTCTCGGCACTAGTCCTGCTTATCAGACCTTCTGCGGGATGACGTCGCCCCCAGACTCAGACACAATAGCACCATCGTGAATGTCACTGACTAGGAAACTCTCATGCGTTGGATTAAAGGGCTGATTCTGGCCATCATTTTGCTGAGCGTGTTGCTGATTGGCATTTTATTTGCCGTTAACAACCAGCAAACCGTAGCCTTAAACCTAATCTGGGCGGAACTGCCTCCTGTGTCTCTTTCGGTGTGGCTGCTTGCTACGTTAACCGTTGGTGTGATCTTAGGCATGCTGGCCATGCTGGGTGTGTATGTAAGGCTGAAAGCAAAGCTGGCACGCAGCGAGCGCCATAACAAACAGCAGCGCAAAGAGCTAGATCGTTTACGCACCCAGGAGCTTAAGGAAGTGGCGTAAATGTATGATTTCGCGCTGCTGGGCGTATTATTGGCAGCCATTGCTATTGGCTTTGGTCTCGGTTTTTTGCACGCAATACGCCGCAAAAAAACCGTGCCCACCTCACGCCCTCCTGAGTTATCGCGTGAATACTTCGTCGGGCTGAACTACTTGCTTAACGAGCAGCCCGATGAAGCAATTAACACCTTTATTCAAGCGCTGGGGGTTAACAGCGAGACCGTTGAAACCCACATTGCCCTGGGCAAGTTATTCAGAACGCGCGGAGAAGCCGACAAAGCTGTCAGCATCCATCAGAATCTTCTGGCCAGACCCGCGCTATCTACAGCCACCAATCAACATATCCAGCTTGAATTAGCCCGTGACTTCATGGCATTGGGGGTACATGACCGCGCCCAACGCTTGCTCCGCAGTCTGTTAGAACATGCTGCTAATAGCCCCTATCATCAAGAAGCCAAACGGTTACTAATCGACTTACTTGAACGGGAAAAAGAGTGGCAGGATGCACTGGATATTGCACAGCCACTGCTAAAGCAACAGCCTGGTATGCGCCACCCAGCAGCCCACTGGCTTTGTGAACTCGCTTTAGAAGAAATCCATCAGTCCAGCCGCGCTCTTGCTCGAAAACACTTAAAAAAAGCACTACAGCTAGATGAGCGCTGTGTACGAGCTTCCCTGCTTATCGCCAAGCTGGAAATGGAGAATGGCCACTATCAGCGGGCTATTGAATGTCTTGATCGCATCCCCCGCCAAGACATCGCGCATATCCCCACCTTATTGCCCGCTCTCAAAAGCGCCTATGAGCGCAATAATGATCTTGCAGGCTTTGAAACTCACCTCTATCAACTGCTTGGCCAAGCGCCATATACCAGCGTCATTGTCGCACTGGGAGAACTCATTCATCGTCGCGACGGTGTTGAAAGCGCGATAGAGCGCACAGGTGAGTGGCTGCGCGAAGCACCCAGCCTGGGAGGGTTGGATTATTTGGTCGACCTTTACCTGGAAAGCCAGCGCTTGAGTGGCAAAACACCGCCAGATTCGCGCCTACTGCTCTTGAAACACCATACCGACGCACTACTGGAAGACAGACCCCGCCATCGTTGCCGCCACTGCGGATTCACCAGCGAAAGTTTAGAGTGGCAGTGCCCCAGCTGCCGCCGCTGGGGCACCATCAAGCCTATTACCGGCATTGAAGGCGAATAGGGCTAGAAGCTAGGATTCAGGGCTAGAATGCAAAACCGCTAACTCAGCCTCAATCGCCGCCAACGCTGCCATAGGGTCTTCTGCTTTAGTGACTGGACGGCCAATCACCAAATGGGTACTACCTGCCTGCAACGCATCTGATGGTGTCATAATCCGCTGCTGATCGTTTGCCTCAGCAAAGCTAGGCCGAATACCCGGCGTGACTTTTAAAAACTCACCACCGCACTGCGCCTTAATTTGTGCAGCCTCTTGTGCTGAACACACTACGCCATTTAAACCACTTTGCTGAGTGAGCAATGCTAAGCGCATAACCTGTTCAGCAGGAGACACCACCACACCTGTTTCGGCTAAATCATCGGCTTGCATGCTGGTCAATACCGTCACCGCAATGAGATGGGTCGATAACTTGTTATCAGAGAGTCGCTTGGCGGCAGCCTCCATCATGCGCCGCCCCCCACAGGCATGCACGTTAACCATCCAAACACCCTGCTCAGCAGCAGCCTGAACGGCGCTTGCCACGGTATTGGGAATATCGTGAAACTTAAGATCAAGAAACACTTCGAACCCGCGCCCATGCAAGGCTTCCAAAACAGCCGGGCCACTACGAGTGAATAGCTCTTTGCCCACCTTCACTCGACAGCGTGTTGGGTCTAGCTGATCAGCCATGCACAAAGCCGCATCCAAAGAAGGATAATCCAGGGCAATAATCAATGGGGAATCGGTAGCCACGCGCTTACTCCATGTTCGTTTTGGGGCATTGTAACAGCCCAGCCCCCCACCCTGTGTAAGCGATTGCTTAACAACCTATAGCAAAACGCTTACAAAAAGCATCGTCAATTGCTTACAGCATTTTCAGTGGGGAAAGCTTAATTTTACTAAGGCAGCGAATTAATCAAACCTCGCTCAGCCTCCAACTATGCCACAGCGAAGCACGCATTGGCGGACCAATAGACAACCTAAGGGATGTTGATTATGCAAACGACGTTAAAAGGATTTGTGACAGCACTACTGCTTAGCCTGAGCCTAGGCCTATCAAGTGCTGCGCTAGCGCAAGCGATTGCCCCCATAAATGTGAATACCGCAGACGAAGAGCTACTCGCCGAGCTGCCGGGCATAGGCCCCAGCCGCGCCGCCGCCATTATTGAAGAGCGGGAGGCTAATGGCACGTTTGCAGACGCCGACGATCTGACCCGCGTTAGCGGAATTGGGGCTGCCACGATTGACCGCATGCGCGATCAGCTAGCTTTTAACGAATAAAACATTAAGTTTCAACCGCTTGGCAATCACCATCAAGCGGTTGAAATAGCCTCTAGCAATCAATTAAAACGAATCGCCAGGCACTTTTACTCTTCCTTCCATCAGCACCCGCGCACTTCGGCTCATCACTGCTTGCTCAATCTTCCAACCCCCTGCTGTCAGACTTGCCTTTGCACCGACCCGCAGAGAACCGGATGGATGCCCAAAGGTAACCGCTTCACGCTCCTCACCACCTGCGGCTAAATTTACTAGCGTGCCTTGAATAGCGGCGGCTGCGCCAATGGCAACTGCTGCCGTGCCCATCATTGCATGATGGAGCTTGCCCATTGACAGTGCGCGTACCACGAGATCAATATTTTCCACATCAACCGCTTTGCCGCTGGAAGCCGTGTAGCTGGCCGCAGGGGCAACAAAGGCCACCTTCGGCGTGTGCTGACGGTTGGTCGCTTCGTCAAGGTGTTTAATCAACCCCATACGCAGCGCACCATGCGCACGGATCGTCTCAAACATAGCCAACGCTTTAGCATCACCGTTAATCGCTTCCTGTAGTTCACAGCCGGTATAGCCAATGTCCTGGGCGTTAATAAACACAGTGGGAATACCGGCATTAATCAGCGTGGCTTTGAGAACGCCTACACCAGGTACTTCCAGGTCATCTACCACGTTACCTGTTGGAAAAATCGCACCTTCTCCATCGGCAGGGTCCATAAAAGCCACGGGGATTTCGGCAGCAGGAAAAGTCACGCCATCTAACTCAAAATCGCCTGTTTCCTGCACTTGGCCATTAACAATAGGCACTTGAGAGACAATTGTCTTACTGATATTAACCTGCCAAATACGCACCTCAGCCACACCGTTTTCCGGTATTTTGGCGGGGTCAACTAACCCATTGGCAATCGCATAAGGGCCGACTGCTGCTGATAAATTGCCACAGTTGCCACTCCAATCCACAAATGGCTTGTCGATGGAGACTTGGCCAAACAGGTAATCCACATCGTGATCCGGTGACTTACTCTTGGAAAGGATCACCGTTTTACTGGTACTTGACGTTGCCCCGCCCATTCCGTCAATTTGCTTTTCATAGGGGTCAGGGCTGCCAATCACCCTTAACAGCAGCTTATCCCGCGCCTCCCCAGGCTCCTGGGCTACTTCGGGTAGGTCACTCAGGGTGAAGAACACCCCCTTGCTGGTGCCGCCACGCATATAGGTGGCAGGAATACTAATTTGTCCAACATGAGACATAACAACGCTCCCTAACCATTTTCACAAGCCGTTTTCAAAAATCGTTTTCAAAAACCGTTTTCAAAAACCATATATTCAAAAACCATATATTCAAAAACCATATATTCAAAAACACATGTTCAAAAACACGTGCTCAAAAACACGTGCTCAAAAAAAGAGCCCGGCGCTTAGCGACGGGCTCTTTCAGTTATCGCTTTGGCGTATAGGTTAAACGCCTACTTGGCTATGCTGCGGTTGACTCAAGGAAATCCTGGGCGAAACGCTGCAACACACCACCAGCAGAGTAAATAGTGACCTCTTCAGCGGTATCAATACGGCAGATCACTGGTACGCGCTCGGTAGTGCCACTCTGACGGTGAATGATTAACGTCAGTATTGCCCGTGGCTGCGGCTCGCCTTCTACGTCAAAGACCTCCGTACCGTCCAGCGCCAACGTGTTCCGAGTGGTGCCCTCTTCAAACTGCAGTGGCATCACTCCCATACCAATTAAGTTGGTACGGTGAATACGCTCAAAGCCTTCAGCCACGATGGCTTCAACACCCGCTAGAGCAACACCTTTTGCTGCCCAATCCCGGGAGGAGCCCTGACCATAATCAGCACCGGCAATGATAATCAGCGGCTGCTTACGCGCCATATAGGTTTCAATGGCTTCCCACATCCGCGTCACAGTGCCTTCCGGCTCAATGCGCGCCAGCGACCCCTGCAGCACCTTGCCCTGCTCATCGTGGACCATTTCATTGAACAGTTTTGGGTTCGCCAAGGTAGCGCGCTGAGCGGTTAAGTGGTCGCCACGATGGGTGGCATAGGAGTTAAAGTCCTCCTCGGGTAGGCCCATCTTATGCAGGTACTCGCCTGCCGCGCTATCCAGCATAATCGCATTAGAGGGCGACAAGTGGTCAGTGGTGATATTGTCCGGCAGGATCGCCAATGGACGCATACCTTTCAAACCACGCTCTTTCGCCATATTGCCTTCCCAGTAAGGGGGGCGACGAATATAGGTACTCTGCGGTCGCCATTCGTAAAGCGGACTCACCTGGGTACGTGCGCTCTTGTCGAGATCGAACATGGGGATATAAGTCTGACGGAACTGCTCTGGCTTTACCGAGGCTTTCACAATCGCATCGATTTCACTGTCGTCTGGCCAGATATCCTTAAGCGTCACCGGATTACCGTTTTGATCAGTGCCAAGAATGTCTTTCTCAATATCAAAACGGATCGTACCCGCAATGGCGTAAGCTACCACCAACGGTGGCGATGCCAAAAACGCCTGTTTGGCATAAGGATGAATGCGCCCGTCAAAATTACGGTTACCGGAAAGCACCGCCGTGGCGTAAAGATCACGGTCAATGATTTCTTCCTGAATCTTCGGATCCAGCGCACCAGACATACCGTTACAGGTAGTGCAGGCGTAGGCGACTACCCCGAAGCCAAGATTTTCCAGCTCCCCCATCAAGTTCGCTTCTTCTAAATACATCTTGACGGTTTTCGAGCCAGGCGCCAGCGACGACTTCACCCATGGCTTACGGGTTAGCCCCAAGCGGTTAGCATTGCGGGCAATTAAGCCTGCCGCCACCATGTTGCGTGGGTTTGAGGTATTCGTACAGCTGGTAATAGCGGCAATGATGACCGCACCATCCGGCATGTGGCCCGCTTGCTCATCGGCCCGGGCTTTATCCATATCGATAGCAATACCACGCTGGACCAGCTCCGAGGTAGGCAAATGGGCATGAGGGTTGGAAGGCCCCGCCAAAGTGCGGGTAACGCTTGAAAGGTCAAAACGGAGCACCCGGCCATATTCAGCAGTGGTTAGGCTGTCAGCCCACAAGCCGGTGTGTTTGGCATAGGTTTCCACCAGGGCAACCTGCTCGTCTTCACGCCCCGTTAGCTTGAGGTAGTCAATGGTTTGGTTGTCGATGTAGAACATCGCCGCCGTGGCACCATATTCCGGTGTCATATTAGAAATAGTGGCACGGTCACCCACCGTCAGGGCATCAGCACCTTCACCGTAAAACTCCAGGTAGGCGCCTACAACGCGCTCTTTACGCAGAAACTCGGTAATCGCCAATACCATATCGGTGCCGGTGATGCCCGGCTGCAACTTACCTGCCAGCTCAACACCGACGATATCCGGCAAACGCATCATCGAAGCGCGGCCCAACATGACGCTTTCGGCTTCAAGACCGCCAACGCCGACAGAAATAACACCAAGTGCATCGACCATCGGCGTGTGGCTATCAGTACCTACACAGGTATCCGGATAAGCAACTTTCTGACCGCTCTCATCAGGGCGACACTGCACCACCGGCGACATTTTCTCCAGGTTGATCTGGTGCATAATGCCGTTGCCCGGAGGGATCACATCGACGTTCTCAAAGGCCACTTTGGTCCAGTTAATGAAGTGGAAGCGATCATCGTTACGACGATCTTCCACCTGACGGTTTTTCTCGAACGCATCCTTCTCAAAGCCTGCGTGCTCAACCGCCAGAGAGTGATCAACAATCAGCTGTGTGGGCACCACAGGATTCACTTTAGCTGGGTCACCGCCTTTCTCAGCAATCGCATCCCGCAGGCCAGCAAGATCTACCAGCGCCGTTTGCCCAAGGATGTCATGACATACCACTCGTGCCGGGTACCAGGGAAAATCCAGGTCTTGCTTACGCTCGATGAGCTGCTTGAGCGCATCGGTTAGCAGCGCTGGATCGCAGCGACGCACCAACTGCTCCGCGAGCACCCTAGAAGTATAGGGCAGCGTCGCGTAGGCGCCGGGCTGGATATCTTCAACGGCTTGGCGCGCGTCGAAGAAATCTACCGGGGCACCATCTGCCGCTACTCCTGGCAGCGGCTTGCGATAATTCGTGTTCATAATGCCTCTCACTTAATCACGGCCCGTTAAGGGTTAGCCACGTGCTTCGATGGGTACCCACTCGCTCTTCTCAGGGCCAACATAGTCAGCACTGGGGCGAATAATACGGTTGTTAGCACGCTGCTCGAAAACGTGAGCCGCCCAGCCAGTCAGGCGAGACATCACGAAGATCGGCGTAAACAGTTTGGTAGGAATATCCATAAAGTGGTAGGCACTGGCATGGAAGAAGTCAGCGTTACAGAACAGCTTCTTCTCGCGCCACATCACTTCTTCACAACGCACGGAAACGGGGTATAGCACGCTGTCACCCACGTCTTCGGCAAGCTTTTGTGACCACTCTTTGATGATCGCATTACGCGGGTCGGACTCACGGTAGATAGCGTGACCAAAGCCCATGACTTTCTCTTTGCGCTCCAGCATACCGAGCATTTCGCGCTCTGCTTCTTCCGGCGATGCCCAGTTCTCAATCATCGCCATGGCTGCTTCATTGGCACCGCCGTGCAGCGGACCACGCAGCGAGCCAATTGCCCCCGTGACACAGGAGTGCATATCGGAAAGCGTTGATGCGCAAACACGGGCCGTAAATGTTGATGCATTGAACTCATGCTCAGCATATAGAATAAGCGAGACGTTCATGACCCGAGCATGCAGCTCAGAGGCTGGCTTGTCGCGCAGCATATGCAAGAAGTGACCACCGACCGAATCGTCGTCGGTTTCAGTATCAATACGCACGCCGTCGTGGCTGAAACGATACCAGTAGCAAATAATCGAGGGCAGTACCGCCAGCAGACGATCAGAAACATCCTGCTGCTGGTCAAAGCTCTCTTCGGTTTCCAGATTACCCAACATCGAGGTGCCGGTACGCATCACATCCATCGGATGCGCATCCTTGGGAATCTGCTCCAGCACAGTTTTCAGTGCATCAGGTAAACCACGCAACCCCTTCAACTTGGTGATGTAGTGATCAAGCTCGGCTTGGTTAGGCAGCTTGCCTTTCAGTAATAGGTAAGCGACCTCCTCAAACTTAGCCTTCTCTGCCAGTTCTTTAATGTCAAAACCACGATAGGTTAGTCCAGACCCCGTTTTACCTACCGTACACAGCGCCGTACTACCGGCGCTTTGTCCACGAAGTCCTGCGCTGTTTTGCGGTTTATCAGCCATGTCGTGTCTCCTGTTTACTCTTTTTTATATGTTTTAACTGTATAGATATTGGGTTAACGGCAATTAAGCGTCTTTCTGCTCGGCAAATAGCGCATCAAGCTTCTGCTCAAAGTCGTGATAATTTAAAAAGTCGTACAATTCATCACGGGTTTGCATAGTGTCGACCACCTCTTTTTGGTGACCGTGATCCAGAATGCTCTGGTACACCTTTAAAGCAGCCGCATTCATGGCACGGAAGGCGGAGAGCGGATAAAGCACCATACGGCAGCCCACCTCGCCCAGTTCCTGCTGAGAAAACAGTGGCGTCGCGCCAAATTCAGTGATGTTGGCCAGAATCGGGGCATTGACCCGCGCACAAAACGCACGGTAATCATCCAACGTGTGCACTGCTTCAGCGAAGATTGCGTCAGCCCCTGCGTCTACACAGGCATTTGCCCGCTCAATGGCAGCATCCAAGCCCTCTTTCTGAAACGCATCGGTACGGGCAATCAGGTAGAAATCAGGGTCTAGCTTGGCGTCCACAGCCGCTTTGATGCGGTCAACCATTTCCTGCTGCGACACAATGGCTTTGTTAGGGCGGTGACCACAGCGCTTTTGAGCCACCTGGTCTTCCAGATGCACGGCGGCAACGCCTGCGCGCTGCATCTCTTTAACGGTACGAGAAATATTAAAGGCGCCGCCCCAGCCCGTATCAATATCCACTAGCAGCGGAAGATCAGTGGCACCGCAGATGCGATGCGCATCTTCCACCACGTCGTTCATGCTGGTCATACCTAAGTCAGGCAAGCCAAAAGACGCGTTAGCCACACCGCCACCGGATAGGTAAATCGCTTGATGCCCCACCCGCTCAGCCATCATCGCGGTGTACGCGTTAATCGTGCCTAAAATAGGCAATGGGCGGTTTGCGTCTAACGCAGCACGAAAGCGTGCACCTGGGGTAAGAGTAGACATTGGCGTTGCTCCTTCAAAAGGCTTGGCGGATAGACATAGCGTGTTAATCCGCTGATGACGTTGATTGTTGTTCAAGAGTGGCGGCATAGCGGTCAGCAACGTTTGCGCGGGAAGCACTGACGTGGCGACGCATCAGCAGCTCAGCGAGTTCGGCATCACCGGCTTCAATCGCATCCACAATACGGTGGTGCTCCACAAAGGCGCGCTGGGGGCGCGATCCGCTAGCACTAAACTGAGTACGATAAAGACGCACTAAGTAGTAAAGATCATCGCAAAGCAGGTTCATCAGCATTTTGTTATGGCTGCCCTGAACAATGCGATAGTGGAAATCGAGGTCGCCTTCACGTTGATAGTAGGCTTCGCCACGTTTGAGGTCCGCCTGCCCTTCATGGAGTGCAAGTACGTCTCGCAACCCTTGGATCTCTTCAGCAGACATATGCTCGGCCGCTAAGCGCGCCGCCATACTCTCAAGGGCTTCACGCACATCAAACAGCTCAAGCAACTCTTTCATCGAGAGTTTGACAACCCGTGCACCAACATGGGGGACACGCTCAATAAGGCGATGCGCTTCTAAACGGCGCATTGCTTCGCGTAGTGGCCCACGCGAAATACCATAGGTTTTAGAAAGCCCCGGCTCAGTAATTTTGCTGCCTGGCGCCAGCTCTCCGCGTACGATAGCGTCTTGAAGCTGATGGAATACCCGCTCGGCCAACGTGCGAACTTCTGGCGAGATCTGCTCATTGGGTGAACCAGCGCTAGGACGAGATTGGGTAGCAAGTGAGGTCATGGCTAATTGTCGACAATTATGGAATAGGAGAACTTTAGCTTGCCATATTTGTGCCGTCAACTAGGTAAAATACCCGATGTTATTCATCTTTCGTTGTAAAAAACGATTACAGCACATACTAAATGTCAACAATGACGCCTTCAACTTCACGCGCCGCTTTATTACCGTGAGTAGTGTGTCAACGCTTTTCGCTGGTGTGTATGATTCATGCCCTCTAAAATATGCCTCCCCCACTGGCTAGGCTTTTTGCTTCATGACAACGGCGTTGACCATTACTGCCCTGCCCTACTCTCCAGACCCGCTGGCGCTCTTTGCTCGTTTGCGCCAGCGCTCAGGCGCAGTGCTTTTAGATAGCGGCCGCCCAACAGCAACTGGGCGCTATGACATACTCAGTAGTGACCCGCTGGCAACGCTTGAGGTCACCCCAGATGGTCATGTGCTGTTCAACTCTGATCAGCTAACGCTGCCTGATGCGCCAGCCAGCTGGCATAACGACAGCACTGCCCTGCAGCAGTGGATGCTAGAGCAGCTGCCCAGTGCCGAGATGGATAGCGAGCTGCCCTTCTTAGGAGGGCTGATGGGCTACTGGAGCTACGATTTAGGCCGTAACAACTTATCAATCCCCAGCCAGCATCCTGCCGTCACCGCGTTGCCCTTAGCTCGCTTGGGGCTCTACGACTGGTGCATTACTTTTGATCACCAGACCCAGCACACATGGCTGATCGCCACTGCACAACGGCAACACCAGGTCATCAAGTGGCTAGAGCAGCCACCAGTAGAAGATAATGAGCGATTCCGTTTAACCAGCTCCTTTCAAGCTGAACTTAGCCAAGCAGATTACACCGAACGTTTTAATGCCGTTCAGCGCTATATCCGTGCGGGTGATTGCTACCAAATCAATTTGGCCCAGCGTTTTTCTGCGAGCTACCTAGGGGATGAATGGCAAGCTTACCTACGCCTCAGAAAGGCAACGCCTACCCCCTTCTCTGGCTTTATGGCCTGGAAGGATCAAGCAGTACTATCGCTCTCACCTGAGCGCTTTATTCAGTGCCGAAATGGACAAGTAGAAACCCGACCGATTAAAGGCACACGCCCCCGGGGAAGCACCCCCGAAGAGGACCGGGCACTAGCTGAAGAGCTCCTTAGCAGCAGCAAAGACCGCGCCGAAAACGTTATGATTGTGGACTTGCTTCGCAACGACCTGGGACGCGTATGTACCCCGGGCACCATTCGCGTACCGCAGCTCTGTCAGCTGGAAAGCTACCCTAACGTGCACCATCTCGTTAGCGTGGTACAGGGCCAACTTGCCAGCAAATACTCACCTTTATCGCTGCTTACCGCTGCATCGCCAGGTGGCTCAATTACCGGCGCCCCCAAAATACGCGCCATGCAGATTATCGACGAGCTAGAGCCCTGCCAGCGCAGTATCTATTGCGGTAGCTTGGGCTACCTGGATACCCGTGGCAGCATGGATACGTCGATTGCGATACGCACTATGGTGGCAGACGCAGGCACACTGCACGTTTGGGGGGGCGGGGGCTTGGTGGCTGACTCAAAGGCCGATGAAGAGTACACGGAGACACTGGATAAAATTCGCCACTTAATCGGCGCTTTGGAATAAGTAACAAAAAAACCAAATCAAAAAGGAATATAAAAGCCTAACCAAACGGTATTGGGGAAGCAGGGTCTGGGTTTGGTAGCCTAAAGGCGATGACTCTCTACACTTAAACAGGAGGCAGCATGTCCTCAGCACTTGATGACATCAATCGCGATTTTGCTAATAACCCTCAGGGGCTTATTGAGTGGGCGCTAACCCAAGGCAATCACCCCATCTGCACTACTAACTTTCGCCCGTTTGAAGCGGTCATTCTGCATATGGTGACCCAAGCCCGTCCCGACATCCCGATCGTTTGGATGGACAGCGGCTACAATACCGAAGCCACTTACCAGTTTGCCGATGCATTAATTCAGCGACTTAACCTGAATCTAGTGAGCTTTTTACCCAAACGTACCCGCGCCCACCGAGAAGCGCTAGAAGGACCTATGCCTGGCATTGACGACCCACGCCATGCAGCATTTACCCAGGAAGTGAAAATAGAGCCTTTTGAGCGTGCTCTTCGAGACATGCAGCCAGATGTATGGTTTACCGCACTGCGGGCCGAAGACACCCCAGAACGGGCCAAAATGCAGGTCGTTAGCCGCAACAGCACCGGCCTGTTAAAAGTAGCTCCGTTACTTCAGTGGTCTGCAAAAGATATGTACCAATATTTACAGGCCCATGACCTACCTAATAACTTCGACTACTTCGACCCCACCAAAGTGGAAGAGAAGCGTGAATGCGGTCTACACCTCCAGCACTAAAACGAGCGCGCCCAGGCAGTTAGCCTGGGCGCGACTGTTTTGCTAGGCCTAATACTCTGGAAGCTCAACGCCTTCAAAGAGCGTCTGTTCATTACGAGGGCCAGCCAAGAGTGCCTCATCTACCCGTTCGCGGGTTAAATGAGGAGCAAAGCGTGCCAGGAAATCGTACATATAACCGCGCATAAAGGTGCCGCGACGAATGCCAATCTTGGTGGTTGAACTAGCAAATAGATGACTGGCATCCACAGCAACTAAATCACTATCTAGCTCCTGGTCAAACGCCATGTGAGCGACAATACCCACCCCCATACCAAGGCGCACATAAGTTTTTATCACATCGGCATCAGCCGCTGTCAGCACCACATTAGGCGATAGCCCTTCCGCTTTAAAGGCGTCATCCAACTGCGAGCGCCCAGTAAAACCAAACACATACGTTACCAGTGGATGCTCAGCCAGCGACGCTAGGGTAAGCGGCCCCTTTAAAGAGGCTAGCGGATGTTCTTTAGGCACTAACACACAGCGGTTCCAGCGGTAGCACGGCAATAACACCAAGTCGGTAAACAGCTCAAGCGACTCTGTCGCAATTGCAAAATCCGCCAGGCCTTCGCTAACCATCTGGGCAATTTGTTTGGGCGTTCCCTGCTGCATGTGCAAGGCAACTTCTGGATACTTGAGAGTAAATTCACTAATAATTGGCGGCAGCGCATAGCGTGCCTGGGTATGAGTGGTCGCGATAGCTAAACTGCCACGACGCTCGTCACTATGCTCCTGTGCCACCTGCTTAATATTTTCACTTAGCTTAAGCACTTGCCCTGCCAGCTCTATGATTGCCTGGCCCGCCGGTGTCACACGGGTTAAGTGCTTACCGCTGCGAGCAAAAATCTCAACGCCTAGTTCATCTTCTAATAAGCGTATCTGCTTGGAAATACCCGGCTGGGAAGTAAACAGGCTCTGAGCAGTGGCCGAAACATTCAAATTGTGTCGATTAACTTCCCAGATATAGCGAAGTTGCTGTAGCTTCATATCCTCACCCAATTATCTATGCAGGAAGCACACTAAAGCGCATCCTCGCGCCGCTGCTGATTCACTGTTCAAGTGAAGCGATGGTTACTCAAACGCCTCAAAAGCACTAATTTGAATAAAAAATTATTCTATAATTCACTTATAGTATAAAAAATAGCGCTCATCAGCATCTATTAATTTTACCTACTCGGTGTCGAATCAGCGCAGGAAATTTGCCAGCACCCTCCGCGCCCGCTAACATCTGCCCACTTGGCACGGTGATCGTGCACTAGTAAGTCGCGTAAAGACCGTTGCTCCATTCGAGGCAACGAAACAGTAAGAGCAACGCAAACGGGAGATGCAAATGGCTAATAATGTTGATGTCACCAACGCCAATTTCGAGCAAGAAGTCCTCAACGCCGAACAGCCTGTCCTGCTGAAATTCTGGGCCCCTTGGTGCGGTCCCTGTAAAGTAATGGCACCTGTGGTTGATGAAGTTGCCGCCGAACGTGGCGATAATATAAAAGTGGTTAGCGTAAATGTAGACGACGCACCGGAAATTGCCGCTGAGCAAGGCGTGCGTGGTGTACCTACGGTAATGCTGTTTAAGTCAGGCACCAAAGTTGCTTCACTGGTAGGCGCTCAGTCTAAATCTCAGCTAACCCAGTTTATCGACCAAAACGCCTAACAACGTTTTACGCTTTACTGCCGCCGGCTCTGCCGGCGGTTGCTGCTCTCCTCTCTTTTCCTAATCCCCGCGCTTTAAGGGAGGCTTACAGGCGTCCCCAGGCCGACTATCCCTATCCACCTTCCGATTCCCCGCCCCTAACAGGTGAGCTATCCAGCGTGTTTGCGGATGACTGTCCAAGGCAATTTTTAGTGTCATGGTCAGCACTACCGACAGCAACATACCCGCAGCCCCAAAAATCCACCCCCACACCACTAGAGACAGAAACGCCACAAAGGTAGACAGCCCTAACGCCTGGCCCATCACACGAGGTTCAATTAGATTACCTAGAATAAAGTTAATCGCTAAGTAAGCAGAGGCCAGTAGAAGCGCTTGAACAACACTGCCATCCTGAGCAACCAGTAAAAGCAGTACAGGTGGAATAGCTGCCAATGCCGAGCCAATATTAGGAATAAAGTTTAGCGCAAAGGCCAGCACGCCCCACAAGAGCGGAAAATCCACGCCGACTACCAAGCATGAGAGCCATACCAGTACTCCCGTGGCCAAACTAATCATTGTTTTAACCGCCAAATAGCGCTTCAGCGTCAAACTAAACTCACTAAAACGTTTTAAGCTTGGCGCCGGATTTTCAAGCGCCAACGAAACCTTGGCTCGAAAGTTTAGTGTCTCAAACAACATAAAAATAACCAGCAACGCCACAATACTGGCCTGGACAAATAGGTTTCCCAACTCACCTAGTACTTTAGGCACCCACGACTCAACGTCTTCCATATTGAACAGCTGCCCAAGCTGGTCTGGGTCAATCGCCATGCCATGTGCAGCAAGGGCATTGAGCAGATTCCAGTAGTGCTCATAAAGACGCGCCTCAATTTCAGGTAGTGCTTCAATAAAAGTGCCGAAGCTATTAACCACCAAAAGGCCGATCAGGGGTATAAACGCCAACAGCACCAACAAGGTGACACACACTGCAGCGCGTAAACTCAGCCCCCAGCGGTGTAGCCACTGCACCGGGGATGTACATACCACCGCAATAAATACCGCTAGCAACAGGGGCACCAGCAGGTCTGCGCCTACCTTCATGCCTGCAATAATCACCACTAACGCAGCAATCGCTAAGGTAGCGTTTAAAGGGACACTGCGATAATCCTCATCTGACAACTTCGACATCACTCCATCCTTAGCGTGTTATGCCTACATAATGGCTGCTAGTGCTATATTGCACAAACTGACCTACCCTCAAAACTATGCAAATATTAAGCAACTGTTTTGCGGCGACTATTAGCCAGTGAACTTTCTCACGCAACTTCATTCCAAGCAGCGTCGTATTCACATTTAATCGCCTCACACAATCAGGCGAATATCTTACTGGCAAGGAAGTTAGCTATGAATAAAGCATCAAACCACCTGCAACGGCTGCGCTACAGTATCCTGGGTAGCGCCTTGCTCGCCTTGCTCGTAGCCCCAACGGTTCAAGCGGCGCCATCAACAACACCTAGCCTGCATGTTCAGGCCCAGTCCTGGGTAGAAGTAGCGCCAGATAAAGCCACGCTTAATGCGCGCCTATGGGAAAATACC
This sequence comes from Halomonas sp. 'Soap Lake #6', assembly GCF_003031405.1. NCBI lineage: Bacteria > Pseudomonadati > Pseudomonadota > Gammaproteobacteria > Oceanospirillales > Halomonadaceae > Halomonas > Halomonas sp. 'Soap Lake #6'. The sequence goes on from NZ_CP020469.1 coordinate 2,328,752, forward strand.
CCTGCCGTTTCTTCACTTGAAGACACCGACAGCGAAGCACTAAGTGAAGCACGCGGACGACTCGAAAACCGTGCAAGTCAGTTGATTGAGGCCATGGAAGCGGTTGGCATTGAGCAGCAGGCCATTAATGCAGGCTCACTCAATGTGTACCCAGATCGTGTTGCTGGCCCGCGCAATGATAACGGCGAATACGATACGCTGACACGTACACGCTTAGAGCGCCCGTTTAGCGTTGAGCTGACCGACCTCGGCCAGCTGGGAGATGTGCTGGATGCGTTGATCAGCGCAGGCGTGAATGCCCTGGATGGCGTTCAATTTGACCTACAAGACCGCGATGCAGCCACCGACGAAGCACTGACCAAAGCACTGGAAAAAGCCCGTCATAAAGCAGAATTGATGGCAAGCACGCTAGATACCGAACTTGGCCACGTTCAGCGCATTGAAGAGACTCAGTCGCCTATCTTCCAGCCACGCATGATGGCTATGCGGGCCGAAAGCGATGCAATGGGTAGTGGCTCAGCCAGCGACTACCGCCCCGGCACCATCCGTATTGATGCCGAGGTTAACGTGGAATGGGCGCTTAAAGGGCAAGACGCTCAAGACCGCCCAGATAGTGACGAAGCGGCTCAGGAATAACGACCGAGCCATCCGCCTGCTGGTGGTTTTCAAGCACCGCCAGCAGGCATCGGCCTACCGCTAAACCTGAACCGTTCAAGGTATGTAGCAACTGCGGCTTTTTAGCATCCGGATGACGGAAACGCGCTTGCATACGACGCGCCTGGAAATCTCCACAGTTAGAAACCGAAGAGATCTCCCGATACGTCTCCTGGCTGGGCAGCCACACTTCCAAGTCGTAGGTTTTGGTCGCACCAAAGCCCATATCACCAGTACACAGCGTCACCACGCGATACGGTAATTCCAGCGCCTGCAGGATTGCTTCAGCATGGCCGCGCATCTCTTCCAGAGCCTCAAAGCTCTTCTCTGGCTCAACAATTTGCACCATTTCAACTTTATCGAACTGATGCTGGCGGATCATGCCGCGGGTATCGCGCCCATGGGAACCTGCCTCACTACGGAAGCATGGCGTATGCGCGGTAAGCTTCATGGGCAGTGCTGCCAGCTCCACGATTTCATCGCGAACAAAGTTAGTTAGCGGCACTTCCGACGTGGGAATCAGGTGGTACTCACGCTCATCATCCAGCTTGAACAGGTCTTCACCAAATTTCGGCAATTGGCCAGTACCCATCAGCGAATCACGATTCACCATATAGGGCACATAGCACTCTTCGTAGCCGTGCTGTTGGGTTTGGGTATCCAGCATAAATTGTGCCAGCGCCCGGTGCAGGCGGGCAATTGGCCCACGCATCACAGCAAAACGAGCACCGGTTAACTTGGCCGCCAGCTCGAAGTCTAGATACCCGGATCTCTTGCCCAAATCGACGTGATCCAGCACTTCAAAATCGAACTCACGGGGTGTACCCCAGCGGTGCAGTTCAACATTATCGTCTTCGCTTTTGCCTTCCGGAACACTTTCATGGGGCACGTTAGGAATACCGCTAATAACGTCATCCCACTCTTCCTGCACCTCAGCCAGCTCACGCTTGGCAGCATCCAGGCGCTCGCCCAAGTCACTCACTTCATCCAGCAGCGGCTGAATATCTTCACCGTTAGCCTTTGCCTTACCAATCGTTTTGGAACGCATATTGCGCTCGTTTTGCAACTGTTCGGTCTGAGTTTGCAACTCACGGCGACGCGACTCCAGTGCTTGCAGTGCCGCCTTATCGAGTTCGAAGCCCCGCCGGGCCAGTTGTTGCGCTAGCGCATCAAGATCACCGCGCAGCAGTTTCGGATCGAGCATGAGTTATCCTTAGCCAGAAAACAGTAAAACACGGCACACAACGTCCGTGACAAAGGGGTCTATTGTAGGCAAAAGCGTGGCGGGGAGCTATGGGGGGCGATGGAAGGTATTTCTTAAGGGCTCCTTTAGATCAGGATAAGCCGGTTTGAAACGTGACCGGCTATACAATCACTTGCTTCCTTCGGCCCCAGGGCAGATAAGGACCACTTTTTACGTTACGGAGCGCCCACATATTGTATTGAATCACCATGATGTTCGGCTGACTGACTAACGACAGATGACGATCTCCGAGCAGTATCGGATGATTACTTTAGTTCATGGAGTATCCACCAACGATTTCGCATCCCTGCGCGCCAACCTGAGCGTACCAAATCTCAGTTAGTATAGAACTCGACCCTTTTTTCCGTCCTCTAACGATACTATATAAAACAATGGCTTATAGAATCTTTCCAAAACAGGGTCTTTTGCTCTTTAAAACTACAGATGATTGATATTATTTAATAAGTTAGGTCTTCACCTCTACTTCACCGCCGAACAGGCGGCTTAGAAAACACCGATGCTCAAGTTAGGACGACTCAAGACCTTCACCGCCGAACAGGCGGCTTAGAAAGCACTTGTTCACGCGCTTGTTCAATCATTACCGATCCGGGCAAGATCACTATCCCGAGCTCCCCCCTCTTCTGCAAGTTATCTACAGGCATATCTTGAACACCTGTGCCGCCTTTGTAAGTGCCTAACTGGCTCGGGCTTCGCTTATTCGCTCACCACACTTTGGAGACATGCTCACTCAAGCAACCATAGCGTTGGCTTGCGTTGGGGAGCTGTGGATACGCTCATTAGCCAAAAGTGGTAGAGTGCCCGCCGATTCACTTTAGGATCACTAATAAAGGCTTTTTAACAGGAGAAATGTCGTGCAGGAAACAGCACAGCAAATGAAGTTTGGCTGGTGGCGTCGTATCGCACTATGGAAGAAAATTCTGGCGGGGCTAGCGCTGGGCGTGTTGGCAGGGGCGTTACTGGGTGAAACCGCTAGTGTGTTTAAGCCCCTGGGCGATATTTTTATTAACGCCATTATGATGCTGATCGTGCCTCTGGTGTTTTCAACACTCGTCGTGGGCATTACCTCGATGCGCGACCCACAAAAAATGGGCCGCATTGGCGCACGCACCATTTCGCTATATCTGGTAACTACCGCTTTCGCGATTAGCATTGGCTTAATACTGTCTACTTTGCTGCAGCCTGGGGTGGGCGTGGGGCTTAGCTTCGAGTCTGAGGTCACGGCTAACGAAGCGCCATCACTGATATCGATTTTGATCAACCTCGTACCGCGCAACCCGATTGATGCCCTGGCGAACGGCAACATTATGCAGATCATTGTATTTGCTATCGGCCTGGGCATTTCGCTAACGCTGATTGGCGAAAAAGGCGAGCCAGTCATGAAGGTGTTCGATAGCTTCTCCGAAGCCATGTACAAGCTGACAGGCCTCGTCATGGCCTTTGCACCGTTTGGCGTGTTTGGTTTGATTGCCCATGTTTCCGGCCAGTATGGGTTGGAAATTCTGCTGCCTCTGGCCAAGCTGATCGGCGTGGTGTACCTCGCCAGCATTTTGCATGTACTAGTGGTTTACTCTGGATTTATTGCGCTTATAGGTCGCTTAAACCCCGTACGCTACCTAAAGGGTAGCCTGGATGCCATTGTGGTGGCGTTCTCTTCTGCGTCTTCAGCAGGCACACTGCCGGTATCTATTCGCTGTGCGCAAAAAAATCTTGGTATTTCCGAAGGTGTTTCCGGCTTTGTATTGCCAGTGGGCGCGACGATAAACATGGATGGCACCGCGCTTTACCAGGGCGTCGTGGTACTGTTTATCGCCCAAATGATCGGCGTTGATTTGAGTATGATGGATTACGCCATGATTGTGGCAACTGGCACACTAGCGTCCATTGGCACGGCAGGTGTTCCCGGCGCGGGCCTGATTATGCTTTCAATCGTTATGGCACAAATCGGCCTACCCCTGGAAGCCATCGCGGTAGTCGCAGGTATCGACCGTATTCTGGATATGGCGCGTACCAGCGTCAATGTGGCGGGTGACTTGATGGTCACAACCCTGGTTGGTAAAAGCGAAGGCGAGCTAAACGAAGAAGTCTATAACAACAGCAATACCTAACTCCCCGTTAATATCAGCATAGCGCCCACTGCCCTTAGCAGCGGGCGTTTTTTTATGGCTTGCTGCCAAGCTGCTAGCATACCAATAATATCACTTAACCATGCGAGTACTGATGCCTATGTCTTCTTCCTTTGAGCATACCCTAGCTGCCATTGATGCGTTGCATGCCCAAGACCCGCGCCATACTAGTCTTGCCGATGGCACTCCCCTCCCCCAGGAACTCGCCTACGCACAGCGGATGAGCCAATGGCTTGAACAACTGCATAGCGCACCCAACGAGCTGCTGCGCATAGCGGTACGCGCCCAGCACCTTCAGCGTTGGCTGGTACCTAGGAGTGATTACCCCGAAGGGCGCATTGGTTATTTAACTTGGCGTCGCGATCAGGGCGAGCGGGCGGGCGACACTACCGCCAAACTTATGCGTGACGCAGGTTATAGTGCAGCAGAGTCCGAGCGAGCGGCGACGATTATCCGTAAGAAAGGTCTCGGCCGCGATCCCGATGTACAAGCGCTGGAAGACTGCGCTTGCCTAGTGTTTTTGGAAAACTACTTCGCGGATTTCTCACGCAAGATTGACCATGATCATATGGTACGTATCGTACAAAAAACCTGGGGAAAAATGTCTCCTCAAGCCCACACACTTGCCCTAGCGCTGCCCATGAACGAGACCTGTGCTGCACTGGTAAAAGAAGCGCTGGGCGGTGCATAAACCCTCCCTCCAAGATGCAGAGTAGCGGTAGCTGCGGTAAAGTAGCGCCAATTCCTATCCGCTCCCAGCAGTGACGGCTTGACCAACTATGATTGCACCCTTGGATTCGCGCACGGCCCCATTTGAACGCCTAGGCACCCACTACGTGCGTTTTCTTGAAGCTCTACGCGCCCGCGGCTTCGAGGGCGAGATTGCCCCCGACTACGCCAACCGTACCGTGCTGGCGACGGATAACTCGATTTACCAGCGCCTGCCCCAGGCCGCCGTGTTTCCCAAGCACGCCGATGACCTGGAGCGTCTGGCCAAACTGGCGGCGGAACTGCCCCACCGCGATATCGTGCTCACCCCCCGCGGTGGCGGCACCGGCACCAATGGCCAGTCGCTAACCGATGGGATCGTGGTGGATGTGTCCCGCCATATGAACCAGATCCTTGAGATCGATGTGGACGCACGACGGGTGCGCGTCCAGGCCGGGGTGGTGAAAGATCAGCTCAATGCGGCACTCAAGCCCTATGGGCTGTTTTTTGCGCCTGAACTCTCCACCTCTAACCGTGCCACCATTGGCGGCATGATCTCCACCGACGCCAGTGGCCAAGGCAGCTGTGAGTATGGCAAAACCCGTGACCACGTGCTGGAACTGGATACGGTTTTGCTGGGTGGCCAACACCTGCATAGCCGCCCACTAAGTGCTGAGGAGGAGCAGCAGGCCGTTGCCCAGGCAGGCATTCTTGGGCGCGTGCATACCACCGCTGCCACCATTATCGATCAGCAGCGCGCGTTGATTGAGGCGAAGTTCCCACCGCTCAACCGATGTTTAACCGGCTACGATTTGGCGCATTTGCGGGAAGCAGACGGTCAGTTGAACCTGAATAGCTTGCTGTGCGGTTCGGAAGGTTCACTAGGCTTTTTGAATGAAGCCGTCCTCAACGTGCTACCGATTCCTAAGCACGCCACGCTGGTTAATGTGCGCTACGCCAGTTTTATGGATGCGCTACGCGATGCCAAAGCGCTCATGACCGCCAGCGCTAGTCCCACCTCCATTGAAACCATCGACGACATCGTGTTGCAGTTGGCCATGGAGGACTTTGTCTGGGACAGCGTAGCGGCGTTCTTCCCCGCCACCGGTAGCACGCCGATTCGGGGCATTAACCTGATTGAGTTTAATGACAATGATCCTGAGCGCCTGGCCGAGCGGGTACAAACCTTTACGGACCATCTCAGCCAAGACCCCACGGTAGAGCGGTTAGGCTACACCCTGGCCGAAGGCCGCCCGCAGATCCAGAAAGTCTACGCCATGCGTAAACGCTCAGTGGGCTTACTGGGGAATGTGCAGGGTGAAAAGCGCCCGATTGCCTTTGTGGAAGATACCGCCGTCCCGCCGGAGTGCCTGGCCGAGTTCATTGCGGAATTTCGTGCTGCGTTGGATGCCCGCAAGCTTGCGTACGGCATGTTCGGTCATGTGGATGCGGGGGTGCTCCACGTGCGCCCGGCACTGGATATGAAAGATCCCGAGCAGGAAGCACTGATCCGCGAGATCTCCGATGAAGTGGCGGCCCTTACCCAGAAGTACGGTGGCTTGCTGTGGGGTGAACACGGCAAAGGGGTGCGTTCTGAGTACGGCCCTAAGTTCTTTGGCGAGCTGTATCCCAGCCTGCAGCGGGTAAAAGCCGCCTTTGATCCGCATAATCAGTTGAACCCAGGCAAGATTGCCTCGCCTCTGTCCAGCCCGCCCGAAGCCGCGGGTAGGCCCGCAGGCAATGCACTGATTGCCAAAGACAGCGACCCGGAGCTGTTAACCATTGATGGCGTGCCGATGCGCGGTCAGTTGGACCGCACTATCGATGAGCGTGCCTGGCAAGCCTATGACGCGGCGGTCTACTGTAACGGCAACGGCGCCTGCTACAACTACGATATTGATGACCCCATGTGCCCTTCCTGGAAGGCCACCCGCGACCGGGTGCATTCACCCAAGGGCCGTGCCAGCTTAATCCGCGAGTGGTTGCGGCTACAGTCCCAGGCGGGTATCGATGTCGTGGAAGAGTCGCGCAAGAAAAAGGCCGAGCGCAGCTGGGGGTTTATCAAAAGCTTCCCTAAGCGCGCCATGAACACGCTCAGCAAGCAGCAGCACCACGACTACTCCCATCAGGTATACGACGCCATGGCAGGCTGTTTGGCGTGTAAATCCTGTGCGGGCCAGTGCCCGATCAAAGTCAATGTACCCCAATTCCGCTCGCAGTTTTTAGAGGTCTACCACGGCCGCTACCTGCGCCCCGTGCGGGACTACATTATGGGCGGTACAGAGCTGATGCTGCCAACACTTGCCAAGGTCGCCCCACTGTATAACGCCCTGCTCGGCCAGCGCTGGATCGATGGCCTGATGCGCAAAGGGTTAGGCATTAGCGACTCCCCGCACCTGTCTCGTGCCAGTGTGAAAAAGCAGCTGCGTGCCTGGGGCGTGGCAGAAGCCACCCCCACGTCACTGGCCCTGCTCACCGAGCAACAGCAAGCCAACAGCGTGATTATTGTTCAGGACGCCTTCACCAGCCACTTTGAAGCCAAGCTGGTGATGGATGTGGTGGAACTGCTGTCGCGGCTTAACCTGCGGGTGTTTGTGATGCCGTTTTCTGCCAACGGCAAACCGCTACAGGTGCAGGGCTTTTTAGGTGCCTTTGAGCGCACCGCGGAAAAGCAGGCCCAACGCCTACGGGCACTGGCCGAGTTTCAGGTGCCCATGGTCGGTATCGACCCGGCCATGACGCTCACCTACCGCCAGGAGTACGTCAAAGCCCTAGGTGCCGAGCAGGTACCCGAGGTACTGATGCTCCAGGAGTGGCTGGTAACCCGCATCAACACACTTTCCCCCCGCCAACTCGCGCTCACCGACCCAGGTTTCAAGCTGCTGTCGCACTGTACCGAAAAGACCAACGCCCCAGGTAGTCCAAAAGCCTGGCAGCAGGTGTTTGCCGCTTTTGGCTTACAGCTTGAGCTGGCGAATAGCGGTTGCTGCGGCATGTCTGGCACTTACGGGCATGAAACCCGTAATGTCGCTACTTCGAAGACTATTTACGCCCAATCCTGGCAACCCCAGGTGGAAGCGGACGAAAACGCCGGCAAGTTGCTGGCAACCGGTTACTCCTGCCGTAGCCAGGTAAAGCGCTACTCTCAGCAGACACTTCCACACCCGCTTCAGGCGCTGCTTAGGTGCTTGCATAGTAGCTAGGAAAAATAAACAAACAAAAGGGGCTTGCACATAGTGCAAGCCCCTTTTTTTGATTTCCGTTAATTTTGTATTTCAACGGATTTAGCAGCCACTAGATGTATTACTCCGTGAAAGGCAGCGATGAATGGTGCAGCACAATACGCAGCTCGCCTTCATCATCAAGCTGATAGCCCCATGACTTGTCCACGGTTGTAGTGTTGCCATCGCTATCTAATATGGAGACGCGACCCATCGTCATTGCTGTATCACCACTGATGAAAATAGCCGCGTTATCAATGGTAACTTCCTGCCAGCCTTTTAGTGCAAAGCCACTATCGTTGGGGAACTCGTCGCTATGGCCAACAAAATAGGCCAGTGCTCCCTCGGGCGTAGTACGAAAGGTTTGCGGCGCAGCAGCTAGGGTCGGTTTAAACAGCACTGGGCCCAGCTCATACCCATACGCACTCTCAATGACGGCTTGGGCAAGCTCACTTGCCGCGTCAATGCCTTCACTTTCATAAGTATTGGAAATATTCACTAGCGCTTCGCCCCACGCCTGCTGCGCTGCCAACACCTGCTCTTCGGTAATATCACCGCCGAGGTGAGTCACTTCAGCAGCGTGAGCCAGTGATGCCATGCTTAGGCTAACCACTGCACTGGCAATAAGAGTCTTAATCATGTTGGCTATCTCCACCTTGGGTTAATCAGAACGTTACAGAGCTATTTTTCAGAGCTATGTCTCAGAACCATGTTACTGAGCTCTATTGTTGAGCTCTGTTGCTGAGCTCTCACTATATGCCAGGGCCACTATTATTAAGATCGCAACAGCATTAACACACAGGTACCGTTTTATTAACAGCAGGTGAATAGCGCCGCCATCACTTACGCAGGAGGGAAGACATTATTAATACGGTAACCAAAACCGCGCTGAGTAGTAATCAGTGAATCGCCTGAACCATGCACATCCAATTTACTACGCAGCCTTCGAATATAGACGTTCACAATATTGGTCAGCGGGTCCTCGTGCACCCCCCACACACTGGCCAAAATACGTTCTCGGCTATATAGCTTGCCAGGAGTCGACATCAACAACTCCAGTATGGCTAACTCCTTTGGCGTTAACTCAATACGCTGACCGGCACGCGTCACACAGAACTGCTCTCGGTCCAGACAGAGATCGCCGACACAAATGATTTTATCAGGTACAGTTTTATGCCCTTCATACCGACGTGTTAACGCGCCTAGTCGTGCCAGCAGTTCCTCAAACGCAAATGGCTTAACCAGGTAATCATCTGCCCCTGCCTCAAGCCCGGATACACGATCCTCAATACTATCAAGCGCGGTCAACATAAGCACAGGGAACGATACGCCAGCTGTTCGTAGATTCCGGCAAACTTCTACGCCTCCAATATCCGGCAAAAGTCGGTCCAGGATAACCACTGGCTGCGTATCTGCAGCCCGAGCACATTGAATAATATGGAGCAGCGCGACTTGCCCTTCGCTAAACGCATCGACACGATGCCCCTCAGCCGCTAAACCGCGACTAAGGAAATCACGGATACGCGGGTCGTCCTCAACCAAGATAATGTGCATCGCATTACTCATCGCATTCAAAACGGCATTATGGTGCTATTCTCGCAGCGGTGGGATTTGTCGTGTGTACAGGTAACTGAAGGCGAGCAACACATCCCTCACCCACTGCCGACTCAAGACATAGCTGCCCACCATGTAAACGAGTTAATAGCATGGCAATCGCCAGCCCCACTCCCTGGCCGTCTGGTCGATGACTACGCGCTTTTAGCCCTCGATAACCACGCTCGTAAAGCCGCTGGGCTTCCTGTTCTTCCAAGCCAATTCCCTGGTCATACACACATAGCTCCCACACCAATTTGCCTTGCCGCTCTTCAAGGGTAGCCGTAATGGTGACCGCCCCTCCGGTATAGGAATACTGAACAGCGTTATCTAATAAAATCCCATATATCTGCTGCAACCGCTGGGCATCCCCTAGCACCGTCGTCGTCGCTAACTGCTCACTATGCAGAGTTATATTGCGCAGCCTACCTAGCGTGGATGCTTGTCCGATTGCATCGCGTAGTGGCACGCTAGGGTCAAGAGGATGACGCTGTACCTGCCACTCCACCATGTCGCTTCTGGCCATGGTGAGCAAGTCACTAATAACATCCGCTAGATGAGCGGCATCACTGGCTATACGTTGTAATGCCTCGCGATACTCAGTTTCGCTACGCATGCTTTGTCGCAGCGTAATTTCAGCCTCACCACGAATCGAAGTCGTGGGTGTGCGCAGCTCATGGCTAATATCTTCAAGGAGCTGTTGGCGCTGTTTGCCTAACTGGCGCAAGCTGGCAAGCGCCTGCTCAAGCTCCCGGGTGCGCACTTCAACCAAATCTTCCAGGCGCTGCTGGCGGTCCTGTTCAGCCTGACGGTGCTGGCTCAGCTCATCGGCCATTAGGTTCATTCGGGCGGCAACGCGACCAAACTCATCGCGCATACTTTCATCTAGCCGGTGCGTTAACTCACCGCGCTGAAAAGCTTTTGCTCCCATCACCAGTTCATGAATGGGTCGCCGCAGCGCACGCGCGAAGTACCAGAACACAAATAAAATAGTGAGTGTCAGCGTAATAGTGGCTAGCACTGCCAGCATAATAAGCTGCTGCATCGAACGGTCTGCATCACTACGCTGCTGTGCGAGCAGAGTGCGTTCTCGCGCCAGCGCATCAGCCAACACAAGTTGCAGGCTCTGGCCATCGACCTGCTCAAACTGTTCGGCAACCAATGTAGGCGATAGCGCTAAAGCTGCTGCTTCAACCGCCTGAAAAAGCTTGTCAAATGTCACTAACGCAGCTCTGCGCTCTTCAATTAGAGCCGTCACTTGCTCATTCGTTTGTGACGTACGCTCGGCTAATCGATCACTATTGATATGTAACTGCTGCAGGTCGGTACGCATTTCGTGGAGCAGAAAATCACGCTGATCAAGATCGGGAGTGGGATTATTCTGGGCATCAACCAGCCATGTTCTGAGCCGGTTTTTAGCATCTGAAAACGCGAGAAACCCTGTATGCAAATCGCTAGAAAGGCGCCCAAGCTCAACTTTTTGCCGGGCACCATCGATGGCCCATATAGCGACGCCACCCTGGATAAACGTAAGTAACGTCAGTACCAGCAACGCGAATCCAAGGCGACGTTGAAACATAAGGTCATTTCCTGGAGGGTTAACCAATCATCCAATGATTGACACAGCTGCCTACCGAGCGCTGACGCCAATAGATGCCTCTCTAAAAAAACAGCCTTTTTAACGCAAGCCCAGGATCTTCTTCACGCATAAACGCCTCACCAACCAAAAAGCCATTTACATCATGATCGCGCATCAACTCAACATCATCGCGGGTGTGAATGCCAGACTCAGTAATTACCGTGACACCTTCAGGAATCAGCGGCAACAGGTCAATTGTGGTGTTCAGGCTGGTGTCAAAGGTATGCAAGTTACGATTATTGATGCCCACCAGTTTCAGGTCCAGCGCTAGGGCGCGCTCTAACTCATCGGCATCATGCACTTCCACCAGTACATCCATGCCTAGATCCTCGGCTTGCTGATAAAGGTCACGTAGCTGGGTGTCATTAAGTGCAGACACAATAAGTAGAATGCAGTCAGCACCAATGGCACGGGCTTCGGTTACCTGATAACCGTGGGTAATGAAATCTTTACGAATAATTGGTAACTCGCAAACATCGCGAGCAGCCATCAGGTAATCTTCATGGCCCTGAAAGAAATCTGCATCAGTCAGCACTGAGAGGCATGCTGCTCCCCCCTTTGCATAGCTTTTAGCAATATCTGCCGGGTGGAACTCTTCGCGCATGACACCTTTTGAGGGAGAAGCTTTTTTTACTTCGGCAATAACCGCAGCATCGCCTGCGGCAATGCGCGCGTTTAGCGCCTTAATAAATCCGCGGGGGGCGCTTTGCTTGTTAGCAAGTGCTAACAAATCGGCCTCAGACACCGCTTGGCGACGTTCCGCCACTTCTGCGTCTTTACGAGCCAAAATACGCGTTAAAATCGTCGGCGTTGCCTGGTCAGTCATTGGTTTATTTACCCTTTAAAGAGGCTGGTTTTGAAGACACTCGTGAAGTGCGAAAGCTCATTGAGCTTTTCAAGCGGAAGTTTGGAAGCCTGAGCATCCTGGGCCACCATCACACCCTCTTTTAAACTATCGGCTACGCCCGCACAGTAAAGCGCTGCCCCTGCATTCAGGGCCACAATATCTGCTGCGGCGCCCTCGCCCTTTAGCGCAGCTTTTACTAACCGTAGGCTGTCTTCAGCACTGGCCGCTTTTAACGTTGCTAGGCTTTGGCGCTCAATACCAAACTCTTCGGGGGTAATGGTGTACTCGGTAATCTCGCCCTCTTTAAGCTCTGCTACACGCGTAGGTGCTGCCAGTGAAATCTCATCCAAACCATCTTCAGAGTGGACCACCAGAACATGGCGGCTGCCAAGTTTTTTAAGCACGTCAGCCATGAGCGGCACTAGCGCAGGCGAATAAACACCTAGCACTTGATTGGGTGCACCGGCAGGATTAGTGAGTGGTCCGAGAATATTAAACAACGTACGCACGCCCATTTCACGACGCGGCCCAATAGCGAAGCGCATCGCCGGGTGGTGGTTAGGTGCAAACATAAAGCCGACCCCTACCTGCTCGATACAGCGGGCAACCTCTTCAGGCTTAAGGTCCAGATAGATGCCGGCAATATCAAATAAATCAGCACTGCCCGACGACGACGAGACGCTACGGTTACCATGTTTAGCGACATGGGCTCCCCCAGCGGCCGCCACAAAACTAGATGCGGTAGAGACGTTAAACAAATTAGCGCCATCGCCGCCAGTGCCAACAATATCTACCACGTTATCCGTGCTAAGCGTTACCCGCTTCATCAGTTCGCGCATTACCTGGGCAGCAGCGCTAATTTCCACAGCACTTTCGCCTTTCATGGCCAGCCCTACTAGCAGGCCACCAATCTGAGCATCGGAAGCTTCTCCGGTCATGATCTGACGCATTAGCGCGTACATCGCATCGAAAGAAAGGTCTTCGCGGCGCACTACCGCGTTAATTGCGTCTCGCATTTGCATGAGCAGAAAAGCCCCTAAAGCGTATGAGTTTGGCGGTCAACCGCGTTGTAAAAAATTGGCCAATAACGCATGACCTTGGCGCGTGAGTATCGACTCAGGGTGAAACTGTACCCCTTCAATATCCATGTGACGATGACGAAATCCCATTATCAGCCCTGGAGTTACATCATCCTCTGCTGTCCAGGCGGTTACTTCTAAACAATCTGGTAGGCTTGATTTTTCAACGACCAAGGAGTGGTATCGGGTTACTTCCAAAGGGTTTTCAAGCCCTTTAAATACTCCCAGCCCCTGGTGTGTCACCGCAGAGGTTTTGCCGTGCATTACCTGGGGGGCACGCACTACATTACCACCATATACCTGACCAATCGCCTGGTGTCCCAGGCAAACCCCTAAGATAGGCAGTTTGCCAGCAAAATGGGCAATGGCAGCCAGCGAAACACCGGCCTCATTGGGAGTGCAAGGCCCCGGAGAAATCACTAAATGAGTAGGCGCTAAAGCGTCAATTTGCTCAAGGGTGAGTTCATCATTGCGGTAGGTCATTACCTCGGCGCCAAGCTCACTCAGATACTGAACGATATTGAAGGTAAAGCTATCGTAATTATCGATCATCACAACTTTTTGATGCATAAGTGTTTGATTGCCTTCATCATCATGCAGCAGACTTGCTCTTAATACTTAGGTTATTACCCTGAGCTCATCCCGTTAATAAGCTTTTTAGCATCGATTAGAGATTGTACCGCCCTCCCCATACATCCGCCACGCGCTATCGCTAGACCAGCAAACTATTGGTGTGAAAACGGCAGGCGTAGAAGCTTAAAAAGCATGAGCGCGAAAACTTAAAACAGCGATGCCTTGGGAAAACAGTCTCTTGAGCAAGCAGTACCTTGAGGGTAACGGCAGGCTAAACAGCTATTGGCAGAATGGCAAAAGCACCGCGCAAGGGTTCTACTGCGAGGTGCTTTGTGTCAATAGACTTAAGCGGGGGATTTCATTTGCTTGGGGCTATGGGCAGCGTGCAAACGGGCAATCAGTTGATCTTCCAGCGCAAAACGCTCAGTTAGGCCTTTGGCTAGTCGATCAATCCAGGCAGGTAACCGCACTAGATTCTGCTGGCAGCGCACCGGCGAAGCAAAGTCCTCGTCGAACTCAAGCACCATCGCAGTGGACATTTCCAATCGCTCTAAAAGCTGTGCAGCAATTAACAGAGCACTCTCATCGTTAAATGCCTTAGCTTCTTCAGCTAACTGTGGGTAAATTTCGAAATGCCCGGCACTGATATAATCCATCAGCAGTTCGCTAAAGGTATCGATACGCGCCTTGCTAACCGCTTCCAGCTCAACATCGCAGGCTTCTTTCAGCTCAATAAAGCTAACCAAAAGTGAGCGACGCTGGTCCAGCCAACGGTCAATCAAACTATGTACGCCCCCCCAGCGCTCCAGGGCATTTTTGCAATCTTCGAGCATGGGGCTTTCTCCTTAACGGCACTTTAACCACATTATTTTTTAATTATGCTGAGCCACTCTTGAAGCGGATAGGCTTAGACTCGCGCTTCCACCTATTTCTGTCAATCCCAACGAGCACAGTTTCCTTGGCACTTAGAGCTCTCTGCTCATAACACCTTTCATAATGCCTTCAACTATGGTGTTGAGTCACTGTTCTCAAGCCTCTAGTGGTGCCATCACCTTAACGACTTTTATGCTCTCATTTTCCGCCATGTATTGCGAGCATAACGGGGTGTTATGCAGCCAAGTAAGGCTATCAAAATACTTTAAGCTTAAAAATTTTATACTTGAATTTTCCACATTCCGTTTCTACCTTTAAAAAAGAGTGAGATTCCCCGTGGAGAATAAATAAAATGAGAATCGTGTGCCTCGGAGGAGGTCCTGCTGGCCTCTACTTTGCAATCAGCATGAAGCTACAGGATCCCTCTCACGAGATTGTGGTGATTGAGCGCAACCGTGCAGACGACACCTTTGGCTGGGGCGTAGTGCTGTCAGATGAAACATTGGATAACCTGGCGGCCAACGACCCGGTCAGCGCAGAGCGTATTCGTGAGCACTTCGCCTATTGGGATGATATCGCCGTTGTACATAAGGGCGTAAAAACGGTCTCCACCGGCCATGGCTTTTGCGGCATTGGCCGCCGCCAGCTGTTAATACTGTTGCAAGAGCGCGCCCGGGAACTGGGCGTTGAGATGCGCTTTGAAACCGATGCAACGGAAGCCTCCATTGAGCAGTACCGCCAAGAGTATGACTTGGTACTGGCTGCCGATGGCCTTAACTCCCGCACCCGCCAAACCTATGCTGAGCATTTCAAACCCGATATTGACGTGCGGGCGTGTAAGTTCGTTTGGCTAGGCACGCACCAGACCTTTAACGACGCCTTTACCTTTATTTTCGAACATACCGAACATGGCTGGGTGTGGGCCCATGCGTATCAATTTGATAAAGATACCGCGACCTTTATCGTCGAGTGTAGTGAAGCCACCTGGCAGGCGTTTGGCTTCGGTGAAATGAGCCAGCAGGAGTCAATTGCGGTTTGCGAGCGCATTTTTGCCAAGCATCTTGATGGTCATGCGCTGATGACCAATGCCAACCACATTCGCGGCTCGGCGTGGATCAACTTTCCACGGGTACTTTGCGAGCGCTGGAGCTACGAAAACGTGGTGCTGATGGGCGATGCCGCGGCGACTGCCCACTTCTCAATTGGCTCAGGCTCTAAGCTCGCCCTGGAAAGCGCTATCACGCTGGCTAACTGCTTACACAGTGAAAGCAGCATGCAAGCCGCCGTCGCCCGCTACGAAGAGGATCGCCGCTTCGAGGTGCTGCGCCTACAGTCCGCAGCGCGTAACTCCACCGAATGGTTTGAGCAAATAGAGCGCTACCTGGATCTCGACCCGGTGCAGTTTAACTACTCATTACTTACCCGCTCCCAGCGCATCAGTCATGAGAACCTGAGGGTACGCGACCCACAGTGGCTGGAGAGTGCAGAGCGCTGGTTTCAGACCAAAGCAGGCAACCCTAGCAGCATCCGGGCACCAATGTTTGCGCCCTACCAACTGCGCGATATGACGCTGATTAACCGCGTGGTGGTGTCACCCATGGCCCAGTACAGAGCGGTGGATGGCTGCCCTACCGATTGGCACTTTAGCCACTATGCAGAGAGGGCCAAAGGCGGTGCCGGCCTGGTGTATACCGAGATGACCTGCGTTAGCCCTACCGGGCGCATTACTCCCGGCTGCCCAGGGCTGTACGCACCAGAACATGAAGCGGAGTGGAAACGGCTATGTGATTTCGTGCATACCGAAACCAACGCCAAGCTGTGCGCTCAAATCGGTCACTCCGGCCCCAAAGGCTCTACCCAACTGGGCTGGCAGGAGATGGATGCCCCCCTTACCAACGGTAACTGGCCGGTAATGGCAGCCTCTGAGCTGCCCTGGTCCGCGCGCAACCAAGTGCCCAAAGCCATGGATAGGCGCGATATGGACCGGGTGCGCGATGAGTTCGTTAGCGCCGCCCAGATGGCCGACCGCGCAGGCTTCGACATGATCGAGATTCACGCCGCCCACGGCTACCTGCTCTCGTCGTTCATTACCCCATTGACCAATCACCGTGATGATGAGTATGGCGGTTCGCTGGGCAACCGGCTGCGCTACCCGCTTGAGGTAGTCCGTGCGGTGCGCAGCGTTTGGCCCGCCCATAAACCCCTTTCGGTGCGCATTTCTGCCAATGACTGGTGCGGCGATGAAGGGATTACTCCCGACGATGCAGTAGAGATCGCCAAACGGCTGCGGGAGGCAGAGGTGGATATTGTCGATGTCTCTGCCGGACAAACCTCGACCCAGGCCAAACCGGTGTATGGGCGTATGTTCCAAACGCCCTTCTCAGACCGGATCCGTAACGAGGCATCGATTGCCACCATGGCGGTGGGCAATATTTATCAGGCCGACCACGTGAACTCGATTCTAATGGCTGGACGCGCTGACTTAGTCTGTATCGCCCGCCCTCATCTAGCTGACCCCTACTGGTTGCTGCATGTTGCCGCGGGCCTGGGTGATCGCGAGGTAGAGTGGCCTGCGCCCTACCGGGCAGGTGCGGATCAACTGCAGCGCTTAGCTGAGCGTGGCGAGGGATGGGTATGAAGCTGCTCACAGATAAGCGCGTGGTGATTACCGGCGGTGGCAGCGGCATTGGTGCTGATATGGCCTTGGCCTTTGCCGAAGCAGGCGCCCAGGTCACGATTACCGGCCGCAGGAAGAGCGCCCTGCAAGCCGTAGCGGATCAACATAGTCACCTTGATTTCGCCGTGGTAGATGTCACCGATGAAGCCGCCATGGTGGCGCTGTTCGAGAAAATTGGCAGGGTCGATATTGTTATTGCAAACGCAGGTGCCGCAGAGAGCGCGCCTTTCGCCAAGACCTCGTTTGAGCAGTGGCAGCGCATGCTCAACGTTAATCTGAGCGGCGTATTTCTGACTCTGCGCGAAGGATTAAAACAATTAAATGACGGCGGACGGCTGATTGCTGTTGCCTCCACCGCTGGCCTAAAAGGCTACGCCTATGTAGGCGCTTACTGCGCAGCAAAACATGGCGTGGTGGGGTTGGTACGTTCGCTGGCGGCCGAGACGGCAACCCGCAATATTACCGTTAATGCGCTCTGCCCTGGATTTACCGATACGCCGCTATTAGCTGCCAGCGTCGATAATATTGTGGCCAAAACCGGCCAATCCGCCGAACAGGCCACTTCCCACTTTGAGTCCACCAATCCCACCGGGCGCTTAGTGACGCCCGCCGAGGTGACCGCCACCGCCCTATGGCTATGCGGCCCTAACAGCGGCGCGATAAACGGACAGGCGATCTCAATCTCAGGAGGAGAGGTATGACAGCCGAGGGTCTAGGAAAAAGTCTAGGAAAAAACAGCTTAAGCAAGGAGCGCCTGCGCTTATGGCTGCGTATGTTGCGGGTCACCCGTCAGGTGGAGTCCGAGCTACGCGAACGGCTGCGTACCGAGCACGACTCTACACTACCCCGCTTTGATGTTATGGCCGCGCTATATGCCGCTGAGGAGGGCCTGAAAATGAACGAGCTCTCCAAACGGCTGCGGGTTTCCAATGGAAATGTTACCGGCATTATTGATCGCCTAGTGGAGGACGGCACTGTGGAGCGTATTGCCATTGAGGGCGACCGTCGCGCTACCCGGGTCTGCCTGACCGTCGCAGGCAGAAAAATCTTTAGAGGCATGGCTGTTGAGCATGAGCGCTGGATTAACGCGCTTTTTGAGGGGGTAAATGAAGAGGATGCTCATCATATTGGCGAGTTGCTTCACCGCTTGCCGGCTTCTCTTAACGACGCCTCTACTCTTAACGACGGCAACAACGACGGCCCCATTAATCACTGACAGTCGAGAACAAGATAATGAAGAGCATGGCTGGCTTAACCCCGGAGCATTTTATCTGGGAAATGAGAGGTGATGTCGCCGTGATTCGGCTCAATCGCCCGGAACGCAAAAACCCACTGACCTTTGAGAGCTATGCTGAGCTGCGCGATACCTTTCGTGACTTGGTCTATGCCTCGGATGTGCAGGCCGTGGTGTTTACCTCTAACGGCGAGAACTTCTGCTCCGGTGGCGATGTACACGAAATTATCGGCCCCTTGGTAGGGAAAGATATGAAGGGTCTGCTCGAATTCACCCGCATGACCGGCGATTTGGTCAAAGCCATGCTCAACTGCGGTAAACCAATTATTGCCGCTGTGGACGGCATCTGTGTTGGGGCGGGGGCGATTATCGCCATGTCTTCGGATATTCGCTTTGCCACTCCCCGCGCCAGCACGGCCTTTCTGTTTACCCGAGTGGGTTTGGCGGGCTGCGATATGGGCGCCTGCGCCATGCTGCCGCGCATTATTGGCCAAGGCCGTGCGGCAGACCTGCTCTACAGCGGCCGCAGCATGAGCGCCGAAGAGGGCCTACAGTGGGGCTTTTACAACCGGGTGGTCGAACCGGAATCCCTGGAAGAAGATGCCATCGCCTACGCTACCCGACTGGCTAACGGCCCCACCTTTGCTCACAGCATTACCAAAACCCAGTTAAACCAGGAGTGGTCCATGAGCCTGGAGCAGGCCATCGAATCGGAAGCCCAGGCCCAGGCGATCTGCATGCAAACCAATGACTTTGCCCGCGCCTACCACGCCTTTGTAGCCAAACAAAAACCTGAGTTTAAGGGGGACTGATGAGCGACAAAAGCTTTCTAACGTGGCCCTTCTTTGAGGCTAAACATCGCGAGCTTGCCGAGCAGCTTGAGACGTGGTGCAGCGCAGAGCTGCCCCGCGACCACAGCGATGTAGATGCCACCTGTATTCAATTAGTGCGCGACCTGGGCAAGGCGGGCTTTTTATCCGGCACCGCGGGCGAGCATATCGATGTACGCAGCCTCTGTCTGATTCGTGAAACTCTGGCCCGCCACGACGGACTGGCCGATTTCGCCTTTGCCATGCAGGGCTTGGGCACCGGTGCGATCAGCCTATATGGCAGCGATGAACAGAAGCAGTGGCTGGACAAAACCCGCCGTGGAGAAGCACTTTCCGCCTTTGCCCTTAGCGAACCCCGCTCGGGTTCTGATGTGGCCCAACTGGATACCACCGCCGAGCGCGATGGCGAGAGCTACCGTTTGAATGGTGAAAAAACCTGGATCTCTAACGGCGGTATTGCCGATATCTATACGGTCTTCGCCCGCACCGGTGAAGGCCTCGGCTCCAAAGGGCTTTCGGCCTTTTTAGTTCCTGCTGATACCCCGGGACTGGAGATTCGTGAACGCTTGGAATCCGTGGCGCCCCACCCTCTAGCAAGGCTGGGCTTTAACGATATGGTGCTGCCTGCCAGCGCTTTGATCGGCCAGCCGGGCCAGGGGTTTCGAATTGCCATGTCAGTGCTGGACGTTTTCCGCTCCACGGTAGGGGCTGCCGCGCTTGGCTTCGCCCGCCGAGCTCTGGAAGAGTCACTGTCCCGTAGCCGCTCCCGGGAGCTGTTTGGCGCCACCCTTTCCGATCTACAAATGGTGCAGGGCCACTTGGCCGATATGGCGCTCAATGTGGATGCTGCCGCCCTGCTGGTATATCGCGCCGCCTGGACCAAAGATCAAGGCGCTGAGCGGGTAACCCGTGAAGCGGCCATGGCCAAACTGTTTGCCACCGACCAGGCCCAACAGGTGATTGACCAAGCGGTGCAACTGCATGGCGGTGACGGCGTTCGCAAAGGTCACATTATCGAGAGTCTCTACCGGGAGATTCGTGCATTGCGTATTTATGAAGGCGCTTCCGACGTTCAAAAAGTGGTCATCGCCCGCAGTATGCTCGCGGAGGAGTAGATAGCAAAGAGCCACACAAGGTTTCACCCCAACAATAAAACATTACGCCAGACACCGTATCCCTGCCCACGCTTCATTTGAGCCGAGGGCAGGAATAAACAACGACACTAAATACGGAGGTTGGTCATGTACATCCAGTCGGCTCATGCTGATACTTTTGCGCGGGATAACCTGCCACCCAGTGATTGTCAGCCTGAGTTTTTGCTTTCAGACTACGATTACCCTGAACGACTTAACGCAGGCGTTGAGCTTTGCGATCGGCTGCTCAGCCAGGGCCACGGCGAACGCATTGCCTTAGCAGGCAACGGCCGACGGCGCACTTATCAAGAACTCACCGAGTGGACCAACCGCCTCGCCCATGTGCTGGTGGAAGACCTCGGTGTGATTCCCGGTCAGCGGGTGCTGATTCGTTCGGCCAACAATCCGGCCATGGTAGCTTGCTGGCTGGCAGCGACCAAAGCAGGCGCCGTCGTGGTCAACACCATGCCTATGCTGCGCAGCAAAGAGCTATGCCAGGTGATTGATAAGGCAGAAATCGGCCTCGCCCTCTGCGATACCCGCCTGCTTGATGAGCTGGTTGAGTGTCATGGAAAAAGCCCGCTACTCAAACGTATTGTCGGCTTTGATGGCACCGCCAACCATGACGCCGAACTTGACCGTTTAGCGCTGGGCAAGCCCGCTACCTTTGATGCCGTGGATACCTCCGCCGACGATGTGGCGCTGCTGGGGTTTACCTCGGGCACCACCGGTTCGCCCAAAGCCACTATGCACTTTCACCGTGACCTATTAGCCATTGCCGACGGTTACGCGAAGGAAGTGCTACAGGTGACACCAGAGGATGTGTTCGTTGGTTCGCCGCCACTGGCATTTACTTTTGGCCTGGGTGGATTAGCAATATTTCCGTTGCGCTTCGGCGCCACCGCCGTGCTGCTGGAACACGCCACCCCGCCCAACATGATGGATATTATCCGCGAATATCAGGCTACAGTGGTATTCACCGCCCCCACCGCTTACCGGGCAATGCTCTCAGCACCCACTCGCCATGAGGATCTCAGCAGTCTGCGGGTCGCGGTTTCTGCTGGCGAAACGCTGCCAGCACCGATTTATCATGACTGGATCAAGCAAACCGGCACACCCATTATCGACGGTATTGGCGCAACGGAAATGCTGCATATCTTTATCTCCAACCGTCTGGATGACCACCGCCCTAGCTGCACCGGTAAGCCGGTGCCTGGTTACCAGGCACGCATTGTTGATAACGCGATGAATGATGTCCCCCGGGGCACGGTAGGCAAGCTTGCGGTGCGTGGCCCTACCGGCTGTCGCTACTTAGCCGATAAGCGCCAGCAGAAGTATGTGGTTGATGGCTGGAATATCACCGGCGATGCGTTTTACCAGGATGAGGAAGGTTACTTTCATTTCGCTGCCCGTAATGACGATATGATTGTCTCAGCTGGCTATAACATTGCAGGTCCTGAGGTGGAGGCAGCGTTACTTGCCCACCCCGCCGTTAAAGAGTGCGCGGTGATTGGCGCACCCAGTGAAGAGCGTGGGCAAATTGTCGAGGCTTTTGTTGTTCTAAACGATGGATTTCAGCAAGATGAAGAATGTCTGCAAATGCTGCAGGACTTCGTGAAGCAGACTATCGCGCCTTATAAGTACCCTCGCTCGATACGCTTTATTGAGACTCTGCCAAAAACAGCCACGGGTAAGGTTCAGCGTTTTCGGCTAAGCCAGGAGCACTACCCAAGTGCTGGCTCTCCTTGCTCTGACCTTAGGTCAAACAACGTACGGCCCTCTAAGTAAAAAAACGATTAAATATGAGGAATGTTTCATGAAAAAAATAACTCACTTCGGCCTTGGCTTGCTCCTCTCATCAAGCTTGGTGGCAGCCCACGCGGATGACGTGAAAATTGGCATGATTACCACCCTTTCCGGGGGCGGCTCGCACCTGGGTGTGGATGTTCGCGATGGCTTTATGCTGGCGATCGAGCAGTCAGGCCGTAATGATGTCAACGTACTGATTCAAGATGACGCCAACCGCCCTGACCTGGCCCGCAGCTTAGCCAATGAGTTTATGCAGCGTGATAACGTCGATATTCTCACCGGCATCATCTGGTCTAACTTGGCGATGGCTGTGGTTCCCGCTGCCGTGCGTCAAGGTGCTTTCTACCTATCACCTAATGCAGGGCCTTCCGATTTAGCCGGGCGGATGTGCCACGAAAACTACTTTAACGTGGCCTATCAAAACGACAACCTGCACGGCGCCATGGGCGCTTACATGCGCGAAGAGGGCTATGAGCGGCCAATTATTCTGGCACCCAATTACCCTGCTGGCACCGATGCTCTGGCGGGTTTCAAGCACCTTTACGAAGGTGAAGTGGTCGATGAGCTTTACACTCAAATGGGCCAAACCGACTACGCCGCTGAAATTGCCCAAATTCGCGCCAGCAATGCAGATAGCTTGTTTTTCTTCTTACCCGGCGGCATGGGTATTTCGTTTATGAAACAGTGGGAGGGTTCCGGCGTCGATATGCCTATTTTTGGCGCGGCCTTCTCCTTTGACGAAATCCTTATCAAAGCCGTTGGTAGCGCGGCGATTGGCGCTCGTAATACCTCACTATGGGCCTACGACTTGGATAATGAAGCCAACCATCGCTTCGTCGAAGGCTTCCGGGAAGCTTATGGCCGTACACCTACCCTCTACGCGGCTCAGGGTTACGATACCGCTAATCTTATTCTTAGCGCCCTAGATGTTGCCCACCCCGATGATCAAGACGCCTTCCGCGAAGCACTGCGGGCTGCCGACTTTGACAGCGTACGCGGCGAATTCCGTTTTGGCCCTAACCACCACCCTATCCAGGATATTTACGTGCGTGAAGTGGTGGAAGGTGACGATGGTGAGCCTACCAATCGCCTGATCGGTGTCGCTGTGGAAGATATTCAAGACGTCTATTTCGAACAGTGCCAAATGTAATGTCGCCGCGGCTGGGTCTCGCCACCCAGCCTCTCTTGGTTGATTAGAGAAAGGTTTCTTTCATGTCCGTTACTCTGCTAATAGAGCAACTTCTCAACGGCGTGCAACTTGGTACCATGCTGTTTTTGATGGCCAGCGGTCTTACCTTAGTCTTCGGGGTAATGGGGCTAATCAATCTCGCCCATGGCTCCTTTTATATGGTGGGCGCCTATGCCACTGCGGCAGTCACTGCTTCAACCGGCTCCTTTCTGGTTGGGCTAGGCGCGGGCATTATAGCAGCGGCGTTAGTGGGTGCCCTGGTAGAGCTGATCGTTATCCGACGGCTTTATCACCGTCCCCATCTTGACCAAGTACTAGCCACATTTGCGCTTATTCTGATTTTTTCCGAAGGCACACGCTGGATTTTCGGTTCGTCTCCCATGCGGCTTAGCCCACCTTCCTGGTTGACCGGATTTGTCACCCTACCTGGCGATACCCGCTACCCCATTTATCGGCTAATGCTGATCGGGGTGGGTATCACCGTTTCCATTGCGCTGTACTTTCTCATCTCTAAAACACGCCTGGGCATGCGTATTCGCGCCGGTGAAAGCGACCGCGAAATGATTGGTGCCCTAGGGGTCAATATCTCAAAGCTATATACCCTGGTGTTTGCATTGGGCGCAGGCTTGGCGGGGTTAGCCGGTGCGTTGGTGGGTGCGCTGCAATCCGTGCAGGTGGGTATGGGTGAACCAGTGTTGATTCTGGCCTTTGTGGTGATCGTCATTGGCGGTATCGGCTCGATAAAAGGCGCGCTGTTTGGGGCACTGTTAGTAGGCCTTGTGGATACCTTAGGGCGCGTGTACTTGCCGATATTTTTCCGAACCTTTATGCCGCCATCAGAAGCTAGCGGGGTTGGTGCTGCGCTGGCCGCGATGCTGATTTATATCCTCATGGCCATCATTCTCGCTTTCAAGCCGAAGGGACTGTTCTCTGCTCATGACTAACAACACGCCCCTAACGAATAATACTGGCCTGTCTAAGAGTGCAGCCCCAGGGGTTGCTAATAGTGGCCTAGCAACCAAGCCAGATAACCACTTTGACCGTAAAGGGCTCGTCCAGATAGCGTTGCTCGGCCTGTTATTCCTGGTGCCGGTAGCGGCTTATTTTCTAGGCCATATTTACTACGTCAATCTAGCTTCGCGGATCACCATTATTGCCATGGCAGCCGTTGGCCTTAACCTGGCGATTGGCTATGGCGGCATGGTGAGCTTTGGCCATGCAGCTTACTTTGGCTTAGGCGGTTATGTCGCAGGTATAAGCGCTTACCACGCCTTTGATTTTACGCCGTTTATGACTTGGCCCCTTAACGTGCCAGGTAGTGACAGCATGCTGGTGGTGTGGTTAGTGGCTATTCTGGTGTGCGCGCTATTGGCGCTGGCGATCGGTGCGATTTCGCTGCGTACCACTGGGGTGTATTTCATTATGATCACCCTCGCCTTTGCCCAGATGATTTATTACTTCGCTAACTCCTGGCCGACCTATGGTGGTGAAGATGGCTTGCCGATCTATTTACGCAATGGCCTGCCTGGGTTAGATACCAATAATGCATTGATCTACTTTCTTATCTGCTTCTGTGGGCTTGTGCTGGCGATGGCAATTACTTCGCGGCTGATGAAATCCCGTTTTGGTGCCGCTCTTACCATGGCGCGGCTAAATGATGTGCGTCTTGCCACTGCTGGCATTAGCCCTTATCCCATTCGACTAGTGGCGTTTGTTATATCAGCAGTAATCACTGGGCTTGCCGGCGCGCTGTATGCAGACCTTAACGGCTTTGTTAGCCCGACCATGCTGAGCTGGCACTTCTCCGGGGAACTGATGGTAATTGTGATTTTAGGTGGCGTAGGCCGTCTTTATGGCCCACTCGCCGGAGCAGTGCTGTTTGTGATGATGGAAACCCTTCTGGGTGGCATGACTCAGTATTGGCAGCTCTTTCTGGGGCTCGTGTTACTCGGGGTAGTGCTGTTTGCCAAGCACGGAGTAATGGGTTGGCTGGCAGGGAGGGAGCGTAATGAGTGAGGCTATCCTTTCGCTAAATCACCTGTATAAGCAATTTGGGGCGCTGCAGGCGACCAACGATGTTTCTCTGGAGCTCCAGACTGGTGAAATCCATGCCTTGATTGGTCCCAATGGGGCTGGCAAGTCGACCCTGATTGGGCAAATTGCGGGCAATATACGTCCTGATAAGGGCAGCGTTTATTTAGCGGGAACTGAAATCACTGGCATGAGTATTGCCCAGCGCGCACGGCTTGGGCTGGGGCGCAGTTTCCAGGTCTCATCTCTCGCTGAACCGTTATCAGTAATGCGCAATGTAATGATGGGAGTTCAAGCACTACAGAGTCACAGCTTCCGCTTCTGGAAACCTGTCGCCCGGGACCAACAACTGCTTGAACCTGCTTTTGAGGCGTTGGAACGCATGCAGCTTAGCCACCGTGCCTGGACACCGGTATGTGAGCTTTCCCACGGTGAACGCCGCCAAGTAGAAGTGGCCTGCGCTCTGGCGCTCAAGCCCCGCGCCCTGCTGTTGGACGAGCCTATGGCGGGCCTCGGTCCTGAAGGTTCTGCGAAACTTACCGAGCTACTTGAAGCACTGAAGCTGGAAGTACCTATCCTGCTGATTGAGCACGACATGGATGCGGTATTTCGGCTGGCTGATCGTATTTCTGTACTGGTCTCAGGCAGTGTTATTGCCCATGGCGATAGCCAGACAATTAGGCAGGATCCACGCGTTCGCGACGCCTACCTGGGAGATGCAGATGCTTAATGTTGCTGATATTGAAACCTTCTATGGCCCATCCCAGGCACTATTTGGCGTTAACCTTGAAGTAAACGCTGGTGAAATGGTCGCGTTAATGGGTCGCAATGGCATGGGCAAAACTACCACCATTCGCTCGATATTTGGTCTTACCCCTGCCAGCCGCGGCACCATTACGTTTGAATCCCATAACCTGCGCCGCTTACCTGCTTACCGAATTGCTAAAGCAGGCTTGGGCTTGGTACCTGAAGGCCGTCGCTGTTTCCCTAACTTATCCGTGCGCGAAAATTTGCTGGTGACCGCTCGTCCAGGCGAATGGACATTACAGAAAGTAGAGCTGCTGTTTCCTCGTTTAGAGGAGCGCCGCTTGCAAATGGCCAAAACCCTCTCCGGCGGTGAACAACAGATGCTGGCCATTGGCCGGGCTCTGATGACCAACCCACGCCTACTGGTACTTGATGAAGCTACTGAAGGCTTGGCACCGGTGATTCGCCAGGAGATCTGGCGAGCGATTCGTTTATTTAAGGAGCAGGGGCAATCCACGCTACTGGTGGATAAATCATTGAGCGAAGTGCTGCCTATTGCCGACCGTTGCACCATCTTAGAGAAAGGCCGCACCGTTTGGGATGGCAAACCAGCTGCACTGGATAGTGCAGTACGCGACCGTTACCTAGGCGTGTAGGGAGAAAAATAATGGCGTTTAGAACTCAGCGGAAGGTTCGCTTTCAGCACTGTGACCCGGCGGGTATCGTTTTTTATCCCCGCTATTTTGAAATGATTAACTCCGTGGTGGAGGACTGGTTTGAGGAAGTCGTGCAGCACGACTTTAACCAGCTGCATATAGAAACCGGTACGGGTGTCCCTACTGCCGCTATCGATACGCAGTTTCATGCGCCAAGCCGATTAGGCGAACTGCTTACCTTTGAATTAATGGTTCAGTCCGTGGGGCGCAGCAGCGTGACCATCCAGATCGTCGCTTATTGCGGTGAGCAAAAGCGCCTAACTAGCGACTCAACCCTGGTATTTGTGGATTTAAGTAGCGGTAAATCTATGCCATGGACCGAGGCAATACGCCAGCACATTACCGTCGATAACCTATAAGGATAGCCATCATGAGTGACGCCAACTTTCATCAGCTTCTTCACCCTTCTCATTGGAAAGCAGCAGTCGGCTACGCTAATGGCGTGCTTGCTTCAGGGCAAACAGTGTTTGTCGGCGGGCAAATTGGCTGGAATGCTGATCAGGTGTTTGAAAGCGATGATTTCGTTATTCAGGTTAATCAGGCGCTGCAAAATATTGTAGCAATCTTAAAAGAGGCCAATGCAGGTCCGGAGCATATCGTTCGCTTAACCTGGTATGTGACGGACAAGCGGGAGTATTTGGCAAGGCTTAAAGAGGTGGGCGGAGCTTACCGCGAAGTACTTGGCAAGCACTTCCCAGCGATGACCATGGTTCAAGTGGCAGGGCTTGTGGAAGATCAGGCCAAGGTGGAAATCGAAGCAACAGCGGTAATCCCTGCCGCTTAAAACATATGGGCGGCGCCTCTAGTGAGGCGCTGCTATAAGCTGTGAACCCCTTTGATCCACTCCACAAAGCAGCCATCGTTAAGATAGTGCTCAAGAATCGAGAAGTGATCTACCTCAGGGAGCAACTGCTGAGTGACGTCCTGCCTCTGCTCACTTAAATGCTCGCTATAGTCGCTCATCTGCCGCTCAAACTCTTCTGACTCCAGGCCTCCAGCTACTAGCTTTATTGGCGCAGGCACACGGCACTGCAGCCATAGAGGACTGAACTCCTGCACATCTCGCCCACTCAGTTGCAGCTTAGGCTGCAGCCACGACCAGGGAAAGGGTCGCAAATCATAGAGGCCACTGACACACAGTGCACCGCGAATCAGCTGGTTCGGCAACCCAAACGTATCTTCCCAATCCGTGGACATCAGCATCGCGCATAGATGCCCGCCCGCCGAGTGCCCTGAAATACTTAACTGTTCCGGGTCGACGTCTAGTTCGGCGGCATGGCGATACACGAAGGCCACTGCTGCCTGAGCCTGACGCACTAGCTCACTAAAGCGTACCTGGGGACAAAGCGCGTAATTGACCACCGCCACCGTGATCCCAGCTTTGACCAAGTCATCAACGATAAAGCTAAATTCGCGATGGCTAAGTGAACGCCAGTAGCCGCCGTGGAAAAAGACGTGCACTGGCGCCTGGGGTGTATGCGCATGAAAAATATCCATGCGCTCAGCAAGCGAAGGGCCATAAGGTAGATCAAGGCTTACTTTAAGACTTGCACGGTGGCGTTCACGTGATGCTTCACTGCGTTCACGCCACTCCTTTACCAACACCATTGGGTCTCGACCCATCATCGGGTCGTAGGCACGGTCGATCTCCTCTTGAGTCGTAAAGTGTTGATAAAGCATTTAAGCCTCCTTATCGCTGACCCACGGCTAGCCCCGATGTTTAAAAAACAGCATACGCAGCGGTACGATCGCCATGATTGCAAAGCCAATGAAGGTCCAGGCGGGTAATGAGAGGCCCAATAGAACGAAATCAATCTCGGCGCATTCACCGGAACCGGTCAACACCATGGCCACGACGTCCTGCATGGGCAGGATATCCATCATGTATTCAAGCCCAGGGCCACAAGACGGCACTTGATCGGCGGGAAGGCTTTGCAACCAGACATGACGCCCGGCAATAAACGCCCCGGTGCCCACCGCTATTAGCGCTACTAACCCGTATATAACTTTACCCACTCGCCCTGCGGGGCTATGAATCGCGGCAATCGCGAACACAATACCCGCAGCAATGACAGCAACACGCTGGAAGATACACAGTGGGCAAGGTTCAAGCCCCCCTATGTGCTCCAAGCCGAGAGCTACCGCCATCATTAAAATGCAGAAGGCTAGCCCAGCCAGTGCAACCGAGCGAAAAGAGTGCAAGATCATTGATGATCCTCTGGTGGGATAGCGGACAGGGCACGAGATTCCCGCGCTTTAGCGAAATAGCGACTTAAAAACTCACTGAAGCTCTCTTGATCAGCAGCTTCAATATCGCGCTGTTGCTGATGCGAGGTTTCAATTAACTGGGCAAGCAGCGCTTCGCGACTACGCTGCATAGGCTCAGCTTTCAACTGCTCAGCCTGCTCTTTGGCCAAGCTGAGCATTAAATCGCTCAGCGATCCGCCGTTCTCTTTCAGTCGTTCAAGTACCTGTGCAGAAGGCGTAAGCGAAGGATCTGCCAGATGTGGCGCAAGATCAGCAAGCGCACCAGCATGAGGAGCACCCTCTTCAACAGCATCTAATAGACGCGCAACTTCGCCCATCTCTGCGAATATCTGCTCGCCCCACTCCCGTACCGAGGTGGTCTCACCATGATTGAATAACTTGAGTTCTGGGTCACGGCCGCGCTCTACCACCCAACGGCGGTTGTCGTCCAGACGGTCGCACTCTTCATCAGAAATCCATGGGCTATCGCTGAGCAGGCACCACATCAAAAAGGTATCTACAAAGCGCATCTGGGTTTCAGTCACGCCCAACGGATCGAAGGGATTTAAATCCAAACAACGCACTTCGATATATTCCACACCACGGGCCTCAAGCGCCTGGCTGGGGGTCTCGTTATGCTTGGCGACTCGTTTGGGGCGAATATCGCTGTAGTACTCATTTTCAATCTGCAGGATATTGGCATTCAGTTGGCGCCACTCACCATCCACATTAACGCCCATTTTTTCATAATCGGGCCAGGGCGATGAGATCGCATGGCGCAGGGTGTTAACGTAATTCGATAGCGAGTTAAAACAGATTTTAAGCTGCGACTGAACCTTGTTCTGATAGCCCAGATCGGACATACGCAGCGTGGTGGCATAGGGGGCATAGTAGGTATCGTCGCTGAGCGACTGCAGCTTTTCGGGCACTTTTCCGTCGGGCAAAAAGCTCTTATCAATCGCCGGCGAAGCACCAAATAGATAAAGCAGTAACCAGCTATGGCGACGAAAATGACGAATCATGCCGAAATAGCGAGTCGAGCGGTAATCGTTGAAGGGGATATTGGTGGCTTTTTCCATTTCGCGCAGCGCATGCCACATATCATCCGGCAGCGATACATTGTAATGCACGCCCGCGATCGCCTGCATAATTCGGCCATAGCGCATGTCTAACCCTTTACGGTAAACATGCTTCATAGTGCCAACATTGGAACTGCCGTAGTCGGCAATCGGTACACTGTCATTGCCGGATAGCCTGGAGGGCATACTACCCGGCCAAATCCACTCGTTTTCCAAGTGATGATAAGTAAAGGTGTGCAAGTCAGATAAAAAGCACAGTGCCTCACCCGGCTGAGAGTATACAGGAGTGATGTACTCAAGCAGCGCTTCGGAGTAATCGGTGGTGATATGCGGATGCGTCAGCTTGGAGCCTAGCGCATGCGGGTGGGGCGTTTGAGCAATATGACCATTGGCATCAACCCGAAGCCCTTCTTTTTCAAGCCCGCGGCGCAGGCGGCCCAACCGACCAAGGCGCGCACTGGGTAGCAGGCGCTCGACTTGCGCGGTCAGCGCGGATGGCACAGTGAGTGGTTCAGGCAAGGTGAACACTCCTTGTCAGTAAGGCCCGCTGACAGCAGGCCTTGTTGAAATCAGCTGGCATCACCATGGTCTTTTTCGTGTCTTCTGAGGAGAACAAGAAGCAGGATATGGCGGCAACCCTGTTTTTTTCAAGACACGCGACTATTTGCCTCGCTTTGCTTTAAGCAGAGCGGCGCCTAATGCCCCCATTGAAGCAGGAGCTTCGCTGGGCTTACTACCTTGACGCTGGCCACCTTGGCGGTTGCTGCGCTGAGGCTTACGAGGCTCATTATTGGCTGCGCCATTGGGCGTACCCTGCGCTTGCTGCTCTGGTTCATCATCCAGACGCATGGAAAGCCCTACCCGCTTACGTGGAATATCTACATTCATCACTTTGACAGTGACAATATCCCCTGCTTTGACCACGCTACGGGGGTCATCAATAAAGCGGTCAGAGAGGGCTGATATATGCACCAAGCCATCCTGATGAACGCCCACATCCACAAAAGCGCCGAAGTGAGTCACGTTGGTGACCGTACCTTCTAACACCATCCCCAGCTTGAGGTCTTTCAGGGTTTCCACACCTTCCCGGAACTCGGCAGCCTTAAACTCAGGGCGCGGGTCGCGGCCGGGCTTATCCAGCTCTTTAAGAATGTCACTAACCGTGGGCACCCCGAAGCGCTCATCGGCAAAGTCGGCGGGCTTCAACGCTTTTAGCGCGGTGCTATCGCCAATCAAGCCCCTTACCTCACGGCCACTCTGCTTGGCGATACGCTCCACTAGCGGGTAGGCCTCCGGGTGAACAGCACTGGCATCCAGAGGATTGTCAGCGTTATGAATACGTAGGAAACCGGCGCACTGCTCAAAAGTTTTGGCACCCAGGCGGCTAACCTCCAAAAGCTCTTTGCGGCTTTTAAAGGCACCTTTTGCATTACGCTGGGCAACGATATTTTCGGCAAGCGCTGCACTTAACCCCGCTACGCGTGAAAGCAGTGCACTGGAGGCCGTATTGAGATCAACACCCACAGCGTTAACACAATCTTCAATGACCGCTTCCAGGCTACGCGACAGCTGCACCTGAGAAACATCGTGCTGGTACTGGCCTACACCGATAGATTTAGGTTCGATTTTAACCAACTCTGCCAGCGGATCTTGAAGACGACGGCCGATGGAGACGGCACCACGGACGGTGACGTCGAGATCCGGCATTTCCCGTGAGGCATATTCAGAGGCGGAGTAGACCGAGGCACCCGCCTCCGACACCATCACTTTACTTAACCGGTATTCAGGAGCTAGTGCTTTTAATAGCTCACCTGCCAGCTTATCGGTTTCGCGGCTGGCAGTGCCGTTACCTACGGCAATCAGCTCAACGCCGTGCTGTTTGACTAATTTGGCGAGCACGCCCAACGACTCGTCCCAACGGTTTTGTGGTGCATGTGGATAAATGGTGGTGTGATCGAGAAACTGACCGGTGGCATCGATCACCGCAACCTTACAGCCGGTGCGCTGGCCGGGGTCGATGGCCAGGGTGACCTTTTGACCCGCCGGGGCAGCCAGCAGAAGATCTTTAAGATTAGCCGCAAATACTTCAATGGCGGTGAGTTCGGCCTGCTCACGCAGGCGACCTAACAGCTCGGTCTCTAACGCAGTGTAAAGCTTAACCCGCCAGGTCCAGCGTACGACTTCACCTAACCACTTATCTGCCGGGCGGCCTTGATCACTAATACCAAATTGCTTGGCAATTACTACTTGGGCGGGGTGCATCGGGGCTTCGTCTTCACCAGGCAGGCGAATCGACAGGCTTAATACACCCTCATTACGTGCCCGAAACATTGCTAGGGCTCGGTGCGATGGCGCTTTAGCGAGTTTCTCATCGTGCTCAAAGTAGTCGGAGAACTTAGCCCCCTCCTGCTGCTTACCATCCAACACGCGGGCGCTTAGCTCGCCTTCTTGCCAGAGACGTTCGCGTAACTGACCGATCAGCTCCGGGTCTTCCGCAAAGCGCTCCATCAAAATCTGCTTGGCGCCATCCAGGGCAGCTTTAGCATCTTCGATGGCAGGTATATCGCCTTCTGCCGGGCGTAGATACTTACCCGCTTCGCTTTCAGGGTCGAGAGCCGGGTCGGCAAGTAGCGCATCCGCCAGCGGCTCAAGCCCTGCTTCACGGGCGATTTGGGCTTTAGTGCGGCGCTTTTTCTTAAAGGGCAGGTATAAATCTTCCAGACGCTGCTTGGTCTCAGCAGCGTCAATACTGGCTTTCAGCGTGGGGTCCAGCTTGCCCTGCTCATCAATGGCGGCAAGCACTGCTGCACGGCGCTCTTCCAACTCGCGCAGATAGCGTAGGCGCTCATCAAGCAGGCGAAGCTGGGTATCGTCTAGTGCGCCGGTCACTTCTTTACGATAGCGGGCAATAAACGGTACGGTAGCGCCGCCATCCAGAAGCTCTACTGTTGCGGAGACCTGTTCGGTTCGTACACCTAGCTCAGTGGCTAAGCGAGAAATAATGCGTTGTTTGACATCCATAACGTGCAACTAACTCATGCAGCATTCGAGGTGCCGACAAGGTACCACAATCATACAGAGCTGGCATGAATTGCCAGCTCTGTATGACACCACCACCTTACTAACGACACCAATTACTATCACTCCAAGAAGACCTCTTTGCTTCACGCCTTACCTGCTCACGGCTAAGCCCTATGTCTTTCAGCGTGGCATCGCTCAGATCTCGTAATGCATACCGTTCACGGCGTAGCTGCCGCCAGCTCTGCAACCTATTCCACCAGCTTACTTTTTTAGGCAAGCACGTTTTAGCCTTTTGTGCTGATAGCTGCTCTCTTGTCTGCTTCGTCAGGCAATCCATCACTGCTTCCTCATATTGCTGTTTTATCCATAGAGAAAGTATTGAACAGTGACTACAATCAATCCAACGAATACTCCTTATGCACAGCATCAATAATTTTGATACCAATAGCCATGCTACCCACTATTGATCACGAGCTATTACGCACTTTCGTCGCCATTATCGACCAAGGCGGGTTCACCCGTGCTGCACAGACAGTCAACCGCACCCAGTCGGCGGTGAGTATGCAGATGAAACGTCTTGAAGAGGATGTTATTCAGCGGCCACTGTTTGTGCGCCAAAACCGCCAACTACTGTTAACCAGTGAAGGCCGGACACTGCTTGGCTATGCGCGTAAGATTTTATCGCTGCAGGGAGAAGCCCTGACGCTTTTACGACAGCCCGATATGGTGGGGCGCGTTCGTCTTGGCGTGCCGGATGACTACGTGATGCGCTTTCTGCCCGGTATTCTCAAAACGTTTTCCCAGGCATGGCCGCTAGTGGATGTAGATGTCCATTGCGCGCCCTCTTCTGTGCTCTCGCAGCGGCCACAGGAGAGTCTTGATCTTAGTATCATGACACGGGAAATAGGCGATGAAGTGGGCACTATTTTGAGGCGCGAGCCCACCGTCTGGGTGGCAGATGAGAGCCACAGTATCCATTTACAGGCGCCAGTCCCTCTTGCCATGTTTGAGGCGCCCTGCTTCTGCCGTCGCCATGCCTGTAATGCACTTGATCGTGCAGGCGTGGCTTACCGGGTCGCCTATAGCAGCCCGAGCTTGGCTACCTTACAAGCGATTGTTGGCGCCGGATTAGCCGTTTCAGCATGGATGCGTAGTTTAGTCACTCCCGATGTACGTATATTGAGTGAAGCCGATGGTTTCCCCCCTCTACCTGAATCCTCCGTTGTGCTGATACGCTCACCACACTCCACCTCGCCCATTGTCGAGGGTTTAGCCGAGCATATTATTGAAGGGTTTAGGCTTTAATCAGCACCGCTGTGTGACTATCTCAAAACAAAAAAGGGATGGTGCCGTGGCACCATCCCTTTTTATTTAATCACTGAGAACAAGCCTAGCTTTAGTCCAGCTGCGGACCTGCCTTTAGGATCGCATCGCTTACACCTTCAAACTTCTTGAAGTTATCGACGAACTTGGTCGCCAAATCACGCAAGTGACGATCATAGGCATCGCGATCAGCCCAGGTCTCACGAGGATCAAGCAGGCTAGAGTCTACGCCCGGTACAGCAACCGGCACTTGCAGATTCAAGCCATCAATGTGCTTGGTTTCAACATCACGCAGGATACCGGATTGGATCGCGCTGATAATGGCGCGGGTAGTCGGGATCGAGAAGCGTGAGCCGCCTTCACCATAAGCACCACCGGTCCAGCCGGTATTAACCAAGTACACCTGGGCATCTTTCTTATCAACACGCTTGATCAAGAGATCAGCGTATTCACGAGCCGGACGTGGGAAGAACGGCGCGCCGAAGCAAGTAGAGAATGTGGCAGCCAGGCCTTCAGAAGAGCCCATTTCGGTAGAACCAACCTTAGCGGTGTAGCCCGACAGAAAGTGATACGCAGCAGCTTCTTTAGATAGAATTGACACTGGCGGCAGTACGCCAGACATATCGCAGGTCAGGAAGACAATCGCGTTGGGCTCACCTGCCAGATTTTCCGGTACGCGCTTTTCAACATGCTCTAACGGGTACGCGGCACGAGAGTTCTGAGTCAGGCTATCATCAGCGTAGTCAGGCTCGCGGCGGTCGTTGAGAACAACGTTTTCCAGCACGGTGCCAAATTTAATAGCATTCCAAATAACTGGCTCATTCTTCTCCGAAAGGTCGATGCACTTGGCGTAACAGCCACCTTCCATGTTGAAGACGATACCATCGCCCCAGGCATGCTCGTCGTCACCTATCAGGTAACGGGCTTGGTCAGCGGAAAGAGTGGTTTTACCCGTACCGGAGAGACCGAAGAATAAACAGGTTTCACCATCTTCACCGACGTTGGCAGAGCAGTGCATTGGCAGCACATCAGCCGCAGGCAGCAGATAGTTCTGCACCGAGAACATGGCTTTCTTCATTTCGCCAGCGTAGCGCATACCAGCGATCAGCACTTTACGCTCAGCAAAGTTGATGATTACACAGCCGTCTGAGTTGGTGCCATCGCGGTTGGGGTCACACTCAAAGCCTGCCGCATTAAGAATGGTCCACTCGTCTTTACCCGCTTGGTTATAGGCCTGAGGACGCACGAACATAGTGTGGCCAAACAGGTTTTGCCAAGCCGTTTCCGTAGAAACTCGCACCGGTAGATAGTGAGTCGCGTCGCTGCCAACATGTAGCTCAGCAACGAAGTGCTCACGGCTACCCAGGTAATCTTCTACTCGTGTCCATAGCGCTGAAAACTTTTCAGCGTCGAACGGGCGGTTAACGCTGCCCCAGTCAATGCTATCGCGGGTAGAAGGCTCATCGACAATAAAGCGATCTTTCGGTGAACGCCCTGTGCGTAAGCCAGTGTTAACCACCAGGGCACCGTTAGCCGACAGGCGGCCTTCGCCACGGGCCACGGCGCGCTCGATCAGTTCGGCGCTGCTGAGATTGACGTGGGCTTGGGGAGCGGCTTGAGTCGTGGTCATGTCGATTCCTGGGCCTTAAGGCCGTTTCTCTCGGTTACCGGGCGTCACCGACGCCTTAAATAGTCAGCCCAACCACGTTGAAGGGGGCTGGGCGCGCATAAGTCGGGCGCATTATGGCAAAAAGAAAGCCCCCAGGAAACGGGGGCTTTAACCAAATATCTTGTAGTTAAACTACTACACAACCCCTATATTTTGTGTTGCGGCGCAGTATTTTTTCAAACAATCGTTTAGCAGGCTTGCTACATGCTTTGCTGTATCTAGCACGGCTGCAAAAGGCTGCTTGCGCGCCCGCTTCATGGAGCGACTACATAACTAGTGAATAACGGGTGGTGGCGCACCAGGGTCCTCTAACAAAGTTTCAATATCTGCTGCTGTGTAGTGATATTTCGTATGACAAAAGTGACATTGCGTATCAATTGCTCCTTGCTCACGCAAAATATCGCGTAACTCTTCTTGCCCCAACGTGTATAACGCATGGCTCATCCGCTCCCGAGAACAGGTGCAACCAAAGCGTAGCGACTTGGGGTCGAAGACTCTCACCGTCTCTTCATGATAGAGCCGATAGAGCACTTCACGCTGTTCAAGGCCAAGCAATTCTTCCGTTTTGATTGTATCGGCTAGATGAACGCTACGCTCCCAAGCATCCACATCTTGATTCTGCGAAGCATCTGGCAGGCGCTGAAGTAACAACCCTCCTGCCCGCTTGCTGTCGGCAGCCAGCCACAACCGAGTGGGTAGCTGTTCCGATTGGCCAAAATAAGCTTCGAGACAACCGCCCAAGGTGGCGTGGTCTAGCGCAACAATACCCTGGTAACGCTGCCCCTCTCGGGGGTCAAGGGTAATGACAATTTGGCCTTCTCCAACTAACTCACGGAAGCTGGCACTCTCACTCGGCAGCACAGCATCCTCTGCTATACGGGCAATAGCGCGTAGTTCTCCACCAGGGTTAGACTCGGCCATCAATAGTGCCAATGCTCCTTGGCCACGCACTTCAATACTTAGCGTGCCGTCTAGCTTAACCGTGTCGGTTAATAGCGCTACAGCCGCTAACAGCTCTCCCAGCAACTCGTTAACCGCTGAGGGATACGCGTGGCGATCAAGCACTTCTTGGTAAGCCGTGCTAAGCGTGACAATTTCTCCACGCACGTTGGTTTGGTCAAACAGAAAACGTTGAATTTGATCAGACATAAAAAACCGTATAAACGAGAGAGGAAGAGGAGAAGCACTTGGATATATCAGCGCATAGCAGCATGTTCATCGTTTAGTCACTCCGCTGACGCTGAAAGCGCTGAATATCGCGCCGCTGCTTCTTATCAGGACGCTTAAGGGGGTGCTGCATCGCTTCATTGGTTAACCGTCGTGCTTCGGTTTCTTTTGCACGGCGCTGCACACTCTCGTCAGTTTCTGCGTAGAGTTTGCGAGCCTCGGGAGCCCCCCGACGCTGGTCGGAAAGCGAGGTGACTTCTACCTCATAAATATCCCAACCTTGTGGCACACGTATCAAGGCGCCTAACTCTACGGTTTTGCTGGTTTTCACTCGAGCGCCGTCGTAATGCACTTTGCCGCCTTCAATGGCTTTTTTGGCCAGCGCGCGAGTTTTAAAAAACCGCGCTGCCCACAGCCATTTATCTAAGCGAACGCTATCACTCATTAACGCCCTCCTAGGGTTTCTGAATGCTGCCCTGGCAGATTGCTTGGCAGTAACTGGGCAAATCGGTCTAGGGCGATAAATTCCTGCAGCTCTTTTTCAGGACGCTGGCTATCAGGTTGCTTAATGCCTAAGAGGTGTTTAATGCCAAACTCGCGGGCACTTTCAAGCACATTAGCATTATCGTCGATGAACAGGGTACGTGCAGGATCAAAGGGTTCACGTTCCTGAAGGGCAAACCAGAATGCCTGCTCTTCT
Organism: Halomonas sp. 'Soap Lake #6'; assembly: GCF_003031405.1. Classification (NCBI taxonomy): domain Bacteria; kingdom Pseudomonadati; phylum Pseudomonadota; class Gammaproteobacteria; order Oceanospirillales; family Halomonadaceae; genus Halomonas; species Halomonas sp. 'Soap Lake #6'. The sequence continues at coordinate 2,366,898 of NZ_CP020469.1, forward strand.
TTAGCCGCACCGACATCCTCTGAAGAGATGATGGCGTCTAGGTAGCTTTCCAACCCTGTGAGCGGCAGCTTTAAGGCTAGACTGGCTCGGTCAGCGTTGGTGGCTAACACAACACGTGGATGGGCTTGCTTGAGCCACGTGAGGAAGTCCAGCGCGTCGCTACGTAGGCCAATGAGGTGCTGTACTTCCCGCTTTAACGCCACTATGTCCACACCCAGCTCCCGACTCCAGTACGCAAGGCTGTACCAGTTGAGCGTGCCCTGCTCACCAATAATGCGCGCGCGTAACTCCTCTTGGCTAGCGACATCAAGCTGGTGCAGCTCTGCATAACGCCGGGGCAAATGCTCCAGCCAAAAGTGGCTATCGAAATGCAGATCCAGCAGCGTGCCATCCATATCGAGTAGGACAGTATCGATCCCACACCAATCAATCATTGCCGCTCCTGTCTGTCAGAGTAAGCGTGCTATTGTAGCGTAACCCGTTTTTTGCAGCCACGGAGGCACGATGTCTATCAACAATCAATCGCCAGGCGACACTCTAACTGGCTACCCGCGCAAGCCGCAGATTTTAGCCCGCCAAAGCGTCGCGAGAAGCCGTTTATTTCATATTGAGTCTCTAGACTTACGCTTCTCAAATGGCGAAGAGCGCCAGTTTGAGCGCTTAACTGGCGCTGACCGTGGCGCAGTAATGATTATTGCTATGCCCGACCCGGAGCACGTGTTACTTATTCGCGAGTACGCCGCAGGGTTTGAAGACTATGTACTTACGCTACCCAAGGGGTTAGTAGACCCCGGCGAAGATATAGTCACCGCGGCCAACCGCGAACTCATGGAAGAGTGTGGATTCGGTGCACACTGCATCGAACCACTGGTAGAGCTTTCGTTAGCGCCTAACTACATGCGCCATCGCATGCAGGTATTGCTAGCCACTGATCTTTATCCCAAACGCCTCCCTGGGGATGAACCTGAACCACTCATTGTGGAGACCCACGCCCTAGAGGAGCTACCCGCACTGCTGTTACGAGAAGATTTCCATGAGGCCCGTGCTATCGCTGCGCTTTACATCGCTAGAGATAAGCTACGCGAAGAGAAGCGGGACAGTGCAATGGATCTGTTGTGAAGGATTTACAACTATCCCAGCGGCCCTGCGTTCGCACCTAGCCGCTGCTGCACTTCGCTTACCACGCGCGACCAAACTATTAATATCAATCGATGTATTAATATCAATCTATGGCACATTTGTAGCGTGGTGTAACGAGGTTTGTAAGGAAAGAACAAACGACGCACCTGCGGTGGCAGCAAAGCCACCCCAGATACTTAGAGATGATGCTTCAAGGCTATCCAACGCCGTTGGCGATGGCTATCAAGCCCTGCTTCTAACAGCGCCATACTGCGCAATGCATCTTCGATATCCACCGGTAACGCTGAATGGTCGCGAATTGCAGTAGCAACACCTTGATAGTACGCAAGGTAGTCGCCCGGCTGCGATGGATGCTCGTGGCGTATCAGCGAAGCTGCTTCTCCTTCCCCTTCGCGAAGCATCAGTGTACCGGCAGTGTCTTCGCCCCACGCTGAAGTAGGTGTTTCACCCGCTTTTAAACGGTCCTCTTGTGGGTCTAAGCCGTACTTAGTGTAGCTTCCTTGCGCCCCATGGATGCGAAAACGCGGTGTCGGCTCAGCTACCAGCGTGCCGGCACTTAGACTGACACGACAGCCGTCATACTCTAGCAGTGCCAAAAAGTCATCATCCGCCTTTGCGGCTTCTCGGCGCGCGCCCAAATCCAATAATATGGCATTCGGCATCCCGAACAACTCGCACGCTTGATCCAGCAAGTGCGGCCCTAGGTCATACCAGATCCCGCCACCGGGGGCGGCCTTCTCCCGCCACCGGTCACGCACTTCAGGCCGAAAGCGATCAAAGCGTGACTCAAATCCTGTGACGCGACCTAGCGTACCGGCTTCCAACAGCGCTTTGACGGTAAGGAAGTCACTGTCCCAACGACGATTGTGAAACACCGACACGAGGCGCTCTTTATCCACTGCCAGAGCTTTAAGTTGCTTGGCTTCTGAAAGCGTAACGGTAAATGGCTTATCCACCACCACATGTTTACCCGCCATCAATGCTGCTTTGGCAAGTGCAAAGTGCGTGTCATTGGGTGTTGGAATAACGATCAGATCAAGGTCATCACGCTTGCACAGCGCCAGCGCTTGGCTCTCGACCTCAACATCTAAATCGGCCTGCACTTTAGAAGCGTCGCTTGAAGACACTGCCACTAAATCCAATCCTTCTGTCGCCTGGATAAGTGGCGCATGGAACGTTTTGCTCGCAAAACCGTAGCCTACTAGGCCAACGTTAATCATCGCCTTCATCACATTCCTTAGTCATGTTAACGGTCTACGTTTGGCCAAGACGCAGCCCGTACCAATAAATACAGGCTGCGTTTACACCTCAAGATTAATCGAGCTTGGATAGGTCGCGTACTGCGCCTTTATCCGCAGATGTTGCCAGTAGCGCATAAGCTTTCAAGGCTGGTGTTACCTTACGTGGACGCTGCTCGACCGGCTTCCAGGCATCTTTGCCTTTAGCATCCATGGCCTCGCGGCGCTTGGCAAGTTCGGCATCGGTAAGTTTGACGTTAATCGAGCGATTAGGGATATCGATCAAAATAGTGTCGCCTTGCTCGACCAAGCCAATAGCACCGCCCGCGGCCGCTTCCGGCGAAACATGCCCAATAGAAAGCCCAGAGGTACCGCCAGAGAAGCGGCCATCGGTAAGCAACGCGCAAGCTTTACCTAGTCCTTTGGATTTTAGGTAAGAGGTTGGGTAGAGCATTTCCTGCATACCCGGGCCACCTTTTGGGCCTTCGTAGCGGATCACTACTACGTCACCCTCTTTAACCTTACCATCCAAAACGTTAGCGACAGCTTGATCTTGAGACTCGACCACATGAGCCCTGCCTTCGAACACTAGAATGGAATCATCTACGCCTGCGGTTTTCACCACACAGCCATCGAGGGCGATATTGCCGTAAAGTACTGCTAAGCCGCCCTCTTTAGAGAACGCATGCTCAAGGTCGCGGATACAGCCGGTGGCACGGTCACCATCCAGGCTTGGCCAGCGAGTACTTTGTGAGAAGGCGGTTTGGGTAGGTACACCACCGGGGCCTGCTTTAAAGAACTCCACCACCTCAGGGCTTGGCGAGCGCATGATATCCCACTCATCCAGCGCCGCTTTCAGGCTGTCACCGTATACAGTCGGCACTGACGTATCCAATACACCAGCGCGGTCCAGTTCGCCTAAAATCGCCATGATGCCGCCAGCGCGGTGGACATCTTCAATATGGTACTTCTGAGTGTTAGGAGCCACTTTACACAACTGCGGCACTTCCCGGGAAAGACGGTCGATATCCGCCATGGAGAAGTCCACTTCCGCTTCTTGAGCAGCAGCCAGCAGATGCAAAATAGTATTCGTTGAACCGCCCATGGCGATATCCAGCGTCATGGCATTTTTAAACGCGGCTTTGTTGCCAATAGCGCGAGGCAACAGATGGGCTTCTTCCCCTCCATAGAAGCGTTTGGCCAGCTCCACAATCCGATGACCAGCGGTTTCAAACAGGCGGCGGCGATCTGAATGGGTGGCAAGTACGGTGCCATTTCCAGGCAGCGCTAAACCCAGCGCTTCCATCAAGCAGTTCATTGAGTTGGCGGTAAACATACCCGAACAACTACCGCAGGTAGGGCAAGCACTGCGCTCTACTTCGGCAAGGGTTTCGTCATCCACGCTATCGTCGGCAGCCATCACCATAGCGTCAACCAGATCTAAGCCGTGGTTTAGAAGCTTGGTTTTACCTGCCTCCATGGGCCCACCCGAAACAAAAACAACCGGGATATTGAGGCGCATCGCGGCCATCAGCATTCCTGGGGTGATTTTGTCACAATTAGAAATGCACACTAAGGCATCAGCACAGTGGGCGTTGCACATGTACTCCACGCTATCGGCGATAATATCGCGGCTAGGCAGTGAATAGAGCATGCCATCGTGCCCCATAGCGATGCCGTCATCGACTGCGATGGTGTTGAACTCTTTGGCCACGCCGCCCGCTTTTTCTATTTCACGGGCAACCAACTGCCCCATGTCTTTTAGGTGGACATGGCCTGGCACGAACTGAGTAAAAGAGTTCGCCACCGCAATAATCGGCTTGTGAAAGTCGTCGTCCTTCATGCCGGTGGCGCGCCAAAGGGCACGGGCACCGGCCATGTTACGGCCAGCGGTAGTGGTACGGGAGCGATACTCAGGCATTGTGTCCTCTACATCTTTATCGTGGCCTGCCACATTCTTGGCAGCAGGCAAGTGAATCCAGCGGCTTTGAATTGTGGCATGAGCGAACCGAAGAGACTAGATGCAGAGCCACTATCCGCTCTGCATCGATAACCTCCTCCCATTATTGAAGCTCTTGATATGGTGCTTAAAGCCCTTGTATAAAGCCCTTGCATAAAGCGCTCGTCTAAAGCGCTCACTTAACAATTTTGCTTAAAACTCTTCCCAGCTTTGCGAGCCTTGAGAGATTTGAGAACGCAGGGATACTGATGGCGGAGTGCCAGCTGGCAAATTAAGCGCCGCCTTACGTCGCGTGTGATTGACCTTGTTGAGCTTGTCACGGGCAGCCTGAATGCTTTCATCCTGGGCACCCTCAAGGCGAAACGCATCAACAACGTTAGCTAGCTCAAACGCCTCTATCGCCAGGTTATCCGCCGAAGCAGCAATGCTCTGTACCTTAGTCGCATTTTGTTGGGTCACGTTATCCATCTCCGCAATGGCCGAATTGATCTGGCCAATGCCGCTGCTTTGTTCACTTGACGCTGTACTAATAGATTCCATCAGCTCACTTACGCGATTAACTTGCTGTACCACGTTTTCAATCGCGCGCTCGGCCTGCTCAACAGCGCTACGACCTCCACCGACCTCTTGCGTTGTGCTGTCGATCATTTTACGAATTTCTTGTGCAGCATCGGCACTGCGGCTTGCCAGTGTACGCACTTCGCTGGCCACTACGGCAAATCCCCGACCGTGCTCACCCGCTCGAGCGGCTTCTACCGAGGCGTTCAAAGCTAAAATGTTGGTTTGAAAGGCAATACTATCAATCACACCAATCATTTCGGTCATCTTCTCAGCACTTTTTGCAATCCGTTGCATGCGTTCTACCAACTGTTTCATTTGCTGGCGGGTATCACGTGTGCTGGCAGCATTTTGCACCGCAAGCTCAGTAGCCTGACGGGCGTTATCTGTGTTCTGCTGTACGGTTGAAGTCATCTCTTCCATGCTAGAGGCGGTTTGCTGAAGCGATGAGGCCTGCTGCTCGGTACGAGATGCTAACTCCTCGTTTTCAGCGGCAATTTGTTGCACTGCAGGGGTTACCACTGAAACGCGATTTTCAACTTCACCCACGATACTCGCTAGGCTAAAGCGCATGGTATCTAATGAGTAGAGTAGCTCACCCAGCTCATCGTTGGTTTGGCGATGCTCACGTGCGGCTAAATTGCCTGCTGCAATTTGAAACGTCATGTGCCGAGCCCCCGCCAGGCTACGGAACACTGTTTTCAGGATGATAACGCTTAACCCCACCATCACCAGCAGGCCAGCCACCATTAGCATCAACTGGGCAATGAGCATCTGCTGGCGCCCTTGTTGCGCTTCAGCTACCAGCTTTTCCGCGTTCTCACGCTCACGGGTAACTAACTGGCTACCCGCCTCGCGAAGTATCTCAGTAGCAGGCTGGACACTGTCATTAAATGCTTCAAACGCTGCAAAACCATTAGCTTCTAAGATGGCAGTAAGTGCCGCATCAATACCATTACGCCAAGTATCCAATGCAATATCAAACCGTTGCAGGCTAGCATCGGCAGAATCATGATACGTGAGGTACTCTTCCCACTGATTTTGAATTACCTGTGTATGTTCTTCAATTGAAGTAGAGACGACAGCCAAATCCACTCGTCGGGGGTTACGCACGGCGGGTTCAAGCACTTCAACGACCTGACCCACACGACGCTCCATACGCTGCAAGCTGGCTACGGACTCCAGGCCGAAACGATTTAGTGTTTCCAGACGCTCCCCAGAACTGACTAAGCCATAAACCCCTAGCCCACCAGCCATCGCGAGCAACACCAACGATGCCACCACCATACCGGTGAGCTTAGCTTTTAAGCTAGTAAGCTGAAATCGGGCAAAAAAACCGCCGATACCTCGGCGTTTCAACAATCCATCTGAGAGCGTGTAACGGCGGGACTTCCCCTTTTCACGTATCTCGGCATACACTTTTTCCGCCAGTGCTACCCGTTCAGGTGACGCCTTTCGGCGCAGAGAGGTGTAACCCACAATACGGTCACCATCACGAAGCGGCGCCACTGTGGCAATAACCCAGTAGTGATCCCCATTTTTACGGCGGTTTTTAACTACCCCCTGCCATGTCCCACCTGACTGGATAGTGCTCCAAAAGTCCCTGTAAGCGACTTCCGGCATATCTGGGTGGCGGATCAGGTTATGAGGAGCCCCCATCAGCTCATCACGCGTATAACCACTTACTTCGACAAAAGCGGCATTGGCATAGGTCACATTGCCCTTTAAGTCTGAACGAGAAATCAAAACTGTTTCATCGTCCAACATGTATTCACGCTGAGTTATAGGCTGGTTATTGCGCATTCAGAGCTTCCCTGGATTATGATTTTAGAACTTCTGAAAAACCAGGCAGTTAGCCAGAAACTCTTTTTTTCTAATTATAGCTATTATCCTGTTTTTGAAAGCAATTTAGCCAGTGAATAGCTATAAAAAAGCGCCGCTCTTTAAGGAGCAGCGCCCAAACCAGAGCTAGCGCTATTAAAATCACATGATCTTAACTAAACACCACATTGGCGACATCACGGTAACGGTTAGCAAAATGCACCGTCATACCCTCTTTTAAGTAGCTGGGTAGCTCCTCATAGTCCCGTCGATTTGCTTCCGGCAGTATTACTTCAAAAATATCGCTACGTCGTGCAGCAATGACTTTCTCGCGGATTCCACCCACCGGGAGCACCTGCCCCGTCAGCGTTAGTTCCCCTGTCATCGCAAGCGGTCGGTTAATTGCCTGATGTTTGGCCAGAGAAAGGAGCGCAGTGGTCATCGTCACCCCTGCAGAAGGGCCATCTTTGGGTGTGGCGCCCTCTGGCACGTGAAGGTGCACAAATGCCGAGTCGAAAAAGCCCGCGTCGGCGCCGTACTCTGCTAAATGTCCCAAGGTATAACTGTAGGCAATATTTGCAGACTCCTTCATCACATCGCCTAGCTTGCCCGTCAGCTTAAAACCACGGTCTAAAGCGTGCACTTTACCGGCCTCAATAGGCAGCGTGGCCCCGCCCATAGAGGTCCAGGCCAGCCCGGTTACCACACCCTCACCTTTAAGCACCTGCTCTTTACGAAATAGCGGCGCCCCTAAAAACTCTTCCAGGTTTTTAACCGAAACTTTTACCGTTTCCACCTGCTCTTCCAGTAGCTTCACCGCCGCCTTGCGCACAATACGATGCAGCTGTTTTTCCAACTGGCGCACACCCGCTTCTCGGGCATAGCCATCAATCACCTGCTTAAGTGCGGCATCCGTTAAATTAATACGCTTTTTAGGTAAATTGTCGCGCTTAAGTAGCTTAGGCCAGAGATGATTCTTAGCAATTTGCAGCTTTTCTTCGGCGATATAACCTGACAGACGGATTTGCTCCATGCGGTCTAACAATGGGCCTGGGATGGAGTCCAGGGTATTGGCAGTACATACGAACAGCACTTTGGAAAGATCCATTCGCACATCTAGGTAATGATCAAGAAAATCGACATTTTGCTCAGGGTCTAGAACTTCCAGCAGCGCAGAGGCAGGATCTCCCTGGAACGACTGACCTAGCTTGTCGATTTCATCCAGCATAATGACTGGGTTCTCTACTTCAACTTCTTTAAATGCCTGCACCAGCTTACCCGGCATTGCACCAACATAAGTACGTCGATGGCCTTTAATCTCGGCCTCATCGCGCATACCACCTACAGAGAAACGGTAAAACTCACGACCTAGCGCTTCAGCAATAGAGCGGCCAATTGATGTTTTACCCACTCCAGGCGGCCCAACAAGCAGCACAATAGAGCCGCCCACATCACCTTTAAAGGTACCTTCGGCCAGGAACTCAATAATCCGCTCTTTGACATCTTTCAAGCCGTCGTGGTCGCGATCCAGCACCTCCCTAGCATGGGGCAAATCAAGTTTATCCTGACTGGTAACTCCCCAGGGCAGTGAGGTTAACCAATCAAGGTAGTTGCGCGTAGTACCGTACTCAGGGGAGCCGGTCTCGAGCACACTAAGCTTGTCTAACTCGTCGTCAATGCGTCCCTGCACGCGCTCAGGCACTACCAACGACTCCAAACGCTTCTTGAAGGTATCGACATCGTTCTCACGATCATCTTTGGAGATACCCAGCTCCCGCTGAATAACTTTAAGCTGCTCTCGCAGGAAAAACTCTCGCTGACGCTCCTGCATCTGCGCATTAACCTGCTCACTGATCTCGCTTTGCAACTGGGCGACATCAATCTCTTTACGTAGTAACGGCAACACCTTATGCATACGCTCAGCCACTGGCAGCGTGGCTAACACGTCTTGCAGCTCGTGACCTTTTGCCGAGGTAATGGCGGCAGCAAAGTCTGTTAGCGGGCCTGGCTGATGGGGGCTAAAGCGGTTGAGGTAATGCTTTAATTCTTCGCCATAAAGCGGATTGATAGGCAGTAGCTCTTTAATGCCGTTGATGATCGCCATGGCATAGGCGCGGGTCTCTTCATCTTCAGCATTAACAGGCTCTTTGGGGTAGCTTACCTCCACTAGGTAGGGCGGCTCCTTAGAAAGCCAGCGCTGAATTTTAAAACGCTGAATCCCCTGGGCGATAAACTGGATCTGTTGATCTTCGCCCTTGAGCTTGTGCACTTTGACAGCGGTACCTATCTCAGGAAAGTGTTCATGATCCAGCGACTCAACACCCTGCTCGCCGACAAAAGCAACCCCAATAGTTTGGTGCGGTGTATTGCCCACGCGACGCATTGTCTCTTCCCAACGCTCACGATTGATCACTAAGGGCTGTACTTGGGCCGGAAAGAAAGGACGATTGTGGATCGGCAGCAGATAAATACGCTCTGGCAGCATCTCACTGGCTGGCACAAGCGAGTTTACCTGCTCGCCATCAGAGCGATGATCTTCATAATCAGGAGTGTCATCATCAGCAGGGGGGGCTTCGTACGGCGTTTGTGGCTCACCATCAGTTAGCCATTCTTGATGTTCGTGATCGCGGTCGTAATCCTGGTCGCTCATGCGCCCTCCAATCAGCAGTGACTAGCGGCTGGCACCGCTCAGTATTGCTAATGGAATGTGGGCATAGAACTAAAACTTCAACCCTTGGCGTACACTTGAGTTAATACCTAGGGCCATAATACAGGCATTGGCCGGCCATTAACGCGCCAAACACCACGAATCACATCAAACTGCAGTTCCCGCGTACCGAGTGGCAACCCCAACCACAGCGCTGCAACCGTGGGAGCATCGTGCCATATAAAATCACCATCGATACGCTCTAACCAGCGCGCTCGTTCTTCAGGTTTTTCTAATCCTGCAACACTTAACTCATCGAGTCGCCGGGCATCAAAAAAAAGTGCTCCATCCGCATCGACGCTCAATCCCAACAGCGGGCTGTCAATCACGACAGCCGTCACATCCAAACGAGGCGAATCGCTTAGCACCTTAAGTAAATCTGGTTCCAAGCGGGCCAGCAGCCCCTCAGCCATAGGCAGGCTTCTATCCCCCCAGGCAGCTTCCTGGCGTAACCGGCGAATCGTTTGGCGCACGGCGTCGCCATTAAGGCGTGACAGCTCCGCTTCTATTCTGCCGCTTAACAGAGGTGTTTCGGGCGCTTCACTAGGCACACGAACCTCACCAACAACAAGCTTGCCCTTAAGACGCAGTTCACTCTCATCAAGCACCATGTGACTATGAATGTCTATGGGCGTTACTTGCACATCATAAGCGGGATAATGCAGCGCTATGTGTTCAATATGCAGATGGTCACGCTGAGCAAAGTGATAGGCATCTTCAATATAGGTATAGCGGCTTTCGAGAACCACAGGGCCAAGGGTAAGTTGAGCAAGCCCGTCGGTTAGGGTCAACTGGTCCAGCAGCACGCGCGTTCTCCAGTCGCCAAACATACCTTCAAGGCGCATACGCGCACCGCGCACATCTAACTCTCGACCATTTTGCTGAACAACAAACGGAGCCAGCGCTAAACGCAGCTCACTGTGCCCGCTCAGCGTATGATAGCGGCCTTGCCAGCGAGGTATAGAGGGGGCTGATACTTCACCCACTGCCTTTTGCAAGGCGCTGTCTAAGCGCGGCAGCAATGTTCCTTCAACATCAGTGCTCAGCACACCGTGACGGGCATGGTAGCTAAGCTCGAGACGCCATGGACGGCCAAGAAGCGGAGACAGCAGCAGGCTACCTTGTGATGTTAGCCACCCTTGGCGGCTTTCTGTGCGGCTAACCCGCCACTCACCTCTCGCCTCTAGATCTTCCAGCGCTTGGCGAAGGCTGCGTTCAAACAGCACACTAGATAGCAATTGCGCGACCATCCAAGCGACAGCAATAACAGCGAGGATGGGAGCGATCAGACGTTCCTTGCGCATTCCATCTCCTTTAACAGCTCGCCTCAGCGAGCAGAACCAACCTTGCTAGTGCAACCAGAACCACAGATGCATGGTACTCCAGGCGTAGATCCCTGCCATAACGTCATCAATCATAATGCCAAAACCACCCGCCACCCGACGATCTGCCCAGCGAATAGGCCAGGGTTTAAAAACATCGAAGATGCGGAATACTATAAACCCCCATAGAGCCGCCTCCCAAGAGAAGGGCACCGCCGCCATGGTAATCCAGTAACCAACAAACTCATCCCAAACAATACCGGAGTGGTCGTGCACTCCTAAATCTTGCGAAGTTTTCTCGCATAGCCAAACACCGACGATAAAAGCGACAAACACTAGACTTAGATACCAAGCCAGCGGTAGGTCAGCCATAATCCAGTAGAATGGAATAGCGGCAAGCGTTCCGAACGTACCTGGGGCCCAAGGCACGGTGCCACTGCCCAGGCCAAAGGCAAAAAAGTGGGTTGGCCGCCGCCAAACACTTGCGGGCGCACGATTCATAGTGTTACCCCACTGAAATGTTGCCAGCCCATATAGTCTGCAGGCGCAACCCCAGTGACACCTAACGTCTCACTACAGCGTCCTATGACAGTTAGTGGTATACCTAGCCTGGCAAGCTCAGCCTGAGCAAGCTCTACATCAGCAGGTGCCAGCGTCACCAAAAGTTCATAGTCATCACCACCAGAAAGCGCTGCTTTACGGGCGGCCTCTAGCCCAATTTGGTGCTCCAACCCATCAACCAGTGGAAGCGCCTCAAGGTCGATTGCAGCTCCTACCTTTGAAGCATTCCTAAGGTGAGCTAAATCCGCTAACAACCCATCCGAGATATCCATCGCAGCAGTGGCGATGCCCCGCAGAGCAATACCCGCAGCAAGACGAGGCTCAGGTAGCAAATAGCGCTGTAGTAACGGATGAGAAATGTCACGCTCACCCTGCTGCCACAGCCCTAATCCACCTGCACCACCACCTAACGCACCGGTGACTGCAATAACGTCGCCCACTTGGGCACCTGAGCGTGTCATGGCTTTACCGATAGGCACTTCACCCATAACAGTCACCCCGATAGTTAGCGCCCCAGAGGTCACATCCCCTCCGACTAATATCGTTGCATGTTGCTGGCAGAGCGTATGAAATCCACTGGCATATTCCGACAACCAATGTTCAGCCATTTCACTATCTGTAAAGACACGCTGATCCAAGGTTAACGCCATCAGGCACCAGCGGGAGACAGCCCCCATCGCAGCCAAATCGCTTAACGCAACTGCCAACGCTCTGTGCCCAATGGCATAGGCAGGCGCGTCGCAAGGAAAGTGGACATCGGTTACGGAGGTATCGACGCTGACAACCAGCTGTTGCCCCGCCTGGGGCAACAATAGGGTGGCATCGTCGCCATTTCCGAGGGCAACGCCATCTGTCGCTTGCGCCTCCTGCGGCGACATAAAATAGCGTCGAATCAGATCAAATTCGGCAAGCACAAAGGCCCCTTAAACGCATGATCAGGCCGCCCGCGTTATAAACGACGGGCGCTGACTTCGGCACTTCGTAAGCGGTTAGCCAGCTTATCGAGAATACCATTTACGTACTTATGGCCGTCGGTGGCGCCAAATGATTTAGCCAACTCAACGCCTTCGTTGATCACTACACGGTACGGCACTTCCATTCGACGCGAAAGCTCGTAGGCGCCTAAACGTAGAATTGCCAGCTCCACGGCATCTAGATCCTCTAAGCGACGATCCAAGAGCGGTGATATTTCACGATCGAGCTCAGCCTTGAAGCGCACCGTATTGTGCAGCAGCTCATGGAACAGTGCTTTATCAGCAATCTCCATCACTTTGACCCAGTTCTCATGATCTTCCAGGTCATCATCTGCCAATTGACTACGAAATTCCGCCTCTATAGTGGTAATCGACTTACCGGTCATGTGCCACTGATAAAGGCCTTGAACCGTCAGCTCGCGTGCGGCGTGGCGCCCTTGCTGTGCGGCAGAGGGCTTACGCTCACGTCGCTCACTCATTTCGAATCTCCCACCGGAAGCGCACGCAGCAGCGAGACCATTTCCATCGCCGCCATTGCCGCTTCAGTACCTTTGTTACCAGCTTTAGTGCCCGCACGCTCAATTGCTTGCTCAATAGATTCGACAGTCAATACGCCGTTAGCCACCGGTGTCTCAAATTCAAGCTGAAGATGATTCATTGCCGTATTACAGCCACCTGCTACGTACTCAAAGTGAGGCGTCCCCCCACGAATAACTGCGCCTAAGGCAATCACTGCGTCAGGCTGCATACCCTTAAGAACACGCTTTACTGCCAACGGTAGTTCCCAGGCACCAGGCACGTGAACAATATGGATATTTTCCGCATCAACACCGTGACGGGTTAGGCTATCGACCGCGCCTTCAACGAGACTATCAACCACATGATGGTTGAACCTTCCTACTACGATTACATAGCGGCCATCAACATCTACAAAGGTGCCTTCAACTTGCGAAAGGGATTGCATCAATTTATTCCTGCTGAGAAGTTGGCTCATACGCCGTGTCATTAGGCCCCAGGCGCTCGACGACTTCGAGATCAAACCCGGAGAGAGCCGAGAATTTCCACGGGGAGCTAAGTAGCCGCATTTTCCCAACGCCTAAATGGCGCAGTATTTGCGAGCCAGTACCAATAGTTAAATAATTGCCTGAACCGTCTGAGTCGCTAGTACGTGGCTGGCGTACGCGATCTAGGAAAATATCAAGTTGCTCTTTTAGATCCTGGTGAGGACGACCATCATCAATTAGCACAAACACGCCAGCCGATGCCTGAGCAATTTCACTAATCGCGCGATGAGAATCCCAACGGCACTGCTCACCTTTCATTAAGCCCAGCACATCACGCAGTGTATCGGCTAAATGAACGCGTACTGTAGTGGCCTCTTCAGGGGTTGGCTGCCCCTTCACTAACGCCAAGTGATGTGCACCTTGAATACGATCACGGAATACATGCAGTGCAAGCTTTCCGTGGGCGGTATTCACACTGCTAGTTTCCACTAGATCGATCGTTTGCTCATTGACGATGCGGTAGTGGATTAAATCTGCAATTGTGCCGATTTTAAGACCATGCGTTTTGGCAAACGCTTCTAACTCAGGCCGACGCGCCATACTGCCGTCGTCGTTCATGATTTCGCAAATCACCCCACTGGGATCGAAACCAGCCAAAGCGGCAAGGTCACAAGCGGCTTCAGTATGGCCAGCACGACGCAGCACACCACCAGGTTCTGCCATCAGCGGGAAGATATGCCCTGGTTGTACAATATCAGATGGCTTAGCATTCGACGCTACCGCAGCCTGAACAGTGCGAGCGCGGTCAGCCGCAGAGATACCGGTTGTAACGCCTTCGGTTGCCTCTATGGAAAGCGTGAACTTGGTACCAAAGCCTGAGCCGTTATCACGCACCATTAGCGGCAGGTTCAGCTGTGCGCAACGTTCACGGGTCATTGGCATACAGATAAGACCACACGCGTAACGTGCCATGAAGTTGATATGCTCGGCCTGAACCTTTTCGGCCGCCATAATGATATCACCTTCGTTTTCGCGATCCTCATCATCCATGAGAATCACCATTTTACCCTGGCGAATATCTTCCACCAGCTCAGCGATAGGGGATAATCCCCCAGAAGAGAAGTGCGCCATGGAATCTCCCAAAAAAGTGGTCGCATTAGATGCGATTTCGCGCGTCAGGGTACCTTGCTATAGAATCTTGCGCTAGTCGGTATAGGATTTGGCAAGATAGGGCTCAGCAATAATGCGCCAATCACCACCAACAGCACACATCTCTTTAATAGTGAGCCGTTTTTGATCTGCCATTCGGGTCAAGCCTGGTAACGCAAATAAGGGTCTTGCTTCACCACCAAGTATCGTCGGGGCAACAAATAACTGAAGCTCATTGACTAAATTTGCATCCAAAAGCGCGCCAGCAAGCGTGGCGCCGGTTTCTACCAGTAACTCATTGACCTGTTCATTATCAGCTAGCCAGCGCAACATATCAGCTAACGCAATACGCCCTGCCTGATCAGCGGGAAATACAATGACTTCTGCACCCGCCGCTTCCAATTTGCAGCGCTTTTCTTCGCTGTGCTGCTCGGTGGTGACGACCAGTGTACGCCCCGGCTCGCGCAAGCAGGCAGCAGCAAGCGGTAAGCGCAGCCTCGAATCTAAAATAACGCGCAATGGCTGGCGTTTAACCACTTCATCGGCATTGGCCAGAGCTAGCTGATCTGCTCGAAGAGTTAGCCGAGAATCATCCATAATAAGTGATTCAACACCGCTTAAAATAGCGCTAGAACGTGCACGCAACCGCTGTACCTGAGTGCGTGCTTCAGGGCCGGTAATCCACTGAGACTCTCCCGACCCCATTGCTGTACGACCATCCAGACTCATGGCCATTTTAAGACGCACAAAGGGCCGCTGATGCTGCATACGTAAGATAAAGCCTGGATTGAGCGCTCGAGCATCGCTCTCCAAAAGACCGGCCTCGACTATCACGCCCGATGCCTCAAGCAGCTTAATACCTCGCCCACTCACCAAGGGGTTAGGATCAACCATAGCGAGAACTACCCTGGCAACCTTGGCCTCGGCCAGCGCCACAGCACACGGACCAGTGCGCCCGGTATGGGAACAAGGCTCAAGCGTGACATAAGCCGTTGCCCCGTTGGCTAACTCCCCTGCTCCTTTCAGTGCATGTATTTCCGCATGGGGCTCTCCGGCCCTGACGTGAAAGCCTTCGCCCACAATTCGCCCCTGCTTGCACTCATCATAGCGGACGATGACACAGCCAACGCGGGGATTTGGGTCGGTGGTATAAAGGCCTTGCTTGGCCAGCTGAATGGCGCGAGCCATGTACTGGTGGTCATATAGCGTAAATTGCGTATGGCTAGACCCGGCGTCCATTTAGTGCTCTCCGTCGCTATGCGGGGATGCCGCGACAGGGTTTTGATCCGGCTCCTGGGAAAGCCGGTCGATTTCAGCACGAAACTCATCCAAGTCCTGAAATTTACGGTACACCGATGCAAAACGGATATAAGCAACCTGATCTAGATTACTTAACGCTTTCATAACAGCCTCGCCAATTTCGCGGGCATTAACCTCCCGGTCCCCTTTGGCACGTAACGACTGCCGGATACGTTCGACCGATGCCTCAATTGCCTCTGCACTGACAGGGCGTTTTTCCAACGCGCGCAGCATACCCGCCCGTAACTTAGCTTCATTAAAACTCTCACGCGACCCATCAGACTTTACAACCCGTGGCATGACGAGTTCAGCGGTTTCATAGGTAGTAAAGCGCTCGTGGCAACTTGCACACTGGCGACGCCGACGCACTTGGTCACCCTCTGCTACCAGTCGCGAATCGGTCACACGAGTATCATTAGCTCCACAAAAAGGGCAATGCATGGCAGTCAACCTATTGTCAGTACGTGCGGGCAACAGCACAAAAAAGCATATTCATTCAACGCGGCATTAACCTAGCATTGTAACGATTTGGCACACAAGCTGCAGCGTTTGTCGTAAGTTGTCTAGGAGAGCGCCCGCATGTCATTGTTCGAGAAAACAGTTCATCACTACTTATCGCACCTTTACGGCCCCCGTGCAGACGAAGTGCAGCGACGTTTAGAACAGCACATTGCGCACTTTCGCCCTATGCTTCCGGCTGCCCTTCCCTATAACACTACCGCTCCCAATGCACCAACTTGGAGCGAGAAAGATCAATGGGTGATCAGTTATGGGGACTCTATTGTTACTGAAGACACCCCGCCACTAGCAGTACTCAGCCATTTCCTTCAACACTATCTAGGCGAACGCATCAGTGGCGTGCACATTTTGCCTTTTTTTCCCTGGAGTAGCGACGACGGTTTCTCAGTGATTCACTACCGTGAGGTAGACTCCGTATTAGGCGACTGGTCACATATTCGCGAGCTGGCTAGCCACTACGACCTAATGGCCGATTTAGTGCTTAACCATGTTTCTCGTGAGTCGCTCTGGTTTGTAGACTACCTGACCGGCAGCCTGCCTGGTCGTGACTACTTTATTGAAGTAGATCCAGAAACCGACGTTTCTCAAGTAACACGACCACGCAGCAGCCCACTGTTAGTCCCAATCTCAACTCGACGCGGCACCCGCCACTTATGGGCCACATTCTCAGAAGATCAGATCGACTTAAACTTTGAAAACCCGGACGTACTACTAGAGTTTGTCGGTATTTTGCTGTTCTACCTCCAACAAGGCGTACGCATGATTCGCCTGGATGCAGTCGCGTTTTTGTGGAAACGCTTAGGCACCTCCTGCATCCATCTGCCGGAAACTCACACTGTCGTGCGCCTTTTACGCGCGATTGTGGATGAAATAGCGCCAGGCACCCTACTCATTACCGAAACCAACGTGCCTCATGCAGAAAACATTAGTTATTTTGGTCTTGAGCGCCTTCCTAAAGGGGCGCCCGATGAAGCACATATGGTATACCAATTTGCCCTACCACCGCTGCTGCTACACACCTTAACCCGAGGAGAGGCAACCACACTGCAAACCTGGCTTGCCAGCTTGCCAGTACTGCCTAAGCAGTGTACTTATTTAAACTTTACCGCCAGCCATGACGGCATTGGTGTACGCCCTCTTGAAGGCCTGCTCCCTGACCATGAGCGGGACGCGCTTCTGGAGCTAATGCACCGCTTTGGCGGTTTTGTCAGCATGCGCAGCAACCCAGACGGTAGTGACACGCCCTACGAGATTAACATTACCTGGTTCGAAGCTATGCGCGGCACACGCCGAGGACCAGACCCCTGGCAAATTGCTCGTTTTATATGTAGCCAAGCTATCATGCTAAGCCTACAGGGCATCCCAGCCCTCTACTTACACACACTGACCGGAACGCTTAACGATGTAGAAGGCGTTGAGCGTAGTGGGCGACTTCGCTCAATTAATCGACGCCGCTGGAAATTCGATGAGCTTGCCCTGCTGCTGGAGAGCCCTTCCACGCCAACCCATGATGTGTTCCATGCTCTGTGTCTTCTTTTAGAACTCCGCCGTAACGAACCCTGCTTCCATCCCCACGCTGCCCAGCGGGTCTTACCAACCCCACCAGAGCTACTCGCTATAGAGCGTGGCCCACTCAAAGAGGGACGACGCTTATTAGCGCTTTTTAATGTTACCGACTCACTACTCTCCTTTGATAACTTTGGAGAGCCTGTAAGCCAGTTGCTTGGGCTGCATGACTGGCAACCCCTAAATTCCGACACCCCCTGGAGGGAAGATGCCGCCCTTCCACCCTATGCAGTACGCTGGCTAGTGGCGAGAAGTTGAAACATGAAAGTTGAGCATGGAAACTGAGGCTGAAAGTTGCGACATAATGCCTCAGGATAGAGAAACATAATCGCCAGATAATCGAGTGATGACACACTGTTGCAGTGATTATTTTTAAGGATACGGTTATGCCTCGTTTTTCTCTTTCCCACCTAAGCCGTTTTATTATGTTAGCTAGCATTAGCGCTGTGCCGCTAAGCCATGCAGAAGAGCTTCCAGCGCCAGTGCAGGCGCTTAGTAATCAAGGGATAACTATTTACGGGCAATTCGAAGCACCTGGTGGGCTGCGAGGCTATGGGGCTAGCGTTCAGGGGCAAGACATGGCGATTTATTTAACCCCGGATGGTCAGCACGCCATTGTAGGCACACTGATGGATAGTGAAGGCAACGACCTCACCGAAGCTCAGCTAGATGAGCATGTACGTGCCCCCTTGGAAGCTGAAACATGGCAGTTGCTGGAAGATAGCCACTGGATACAGGATGGTGATACAGAAGCACCGCGGATTATTTACACCTTTACCGATGCAAACTGCCCCTATTGCCACCAGTTTTGGGAGCAAGCACGACCATGGGTTGAGAGTGGCCAAGTCCAGTTACGTCATATTATGGTCGGTATTTTATCCCACAATAGCCCCGCCATGGCTGCGGCCATGCTTGGAGCAGACGACCCGGCAGCCGCGCTCAATGCCCATAGCAAAGGAGCAACCATCAGCGCCAGTGCACAGCCTCGAGATATAGAAGAGCAGGTCTATGCCAATAACCAGCTATTTGAGGAGCTAGGCTTATACGCGACTCCCACTAGCGCTTTTCAGCGTGAAACAGATAGCGGTAACGTGCGGATTGATCGTATTCAAGGCCTACCTAGCGAAGAGCGCTTGATCGAGATGATGGGTAGCGAAGCCCCTTAACTCCGAAAGCTCTCGGATACAGGATCTGAGTGCACTACCCATTGCTAACATTCTCAGCTGGGGCACTCAGATTCTGTAGTCAGTGAACAAAAAGAACAGTGCTGAAAGCGGTGGTCAAGGCAGAGATGAAAGCAGTAGCTAAAACGAAAGTGATGAAAACAGGGCGTTAAAAACGTTTGGCGATGAACCACCCACCGACCATGGCGACTAAAAGGGCTAAGAGAGGTAGCGACAGCCCCCCAAGTGAAGCAATGGCAGGACCAGGACAATAGCCAGAAAGCCCCCAGCCAATACCAAACAGCGCAGCTCCACCAAGCAGTTTAACGTCTAGTTCTTGCTTACTCGGCAGTTGAAAGCCGTTACCAAACAACGGTCCGCCACGTACGTAGACAAGCCGATAGCCGATAAACGTCGTAATCACAGCCCCCCCTAACACAAACATTAATGTTGGGTCCCAGGCGCCAGTGATATCTAAAAAGCCTAGTACACGTGCAGGGTCTGTCATGCCTGAAACCGCCAGTCCTAGGCCAAACAATAGGCCAGCAATATAGCCAGCAACTGTTTTTACTGTTGCACTACTCATGCGCCACCTCCAATGACATGGCGTATTACATATACAGTGGCAATTGCGGCGACTAGAAACACGCAGGTAGCCGCGATGGAGCGAGGCGACAAGCGAGCCAGGCCACATACACCATGACCGCTGGTACAGCCACTGCTAAGCCCGGTACCCAGACCTACTAATAGCCCAGACAGTAACATCAATGAAACACCACCCGCAGGCTCCCCAATCACCGCACCAGGCACATTCACCACATTCCCCAGCCCACCGCCTACTGCCATTACCAACAATGGGCCGCTGACTAACCCAGCGAAAAACGCCAACCGCCAAGCACTATCGCCTTTAGGTCGCTGGGTAATTAAGCCACCGACAATGCCACTGATACCCGCAATGCGACCCAGCGACCCCATTAGCCATACGGCAGAAAGCCCTATCAGCACGCCCCCCACCAATCCTTGCAGACTTGCGATCCAGTCCACGGATTACTCCTATTACTATTAATTGTTCATAAACATTGGCTACCCCGTTAAATCATGGAACGGAGTACGCGTGTTAACGCTTGGTTTTACATGTTGAAATTCCCAACAGTGGATAGAGCGGACAGAAGTTAAAAAGACCGCTTGCCAGTGGCAAAAGACCAATCCACCCCCAGACACCGATTGTTCCAGTAAGCGCCAGGCCTATAAGCACAGCACCTACGACAATACGTGCGACTTTATCGATACCACCTACGTTAGCTTTCATATGGTGCTCCTTGATCAAGATGAAAGAAGGTTAAAAACGATTAATCGGTACTTTCAGATAGACTTGGCCGTTATCTTCAGCTGGGGGCATCTCGCCCGCCCTCATATTGACCTGCACTGATGGTATGATCAGCTTCGGCATACCCAAGGTGGCATCGCGCTCAGAACGCATTTTCACGAACTCATCTTCACCAATGCCTTCATGCACATGCACATTAGCCATGCGCTGTTCAGCCACGCTGGTTTCGTGCTGGTAGGTATCGCGCCCTGGCGCCTTATAGTCGTGGCACAAGAACAGTCGTGTTTGCTCCGGTAGCGCCAATACTTTCTGAATTGAGCGGTAAAGCGTACGCGCATCACCACCGGGAAAGTCACACCGCGCAGTGCCGTAATCAGGCATAAACAACGTATCGCCCACAAAAGCAGCCTCTCCTATTACATAGGTTAAGCAAGCAGGCGTATGCCCTGGGGTGTGCAGTACGTGACCTTGCAAGGAGCCAATCGTCAACACGTCCCCCTCATTGAACAGCGCATCAAATTGACTGCCATCTCGAGCGAACTCAGTACCTGCATTAAACGCTTTGCCGAATATTTCCTGCACCTCAACAATGTGTGCACCAATACCGGTTTTGCCGCCTAGCTGTTGATGTAAATAAGGGGCTGCTGAGAGATGATCAGCATGTACATGGGTTTCTAGGATCCACTCCACTTCTAAGTCGTTCTCCCGAATGAAGCCAATGATTTTATCGGCCGAGCGCACCCCCGTTTGCCCAGCGGCATAATCGAAATCCAGTACTGAATCAACAATAGCGCAGGCACGACTATCAGGATCTTGCACCACATAGCTGAATGTATTGCTCGCCTCATCAAAAAAGTGGGTAACGATTGGGTGTTGCATACATTTCCTCCTGCCACTGACCTGTTCGGGTAATGCTCTACTCTGACTATATCAGCAATATTGTTATATGTTTATAACACCAAAGAATTAAAAACATTTGCTGCGTCTGTTTTTCAAAACTCGTCTCAAGCATTAGCCCTTATGGCCGATACATGTTTGGGCTTGTTCATCTCTTAAAAACAGTTATCAGGGAATTCATGAAAAGTTTTACGACGACACAAAAACTTTGGGGCACGCTGGGTATCATTTGGATAGCCATGCTGCTGCTAGTTGGCTGGCTGGCGCTGGAAAATCGCCAAACGATTGCGAGCGAACGCCGCGACAGTATCCAGCACGTAGTCGAAAGCGTGCATGGTCAGCTTGAAGCCCTGCAGGCCAGAGTGGAGAGTGGCGACCTGAGCCTTGAAGACGCCCAACAGCGCGCTATCGACAATATGTCGAGCGTGAATTTTGGTGAAGGCGAATATATCTTCTCCTTTGATAACGCTTTACGCATTGTGTCCCACCCCAACCGCCCACGTGGTGAAGACATGACCGCTTACCGAGATGCCAGTGGAATGAACCTCTACGCGGCTTTTCTTGAAGCAGCGCAAGCCGGTGGCGGCCATGTCGGCTACTACTCTCGCCGCATCACCGGGGACGACCAGGTACCGAAAATCAGTTATGTGGCTCATCTTCCCAAGTGGCAGTGGTCTCTGGCAGCAGGTGTTTATATTGATGATATTAATGACGCTTTTATTGCTGGTTTGATTCGCTCAATAGTGATCTTACTGATTATCGGCTTGCCTGTGACACTGCTGATGGGGTGGGTGATTCGTGATGTGGCGCGTCGACTTGGGGGTGATCCACGTTATGCCGCTAGCGTGGTACGCCATATCGCTGACGGAGACCTTACCCGAGCCACCCAGCTTTCGGAGAAGGATCAGAACAGCTTACTTTTTGATATCAACCGCATGCGTGAAACTCTAGCAGAAACGATTGGCGATATTCATCATGGGGCGAGCCAGGTCAACAATGGTGTAGAGCAAATCGTGGCCGTGAACGAAGAGCTCTCTACACGTACTGAAGAGCAAGCAGCTTCGTTGGCAGAAACAGCTTCCAGCATGGAGCAACTGACCGCTACGGTGAAGCAGAATGCTGAACACGCTGATCATGCGCGCACCCTTGCAACTAGGACGGCCGACAGTGCTCAGCGTGGCAGTGATGCGATGTCTAACGTGATCACGACCATGGCAACGATTAACGAAAGCGCCACGCAAATGAGCAGTATCGTTAACACTATTGATGGCATTGCCTTCCAAACCAATATTTTAGCCCTCAACGCCTCAGTAGAAGCCGCACGAGCAGGTGAGCAAGGCCGCGGTTTTGCCGTAGTGGCCAATGAGGTTCGCCAGTTAGCCAGCCGCTCAGCCGCGGCCGCTCAAGAGATCAAAACCCTGATCGAGACATCCGACAGCAAAGTAGTTGAAGGTAGTCGTCAGGTACGTGATACCGGCGATGTGATCAATGGTATGGTCGACGATATTAAACAGCTCAGCACGCTGGTTCAGGAAATTTCTGCCGCTACGATTGAGCAAAGCAGCGGTATCGAGCAGGTCAACCAAGCAGTAACCCAGATGGATCAAATGACCCAGCAAAATGCCAGCTTAGTGCAAGAAAGCAATCACGCTACCCAGGCTTTGGCACAGCTCAGCACCCAACTGCGCCAGCTGGTTGCCCACTTTCGTATTAACCAAGAGAGCCATCAAGGCGCTGGATATAAACAGGCTAAACTACCCATTTCAGCCCCACGCGAAGCCTATGACAGCGACTTTTAACTTCGCCTTAATCCAGGTATAAAACTTAATATCAAAAGCAAGCATTAAAAATGAGGCCAGCCACCCAAGGGTCGCTGGCCTTTTACCATACTGAGTTCTGCAAACCTTAGGAGAAAGAAACCAGTGTAAGAAGCTAAGCACAAGAACTTAAGCATAAGAACTTAAGCACAAAAACCTAAGCACAAAAACCTAGCTCCCAGGCTGCGGGTGTCTAAACCTTGCCTTGATTATCCAGCTCAACGGCTTCGTGCATACGCACCAGCAAATCAGGCACGGCAGCTTGAACACGGTTCCAACTAGGGATAAATGGGCGCTCGCGTGGGTTATCCAAAAACAGGTTACCCGCCTCTAACAGATTGCTAGCGAATAACTCAACCGCCTGCTCTTCGCAATGGCGGTCTAGGCTTAGTCCGTTCATGGTGGCATCGTGATCGTAGGCTTCTATTAGGTCTAACGCATAACGATAATAGGTAGCCTTAAGAGTCCGGAAATCCTCATTGCTAAAACTTACCCCCTGGGTCGCAAGCTTACGATACAGCGCCTTGGCTATATCTAAACTCATGCGATTAAGCCCCCCACTCGGATCTTTTTCACTCACCGGCTGGTGCTTGTGATCATAAGCGTCAGCAATATCCACTTGGCATAGCTGCCGCTGGGAATAGTTGCGTTGTAGCTCAGAGAGAACACCAATTTCAAGCCCCCAATCTGCCGGAATACGAATCCCTTCCAGCACTTCACTACGCATTGCGAACTCCCCAGAAAGCGGGTAACGAAAGCTATCCAAGTAATCTAGGTAGGGAAGCGGCCCGCACACCGTTTTAAGAGCGCGCAATAGTGGAGTCACCATTAGTCGCGAGACCCGACCATTTAATTTGCCATCAGCAATTCTGGGGTAATAGCCTTTACAAAAACTATAGTTAAATCGCGGGTGGGCAACTGGGTACATAAGCCGTGCCAACAAGCTTCGGTCGTAGGTAAGAATATCGCAGTCATGCAGACCAACCACCGTTGAACGCCCCGAGGATAGGATATAGCCCGCGCAATACCATACGTTACGCCCTTTACCCGGCTCCAATGCTCCAAGCCCATGGTGTTCTAGCTCAGCATCCAACGCTCTCAAACGAGGGCCATCATTCCATAAAATGCGAGTGTGCTGAGGAAGGCGCGAGAAAAACTCACGCGCATATAAAAACTGTTCACGATCAGCGCGATCCAAACCAACCACAATCTCATTGAGATAGGGCACTTTTACCAATTCATCAACAATAGCTGACAGTGCAGGACCTTCTAGTTCAGAAAAAAGTGAGGGTAAGATCAATCCCATTGGTCGCCGCTTGGCAAACTGACAAAGCTCTTGCTCAAGTGCGTCAACCGGTCGGCGCGTTAAGTTATGAAAGTCGGTAATCACACCATTTTGATGAAAATCACTCATTCAGCTGGCTCCCTTGGCACTTAGGCCATACGTTTTAAAGCGCATGCGCTCATATAACGACAGCATGTCCTTGCGGTACCGTGGCAAGGCGATTATCGTCCCGCCCCCACCAGTGGACTACCCCCTCGACCCAGCCTTCTGGACCCGTGGCCTGAGTACGGTACAAAGACACATTACTCGGCACCACCTGCAGCTCGTGCCCACCTCTGATAACGACCGCTTGGTCAACCACATTGAGCATGGTGATATCGTTGGGACCATCTCCCAACCCCAGTGACAGTGGTGGACTCCCCCTAAGCGCGCTAAAGCGTTTAATGAGCCACTCCACTGCACTACCTTTATTCGAGGCGCGTCCCATGACATGCCAAAAGCGCCCCCCTTGGGTAAGCTCTAGACCATCGCCTTCTAATGCAAGACGAAACGTTTCAAGTGCTGCGTCATCATCCTGCCACACGAATGGCTCGCTACCTTCACGCTGGCGGGCAGCCCTAGCACGCATTTCATCTAACCCTGTAAGCTCCATCACTTGTGGCATGCTTAACTCACTCATGCAGGTAAAACGCACATCCAGCCGCTTCCTCCATATCGTGAGCCTCGCTCGAATAAAGCCAATATCAACACCGGTGTGCTTAACAACGATCCCATCACGTGCATTGCCCGGCCGGTCTAAACGGGCATGACACCATCCAGGTGGCAATCCAATAACAGCCCCATTTTCAGCAACAAAAGGAGTCGCCGTTAAGCCAAGCGATTCACGTAGTGGGATAAGTTCTGCTCGGGTTTTACTAGTAACAGGAATTACCGGCACGCCCAGTTTTTTAAGACGAGCAAGCCAGGGGGCAGCAGGAGAAAAGTCATAGGTATCGTGATCTAGTAGAGAACCATCAAGGTCGGTCATCACTATACGTGGCTTCAGTGCAGGATCAATACTGCTCGCTGCCGACTCATTGGACAGCTTGGTAGGTGTTATTGGAGCGTTGGCATGTTCAGGCATAGCACCACCTATTTACAGTCTCAAAAGCACTTATGCGCTTCAGCGTCTAAACAAGAGAAACTGCAATTCATACGCCAGAAAAAAATTAATCAAAAAAAATCATAGGACTACGAAAAATATAATTCAAAAATCAGGCAAGCACCAAAAAAGAGCAAACCAAAAGCACCAAAGTAGTGCACTCCGTTATGAACGCATAAGGGTTAATTTTTCCACAAGCTCTTGGCAAACCCCCTCAAATAACTATACTTAAATTGTACTCACTGGAGATCCTGTACACCCTAGTCTGATACCAGTGAGTTGTAATGAACCAAGCCCTCTACTGCCCGCCTCTCTCCGGCGGGCTTTTTTATCGCCGTTTCCTTAGGCTCCACTGAGTGAACGCCATTTATGTACATAACTGCCTATAACTAACCCCACTCCTATACTTTACCAATCCCGCTATCCTATATGGTTACTCAACGTGAATAACGACTTCAACACGGCGGTTGCGCGCACGGCCCTCTTCAGTACTGTTATCTTCTAAGGGCCGAGTCGCTGCCAACCCTACTGCTCGCAGACGCTCAGGGGCCACACCTGCGGCTTCAAGCTCTTCCACAATGGCAATAGCTCGAGCACTTGAAAGCGCCCAGTTGGATGAAAACTCAGGTGTATTAATAGACTGGCTATCAGAGTGTCCCTCTACCCATACTTCGCCATCGTAACGCTGAATAGTGTCCATCAAACTGCTGACAAGCGACGAGCCACCCTCAGAAAGCTCTGCTGCTGCTGATGGAAATAGCAGTTGATCCTGTACTCGCAAGCTGATGCCTTCAGCAACCCGCGACACTTCGACGCCTTCAAGATTAGGTAAGTAGAGGGATGCCCCTACACGCTCCAATAAGGTTTCATCAAGCGCAAAAATGCTGCTGGCAGTTTCTTCCTCTATTTCTTGAACATTGACCGGCGGACGGTCAGTCAGCAGCACCATGTAATTAGATAGCGGAGACACTGGCTGATTCTCGTTGGTAGCCAGCAATGGTCGTGGCAACATCACATCCACAACGGGTGTTTCTTGCACTGTCGTATCCTCAACTACACGCGCCAATAACGGAGGCACTCCCACTGCGGGTCGGCGCGCAGGTAGCCCAGCGACACCCAGCGCAGCACTGACCGCCATTGGGCTCAGCTCTCCTGGAGTCATGTAAAAGGTATAGGCATCACGCTGCTGACGAACATTGGCAAGCTCAGCGGGTAGCGGTACTTCAAGTGTAGGCAGCACATCATACGCCGGTGCCGATGCATCTTCTTGCGGAAGCCACGTAGGGCTAGTCACCCCCGCCGCCGCAATAATAATCACGAAGAGCGCTACTAACAGCGTCATAATATCAATATAGCTAATCATCCAGCCGCTATTGCTATCATCATCAGTGTAGGCGGTAAGGAGAGAGTCATGACGCGGTCCAGCGCGGTGATCTTCAAGCATGGGAGCAATTACTCATTCAAGTTTTTAACCTCGTGGCCGATTTAAGTTAAGCGTGGCAAACTAGTCTATCAAAAGCCGTTTTGTGGCAATAAGGAACTATCAGGTGCGTATTTGTTTTATTTCATTCGCTAAAGCTCGTTTTTTACGCCCTGTAAGCCTAGGGCTTGCAAGCCTTATGCTTAACGGCTGTTTTTACGCTAATACCTCTCAAGCACCTATCGCAACAACCTATCCCTATACAGAACAACAGCGGATGCAGGCTGCCCAGCACTGGGAAGTTTTGGCTCAGAATGAAGCTTCCGGTATTTTACGCAGCGAGCGTGTTCGCTTTAGGGATTTACACATCCCAGCTGGAGAGTCTAGCCACCTCAGTGCCTACAGCGGTGGAGAGTTCGAACGTGGCTTTCGCACGTTACTTACCAGCGAGCTAGTTTCCCGAGGAGGAAATGTAACCACTCAACCACACGCAGGTAGCGCCATCGTCCAGGTTAATGTTGAGGTGGTTGAGCATCGGGGCCGGGGATATACGCGCCCTCCCCTTGGCGCCTATACAGCTCTTGCAACTGGAGTTGCAGTGGCTAGCCTCCCACTCCGTAATTGGAGTGAGCCTGCACTAGCGTTAATCCCTGCAGCCATGCTAGCTGACACTACCTCTGGCAGCTGGACACATACAGGCAATGAGGAGATTATCGTTACCACTCAAATTGTTGAGGACAACCGGATTCTCTACTCCTCCTCCAATATTTATTACATCAACGCGGGAGATCGGCGCCATTATGCACCACACCGCGTTCCCCAAGCGCCTGCTACACCCACTGTTTCCATCACTGACACCTGGTAACGCCATGCTTTTATCTTCTTCAGCAGCTTCTCTGCTGCGCTGTTTGCCACGTAAAGCTTGTTTACTGCTGCCGGTGTTGAGCATGCTTATGCTTGTAGGGTGTAGCACCCTTGGCAATACGAACCACACTAATACTGCACCAGAGCCTGACCTGTCAGAGTTGGTACACGCAGCTGCCAGCCAAATGGTAAGCAATAACCCAGACCTAACCCGTCACAGCCCTATGATTGCGGCTACTTTTGTTAGCATCGATAACCTGAGCCAATCCTCAACATTTGGCCGCATCAGTTCTGAGCTGATGGCATCCGCCTTAGCCCGCGAAGGCATGCAGGTTCGCGAAGTTAAAATGCGCGACAGTATGTTCATCGAAGAAAACGTGGGCGAGCTCATTTTATCTCGCCAAGTACAGCGGTTAAGTGCTCAACATAATGCGCGCTCTATATTGATGGGAACCTATGCACAAGGGCAAGACTACCTCTATGTCAGCGCACGGGTAGTGAGAGCAGGTGATGCGATGGTATTGAGTAGTGCAGACTTCCGACTACCACTCAACAATAACACGCGCAGCTTGCTAGAGGGCCAAGGCGGCTGGTAGTGAACATGCTCTTATGAAACCAAAAAAGCGCTAACCCAGTGGGTTAGCGCTTTTTCTTTACATACTGCTAATCAGCAATACTTACCGCACTATAGAAGAGCAATTACTTATAAACGGGGAAGCGGCTACACACTTCTGCCACTTTATCCAGCACCTGGGCTTCTAACTCACTGGAATCTTCACCTTTCGCCAGCACATCAAGAATGTCACAAATCCAGCCAGCCAACTGGGTACACTCTTGCTCGCCAAAACCACGGGTAGTCACTGCTGGCGTACCGATGCGCAGACCAGAAGTGACGAACGGGCTTTGTGGATCGTTAGGCACTGCGTTTTTGTTCACGGTAATGTGGGCGCGGCCAAGGGCAGCATCAGCATCTTTACCGGTCACACCCTGCTTGATCAGCGAAAGCAGGAATAGGTGGTCTTCAGTACCGCCGGAAACAATATCGTACCCACGATCAATAAATACCTTTGCCATCGCCTGGGCGTTCTTCACCACCTGCTGCTGGTAGGCTTTAAACTCCGGTGCCATCGCTTCTTTAAAGCAGATCGCTTTAGCGGCGATAACATGCATCAACGGACCACCCTGACCACCAGGGAATACCGCAGACTGAAGCTTTTTCTCAATGTCTGCATCATTCTCAGCAGAGAGAATCACACCACTCCGGGGGCCACGCAGAGTTTTATGCGTAGTAGAGGTAACCACGTGAGCATGGGGCAGCGGGCTTGGGTAAATGCCTGCTGCGACCAAACCAGAGACATGAGCCATATCCACCAGAAGATAGGCGCCCACTTCGTCGGCGATTTCACGGAATTTAGCCCAATCAACAATTTGTGAGTAGGCTGAGAAACCCGCAATAATCATTTTAGGCTTGTGCTCGCGTGCCAGCGCCGCCACTTGATCATAGTCGATCAGGCCTTGTTCATTCAGGCCATACTGAATAGCGTTATAGTGCTTGCCAGAGAAGTTAGGCTTGGCACCGTGGGTCAGGTGGCCACCAGCATCAAGACTCATGCCCAAAATGGTATCGCCGGGTGTTACGAGCGCTTGAAAAACCGCACTGTTAGCCTGGGAGCCGGAGTGAGGCTGGACGTTAACATAGGTTGCACCAAACAGCTCTTTGGCATAATCAATAGCCAGGTTTTCAGCAATGTCGACAAACTCACAGCCACCGTAGTAACGCTTGCCGGGATAGCCTTCAGCGTATTTATTGGTCAGTTGGCTGCCTTGGGCTTCAAGTACGCGGGGGCTAGCGTAGTTTTCGGAAGCAATCAGTTCAATGTGAGCTTCTTGACGTGCCACTTCTTTCTGCATGGCATCAAACAGCACATCATCGAATCCAGCAATTGTCATATCACGGCTGAACATCGGCGGGAACCTCGTAACGAGAAAGGGTCATCATGGAAAAGCGAGGGCGCTATCATAACGCAGCCTGACGCGACTTTCATCGCATCCGCGTCAGGTGTTACATGAGTATGTTTCATGATGGTATTGGTGCCAAAAAGCTGACCAACTGGACAGCCATACTATTTTAGTTCACCGCTACCGGTCAGTCGTTTAGCACTCCCCACTGAGTCCCTTTTGAAGAGAGGCAAAGGGGCGGCTAAAATAGCCGCCCCTTCCTGCTCATAAGGCGTTACGCTTCACCCAAAAGTCCCAAGCTGGCAGCGGGGGCTTGGCGCCTCAAACTATAAGAAAGCACGTGACCAATAATACCGATTAACAGCGCCCCACCTAACGGCAGCATGACCCAAAGCCCCCAATGCAGGCGGGGAGTTAGCTCTAGCCAGTAAAGGTACAATGCAGCGGTAGCTAGTTCAGCCAGCACCGCGCCCATCAAACCACTGGCAAATCCCAGTAACGCATACTCAGCTCCTTGCACGCGGGAAATCATTTTGGTGCCCGCACCAAACACACGCAACAAGCCACTTTCATGAGCTCGAGCCGGCCTACTAGCGGTAAGGGCTGCGTACAGCACGCTAATACCTGCCAGCAGCACCAGCGCTAATACAAGCTCTATTGCCCGGGTAACCTGAGTCAGCACCTCTCGTACCTGGCCTAAAATAGCATCTACATTGAGTAGCGATACACCAGGAAAATCACTCACCAACTGTCGAATTAACCCTTGTTCGACATCAGGCAAGTGAAAGGCGGTGATATAGCTATGCCCAAACGATTCCAGCACACCCGGCGGGAAGATAATGAAGAAATTGGGGGTGAAGCTATCCCAATTAAGGCTACGCAAGCTTTCAATGCGGGTAGCAATCGTATCCCCTCCTACCGAAAATGTTAGCTCATCGCCAATCCCCAACCCTAACCGCTGGGCGAGGCCATCCTCCATGGAAATAGGCGTAATCCCATTTGTAGGTTTGGGCGTTGCGTCTACTTCTCTCATAAAGCCTTGGGACTCGCCTGTCGGTGTAAACCACTGCCCAGCAACAATTTGGTTACCTTCCGGCACCTCAGCCTGCCAGGTTAAGTTCAGCTCGCGACGTAGAGAATTATCCCCTCTGGCATCTGGCGGCACCGCATCCCGCGGTGCTTGCCCATTGATGCCAGTAATGCGGCCGCGCACCATGGGGTACAGCGTGCTTTGGGTCTCCACACGAGGTGCCACAGCATCTTCAAAGGCGTCTCTCTCACTAGGCTGTATGTTGATAGCAAAATAGTTAGGCGTGTCATCCGGCATCTGATCTTGCCAGGTAGTCAATAGATCACCACGCACCAAAACAATCATCGCCATAGCAAAAAAAGTGACCGAGAATGCCAGCAACTGCCCTAAGCCCGCTTGTTTTCTTCGTGCTAACTGCCGGCCACCCAAACGGAATGCTTGTGACCACTCACTTTTTCCTGACAATCGCTGTACCCCTTTTAGCAAGCCACTGAGTAACAGTGAACTCGCCAGCCAGAGCACGCAGAGTAGTGCAGCACCGCCAATCAACAACGCTAACGCCAGAGGAAAACTCCCCGAGTACAGCCATAGCAAGCCTCCAAACACGATGCTTGCCACTCCAACGACCAACCAGGCCGACGGTGGTAACGGATCCAGTTCGCGGCGCAGTACCTTAAGCGCACTAACCTGCTTAATACGCAATAACGTTGGCCCGGCAAAGCCAACAAGCACCGCAAGGGCGGTAAAAATCCCCAACCAAAGCGGCATAATGCCGGGAGGCGGTAGGGTCATGGGCAAAAAACTAGTGAGCAGCCAAAGAAGCACCGCCTGCCCAACTAAACCAAGCAACGCACCAACCACCGAGGCAGTCAGCGCTAATCCCAGCAGTTGCATGGTAAAAATCGTCACTAATTGATACTGGCTGGCACCAAAACAGCGTAATAATGCGGCAGTATCCAGGTGGCGTTCCACATAACGGCGGGTTGACATAGCCACCGCTACGCCAGCCAGCAGTACAGCGGCTAAACCGGCAAGCCCCAAATAGCTTTCGGCACGCTGCAGGGCATTACCTAGCTGGGGGCGATCTACTCGAACATCGCGTACGTCAACACCGGCTCTTCTAAGCTCGCCAAGTAGCCCCTGTACTTGTTCCAGCGCGGCAGGAGGCCCCGCTGCCAGTAGTTCAAACTCAATACGAGAACCTGGCTGCACCAAACCCGTGGCTTCCAGATCGGCGGTATTAAGCATTAAACGAGGGTTGAAGTTGCCAAACCCACCGGATTGGTCTGCTTCGCGTTCAATAATACCGCCAATGGTAAGCTCGGTTTGGCCCACTTGAACACGGTCGCCAAACTCGACTTCTATCAGTTGGGCAAGCCTTGGGTCTACCCAGGCCTCCCCCGCTGGCGGGCCAGAGGCTATTTGTTCGGTGCCGTTACCAACATCCACATGGGAGACACCGTAATGGGGATAAACATCATCTACCGCCTTAAGGCTCGCGGGCTGAAAGCGATCACCTCTGCTAATCATTGAAACAAGCTCAACTTGATCACTTAACACAAAGCCTGCCTGCTCTAACGTACTACGCAGCTCAGCAGAAAAAGGTTCGCGCTGCTCAAGTACCAAATCCCCCCCCAGCATTTGTCCAGCCTGACGCTCCAAGCCTCGCTCTAACCGGTCAAGAAAAAAGGCAATCATCGTAGAGGCAGCAACCGCCAACACGAGTGCAATAAACAGCGCCCGAACATCTGCTGCTCGCAGGTCACGCCTTAGACTGCGGGCAGCAAGACGCCAGTTAAGATCACTCATTGCCACCCCCGTTGATAGACACCGGCTCAAATGGTTCAAGTTTGCCATTAGCTAATCGCAAACAGCGGTCACAGCGACGTGCAAGGGCGTGATCATGGGTAACAAGAATCAGCGTCGTACCTGCTTCTCGGTTTAGAGTAAACAGTAGGTCAATGATTTGCGCACCAGTATCTGGATCGAGGTTGCCGGTAGGCTCATCAGCAAACACCAATTCTGGGTCGGTCACAAAAGCGCGGGCAATAGCTACTCGCTGCTGCTCCCCACCGGAAAGCTGTTTAGGCACGTGGCACGTGCGCTCACCAAGCCCTACGCGCTCAAGCCACTGGGCAGCCACGTGGTCTTCCCCTGCCCGAGGGGAGAGTTCTAATGGTAACAGCACATTTTCAAGCGCGCTCAAGGTGGGTAGTAGTTGGAAGTTTTGAAATACAAAACCTACACGTCCAGCACGTAGCGCCGCCCTGCCATCTTCATCTAAACGACTCAGGGGTTGCCCAAATAGTGTCAACTCACCATCACTTGGGGTATCTAATCCTGCTAAAAGACCTAGAAGTGTCGATTTACCAGCACCACTTTTACCTAAAATGGCAACGCTTTCCCCAGCTGCCACGCTCAAGGAAAGGTCGTGTAATATATTTAACGAACGCTCACCGCTAGTTACCTGCTTTGAAAGTTTTTCAGCAAGCAATACAGGCGGGTACACCCCGGCATCAGGAACCTTATGGGCAGAAGCAGTGTCGGTGGAGGGCTGGTGTGCAGGCGCGTCATCGGCTGGCAACGTAGACATTGGGTCAGAGGAGTAAGGCATGAAGCGTGGCATCCCTGTAGCTTGGCAAAAACCAGATTGGCAAAAACTCAGTCGGCAAAAACTTAGTCCGCAAAAACTCAGTCAGCAAAAACTCAGTCAGCAAAAACTCAGTCGTATGGTAACCGGAGGGACGCTGGCACTGGTAGTAACCTTCGGAGCTTCATCGCTCAACGCAGATCAAAACCCGACCCTGCTAGTAATGGGTGACAGTTTAAGTGCCGCCTACGGTATTGAGCAGGAACAGGGTTGGGTCACGTTATTGGAACAACGCCTTGAAGGCCAGGCAAAGGTGATAAATGCCAGCATTAGCGGTGAAACCACATCCGGCGGAGCACAGCGCTTTGCTGATATTATCGGACAACGACAGCCTGATATCGTTCTTTTAGAACTGGGGGGGAACGATGGCCTACGAGGCTTAGACCCGAACCAAATGCGAGCCAATCTAGCAAGTATGATTGAACAAAGCCAACAGGCCGATGCTGAGGTATTATTGCTTGGTATTGATATTCCCCCTAACTACGGCCAAGCCTACCGCGATGCCTTCACCAGCGTTTTTCACTCCCTCGCCGATGAGTATGAGGTTTCGTTAGTCCCCTTTTTGCTAGAAGGCATAGCACTTAATGCCCAACTGATGCAAAGCGATGGCATTCACCCTACCGCCGAGGCCCAGCCAACTATTCTTGAGAACGTGTGGCCAGCACTTCAGCCGATGCTTGCTGAGCTAGGGCTAGCTGAACAGGAACTAGAAGAAGCAATGTAGCCCCAGCTAACAGCCTCAGCCAAGGATGGCTTAGGGCTTTTACAACCACCTTCCACCTACCAACACTACTTATCATTGTCTTGGTTTTTGTTTTCTAAATTTTTATTTTCTAATATTGCAGCTTTCTCGTAAGCATATATAGCACTCAGATGCCGTAGCTTGTAGTCTTAATAAATATTCGATGAATGCTAATGGCACTTATGCCTGACTCACCCCGCCCCATCCTTAGCTCCCTTTCCCGCCGACAGTTTTTAGCGACCGTCGGCGCGCTTATTTTGGGCGCGGGAGTGAGTGTCTTTCCTACCCCGGCAACTGCTTTTAACCCTCAGCGTTTGCGACAAAGTATGCAACAGCAGTATGGCGCAAGCGGCTTGGCCGTATTGGAAGCATGGTTTGAGCTCCTAGAACGCCTGCGCAGACAAGATATACAGACGCAGCTGCGCAACGTGAATGATTTTTTCAATCGCCGGATACGTTGGGTTGAGGATATCCACAACTGGGGGCAGGAAGACTTTTGGGCCACTCCACTGGAAACCATGGGGCAGGGGCAAGGCGACTGTGAAGATTACTCCATAGCCAAATACGTTAGCTTGAGACAGTTGGACGTTCCTGGCGAACGCCTCAGGATGATTTATGTTCGAGCGCGAATTGGCCGTAGCCAAATCACACAAGCACATATGGTGCTGGGTTACTACTCCACCCCTAGCGCAGAGCCTCTGGTGCTAGATAATATTGCACCCTCCATTAGTCCAGCGTCACAACGTACCGACCTTGACCCCGTATTTAGTTTTAACAGTGAAGGGCTATGGGCTGGCGGCTCTTCAGAATCTCGTGCCGACCCATTAGCGAGG